>BNBA01000025.1 GCA_014654535.1 Xanthomonas boreopolis
ACTGCAGCTCGAAGGCCTTGAGCACCGCCCGGGTGCGGTCGCGTACCCCGAGCTTGGACAGGGCGAGCGGCCGTCGCCCGCGAGGCACCGCCTCGCGCGGCCGCGAGCGCCCGCCGCGCTGCGGCGGGCAGGGCATCCTGTCGATCAGACCAACTGCAGCTCGAAGGCCTTGAGCACCGCCCGGGTGCGGTCGCGTACCCCGAGCTTGGACAGGATGTTGGAGACGTGGTTCTTGATCGTGCCTTCGGCCACGCCCAGCGAATTGGCGATCTCCTTGTTGGAGAAGCCCGAGGCCATCAGCCGCAGGATCTCGGTCTCGCGGTCGGTCAGCGGGTCCGGGCGGTCCAGGCTGACGAACTCGTTGCGCATGTGCTCCAGGCCCGACAGCAAGCGCTGGGTCACCGCCGGCTGCACCAGCGACCCGCCCTCGGCCACGGTGCGGATCGCGCCCACCAGTTGCTCCAGCGAGACGTCCTTGAGCAGGTAGCCCTTGGCCCCGGCCTTGAGGCCGGCCAGCACCAACTGGTCGTCGTCGAAGGTGGTCAGGATGATCGTCGGCGGCAGCGCGCCCGCCCGCGACAGCGTCTGCAGCGCCTCCAGGCCGGACATCACCGGCATGCGCATGTCCATCAGCACCACGTCGGGCTTCACCTGCGGGATCTGCTCCACGGCCTGGCGCCCGTCGCCGGCCTCGGCCACCACTTCGATGCCATCGTCCAGTGCCAGCAGCGAGCGGATCCCCTGCCGCACCAGGGTTTGGTCGTCGACCAGACAGACTCGGATCATCACTGCGCTCCTAGGGCTTGTTAACGCTATTGGGATGGGCCGCGTCGCGGCGCCCGGCGTCCAGGCGGTCGTGCATGGCGCTGCGACCGGCTGGCCATCGCCCGTGCAGGCCGCGCGCGGCCGCCGGGGTGCCGGGCACGGCAACCCGAAGGGCCGCCCTGGGGCGCGTGCGATGCTGCGCCATCACTTCATTCCTTATCAACATAAGCTCCCTCGCTCTTCCTTAGCCTCACACGCGCCCAGGGGCGGCGTGGCCTGTCCCGATAGCGTCGACGAGCCCCGGCACGGCGGCCGGCATCAACGCGGGCGCGCCCGGGACCGAGGCGCGAAGGCGGAAGCCTGCGCCCCGGCGGGTTTCGATGTCCAGGCGGCCGCCATGCTGGGCCAGGCGTTCGCGCATGCCGCGCAGGCCGTTGCCGGGATCGATGTGGTCGGCGCCCTGGCCGTCGTCGCGGGCATCGATCACCACGTCGCCGCCGTCGCGGAACACCCGGATCCACAGGTTGTTCGCGCCGGCGTGGCGGACCGCGTTGGTGATGATCTCCTGGGTGCAGCGCAGCAGCACGTGGGCCCGCTCGGGGTCCTCCACGGTCAACGGGGCGGCGATGTCCAGGTGGATCTCCAGGGATGGAACCTGCGCCACCAGCGGCCGCAGCGCCGCGGCCAGCTCGATCGCCCCGCTCTCGCGCAACTGGCTGACCGCCTCGCGCACGTCGGTGAGCAGCAGCTTGGCCAGGGTATGGGCCTGCTTCACGTGTTCCTGCGCCTGGCCCTCGGTGATGTGGCTGGCGACCTCCAGGTTCAGGCTCAGCGCGGTCAGGTGGTGGCCGAGCAGGTCGTGGAGCTCGCGCGAGATGCGGGTGCGCTCATTGACGCGGGCGCTCTCGGCCAGCAAGGCGCGGGTGGCGCGCAGCTCCGCATTCAGCCGGCGCTGCTCCTCGCGCGCCTCGGTCTGCTGGCGGGAAACCAGGCTGGTCACGAAGATGAACATCGAGAAGCCGCCGTACAGCAACGACTGCATCAGCGCTTCCACCAGCGAGAAGCCGAGGATGAAGTAGTAGACCGGCAGTACCGCCAGCTGGCTCAGCAGCAGCCAGATCACGCCCAGTCGCGCCGGCAGCAGCCACGGGATCACGCCCGCCGCCACCATCATCAGGATGCTGCCCAGGCCGGAACCGTTGAAGTAGCTCACCGCCAGCGCGCTGACGGTCAGCACCAGCAGGATCAGCCGGTCGTGCCAGCGCGCATGCCCGCCGCTGTCCAGGCCGCGGGTGAGCCAGAAATAGCTGACCCCGAACACCAGGTAGGCCAGGAACGGCCATACCGCCTCGCGGCTCGCCGTTTCCGGGTTTCCGCCCTGGACGAACAGGATCAGCAGCATCGGCACGCAGACGATGGCCCAGGTGAACAGGCCGGCGAAGCGCAGGACGCGGGTATGGCTGAGATATCCCAACATGGCCGCATCTTAGGCGGATCGCGCCGCGCCGCCCTGCTCCGGAAGTCACGCCCGCTTGGGTGCCGCTCAGGGCGGGTCATGCAATAATCCCGCGCAAGGTCCCGAGATCGGACCACCCGCGTTACCCCCGGAGTATCAATGTCGATCGTCATCCGCGACGTGCGCGAGCATGAGCTCGATTCCGTCCTGGCACTGAACAACAACGCCGGCCTGGCGATCCTGCCCCTGGACAGCGCCCGCCTGCACCATTTCTACGAGACCGCCGAGTATTTCCGCGTCGCCGAGCGCGACGGCAACCTGGCCGGCTTCCTGGTCGGCTTCGGCAGCGGCAGCGATCACGACAGCAGCAACTTCCGCTGGTTCCGCGAGCATTACCCGCATTTCTTCTACATCGACCGCATCGTGGTCGCCAGCCGCCGGCGCGGCGGCGGCGTGGGCCGGGCGTTCTACGCCGACGTGCAGAGCTACGCCGAGCTGCGCTATCCGCAGCTGGCCTGCGAGGTGTTCCTGGACCACGGCGCCGACGCCGCGCTGCTGTTCCACGGCAGCTTCGGCTTCCGCGAGGTCGGCCAGAACCTGATGCCCGAGGTCGACGTGCGCGCCAGCATGCTGCTGAAGGACCTGTGCAGCTACGAGTGGGTGCACGACACCTACGGCGACGCGTTGCCGGAGGTGCCCTGGATCGGGCATCCCCGCCACCTGCCGCGCGCGCAGCGCCCGACGGGGACCTGAACGTGTCGGCGAACCTCGATTTCGAGCAGGCCGGCGAGCTGAAGATCGGCCAGGTGGGCATCGCCAACCTGCGCGTCCGCACGCTGGACGTGGAGAAGCTGGTGCAGGAGATGCGCGAGCGCGTGGCGCGCGCGCCGAAGCTGTTCGGGCGCGCCGCGGTGATCCTGGACTTCGGCGGGCTCTCGCAGGCGCCGGACCTGCCGACCGCGCAGGCGCTGCTGGACGGCCTGCGCCAGGCCGGCGTGCTGCCGGTGGCGCTGGCCTACGGCACCAGCAGCATCGAAGCGCTGTCCGAGCAGCTCGGCCTGCCGCTGCTGGCCAAGTTCCGCGCCCAGTACGAACGGATCGACGGCGGGGCCGCGGCCGGGGCGCCCACGCCGGCTCCCCGGCAGGCCCCGCCGCCGCCCGCTGCCAAGCCGCAGGCCCAGCCCAAGCCCGGCCGCATGCAGCGCGCGGCGGTGCGCTCGGGCCAGCAGCTGTACGCGGAGAACTGCGACCTGACCGTGCTGAGCACGGTCGGCGCCGGCGCCGAAGTGATCGCCGACGGCAGCATCCACATCTACGGCACGCTGCGCGGCCGCGCCCTGGCCGGCGCGCGCGGCAACACCGAGGCGCGGATCTTCTGCCGCGACTTCCACGCCGAACTGGTCGCCATTGCCGGCCACTACAAGGTGCTGGACGATGTACCCATGGACCTGCGAGGCAAGGCCGTACAGGTCTGGCTGGAGCAGGATCAGATCAAGATCGCCGCCCTCGATTGAGCGGCTCCCTATCAAAAGAACAACATCGGGAGAAATCCTTTGGCTGAAATCATCGTAGTCACCTCCGGCAAGGGCGGCGTCGGCAAGACCACCACCAGCGCGAGCCTGGCCTGCGGGCTGGCGCGGCGCGGCAAGAAGGTCGCGGTCATCGACTTCGACGTGGGCCTTCGCAACCTCGACCTGATCATGGGCTGCGAGCGCCGCGTGGTGTACGACTTCGTCAACGTGGTGCACGGCGAGGCGACGCTGAAGCAGGCGTTGATCAAGGACAAGCGCTTCGAGAACCTGTACGTGCTGGCGGCCTCGCAGACGCGCGACAAGGACGCGCTGACCAAGGAAGGCGTCGAGAAGGTGCTCAAGGACCTGGCCAACGACGGCTTCGACTACATCGTCTGCGACTCGCCGGCGGGCATCGAGAAGGGCGCGTTCCTGGCGATGTACTTCGCCGACCGCGCGGTGGTGGTGGTCAACCCCGAGGTGTCCTCGGTGCGCGACTCGGACCGCATCATCGGCCTGCTCGATTCCAAGACCCACAAGGCCGAGAACGGCGGCACCGTGCCGGCCTCGCTGCTGCTGACCCGCTACAGCCCGGCGCGCGTGGAGGGCGGCGAGATGCTGTCCATCGCCGACGTCGAGGAAGTGCTGGGCCTGAAGGCGATCGGCGTGATCCCCGAATCGGGCGACGTGCTCAACGCCTCCAACAAGGGCGAACCGGTGATCCTGGACACCGAATCCCCGGCCGGACAGGCTTATGAAGACGCCGTTGGCCGCATCCTGGGCGAAGACCGCCCGATGCGCTTCACCACCGTGGAGAAGAAGGGCTTCTTCAGCAAGCTGTTCGGAGGGTAAGCATGGGACTGCTCGATTTTCTCAAGAGCAAGAAGAACACCGCCGAGACGGCCAAGAACCGCCTGCAGATCATCATCGCGCAGGAGCGCACCCAGCGTGGCGGCCCGGATTACCTGCCGCTGCTGCAGCGCGAACTGCTGGAAGTGATCAAGAAGTACGTCAACATCGATGCCGACGCGGTCAAGGTCGACCTGATCAAGGACGGCGCCAACGACGTGCTCGACATCTCCGTGGCATTGCCGGACGAGCACGACAGCAAGTGAACGCCATGCGCGCCGGCCGCCTCGCGCGGCCGGCGTGGAGCACGCGACGATGACACCCGCCCCTGCCCGGCCCGAGACCTTGGCACCCGACGCACCGGCCGGCGTGCTGTGCGTGGGCCAGATCGACTCCGCCGCTGCCGCCGCGCTGCTGGCGCGCCATGGCCTGGCCCTGCATCGCGTCGCCGATGGCGCGGCGATCCCGGGCAGCTACTGGGGCGAGCCGGAGGCCGGCATCATCGGCGGCAACGTGTACGTGCGCGGCGATACCCCGGTGCACTCGATGCTGCACGAGGCCTGCCACCTGATCGTGCTGCCGCCCGACAGGCGCGCGGCGGTGCATACCGACGCGACCGACTCGGTCGAGGAAGAAGACGCCACCTGCTACCTGCAGATCGTGCTGGCCGACCAGTTGCCCGGCGTGGGCAGCGCGCGGCTGATGGCCGACATGGATGCGTGGGGTTATACGTACCGGCTTGGGTCGACGAGGGCGTGGTTCGAGCAAGATGCCGAGGATGCACGGGCTTGGTTGATCGCGCGAGGATTGCTGCCAAGCTGAGGCCCCGGTTCCGGCGGATCGATCCCGGGCGCGTGGCGACGCGCCAGACGTCCCTGGCGCCTCATCGTTGCCGCGGCGCGGTTCGAGCAAGATGCCGAGGATGCATGCGCCTGGCTGACCGCGCGCGGGCTGTTGCTTTAAGGCCGGGATTCGGGATTCGGGATTGGGGATTTGTAGGAGCGGCGTGAGCCTACGCTCTTGCCAATCCCGAATCCCCAATCACGAATCCCGGCTCTTGGCCAGCGAGCCGCTCATGTCCAGCGTGGCCACGGTGCCCTGCCCGGTCTCCGAGTCCAGTTGCAGCTTCCAGCCCAGGTGCTCGCACAGGCGGCCCAGCAGGTCCAGGCCGATGCCGCTGCCCTGCCGCGGGTCGCCGCGCGCGATCCGGCGGTAGATCGCGGCGATCTCTTCCGGGCTCATGCCGTGCCCGGGATCCTCGATCCGCACCGTCGCCGGCGCCAGCAGGGACACGCGGATCACGCCGCGGTCGCTGTTCTCGATGGCGTTGCGCAGCAGGTTGCCGATCGCGACCTGCATGATCGCCACCGGCGCGAACAGCTCGCAGCGCGCCAGCTCGACCAGTTGCAGGCCGAGGTCCTTGTCCGCGCACAGGTGGCGATGGTCGTCGAGGATGTCCGGCAGCAGCTCGTCCAGGTTCACGTAGTCGCTGCTCTTCTCCAGTCGCCTGGGGTCCTTCGCCAGCACCAGCAGCAGCGTGACCAGCTGCTCGACCGACTCGGCGGTCTGGCGGATGCGCAGCAGCTGGTGGCGCACCGCCGGCGGCGTGTCCGGCTGGTCCAGGGCCAGCTCGCTGGCGCCGCGGATCACCGCGATCGGCGTGCGCAGCTCGTGGCTGGTGCTGTCGATGAAGGCGCGCTCGCGCTCGACGAAGGTGTCGTTGCGTTGCAGGTAGTCGTTGAGCGCCTCGGCGATCACCACCTGCTCGTGGCTGGCGCCCTTCACCACGTCGATGTGCTGGCCGGGCCGGTCCGGGCGCAGCGCGTGGATGCGCTTGGCCATGTCGGCCAGGGGCTGCACCACACGCCCCAGGCCCCAGGCCACGAGGATGCCGAGCAGCACGATCGCGATGATGTTGGAGACCAGCATCCACAACCCCAGGTTGTTCTCGTGCGCCTGCAACTGGGTGATGTCCAGCGCCAGCACCAGCCGCCGGCCGTTGACGTCCTGCACCATCAGCACCTTGTCGCGCCCCTGGTACTCGATGCCGTCGTGGATGCCCGGGCCGAAGCGGGCGAACTCCGGCGGCGCCGGCGAGTCGTCGTCGTCGCCGTACAGCTGCACCGTCTCGGTGTCGGTCCAGTGGTAGTGCGGATCCTCGGCGCTGCGCTGGACGAAGTGGGCCAACTCCGACTTGAGCAGCGAGCGCCAGGTCAGCTGCTCGGCCTGCTCGTTGACGATGAAGCCATGGATGAACACCGCGAGCGAGATCAGCGCGGCGTAGATCACCAGCCACAGCGTGACGCGCGCGCGCAGCCCGCCTAGTCTGGAACGTATCCCGCCCGGCTTCATGGAAGGCGCGCGCCGTCCGGGATGCGGCGCCGCGACGCCAGGCCCGGCGCCGGCGGGGCCCCGCGCTTGCGGTCCAGGGCGCGACGCGGGCTATTCGGCATGCAGGCGTTCCTGGTGCCCGGCGGGGCCGAGCCGGTAGCCGACGCGCGGCAGGGTGTGGATCAGCTTCTCCTCGAACGGGCCATCCACGCTGCGCCGCAGGTCGTAGATGTGGGAGCGCAGCATGTCGCCGTCCGGCGGCTCGTCGCCCCAAAGGGCCTGTTCGAGCTTCTCGCGGGTGACCGCGGCCGGGCTGGCCTGCATCAGCACCTGCAGCAGCTTGCGGCAGGCGGGATACAGGTGCAGCGGCTTGCCGGCGCGGCTGGCCTCCAGCGTCGCCAGGTCCAGCTTCAGGTCGCCGACCGTCAGCAGCTTGCTGCGGCCACGCCCCTGCGCGCGCACCAGCAGCGCTTCCAGCCGGACTTCCAGCTCGGGCAGCGCGAACGGCTTGGTGAGATAGTCGTCGGCGCCGGCGCGGAAGCCGGCGATCTTGTCGGGCAGCTCGTCGCGCGCGGTCAGCATGATCACCGGCAGTTCGGACAGGTGTTCCTCGCGCAGCCGGCGCAGCACTTCCGGGCCGTCCATGCGCGGCATCATCCAGTCCAGCACGATGGCGTCGTAGGGCTGCGTGGTGGCCAGGTGCAGGCCGGTGATGCCGTCCGGCGCGGCATCCAGGGTATGGCCGCGCGCCTCGAAATAGTCGAACAGGTTGGCCACCAGATTGCGGTTGTCCTCGATGACGAGCAGCCGCATCGTCGGTCTCCGGGAAAGATGTGGTCGTGCATCGTAGCCGGGCGATGTCGGAAGCGCGTCGAAACGGCAGGTTCCGACAAACTTCCCACGCTCGCCGCGGCATAGTCTGCGCCCGTTTTGCCCGCATTCCAACGTGCAGACTTCCATCACACCCCTGGAGCGGCGGCGGCGTTGGGCCTACCGCGCCGAGCTGCTGGCGATCGTGCTCGCCCTGCTGGCCGGGCTGGGGCTGCGCCAGCCTAACCCGCCGGACGAACCCCGCTTCGTGCTCGCCGCGCGCGCGATGGTGCAGAGCGGGCAGTGGCTGTTGCCGCACCGGGGCAGCGAGTTGTACGCGGAAAAGCCGCCGGTGTTCATGTGGATGCAGGCCGGCGCGTTCGAACTGGTGCGCGACTGGCGCGTCGCCTTCCTGCTGCCTTCGCTGCTCGCGGCGCTGGCGACCCTGTGGCTGACCTGGGACCTGGCGCGCCGGCTTTGGAACCGGCGCGTGGCGCGCTACGCGGTGCTGGCGCTGTTCGCCACCTTGCAGTTCGGGGTGCTGGCCAAGCGCGCGCAGATCGACATGGTGCTGGTGGCGATGACCACGCTGTCGCTGTGGGGACTGTTGCGGCACCTGCTGCGCGGCCCCGACTGGCCGGCCTGGGCGCTGGGCGCGTTCGCCGCCGGGCTGGGCACGGTGACCAAGGGCGTGGGTTTCCTGCCGCTGCTGGTGCTGCTGCCGTGGGCGGCCTGGCGCCACCGGCATCGCGCGGACGCGGTGCGTGGCGCATGGCCGGCATGGCTGGGCGCGGTCCCGGCCTTCGTCGCCGGCACGGCGGTGTGGCTGCTGCCGTTGGCGATCGCGCTGTGGCAGGCTCCCGACCCCAGCCTGCGCGCCTATGCGCACGAATTGCTGTTCAAGCAGACCGGCACGCGCTACACCGCGGCCTGGCACCACGTGCAACCGGCCTGGTACTACCTGCAGGTGATCGCCACGTTGTGGCTGCCGGGCTGCCTGCTGCTGCCGCAACTGCTGCCGGCCTGGCGGCGGCGCCTGCGGCGCGGCGATCCGCGCCATTGGCTGCTGCTCGGCTGGAGCGTGCTGGTGCTGGCGTTCTTCAGCGCGAGCCCCGGCAAGCGCGAGGTCTACATCTTCCCGATGCTGCCGGCGCTGGCCGTGGCTGCCGCGCCGCTGCTGCCCGGATTGCTGCGCAGGCGCGCGACCCGCTGGGTCCTGGCCGGTTATGTCTGGCTGCTGGCGCTGGCCGCGCTGGCGGTCGGCGCCGGCCTGTGCATGCAGGCCGGATGGGCGATGCGGGGCGCGCTCAAGCGCGCGATCGACCCGGCGGCGATGCAGGTGTTCGGCGCCTGGCTGCTCGCCTTCGCCATCCCTGCCCTGCTGCTCGCGGCCTGGGCGCGGCTGCGACGCGCCGGCGCGCTGGTGGTCGCCGCCACGGCGCTGCTGTGGACGATCCATGGCCTGGGCCTGATGGTGGCACTCGATCCCTACAGCTCGGCGGCCGGCCTGATGCAGCGCGTGGGCGAGCGCATCGGCCCCGGCGCGGAACTGGGGATGATCGCCTGGCGCGAGCAGAACCTGCTGCAGGCGGACCAGCCGGCGGTGGACTTCGGCTTCAAGCAGCCCTGGGACGTGCAATGGGCACGCGCCGCGGACTGGGTGGCGCAGGCGCCGCAGCGGCGCTGGCTGTTCGTGCTGCGCGACGCGATGAGCCCCTGCGTGGACCGCGCGCAGGCGATCGACATCGGCGAGTCCAACCGCAATGCCTGGCAACTGGTGCCGGGCAGTGCACTGAAGCCGGGCTGCGTGACGCCCGCGAAAGACCAGGCCGGCGCGGGCGACGACAACGGCAACTGAACCGCCGGGGACGTTGCCTGAGGTTAAGCGCCGGGCAACGGTTGTCCGACCGCTTTCCGACAAACCGGCCCGGATCATGCCCGCCATTGCCGGAAACGGCCTTTTGCCCGTTGGCGCCCGATGAACCTGATGCCTGCATCCGCCACGGATGCCTTCCCCGTTCTCCGTCCGTACAGCCGCTTCGTCGCCACCCACCTGTGGATCCCGCTGGCGGCGGTGCTGGCGCTGAGCGCGCTGCTGACGGCCGGCGGCGTCGACCAGTGGCTGGCCACGCAGATCTATCACGCCGAAGGCGGGCACTGGCTGCTCAAGGACCATTGGTTCACCGCCAAGCTCGTGCATCGCGGCGGCAAGCAGGCCAGCACCGCCGCGGCGCTGGCGCTGTTGGTCTTCGGCCTGTATGCGCGGCGCTCGCCGCGCTGGAACGCCTGGTCGCGCCCGGCGTTGTACGTGGTGCTGGCGGTGGGGCTTTCGACCGCGGCGGTATCGTTGCTGAAGGGAGCCACGCACATGGACTGCCCGTGGGACCTGGCCAGCTACGGCGGCACCCACGCCTTCTACGGACTGTTCGAATCGCGCCAGGGCGTTCCGGCATCGGGCTGCTTCCCGGCCGGGCATGCCAGCGGCGGCTATGCCTGGGTCGCGCTGTACTTCGCCGCGCTGGCGGTCCGTCCGCGCTGGCGCAAGGCCGGGCTGGCGATCGGTCTCGGCGCCGGGCTGCTGTTCGGCGTTTCCCAGCAACTGCGCGGCGCGCACTTCCTCTCCCACGACCTGTGGGCCCTGGCGGTCTGCTGGGGCGTGTCGCTCGGCTTGTACCTGTGGCTGTTGCGCCCGCGGGCGCGCAGCGTCGCGGCCGGCGCGGCGGGAGAAACCGCATGAGCCTCTCGTTGCCCCGCAGCGGCGTGCTCTCGCGCCTGCGCGCGCTCGACTGGACGCGCCGGCCCCAAGTGTCGGTGGAAACGCTGGTGCTGGGCAGCAGCGTGTTCTTCGCGCTCGCCTGCAACCGCATGTTCTGGCATGCGTCGCTCGCGACGCATCCCGGCGACATCGGCTTCGCCGCGTCGCTGTTCTTCCTGCTGGTCTCCGTGCACGCACTGCTGTTCGGCCTGCTGGTGTGGCGCTGGAACGCCAAGCCGCTGCTGACGCTGCTGTTCGTCACCACCGCGTTCGCCACGCACTACATGAACAGCTACAGCGTCTACCTGGACGCGGACATGCTGCGCAACGTGCTCAACACCGACCACAAGGAATCGCGCGAGCTGCTCACGCCCGCGCTGCTGTGGCCATTGCTGTTCTACGCGGCGCTCCCGATCGCCGTGCTGTGGCGGGTGCGGCTGCGCCGCCGCAGCTGGAGCCGCGCGTTCGGCGTGCGCCTGCTGTTCCTGGCGGCCATCGCGGCGGTCGGCGCCGCCGGTTCGATGCTGTCGTTCCAGGGCCTGTCGGCGTTGATGCGCAACCATCGCGAGGTGCGCTACCTGGCCACGCCGGTCAACTACCTGGTCGCGCTCAAGCAGGACCTCAAGACCGACTCGCCGATCAAGCACAAGCCGAAGCTGCCGATCGAGCACGACGCGATGGCGACCCCGCGCGCACCGGGCAGCCGCCCGCGCCTGCTGCTGATCGTGCTGGGCGAGACCATGCGCGCGCAGAACTGGGGCCTCAACGGCTATGCGCGCCAGACCACGCCCGAGTTGGCGCAGACCGGGGTGATCAACTTCCCCGACATGCACTCGTGCGGCACCAGCACGGAGGTCTCGGTGCCGTGCATGTTCTCGCCGTTCGGCCGCCACGATTACGACGAAGCGAAGATCCGCGCCCACCAGTCGTTCCTGCACGTGCTCGAACACGCCGGCATCGCCACGCTGTGGCGCGACAACCAGTCCGGCTGCAAGGGCGTGTGCGAAGGCCTGCAGATCCAGCAGCTCGACGACGCGAAGAAGCCCGGGCTGTGCAAGGACGGGCGCTGCATGGACGAGATCCTGCTCGACGACCTCGCCGCGCAGGTGCGCGCCAGGCCGGGCGACCGCGTGGTGGTGCTGCACCAGCTCGGCAGCCACGGCCCGGCCTACTTCCAGCGCTACCCGGCGCAGTTCCGGCGCTTCGCGCCGACCTGCGACACCGCCGAGCTGGGCAACTGCAGCCGCGAGCAGATCGTCAACACCTACGACAACACGGTCCTGTACACCGACCATTTTCTGGACCGCGCGATCGGCACGCTGCGCGCCCTGCCCGACTACGACACCGCCATGATCTACCTCTCCGACCACGGCGAGTCGCTCGGCGAGAAAGGCCTCTACCTGCATGGGGTGCCTTACGCGATCGCGCCGGCCGAGCAGACCCGCGTGCCCATGGTGATGTGGTTTTCGCCGGAATTCGCGCAGGATCGCGGGCTCGACCTGAAGTGCCTGCGCCAGCGCGCGAACGGGCGCGCCGACCAGGACAACCTGTTCCCCTCGGTGCTGGGCCTCATGCAGGTGAGGACCTCCGTCTACGATCGCTCGCGCGACCTGTTCGCCGGCTGCGCGCAGTGAATCTCCGGCGGGCGCGCTCGCCCTCGTAAACCCGATATCCGTAGAACGGCTTTTTTGTGGGAGCGGCTTCAGCCGCGACGGAGCTTTCTCATTTGAACCTCGGCACATGAATGTGCAGGCTGTTGCAGAAGGATCTGCATGAAAGCCCCATCGCGGCCGAAGCCGCTCCCACAGAAGGCCGCTCCTCGGGCGCTTATCCGCCCTTCGCCTGCGGCCCCTGCCTTGCCAGTGCCATCCCGGGCCTCTAGCCTTCGCCGGTCGCACTCACGCAAAGGGACCCCTCGTGAACCATCGCCCCCTGCTGCTGGCCATCGCCGTGGCCGCCGGCCTGCTGTCGCTGTCGGCCTGCCGCAAGACGCCCAGCCCGGAACAGGAAAAGCCCGCCGCCCGGGCCGAGAACGGCGAGACCGCCGACCAGTTCGTTGCGCGCATCAACCAGGAGTA
Source organism: Xanthomonas boreopolis (assembly GCA_014654535.1). Lineage (GTDB taxonomy): Bacteria > Pseudomonadota > Gammaproteobacteria > Xanthomonadales > Xanthomonadaceae > Pseudomonas_S > Pseudomonas_S boreopolis. The sequence goes on from BNBA01000025.1 coordinate 12,556, forward strand.
CAAGGCCGCCTATCCGGAACTCAGCTCCGCGCAGTGGCTGTCCTCGACCTACATCAACGTGGACTCGCAGCGGGTGGCGGCCAAGGCCAACGAGCGCGCCCTGACCCAGCTCAACGCATGGATCGAGCAGGCCAAGCGCTACGAGGGCAAGCCGATGTCCGAGGACACCGCGCGCGCGCTCAAGCTGCTGAAGCTGATGACCGCGATGCCGGCCCCGCGCGATCCGGCCAAGCTCGCCGAGCTGACCACGATCGCGGCGCGGATGGAAGGCGACTACGGCGCCGGCACCTACTGCAAGGGCGAAGGCGAGGCACGCCAATGCCGCCAGCTCGGCGAGCTGGAGCGGGTGCTGGCCAGCAGCCGCGACTACGACGAGCAACTGGATGCCTGGCGAGGCTGGCACGGCGTCGCCGCGCCGATCCGCAAGGACTACCAGCGCTTCGTCGAGCTGGCCAACGAGGGCGCGCGCGAAATGGGCTTCGCCGACGTCGGCGAGATGTGGCGCAGCGGCTACGACATGCCGCCCGCGCAGATCGCCGCCGAGACCGACCGGCTGTGGGACCAGGTCAAGCCGCTGTACGAGCAACTGCAGTGCTACGCGCGCGGCAAGCTCGACAAGGAATACGGCGCCGACAAGGGCGAACTGCCCGGCGGCCTGCTGCCCGCCCACCTGATGGGCAACATGTGGCAGCAGGACTGGTCCAATCTGTGGGACCTGCTGCAACCGTATCCGGGCGCCGGCGACCTGGACATCACCGCCACCCTCGAGAAGCAGTACCAGACCCAGCTCAGCGCGCAGCTGGCCAAGGCGCAGGGCGACACCGAGGCGCGCTTCAAGGCCGAGCGCGAAGCGCAGCTGCGCACCGCCAGGCAGATGACCGAGCGCGCCCAGGACTTCTACACCTCGCTCGGCATGCCCGCGCTGCCGGAGACCTACTGGCAGCGCTCGCAGTTCATCAAGCCGCTGGACCGCGACGTGGTCTGCCACGCCAGCGCCTGGGACCTCAACATGGGCGGCGACGGCTCGAAGGAGAACGGCCCGGACGTGCGCACCAAGATGTGCATCAAGCCGACCGAGGAAGACTTCACCACCATCTACCACGAGCTCGGCCACATCTATTACGACCTGGCCTACAACCCGCTGCCGCCATTGTTCCAGGGCGGCGCCAACGACGGTTTCCACGAAGCGATCGGCGACACCATCGTGCTGGCGATGACGCCCGGCTACCTGCACTCGATCGGCCTGGTCGGCGAGCAGCAGCGCAGCCGCGAGGCGCTGATCAACGCGCAGATGCGCATGGCGCTGAGCAAGGTGGCGTTCCTGCCGTTCGGCCTGATGATCGACCGCTGGCGCTGGGGCGTGTTCGACGGTTCGATCGCGCCCGAGCGCTACAACCAGGCCTGGTGGGAGCTGAAGGCGAAATACCAGGGCGTGGCGCCGGCGACGCCGCGCGGCGAGGAGTTCTTCGACCCGGGCGCCAAGTACCACGTGCCGGGCAATACGCCGTACACGCGCTATTTCCTCTCGCACATCCTGCAATTCCAGTTCTACAAGGGCCTGTGCCAGGCCGCCGGCTACACCGGCCCGCTGTACGACTGCAGCTTCTACGGCAACAAGGAAGCCGGGCAGAAGTTCTGGACCATGCTCCAGCGCGGCGCCAGCCAGCCCTGGCAGGCCACGCTCAAGGAACTGACCGGCAACGACAAGCTCGACGCCGCCCCGATGCTGGAGTACTTCGCGCCGATGCAGGAATGGCTCAAGCAGCAGAACGAAGGGCGGATGTGCGGATGGCAGGCGCCGCAGGCGGCGGCCGGCAAGCCATAGCGGCGACGGCAACGGTCGTCCGCGATTGTGCCCGGGATGGGCGACATCGCCGCGCGAGGCGGCGCCCATCCCTCGTCCTTCACGCTTGCCCACCTTCGCTGCCCCGTGGTTTTCCTGCTTGCAGTGCAGGATCCCCGAGCACCTTGCTCTCGCGATGGGAGAAAGGGATTGCCGGCCGGCCAGAAGCCTCGGCAGTTCCCTTTGGGACCGGACTCCTTCCACGAGAGGCAATGCCCGCCAGGCATCCGCGCGCCCCTTTCGTGCGCTGGCAGGCGCCCTAGCGCGGAATGACCTGTCTCAACGCACTGCAGATGGAGGTGGCCAACGCCTCCTGCTGCCTGATCCCGAAATGCACGGACGTGTCGAAATGCCCTGACCACATGATCCTTCGCAAGGAGGCATCCACGATCCGGACCGAAGTCCGGATGCGCTCGGCATCGATACGCAGGCTGCTCTCGATGCAGTGCGGCGCCCTCACTTGCCTGCTGCCCCCCCCTGCCCCTCGCTGGCGTTCCGCGGGCGGGTTCGGGCAAGTCCGGCATCATCAGCACACCGCCGAAATCCCGGAACAACTGATTCAACAACTCCTCGTAGAGCCCGCAAGCGAAGGCGCGCCCCTCCCTGCGCGGCTCGATGCAGTGGATCGGTTGCACCACCAGGCAGTCCTGCCGTTTATCCTCGGCTTCCTCTTGCCCGGTCCGGCGTATCACGGGCATGTAACGTCCCAGCGGGATGCTGATCTCGATCCCGCTCGCATCCCGTGACCGCGCGTAGTAACTCTCCAGACGCTGGCGCAGGCGACCCACCTGGACCCTGACCACGGGATCTTCCGTCGGCATATAGGCCGCTGGATCGCGATCGAAAACCGCGATGCCGATGGCGTACTCGCTGGTGTTCCTGTCGTTGCCCGACAGGGCCTGCTCCACGAGGAAGCGCAGCAGGCGCCGCATCCGGTTGGCCCTGGCGAATTGCTCGCTGGCGAGAACGGCTTCGCAGGCGAACCGCACTCGGTCCTGGTCGATCGCTTCGACTTCCCTTTCCACGTGCCCCCCTGATACATCCCGGATACGTCGCCGCGGCACGGCGCCGGCTTGCCGCATGCGCCATCGGACGAAGGAATATCAAGACCGGCTCAAGTCGTGCGTCACGCGTCGATCACGCCGGCGAGTCCATGGCGGCCGGTGCCGCCATTGCAGCGCGATTATCGCCACATGACCGGCGCGAAACTGGAACGGACCTAGCAAGCAGAATCCACAGCAGGTCCCAAATCCGGCTGGATCGGCTGTTACCGCAACCCGCCCGGCAAGGTAACCGTAACGATACTTGTCCGGCGCGAAAACCGCGGACTAGGCTGGACCCGTACAGCGAAGCAACACCACGCGAAACGTCTTCCAACGGGGCAAATCATGTCCGACCTGCCAGCCGACGTCATCCAGGCGATCGCCATCTCCAACGCCAAGTCCATCGGCGAGCAGCCCGCCGTGCTGGCGAACCTCGCGCTCGCCCAGCAAATCTTCAATCAGAACCTGCAGCAACAGATCAGCCTGAGCCAGCAGCAGGCGATGAACCAGGTCCAGATGGCGGCGGCGGCCAAGTGCGTGGCGCTGATCGAAACCGCTGGCGGGTGCAAGAACCAGGGCACCATCGACAAGATGGTGCTGGACATGGAAAGGATCTTCAACGAAATGAACTCGCTCAGGAATCCACCTCATTCGGGCATTCCATAGCCCCAAGCATGTCGATCCATCCGGCGCTTAGGATCCGGCTGGAGACATCCTCCCCCTCGTTGGGGGCGCGGCAGGAAAGCCGCATCGTGATCGGCACCAGGCCTCCGGATTTCCGCCTGCCCCGGGAATGGCATCGCATGCGCCGAGAACCGCACGCATCGAATCCAGGTACGCGGGCCAAGCGCCTCGCCGTTGGCCAATGTCGATGAGCAATACGTCGATCCAAATCCAAATCCACTTCAACCAGGAGAAGCACCATGCCTTTGCACGAAGACGTCGTGAGCGCCGTCGCGATCGGCAACCTGAAATCGATCGCGGAACAGCCCGCCATGATCTCCAATCTGGCGTTTTCCAACCTCACTGCCAACACCGATCTGGCCCAGAAGAACGCCGTGTCCAACCAGCAGGCAATGAACGGGCTGGGCCTGTCCATCGTCGCCAAGGCGGCCAATACCGTGAGCAATCTCGGCCCGCTGGAAGCGCGCTCGGCGGTCGACATCCTGACAAACGACGAACTGGCCCAGACCATCGCAGACCTCAAGGCGACGGTTCAGGCGTTCGCCAGCCGTTGAGCCCGGGTCGTCCCGACTCGCTCTGAACCGGAGAGCGCATCATGCTTCACGATGAAGTAGTAGAGGCGGTTGCCATCGGCAACTTGAAGTCGATCGCGGAACAGCCCGCCATGGTCTCGAACCTGGCGTTTTCCAACCTCACTGCCAACACCGATCTGGCCCAGAAGAGCGCCGTGTCCAACCAGCAGGCGATGAACGGGCTAGGCCTGTCCATCGTCGCCAAGGCGTCCAACACGGTGAGCAATCTCGGCCCGCTGGAAGCGCGGTCCGAGGTTGACGTCCTGACCAACAATGGCGTGGCCCAGGCCATCGCCGACCTCAAGTCGGCGATCGAAGCCTTCGCGGGTCCGCAAGGTGGGGACGGGCCGGTGGTCTGGAGCAAGGTGGTGAAAGCGCTGCTGAAGCTGGGCGTGTACCTGGACGAGGCCGGTCACCTGATCGTCCCGAAGGGCGTACCTGTGATCCGGATTCCCGGCAATTTCACCAGAGAGGACGTGCGCGTCAGAGCCGACCAGAACGGTCTCGTCATCGAGATCAAGGCGTCCTGATCGCAACGCGGCAACAAAGGTGAGGCAGCCGGCAGGCCGCCTCACCTCTTCCAGGAGCAATCGACATGGGGACCATCGAGATCGAGATCGAGGCGGGAAGTGGCGCCGGCAGCGCAGGCGTCGACATTCCGGCGATCGCGCTGACAAGCTTGCTCGAGGCGCAGCAGCCGGCTTCGCTCGTCAACCTGGCCTATTCCAACCTCGTTGCCAGCACCGGCCTTTCCCGGCAGAACGCCACCGCCAACCAGCAGGCCATGAACGGGCTCGCTCCGCCGATCGTCGCCCAGGCGGCCAATGGCGCAAGCCAACCCGGGCCGCTGCAGGCGCGTTCGGCGGTCGGTGTCCTGGCCGGCAACGGGTTGGCGCATGCCATTGCCGACCTGAGAGCCGTCTTCGCCGTACTGGCGTCGCCCGACGATATCGCATCGCCATGACGCCCGCCGAGGACGCCTCCGCGCCCGCGCCGTCGATGGAAGCCTACAACCGCGGGGTGTTGGCGCAGATCGAGGACCGGATCATGCAAGGACTGCGCGCTTCCATGCGGACCGCCGAGTACTGCGTGGTCCGCAACGCCACGACCGGCGTGTGCGCGGTCGTGGCCTCCGGCACCACCGGCGAGGACCCGCATCGCGTGTTCGGGCCAGCCGAATTCGCGGAGTGCCTGCACTACATCAATACCACCGTGGTTACGCGCATGGCGGAACAACCGGAGCGGCATCGCCGCCATCACGCTTCACGTCGCCCGCAACCGGATCCACCGTCTCCCTGCAACGCTCCGGAGAGGAACCAGGAATGAGCCAGCCTGAAACGATCAAGCAACTCGCCAAGATCACCCAGGACATCGCCGACTCGATGACCAAGGTCGCCGTCAACGTCGCGATGCTCGGCGTGCAGGGCGACGCCGACGAGCAGATGCGCACCATCACCGAGGAGAACAACAAGGTGCTCGATCGCATCCGCCAGCTCTACAACCTGCCGGCGCCGCCCCCATGAGCGCGAGCGGACGGATCGTCGATATGCCGCTGGCCGCGGCCAATGCCTTGAATGCCAGCGCCCTGCCCAATGCGGAAGCGGCGTATCGCCTGATGATGCAGATCCTGCAGGACGGCCAGCAACCGCTGATCTTCGGCTCGCTCGCGCTCAGCGCCGCGGCGATCACGGAAGGGCTGGCCAGCTATGCCGCGACCATGGCGCTGTCGCCTGGCTCCGGGGGCGACCGTGGCGACGGCGAATGAACCACGCCCGCTGCCGGCGCGGATCGTGGTGGCGGCGTTCCAGGACGCAGGGCCCACCCAGGGCGACGCCGGCGACGGCGAGGGCGATTTCTTCCTCGTCCAGGCCGCCAGTCCCGACGTCCGCCTGGCCGCACCCGACCAGGACTGGCTGCAGTTGCAGTCACCGGTTTCCCTCGCCCCCACCCTCAGCCGGATAGGCTTCAGCGCTGTCGACAACGCCGGAGCCGCACGTAGCGCCTCCGTTCCGCTGGAGGTATGCGGCAGGTCCTATCGCGTGGAGTTCGTGCAACAGTCCGGCGAGCTGGTGCAGATGCAACTGGCACGGACGCTCAATTCGCCGCTCAACCTCGATTGCCTGATCGCCGTCTGCTACGTCGCCGGCCTTATCGAGAAGCTGTCGCCGCCGCTCGAGGTGATCGCCCTGTCGATCGCGATCCTGGCGATCGTCGCTCTGGCCTTGACCGTCGCGATCGCACGGCACGCCTTCGTGCGCGTCCCAGAGCCCAGGCCGCAGTCCGTGGATACAGGCGGCGTCCCCATCGTCGTCGTACCCGGCTTCCCGTCGCCCGCGCTTCCTCTCAAGTCCTTGCGCGCCGAGGACCAGACCATCGCCCTGCAGGCGGCCAGGGCGGTCTATCGCTTGATGCAACAGCTGGAGGAATGACCGCCGCCATTCCCGCGGGCTCGTCCCCGCATTGCCCAACGCCGATACCGCACTCCAGGAGGATCACGATGAACGCGAAGAATCCGTCGATGGACGACATCGAGTACACCTCGCTGTTGCCCCTGAGCTACATGGTGCCCACGTTTTATCCCACGCTGCCGGGCGTGCCGCAGGCGGTCGGCGGCGCGCCCCAGGTCCGGCTTGCCGATCCCGATCTGCAGGCCCGGGCGCAGCGCCTGATCAACGTGCTCTACCTGGCCGCCACCGAGTTCAAGGACCTGGACGGCATGAACGATCCCGAGGCGCTGAAGGTCTTCATCGCGCCGGAGTTCTACTTCCGCAAGGCCTCCGAGCAGGAGGCGGAACAGGGGCGATTCCTGCGCAGCACGAGCTTCGGCTCCTATCCCGAGAGCGCGCGCTTCGTGCTGGCCGAGGCGCTCCACGAAGCCATCCATCAATCGCCCCTGTTCAAGGATTGGGTCGTCGTGGCGGGAACCATCTGTTCCCAGCTCCCCCGCAACCCACCGCACAGGCTCAACCTGCTCAACACCGCATTGATGCTGCGCGGCCGGCGCGGCGCGATGGACGCCAGCATGCCCTACATGCTCATGGAGAAGCACTACATCTCCAACATCGATGGCCCGCCCCAGAACTGGCATGCCAATCTCGATCCCACGACCACCTACAGCTTCCGCCTCAACCCGGACCAGGAACTGGACAACCTGATCTTCTGGGACGGGATGGCCGTGGGCCTGGAAGTCTGCCTCGACCACAGCATGCAGGTGGTGGCCAACGCGATGAACGTGATGAACCAATCGCTGGGCACCACGCCCAACGCCCTGGACCTGCAATTGGTCACGTCCTGCGGCATGTCCATCGTCAACCAGGCAGTGGCGGTCTCCGATGGGTCTCTGGTGATGCTGACCGACGGCATGTCGCATTACCTCGACCGGCTTCCCGAGCCGGTCTTCCAGATCGGGCGCTACGATGCGGCGGCGGGCCGGGTCGACCAGTTGGACACCCGGAACTTCGAATTCCTCGAACTGCCGAGGACGCAGGACTACCAAGTGGAATACTTCGGCGGCCGATACAACCGGCTGGGGCGACGCCAGGGTGTCTGGCGCGGCGAAGCACTGCCCCTCTCGCGAGGATAGGAATGGCGCACCGCGCGAGAGAGCCCGGCAGGTCCGACGGCCGCCCCTGCAACGAGGCCCAGGACGAAGCTCGGATGCCGCCGCAGGAAACGCGGCGCGGCGGCATCCGCTCCGCTCAGAGGTAACCGCGCTCCCACGGGCCTTCGATCGCGAAGGTGATGCCCGGCGTCTGCAGGTTGACGAACAGGGTCCGCCCTTCCGGGCTCCAGCAGGCGCCGCAGAATTCGCTCTCGCGGTAATCGCCCTCGCCGATCGCCTTGCCGGCGCCAGCGATCTGGGTGGAGGTGAGTTCGACGTTGTTCTTCAGCAGGTGGAAGGCCTGCCCGGTGCGGGTCAGGCCGACCAGGCGCGTGCCCGGCCCGTACCGGTCCGGGCTGCCCGAAGGCGCCGCGTCCGGATCCTCGCAGAGCACCACGCCGCCGCGCGGGCTCACGGTGATGTTGTCCGGATTGTGCGCGGCCAGCTGGTTGCCGCTGACGAACAGCGCGCGCAACCGCTGGCTCGCCAGGTCGAGCACCCACACCGCGCCGTAGCCGCGGCCGCGGCGCCCGTTGCCGTCGATGCCGGTGCTGGTGTCCACGATGAAGACCCGCCCATCGGCGTAGAAGATGCCCTCGCCCCGGCTCATGCGCAGCCCGCCTTCGCTCCAGGCTTGCGCGAAGGGGCCGCTGAGGGTGCTGCCGGGATCGACGTCGGGGAAATCGCCGGGAGCGGCGACGGTGTCCAGGTCCGGATCGGGGATGTCGAACCATTCCAGCTGGTATTCGTCGCCGATCCCGGCCACGACCAGGTCGGCATTGCGCCGCCCGCGCACGCGCGCCGCCTGCAGGCGCCCGCCGTTCTCCAGCGCGCCGGCGCGGCGCGAGCGATCGTGCGGAATGAAGCGGTACAGGCCGGCCTTGTTGCGGTCGTCCTCGGTGAGATAGATGTAGCCCGTGCGCGGGTCCACCGCGACCGCCTCGTGGCTGAAGCGGCCCATGTCCACCAGCGGCCGGCCCGTGGTGCGCCCGGCGTCCGGGTGCACCTCGAACACGTAGCCGTGCCTGCGCCCGGTCGAGGACTGGGCGTCGGTCTTGATTTCCTCGCAGCTGAGCCAGGTGCCCCAGGGCGTGCGTCCGCCCGCGCAGTTGACCAGCGTGCCGGCCAGGCTGGCCTCGGCGCCGAGCCATTCGCCGTTGCGGAAGCGCAGCGTGGTGGTGCCGCCGCCGGCGCGCGCGCCATTGGCGTCGAGCGTGCCGGTGTCGTAGGTGCCGGGCGCGCGGAACGGCGCCTGGTCGGTGCCGATTTCATGATTGCGGATCAGCACCAGCTCCGGACCGCGGCCGCGGCCGCCGTGGCCTTCGCGCTCGCCGCGCAGCATCACCGCCATGCCGTCGTGGCGCGAGGGCACCGCCTGGCCATCCGCCATGCGGTCGCCGGTCCAGGCGAAGGAGCTGTAGCTGAAACCCGGCGGCAACAGCAGCAACGGCAACCCGGTGCTGCGATCGAGCGCCGGCGCGAGATCGCCGTACGGGCTGGGAATCGGCTCGAGCCGGGTCCTGGGATCGGCCGCGGCCTGCGCCTGGCGGGAATACAACGCACCGAGGCTGGCGATGGTGCCCATGGCCATGGCGGCGGCCCCTTGCTTGAGCACCTGGCGACGAGAGCGACTGAACGTGTTCATGCGCGACTCCTGGCTGGGATGCTTCCAAGCTAGAAGCGCGCGATAACGGCCGTATGACAGCAGGCGGACGGAGCGGCCGCCCGGGCCGGTTCAGCTGGCGCGCGACGCCTCGCTGCGCATCTGCGCCGAGAGCTGCCGCTTGAACTGCTCGAACTCCATGCCCAGCGCCTTCGCCTCGGCGTGCGCGGCGTCCTTCAGCGCGTCGGAATAGGCCAGCCGCACCGGCGTGCCCTGCCGCTCGTGCAGCTCGCCGGCCTGCATGATCAGCGCCAGCACCTGCGCGGCGCTCTCCGACTCGCCGGCGATGCGGCCGTCCATGCCCAGCACCCACAGGCCATCGCGGCGCACGATGCCGGCCAGCAGCTTGCGGCTCTGGTCGCGCAGCTCGGCATGCGGCTCGATCGGCGAAGCCGGTACCGCGTTGGCCTCGGCCTGGCGGCGGGCCCGTTCGACCTGCTTCTTGCGCGCCTCGCGGCGCGCCTTGGATCCGATCGACATTCGATGTTCCTCGAAGAAAACGTGGATTCAACCCTGCCCGGCCGACGCGGCCATGCGCGCCTCGCGCAGCTGGCGCCGGCACACCCGCCGGTCCCAGCGCCAGAATAGCCAGCCGCTCAGGAAGAAGCCCGCCGCGCCCAGCGCCAAGTGCACCGGCTTGTCGCTCAGCAGCGGCGAGAGCACGCCGGCGACCACGGTGTTGACCATCAGCTGGGTGAACGCCTGCAGCGACGAGGCCAGGCCGCGCTGGGCCGGGTACATGTCCAGCACCGCCAGCGACAGGATCGGGAAGATCAGCGCCATGCCCAGGCCGCCGACGAAGATCGGCAGCACCGCCCAGGGCAGCGCGATCTGTTCCACCGCGAAGTTGTAGCCGAGGTTGCCCAGCGCCGACAGGCCGCAGCAGATGAAGCCGATGCGCACCTGGCTGCGCGCATGCAGCTTGCCGGCCATGCGCCCGGACAGGAACGCGCCCAGGGTCAGGCCGCCGATGGTGGGCAGGAACAGCCAGGCGAAATCGCCCTCGCCCAGGTGCAGGTGCTGCATCACGAACACCGGCGCGGAGGCGATGTAGAGGAAGATGCCGGCGAAGTTCAGCGCGCCCGCCGCCGCCAGCCGCTGGAAGCGCGGATTGAAGCCGATCGTCAGGTAGTCGCGCAGCAACGGCCCCGGCTTCAGTCCGCGCCGCGCCTGCACCGGATGGGTTTCGGGCAGCCATGCCAGGGTCGCCAGCAGCAGCAGGCCCGAGAACGCGACCAGGAACCAGAAGATCAGCGGCCAGCCCGCGCCGACCGCGAGCAGCCAGCCGCCGATGATCGGCGCGATCGCCGGGGCGATGCCGAAGATCATCGACACCTGGCTCATCAGCCGCTGCGCGTCGTGGCCCTCGTACAGGTCGCGGATCACCGCGCGGCCGACGATCATGCCCACGCCGGCCGAGACGCCCTGCAGGGCGCGGAACGCCAGCAGCGTGCCGAGGTCGCGCGCCAGCGCGCAGCCGGCCGAGGCGGCGATGAACATCACCAGCCCGCCGACGATCACCCGCTTGCGGCCCCACGCGTCCGACAGCGGGCCGTGCACCACGCTCATCAGGCCGTAGAACAGCAGGTAGACGCTGATGGTCTGCTGGATCGCCACCTGGTCAACGCCCAGCCGGTGCCCGAGCTGCGGGAACGCGGGGAAGATCATGTCGATCGAGAACGGGCCGAACATCGCCAACCCGGCGAGCAACAGTGCCAGGCGGTGGGTGGAGGGCGTGGATGCGGTCATGCCGGGGTCCGGGAACAGGCGTCGGAGGACGCATTCAGGCACCGGCCCCGAGCGGGGGCGGTGCCTGCGGAGAAAAAAAGGATGGCGCACATGATAGCCGGCCGTCCCGCCTGCCGCTGAACGCGCCGTCACGCGGCCGTGCCGGGGCGGGCAAACCGCTATAATCGCCCCGCTACATGGTGGGAGAAGCGGCCACCGCCGCTGCCGAAGGCGCAACGCCCGTAATCGCTCAGGCCCGATACCACCCGCAACAAAACTCTGGAGAGACCGGTTAGATCCGGCGCCGAAGGGGCACCAGACGCAGGCAGGCCACGCCGCGCCGCGTCTCCAAACTCTCAGGCAAAAGGACAGAGGGGCACGACCGGAAGCCTGCATGCCTCCGTTCGTCGTTCCCGCGGGAGCGGGAACCCAGGGGCGCGTCGCGCGCGAAAAGCGACGTCCATGGATTCCCGCCTGCGCGGGAGCGGCGACCGGAAGCGGGGCCTTCGCGTTCCCCTCTGCCCTGACGGAAACTTCTCCATGTCCAAGCCTTCCCTGCGCGATCTCGAACACCACGACGCCTTCGTCTCGCGCCACATCGGCCCCAACGACACCGAGATCGCGCAGATGCTGCGCGTGGTCGGCCACGATTCGCTGGACGCGCTGACCGACGCGATCGTCCCCGGCCGGATCAAGTCGCCGGCCCCGCTGGCGCTGCCGGAAAGCATGACCGAGGAGGAAGCGCTGGCGAAGATCCGCGCGATCGCCAACCGCAACACGGTCTTCCGCAGCTTCATCGGCCAGGGCTACTACGGCACCCATACGCCGAAGGTGATCCTGCGCAACGTGCTGGAGAACCCGGCCTGGTACACCGCCTACACCCCGTACCAGGCGGAGATCTCGCAGGGCCGCATGGAGGCGCTGATCAACTTCCAGACGCTGTGCGCCGACCTGACCGGCATGGAGATCGCCAACGCCTCGCTGCTGGACGAGGCCACCGCCGCCGCCGAAGCGATGACGCTGGCCAAGCGCTCGGCCAAGTCCAAGTCGAACCTGTTCTTCGTGCACGACGCGGTGCATCCGCAGACCCTGGAGCTGCTGCGCACCCGCGCCGAGCCGCTGGGCATCGAGCTGCGCGTGGGCACGCCCGAGGAGGCGCTGGAGGCCGACGCCTTCGGCGTGCTGCTGCAGTACCCGGACACCTTCGGCCGCATCGGCGACCACAAGGCGCTGGCCGAGGCCGTGCACGCGCGCGGCGGCCTGGTCGCGGTGGCGACCGACCTGCTGGCGCTGACCCTGATCGCCGCGCCCGGCGAATGGGGCGCGGACATCGTGGTCGGCAACAGCCAGCGCTTCGGCGTGCCGTTCGGCTTCGGCGGCCCGCACGCCGCCTTCATGGCCTGTCGCGACGCCTACAAGCGCTCGATGCCCGGCCGCCTGATCGGCGTATCCATCGACGCCCAGGGCAATCCCGCCTACCGCCTGACCCTGCAGACCCGCGAGCAGCACATCCGCCGCGAGAAGGCCACCTCCAACATCTGCACGGCGCAGGTGCTGCTGGCGGTGATGGCCTCGATGTACGCCGTCTACCACGGCCCGGACGGGCTCAAGCGCATCGCCACGCGCGTGCACCGCTACACCGCGATCCTGGCCGCCGCGCTGCGCAGCGCCGGGCTGCAGCTCAACGACGCCTTCTTCGACACCCTCACCGTCGAAGGCGTGGACGCCGAGGAAATCCATACCTACGCCAGCCACGCGCGCATCAACCTGCGCAAGATCGATGGCCGTCGCGTCGGCATCAGCCTGGACGAGACCGCCACGCGCCAGGACGTGGTCGCCCTGGCCAAGCTGTTCGGCGTGCAGATCGACGACATCGAGGCGCTCGACGCGGAAACGCCCGACGCGCTGCCGGCCGGCCTGCGACGCACCAGCGCGTTCCTGACCCATCCGGTGTTCAACACTCACCACAGCGAGCACGAGCTGCTGCGCTACCTGCGCTCGCTGGCCGACAAGGACCTGGCGATGGACCGCACGATGATCCCGCTGGGCTCGTGCACCATGAAGCTCAACGCCACCGCCGAGATGATCCCGGTGACCTGGCCGGAGTTCGCCAACATCCACCCGCTGGCCCCGGCCGCGCAATGGGCCGGCTATCGCCAGCTGATCGACGAGCTGGAAGCGATGCTGGTGGAATGCACCGGCTACGACGCGGTCAGCCTGCAGCCCAATTCCGGCGCGCAGGGCGAATACGCCGGCCTGCTGGCGATCCGCGCCTACCACCGCTCGCGCGGCGAGGGCCACCGCGACATCTGCCTGATCCCGGAATCGGCGCACGGCACCAATCCCGCCTCGGCGCAGATGTGCGGCATGAAGGTCGTGGTCACCAAGTGCGACGCCAACGGCAACGTCGACGTCGAGGACATCCGCCGCAACGCCGAGAAGTACAGCGACCGCCTGGCCGCGATCATGATGACCTACCCGTCCACGCACGGCGTGTTCGAGGAGGACGTCGTGGAGATCTGCGAGATCATCCACGCCCACGGCGGCCAGGTGTACACCGACGGCGCCAACATGAACGCGCTGGTCGGCGTGGCCAAGCCCGGCAAGTGGGGCTCGGACGTCTCGCACCTCAACCTGCACAAGACCTTCTGCATCCCGCATGGCGGCGGCGGCCCGGGCGTGGGCCCGTGCGCGGTGAAGTCGCACCTCGCCCCCTTCCTGCCCAAGGTGTTGGGCGGCGAAGGCGAAGTCGGCATGGTGTCGGCGGCGAGCTTCGGTTCGGCCTCGATCCTGCCGATCAGCTGGATGTACATCACCCTGATGGGCACCGCCGGCCTGCGCAAGGCCACCCAGGTCGCGCTGCTCAACGCCAACTACGTCGCCAGGCGCCTGGCGCCGCACTACAAGACGCTGTACACCGGCCGCAACGGCCTGGTCGCGCACGAGTGCATCCTGGACGTGCGCCCGCTGGAGAAGACCAGCGGCGTCGGCGCCGAGGACATCGCCAAGCGCCTGATCGATTTCGGCTTCCATGCGCCGACGCTGAGCTTCCCGGTCGCCGGCACCTTGATGGTGGAGCCGACCGAGAGCGAATCGCAGCACGAGCTGGACCGCTTCATCGACGCGATGATCCAGATCCGGCAGGAGATCGCCGCGATCGAGGACGGCCGCCTGGACCGCGAGGACAACCCGCTCAAGCACGCCCCGCACACCGCCACGGCGGTGTCCGCCAGCGAGTGGGCCCACGCCTATCCGCGCGAGCTGGCCGCCTTCCCGCTGCCTTCGCTCAAGCAGGCCAAGTACTGGCCGCCGGTGGCGCGCGTGGACAACGTCTACGGCGACAAGAACGTGATGTGCGCGTGCATCCCGGTGGATGCGTACAAGGACGATGCCGTGGAGGCGTGAGCCTCCCGTACCCGGCAGGACGACGGCCCGCTTTGCGGGCCGTTGTCGTTTGGGGCGGAGTCTCCGCTATCGGCGTTTCGTGGGAGCGACTCTGGATGGCCTCGGGCCATCCAGAGTCGCTCCCACATGGGGACACGGGGCGGTGGGGACGGGCTACTTCAACTGGAGCGCATGCCCGAACCTGGCCCCGTCCACCTGCTCCACCAGCTTCGCGTTGGCCAGCGCGCGGTACTCGCTCGGGGTCATGCCGGTGGCGGCCTTGAACTGCCGCGTGAAGGCGCTCTGGTCGCTGAAGCCGCAGGCATGGCCGATCTCGGTCACGCTCTGCTTGCCGTGCAGCAGGTGCATCGCCATCTGCAGGCGCAGCTTGGCCAGCACCTGCTGCGGCGTGAGCTGGAACACGCGCCGGAACGAGCGCTGCAGCTTCGACATCGAGAAACCGGTGATCTCCACCAGCGTCTGCATGCGCACGTTCTGCGCGTAGTTCACGTGCAGGTACGCCAGCGCCAGGCGCAATTTCTCGTACTGCGCGTCGTGGCCGTCCTGCGGATCCAGGTCGCGCGAGATGCCGATGATGCCCTGCACCTCGCCATCGACCCGCAGCGGGCGCTTGCAGGTCAGGCACCATCCCGGCTCGCCGTTGGCGAACAGGTGCAGCTCCAGCACGTTGTCGATGGTCTCGCCGGCCAGCACTCGCTCGTCCTGGTTGGCGTAGCTGGCGCTCAGCCCGCTCGGGTAGACCTCCACCACGCGCTTGCCGATCAACTCCTTTCGCGACTTCAGCCCCAGCCGGCGCAGCATCGTCTGGTTGACGTGCGTATAGCGCCCTTCGCGGTCCTTGACGAAGAACAGCACGTCGGGCACCGCGTCGAACAGCGCTTCGAGATCGGCGGGATCGATGCTTTTCATTTCGGGGCTCGGGGCTCGGGGCTCGGGACTCGGGACTCGGGACTCGGGACTCGGGACTCGGGACTCGGGACTCGGGACTCGGGACTCGGGACTCGGGAAAAGCATCTTTGCCTGGGTCCGGCTGTCAAGCGATCCGATGCTTTTTTGCAGGTTTTTGGCTTTCTGGCTTTCTGTAGGAGGGACTTCGGTCCCGACAGCTGGCCAGTAAAGCCCTGTCGGGACTGAAGTCCCTCTCACAACAGCACGCGATCCGAAGCAGGCTTGTCGCTTCGCCGAGCCCCGAGTCCCTAAGCCCGAGTCCCGGCTTCCCCGGCACAGCCCGTCGAGGCTGAAGCCTCTCCTACAACGACACTCGACCGGAACCAGGCTCGTCGCTTTTCCCAGCCTCGGGTCCCAGCCTCCAACTCAATCCCCGATATGTTGCTTCAACCACGCATTGACCGTGTCGTGCCACAGGATGCTGTTCTGCGGCTTGAGCACCCAGTGGTTCTCGTCCGGGAAGTACAGGAACTTCGACTCGATGCCCTTGCGCTGCGCGGCGGTGAACGCGGCCAGGCCCTGCTCGACCGGGATGCGGAAATCCTGCTGGCCGTGGATCACCAGGATCGGCACCTTCCACTTGTCCACGTGCAGCACCGGGTTGAACTTCTCGTAGCCGGCCGGGTTCTGCCACGGCGTGCCGCCGTTCTCCCACTCGCTGAACCACAGCTCCTCGGTGCTGTAGCCCATCATGCGGTTGTCGAACACGCCGTCGTGGTCGACCAGGCACTTCCACGGCTGGTTCCAGTTGCCGGCGATCCAGTAGGTCATGTAGCCGCCGTAGCTCGCGCCGAGCGCGCAGGCCTTGTCGCCGTTGAGGAAGCCGTACTGCTGTTGCGCCGCGGTCCAGCCCTTCTGCAGGTCTTCCAGCGGGCGGTCGCCCCAGTGCTGGCTGATCGCGTCGGTGAATGCCTGGCCGTAGCCGGTCGAGCCGTGGAAATCGATCATCACCACCGCATAGCCCTGGCCGGCGTAGGTCTGCGGGTTCCAGCGATAGCTCCAGCCGTTGCCGAAGCTGCCCTGCGGGCCGCCGTGGATCAGGAACGCCACCGGGTACTTCTTGCCCGGCTCGTAGTTGTACGGCTTGACCACGTAGCCGTGCACGGTCTCGTCGTTCCAGCCCTTGAAGCTGAACTGCTCGAAGTCGCCGAACTGCACGTCCGGCAGCTTCTCGGCCGCGCTCGGCGTGATCTCGCGCAAGCCCTTGGCATCGCCGTCGGCGACGAGGATCTGGTCGCCGCTCTTGAGCGAGTTGCGGGTGAAGGCCAGGGTCGAGCCGGCCAGCACCGGCGAGCCCACGCTGCCGCCGGCGACCAGCTTCTCGACCTTGCCGGAGGCGATGTCGATGCGGAACAGCGGGTGCTCGCCCATGTCGTCGGCGCTGGTGTAGATCGAGCGGCCGTCGGGGGACAGCACGATTTCGCCGGCCGAGCGGTCCCAGTCCGGCGCGATCTCGCGGGTCTTGCCGCTGCCCAGGTCCATGACCATCAATCCGAAGCGGTCGGCCTCGAAGCCCGGGCGCTTCATCGCGCGGTAGTACAGGCTCCTGCCGTCCGCGCTGAACACCGGGCCGGCATCCCAGGCCAGGTTGGTCCTGGTCAGGTTGACCGGCGAGGTGCGGCCGTTGGCGTCGAGCCGGTACAGGTCGAAGTTGGTCGACCACGGCTCGGCGCGGCCTTCCACGCGGATGCTGGCGACGACCGAGGTGCCGTCGGGCGACCAGGCGTAGTCGTCGTTGCCGCCGAACGGCTTGGACGGCGCATCGCCGGGAATGCCGGCGCTGATCGCGGTGGCCTCGGTGATCGGCTTGGCCTTGGCCTTGGCGGGCAGGTCGGCCACGAACAGGGTGTTGCGGCGGCCGTCGTTCCAGGCGTCCCAGTGGCGCACGAACAACGAATCGAACACCTTGCCGGACGCCTTGGAGGCCGCGCTCTCGTCGACCTTCTTCTTGGTGCAGGCCAGGTCGGAACCGCAATCCTGGAACACGCCGGCGCTGAACACGATGCGCTCGCCGTTGGGCGAGAGCTTGAAGCTGTCCACGTCGACCGCGAAGTCGGTCAATTGGCGCGGCTTGCCGCCGGTGGACGAGACCGCATAGAGCTGCTGGCTGCCGGACTGGGCGCTCAGGAAGTACACCGTCTGGCCGTCGGCGGAGAACGCGGGCGAATTGACGTTCCAGCCGTCCGGCGTCAGCTGCTTGGGCGGCGCCAGGTCGCGCGTGCGCAGGTCGCGCACCCACAGGCTGGTGCTGGCCTTGGTCAGCTCCGGGTTCATCTGGCGCTTGGCGAAGACCAGCACGTCGCCGTTCGGGCTCAGCGTCGGCGAGGACACGCGATCGAGGGCGACCAGGTCGCGCACCTCGAAACCGCGCGCACTGGCCAGGACGGGCAGCGCGGCCAGCAGGGCCAGGGGCAGCAAGGCAGTACGAAGCTTCATCGGGGTCTCCCGGAACGGCAAAACGCCGATGGTAGAGGCCGGCCCGGCCACGGCGCAAAGGACTGAAGTCATGCCCGGCCCGCCTATGGGAGCGGCTTTCGTGGGCCTTCCAAGCGCGAAGGGCGGCCCACGGCCGCCCTTCGCATGCTTACCGCGACGCCGCGGCCATCACCCCGCCTGCTCGCCCTTCTTGCCGGTGCGGTACAGCAGCCAGCCGACCAGGGCCAGCACGACCAGGCCCACCCACTGGCTGAGGTGGAACATCTCCGGCAACGCCAGCACGTCGGCGCGCCCGGCCGCCACGATCGGGATCGCGATGGCGATGCCCATCAGCGCCTCGCCGGTGATCAGCCCCGCCGAGAACAGCACGCCCGGGCGATGCACGCGGTCGCGCGCGTCCTCGTCGTCCAC
Source organism: Xanthomonas boreopolis (assembly GCA_014654535.1). Classification (GTDB taxonomy): domain Bacteria; phylum Pseudomonadota; class Gammaproteobacteria; order Xanthomonadales; family Xanthomonadaceae; genus Pseudomonas_S; species Pseudomonas_S boreopolis. Next base: position 30,890 of record BNBA01000025.1, read on the forward strand.
GCGCACCTTGTGGAAGCGCTCGACCAGGTGCGCCAGCAAACCGCCGAGGAAGATCGGCACCATCAGCTCCAGCGGCAGGTAGATGCCGATCGCCGCGGCCAGCACCGGCACGCGGAAGTGCGCCTTGCGCGACTTCAGCCACTCGTCGAACGCGATCACCAGCGCGCCGACCACCGCGCCCAGGCCGATGAACGTCCAAGGCAGCTCGCCGCCGAACAGGCCGCGCGCGACCGAGGCCATCAGGTTGGCCTGCGGCGCCGCCAGCGCATTCGGATGTTCCGGGGTCGGCGCGCCGATGCCGTAGGCCTGCGCCAGCAGGTTCAGCACCGGCGCCATGATCAGCGCGCACGAGAACGCGCCGATGCCCAGCATCAGCTGCTGTTTCCACGGCGTGGCGCCGACCAGGTAGCCGGCCTTCAGGTCCTGCAGGTTGTCGCCGCCGACCGCCGCCGCGCAGCACACCACCGCGCCGATCATGATCGCGGCCACCGCGCCCAGCGGCGCGCCGCCGACGCCCACCGGCACCAGCCCGCTCTTGCCGAGCAACAGCACCAGCACCGCCGAGGCGAACAGGATGGTGGAGATGGTGATGCCCGAGACCGGGTTGTTGGACGAGCCGATCAGGCCCGCCAGGTAGGCCGACACCGACACGAACAGGAAGCCGGCCACGATCATGATGATCGTCATCGGGATGGAGACGTGCCACTGCTGCACGATCGCCTGGTACAGGCCCAGCAGCGGCAGGATGAAGACCACCAGCGCCACCAGCATCCACTTCATCGGCAGGTCGCGCTCGGTGTGCGCCAGCGCCGGGCCGCCGCTCTTGCGCGCGGCGGCGAAGCCGCTCTTCATGCCGTTGAGCAGCGACTTGCGCAGCGAGAACAGCGTCCAGATGCCGCCGATCAGCATCGCGCCGACGCCCAGGTAGCGGATCTTCGCGCTCCAGATCGCATAGGCCGCATCCGCGGCCGAGGCATCGGCCAGCCTGGCCGCCAGGCCCGGGTCGCTGCCGGAGAAGAACGCCTGGTAGAGCGGGATCGCGATGTGCCAGGACAGGATCGAGCCGGACACCACCACGATGCCGACGTTCAGGCCGACGATGTAGCCCACGCCGAGCAGCGCCGGCGACAGGTTGGTGCCGAAGAAGGCGGTGACCTTGGAGCTGCCGGCATAGGCCGACTGCACCCAGGTATCCGGGATCACCCGCAGGCCGCTCGCCGCGGCCAGCTTGACCAGCGCGCCGATCGCGCCGGACAGCGCCAGGATCTTCAGGCCCGGGCCGGGGTTCTCGCCGGCCTTGAGCACCTCGGCCGCGGCCTTGCCCTCGGGGAACGGCAGCGGGTCCTCGACGATCATCGAGCGCCGCAGCGGCACCGAGAACAGCACGCCGAGCAAGCCGCCCAGGCCGGCGATGCCGAGCACCCACCAGTACTTGAAGTCCGGCCAGTAGCCCATGATGACCAGCGCCGGGATCGTGAAGATCACGCCGGCGGCGATCGAGGAACCGGCCGAGGCGCCGGTCTGGACGATGTTGTTCTCCAGGATCGTGCCGCCGCCCAGCAGGCGCAGCACGCCCATCGAGACGACCGCCGCCGGGATCGCCGTGGCGATGGTCAGGCCGGCGAACAGGCCCAGGTAGGCATTGGCGGCCGAAAGGACCACCGCCAGCACGATGGCCAGCAACACGGCACGGAAGGTGAGCTGGCGCGTCTGTGCGTCTTGGCTCATTGGGAGGACCCCCTGATGGCAAAAAATCCGCCACACGCTAGCGTTTGCCCGCCGGCAAGTCCAGCTGCAGGGCGGCATGCACGGCCCCTCATCCGCCCCTTCGGGGCACCTTCTCCCGTGAACGGGAGAAGGGAACGGCGTTGCCGCCCGCCATCGGGACGGCGGCGCAGGGCACCTCCCTTCTCCCGCCTGCGGGAGAAGGTGCCCCGAAGGGGCGGATGAGGGCAGGCCTCCCCACACCCTCTCTATACTCGCCGCTCGCACACCGCTCCCAGCCCGATGACCGCCGCCGCCCGCCTTTCCCCCGACGACTTCCTCGGCCATCCCAAGGGCGTCTACGTCTGCTTCTTCACCGAGATGTGGGAGCGCTTCTCGTTCTACGGGATGAAGGCGCTGCTGCTGCTCTACCTGACCAAGTACCACCTGTTCGGCGACAAGGCCGGGCTGGACCTGCTCGGCGCCTACGGCGGCCTGGTGTACTGCCTCCCGGTGTTCGGCGGCCTGCTCGCCGACCGCTGGCTGGGCATGCGCAAGGCGGTGGTGTTCGGCGGCCTCCTGCTGGTGCTGGGGCATCTCGGCATGGCCTTCGAAGGCCACGCCGCCACGCGCGTCGGCGGCCAGGTGGTGCGCGACACCGGCGCGCTGGCGACGACCTACCTGTCGCTGGCGCTGATCATCGTCGGCGTCGGCTTCCTCAAGCCCAACATCTCCACCATCGTCGGCAAGCTCTACGCGGAGAACGACCCGCGCCGCGACTCGGGCTTCTCGCTGTTCTACGCCGGCATCAACCTCGGCGCGCTGTTCGCCTCGCTGGTCTGCGGCTACCTCGGCGAGGCCTATGGCTGGAAGTACGGCTTCGGCGCGGCCGGCATCGGCATGCTGGTCGGCCTGGGCATGTTCCTGTGGGGCCAGAAGTACCTGCACGGCCATGCCGAATCCCCCTCGCCCGCCGCGCTGCGCGAGCGCGTGGCCGGGTTGCCGCGCGAGTGGCTGATCTACGGCACGGCGGTCCTGGGCGTGCTGCCGGTGGCGTGGCTGATGTGGGCGGCCGCCAACGGCGCGTTCTCGCTCGGCGGGGAGATCTCGCTGGCCCTGATGCTGATGCTGGTCGTCCTGGGCGCCGTGCTGGTGTGGTTCGGCTGGTTCGTCGGCACGCAATGCACGCCGGCGCAGCGCCAGCAGATGATCGCGCTGATGGCGTTGATCTTCATGGCGCTGGTGTTCTTCACCCTGTACGAGCAGACCTACGGCTCCTGGGTGACCTTCACCGACCGCCTGCTGACCAAGGACGTGGCGCCCGCGCTGGTGATCCGCGACGGCACGCCGCTGCCATGGTCGATCGCCTCGCTGCTGCTGGCGCCGCTGGGCTTCGTCGTGGCGGCCGCGATGTCCGACCGCGATCCCCGCTCCGCCGCGCCGCGCGCGCTGTTCGTCGCGGTGGTCGCGCTGATGCTGGCGTTCCTGGTGCGCGATTGCATCGTGCTGCCGCAGACGGCCGGCTCGCTCACCTATCTCGGCGCGTTGTTCCTGGTGATGCTGGCGCCCCCGTTCGCAGCGCTCTGGGCCTGGCTGGACCGCCGCGGCGCCGACCCGTCCAAGCCGGTGAAGTCGGCGTTCGGCCTGCTGTTCGCCGGTCTGTCGTTCGTGCCGCTGGCGCTGGCCGCGCAACAGGTCGGCGCCAGCGGGCAGATGGCCAGCGTCTGGTGGCTGGTGCTGGCCTACCTGGTGCTGGAGATAGGCGAGATGTGCCTGTCGCCGGTGGGCCTGGCGGCGGTCACGCAGCTGGCGGTACCGCGCGTGGTCAGCCTGATGATGGGCACCTGGTTCCTGGCCACCGCGTTTTCCGAAGCGCTCGCCGCGCTGTTCGGCAAGCTCTCCGCGATCGACGTGCCCGATGGCGAAACCCTGAACCTGGCCGAGGCCTCGGCCGGTTACGCCCACCTGTTCTGGCTGATGACCTGGATCGGCCTGGGCTGCGGCTTGGCCGCATTATTGGCCGCCCCCCTGCTGAAGCGGTTGATGCATGGGGTGAGGTGAGCCGTTCGCGCGCACCGGTACCGATGCAACCTCGTCCCATGCCGCGTGGCGGCAACACGCGGCTCAATGGAAATCCCGCGACACCACCTCCAGTTCGCCGAGCAGTTCGCTGAGGTCTTGCAGGTCGCCGGCGATCAGGTGCTCGACGCCGTCCACGCGTTCCCAGCGGCCGCGCACCGCCAGCAAGCGCGATTCCAGCAGCGCGCGGCGGCGGCGCAGCGCGACGTGCGGCCAGACGATCACGTTGATCATGCCGCGCTCGTCCTCCAGGGTGACGAAGATCGTGCCCTTGGCGGTCTGCGGGCGCTGGCGCTGGGTGACCAGGCCCGCCACGTGCACGCCGGCGCCGTGATGGCGCGTGCGCAGTTCGTCCAGGCCGAGGATGCGGCGCTGGCGCATCTGCGGGCGCAGCAGGGCCATCGGATGCTGGCGCAGGGTCAGCCCCACGCTGCGGTAGTCGGCCAGGATCTCCTCGCCCGGGCGCGGCGCCGGCAAGGCGATGTCGGCCTCGGCCGGGCTGCCCGGCAGCAGCGGACGGCTGCGCTCGATGCCGGCCACCGCCCAGCGCGCGGCGTTGCGGTGCCCCGCCAGCGCCTGCAGCGCACCGGCCTCCGCCAGTACCGTGCGTGCCTTCTCGTCCAGGCCGGCGCGCAGGCATAGATCCGGGATGCCGGCGAAGGGGCGCTGCGCCCTCGCGCGCACGATCGCCCGGCCCATCGCCTCGGACAGGCCGGCCAACTGGCGCAGGCCGAGCCGGATCGCGGGCTGCTCGCCCGGTGCGTCGTCGCCGCGCCACGGGCTGCCGCCGGACAACGTGTTGTCCCAGTCGCTGTGCACCACGTCCACCGGCAACACCGCCACCGCAGGCCGCTCGGGACTGCCGCGGCGCGCGTCCTGCACGATCTGGCCCGGCGAATAGAAACCCATCGGCTGCGCGTTGAGCAGCCCGCACGCGAACGCGGCCGGCTCGTGCCGCTTGAGCCAGCTGCTCGCGTAGACCAGCTTGGCGAACGAGGCGGCATGGCTCTGCGGGAACCCGTAGGAGCCGAAGCCCTTGATCTGCTCGAAGATCTGGTCGATGAACCCGGACGAATAACCTTTGTCCTTCATCAGCTCGCGGATGCGTGCCCGGTGGGGCTCCATGTCGCCGCCACGCTTCCAGGCCGCCATCGAGCGGCGCAGCTGGTCGGCCTCGTGCGGCTCGTAGCCGGCATGGATCACCAGCTCCATCACCTGCTCCTGGAACAGCGGGATGCCCAGCGTCGGCCCCAGGATCTTCTCCACGCCCTCCGACGGGAAGCTCACCAGGCTGCGGTCCTGCCGGCGCTTGAGGTAGGGGTGCACCATGTCGCCCTGGATCGGCCCCGGCCGCACGATCGCCACTTCCACCACCAGGTCGTAGAAGCACTCCGGCTTCAGCCGCGGCAGCATCGCCATCTGCGCGCGCGACTCGATCTGGAACACGCCCACGGTGTCGGCGCGCTGGATCATCGCGTAGGTGGCCTCGTCCCCGGCGGGGATCGTGGCGACCTCCAGGTCGCGGCCGCGGTGGCCGCGCACCAGGTCCAGCGTCTTGCGCAGGCAGGTCAGCATGCCCAGCGCCAGGCAGTCGACCTTGAGCATGCCCATCGTTTCCAGGTCGTCCTTGTCCCACTGGATGATGGTGCGCTCGGGCATGGCCGCGTTCTCCACCGGCACCACCGTGGACAGCGGCGCATCGGAGATCACGAAGCCGCCGACGTGCTGCGACAGGTGGCGCGGATGGCCGCGCAACATCTCGGTCACGACCAGCACGCGCCGGATCAGCGGGTTTTCCAGGTCGAACCCGGCCTCGGCGATGCGCTGCTCCATCGGCGTCTCGCCATTGCCCCAGCCGTAGCAATTGGCGAGCAGCGCGATCTGGTCCGGCGGCAGGCCGAACGCGCGCGCCACGTCGCGCACCGCGCTCTTGCCGCGGTAGCAGATCACCGTGGCGGCGAGCGCGGCCCGCTCGCGGCCGTACTTGCGGTAGACGTACTGGATGACTTCCTCGCGCCGCTCGTGCTCGAAGTCGACGTCGATGTCGGGGGGCTCGTTGCGTTCTTCCGACAGGAAGCGCGCCAGCAGCAGGCGGCTCTCGCCGGGATCGACCGCGGTGATCCCCAGCGCGAAGCACACCGCCGAGTTGGCCGACGAACCGCGGCCCTGGCACAGGATGCCCTGCGAGCGCGCGAACCGCACTACGTCCTCGACGGTCAGGTAGAACGCCTCGTACTTGAGCCTGGCGATCAACGCCAGCTCCTTGGCGATGTCGCGCCGCACCTTCCACGGCGCGCCCGCCGGCCAGCGCCTGCGCATGCCGGCGAGGACCCGCTTGCGCAGGTGCGTCGTCGGCGTCTCGCCCGGCGGCACCAGCTCGACCGGATAGTCGTACTTCACCTTGCCCAGGTCGAAGGTGCAGCGCCGCGCCAGTTCGGCCGCGGCCAGCATCGGCCCGGCGCCGTGGATGCTGGCCAGCGCGCGGCGCGTGCGCAGGTGGCGCTCGCCGTTGCGGAACAGGTGCGCGCCGCACTCGGCCAGCGGCAGGTTGTGGCGGATCGCGGTGAGCGTGTCCTGCAGGATGCGCTCGCGGCGCGTGGCCATGTGCGCATCGCCGCTGGCGAGGGCGGCCATGCCCAGCCGGCGCGCGACGGCGAGCAGTTCGGCCTGGCGCGCGGCGTCGTCGCGCTCGCGGTGCAGCTCGATCGCGAGGAAGGCGCGCTCGCCGAACAGCGCGCGCAGCCATTCGCCGCCGGCCACGTCCACCGGATCGCCCGGCAGCCACAGCGCGAACACGCCGTCCGCGCCGCGGGCGAACTGCGCCTGCACGTCCGCGCGGACGAGCCGGTAGCATCCCTTGCCGGCGGCGCGGCGCGCGGTGGTGATCAGTTCGCACAGCAAGGGATAGCCGGCATCGTGCTCGACCAGCAGGACGAACCTCAGGCCGTCTTCGAGCACGAACTCGCTGCCGACGATCAATTTCACCCCGGTGGCGCGCGAGGCCTCCAGCCCGCGCACGATGCCGGCCAGCGAGCACTCGTCGGTGATCGCCAGGGCCTCGTAGCCGCATTCGTGGGCGCGCCGGAACAGATCCTCGGCACTGGATGCGCCGCGCAGGAACGAGAAGTCCGACAGGCAGTGCAGCTCCGCGTAGGGCGGCAGGCCGGCATCATCCGGGCGCGTGGCATCGTCGTTGGCCGCACGCAGACGGGCAAGCACCTCCCAGGCGCGCGGCACGTGCCCGCCGGGGGCCTCGCGATAGGCATCGTCGAAGCCGTTCATGCGAGAGCGGCCCTCATCCGCCCTGCGGGCACCTCCCGTAAACGGGAGAAGGAAACGACGGGCCACCGGGGCAATCCGGGACAGTCGGGGTGCATCCTCTTCTCCCGCGTGCTGGAGAAGATGTCCGCAGGGCGGATGAGGGCACACTCCCCCTCGTTCATGCGAACCACCCGTGCAGCATCCAGCCCTCGTGCCGGCCCGCCGGCACGAAGGCCCAGGCACGCTGGCCGCGCGCGGTCTCCACCACGTAGTAGTCGCGGCGGGCGTCCTCGCCATCCCACCAGCCGCTCTCCAGCCGCTCAGGGCCGGCGACGATGCGCGGGTGCGGTTCGCGCAGCGGCAGCGGGTGCGGCAGCAGCCAAGCCGGCCGCGCGGGAAGCGCCCGCGCCGGTGCCGGCGCGCGGCGCGCGTCGTCGCCCTCGCCCGCCACGCGCCGCCAGGCCCGCTCCGGTCGCGGATCATCGCCCGGGACCACCCGATACACCGCACCGTCGCCCAGGCGGGCGCGCAGGCGCTCGCGCAGCTGCGGCCAGTCCATCGCCTGCTGCGGGCGCATGTCGAACAGGTCGCGGGCCGCCGGCACGAACGGCGGCAGCCGCTCCGCCAGCAGGCGCAAGGCCACCACCGGCCGCGCGATCTCCACCCGCTCCAGGCGGTTGCGCGCCAGTTCGAACAGCAGCGCGGGCGAGCGCTCGGCCGACAGCAGGCCGACCTCGACGTCGTGGTGGCCCTGCTCGTGTTCCAGCCTCAGCACGAAGTGCTGCACGCCCCCGTCGCGGATCGACAGGTAAGTGCACAGGTCGCCGACCAAGCGCCGCAGCGGGAACAGCAGCGCGGTATGGCGCTCGACCTCGTACCCCATCTCCACGCGCGCATCGAAATGGTCCGGCGGCGCGTAGTACGGCAGCGGATCGTCGGCCTGGCCGTAGAGCCGGTCCAGGTGCTCCAGCACGTCCAGGCCGAAGCGCCTGCGCACGCCGTCGCGCGGCAGCGCGCGCAAGGCCGCCAGCGTGCGAACGCCCATCCGGTGCAGGCGTTCGCCGGCCTCGCCGGGCAAGGCCGCGCGCCGGATCGGCACGCCGTCGAGCGTGCGCCGCAGCGCATCGGGGTGGGTGACCGCCAGGCCGTCGCGCAATCCGGCCAGCACGCGCGCGGCGCGCGGCGTCGGCGCCATCGCGATGCGGTGCTGGAAACCCAGTGCCTCCAGTTCCTCGCGCAGGCGTCGCTCGAAGCGCGGCCACGGCCCGAACAGCCGGAAACTGGCCTGCACTTCCAGCGCGATCGCGCGCGGCCACTGGATGCTCACCAGCGAGCTGTGCCGGTAGGCCCAGGCGGCGAGGAAGCGATGCCAACGCGTTTCCTCGGCCGGGTCGTAGTCGACGGTGCGCACCTGCGCCAGCAGCGCATGCGCCGCGGACAGGCGCATGCCGGGCTTGAGGCCGGCATGCGATGCGGCCGCGTTCACCGCATGCAGGGTGCGCAGTTGCGCCGGGCCTTCCACCAGCGCCAGCGGCGCCTCGGGCTCGGGAAGGCGGCGCACCACGGCGTCGAGCGCCAGCTGCGGCAGCAGGATGCAGGCCCAGAGCACGCGCGCGCCCTCACCGCGCCAGGCGCAGCGGCTGCGCCGGCACCGGGCCGCCGCGGCACTTGAGCACCTGCCAGGCCGCCTGCGCCGGCCGGTATTCCAGCCGCAAGGCCGCCGGCGAGGCATTGGCCGCATGCTTGCGGTCGCGCAGCGCGAAACCGCAACAGTCGCCGCTGTCGGCCGCCACCTGCAAGCGGCGCAGCGCGCGCGCATCGCCTGTCTGCGGCCAGCCCAGCACCGCGGCGCAGGCGCCGCTGCGCAGGCATTGCTCGAACGCCCACAGCGCATCGCGCGGTTCGGCCTCGACCAGGTGCAGCCATGCCAGGTCGATCCCGCCCGCCTGCAGGGCCGGCGCATACGGAATGTAGGGCGGCGCCACCAGCACCACGCGCTGGCCGGCCCGGGTCATGCGCACCAGCGTCGGCAGCAGCAGCGCGATCTCGCCGACGCCATCGGCCGGCAGCAGCAATTCCGTCAGGGCGCGCCGCGGCCAGCCGCCGCCCGGCAGCAGCGCATCCAGCGCGGGATGGCCGGTCGGCTCGCCGCCTTCGGCCAGCGCGGTCCCGCGCCCGGCATGCCAGACCGTGCGCGCGGCGAGCAGATCGTCCAGGGCCCGAACTTCGCCCATGCCTCATCCCCGGCGCAGCAGGCCGCAGAACAGGCCCTCGATGGCGAACTCCGCATCCGGCGCCACCTCGATCGGCGCATGCGCCGGATTGCGCGGCAGCAGGCGCAGGCGCTCGGCACCGCGCTCCAGGCGCTTGATCGTGATCTCGCCGTCGATCCGCGCCACCACGGTCTGGCCGTTGCGCGCCTCGCTGGCACGGTGCACGCCGACCAGGTCGCCGTCGAGGATGCCGTCGTCGATCATCGAATCGCCCTGCACCACCAGCAGGTAATCCGGCCTGAGCGAGAACAGGCTGCGGTCCAGCCACAACTGCTCGTCCAGGCCGATATCGGCCCCGATCGGCGCGCCCGCCGCGACCCGCCCGAGCACCGGCAAGGCCAGCAGGCCTTCGCGCCCGGGCACGCCCGGCACCCGCAGCCCGCGCCGGGTATTGGGCCGGCGCTCGACCAGGCCGGCCTCGACCAATGCCTGCACGTGCTTCTGCGCGGCGTTGCGCGAGGCGAAGCCGAAGTGCACGGCGATCTCGGCCAGGCTGGGGACATGCCCCTGCCGTGCGCAGTCGTGCAGGTAGGCAAGGATGGCGGCGCGCCGGGGCGGGAGCGGGGTCATGGCGGCGGATTGTGGAGACAGGGTGTACATTTGTACACCCTGGTGTCTCGCCAGGCGAGACGCCCTGGCGTTTTCCTCCCCTTGCGGCGCGGGCATTTCAGCGCTATATAACAAAAGTTATAACAACCCTGGAGCCAGCTCATGAAGCTCAAGATCACCAATATCGGCAACTCTGCCGGCGTCATCCTGCCCAAGGAACTGCTGGCCCGCCTGCGCGTGGAGAAGGGCGACGAGCTCTACGTGCTGGAAACCCCGGACGGCATCCGCCTGACCGCATTCGATCCGGAACTGGCGCGGCAGATGGAGATGGCGGAGAAGGTCATGCGCGACCGGCGTACGCTGCTGCACAAGTTGGCGCAGTAGGGAGCGGTCCCGATGATCGTCTGGATCAGCCGCGCCCTGGCCTTGGCCATCCACGAACGCCAGCTTGCCGAGCATGGCGGCGGCAGCGGCGTGCGCGATGAAGCCTTGCTCGAATCCGCCCTCGCCCGCCCGCAGCAACTGTTCTCCTACGGCGACCCGCCACCGGATCTCGCCGACTTGGCGGCCAGCCTCGCTTTCGGCCTGGCCCGCAACCATCCTTTCGTCGATGGCAACAAGCGCACGGCCGCGGTCGCCTGCGAAACCTTCCTGCTGCTCAACGAGGTCTCGCTGCAAGCCGACGACCTGGAGCTGTATCCGCAATACATCGCTCTGGCCGAAGGCAGCCTCGACGAAAAAGCCTTCGCCGAATGGCTGCGCCCGCGCCTGCGTGGCGCCGGTGCATCGGCCGTGCACGAGCCGGCGGCGCACTACGGCTGAAACGGCCTGCGGCCGGCGGTACTGGCCGCAGCCTCAATCCTTTGCCTTGCGCGTGCGCGCGGCCTTCTTCGCGGCCGCCTTGCGCCCCGCCGCGCCCTTGGTCCGCGCCGCCTTCTTGGCCGCTTCCGAACGGCTGCGTGCCGTGCGCTTGCTCGCCGCCTTCTTGGCCTGGCTCGACAACGCCTTCTTGCCGGCCACTTTCTTCGCCGTGGTGCGTTTGCTCGCCGTCTTCAGCGCCTTCTTGGCGCCGGCCGAATGCTTGGCGGAAGGCTTCTTGTGCGCCTTGGCCGCCTTGCTGTCCTGCGCGGCCTTCTTCTTGACCGACTTGGAAGCGCTCTTGGACGGCTTGGCGTCGATGCCGGCGCGGCGCGCCTTGCTCAGGCCGATCGCGATCGCCTGCTTGGTGCTCTTGGCGCCGTGCTTGCCTTCGCGCACATGCTCGATCTCCTCCTTCACGAACTCGCCGGCCTGGGTGCTGGCGGACTTGCCCTCGCGCTTGTCGCGGGCCACGGCTTCGCGGGTCTTTTTCTCAGGCACCGTACTGCTCCCATGAATGGAGGTGCCACGGGTCTAACAATGCGCGGGTAAAACACCGGTATAGCGCCGGCGCCCGATGCACACGCCGCCTTGACGCCACGCGCGACGCGCACGCCCTTCCGGCACCGATGCGCGGTTCGTCACGCCCGTCCACCGGCGCGGCGGTACCACGCCATCACCGCATCCGGCAGCACGTCGTCGAGCGGGACATCCAGCGCCGCGAAGGCGTCGAGCTGGTCGCGCAGCCGGCGCAGCGCGGGCGTGTCGCCATGCCGGCCGTCCATCCCGTCCGCCGGCAACTGGGCCAGCGTCCATTCGTGCAAGCCCTCGCGCCGGGCCGACAGGGCCGCCTGCAACCAGCCCTGCAGCGGATGCACGCGATACCCGCGCTGCGCCAGCGCCCGCACCGACAGCGCCAAGGGTTCCGCCACGCCGCGGAACCACTCGGTGCCCCCGCCGGCCTGCGCGCGAATGGTCAGTGGCGCCGGCGCGTTGTGCGCGGCGAACGGCCGGCGCAGTTCAAGTTCCAGGTCGCGCGCGTCGCGCTCGGACTCGGCTTCCACCAGCCATCCGTTCTCCAGGTCGAAGAACGCGTACCAGCGCGGATGCAATGCCGCGATGCGCGCCAGCGGATCGTGCGAGAAACCGATCTTGCAATGGTCCTCCCACAGGCACGGGAACACGTAGGCGAAGCAGCGCCCATCGATCGGCACGCGAGCACGGGGATCGCCGCGCATCAGCCCGCCTTGCGCCGGGGCTCGCCACCCTGCACCGGTTCCCAGCCGAATACGCTGCGCCCGCCATAACGGTGGGAATCGCGTCGTTCCTGCGCGATATACGCCTCCACCGAAGGGCCGCCGGCGGTCGCTTCCAGCCGCCGCGCCTGCGCATCCAGGCGGCGGATCGCCTCGAGTTTTTCCTCGTTGCCCAGCCGGGCCTGCCGTACCGCCTGCTTGAGCACATCGATGGTCCGGTCGAACACCCGCGTCGGCACCGGGAACGGATGCCGGTCCTTGCCGCCGTGCGCCAGCGAGAACCGCGCCGGATCGCTGAAGCGGCACGGCGCGCCGTGCAATACCTCGGCCACCATCGCCAGCGAGCGCACCGTGCGCGCGCCGACGCCAGGCACCTGCAGCAGCTCGGCGAAGTCCTTCGGCCCCTGTTCGGCCGCGGCGGCCAGCGCGCCATGCAGGCGGCGCGCGACGACGTCGCCGCCGCGCACGTCGTGGTGACCGGGCATGGACAGGTGCGGTTGCGCTGCCGGGTCCCATGCGGGCGTGGCGAACAGGTCGCCGGTCCGCGGCACGGCCTTCGCGGCGGATGCGCCATCGCCCTGCAGGCGCGCCCACTCGCCCGCCACGCGTGCCGGTCCCAACGCCTGCAGCAGGTCCAGTTGCGCGGCGCGCGAGGCCGCCGCCCGGCGATCGGCGAGATTGACGATGGTGCCCTGCCCCGGGCCGTCCACCGCCGCATGCGGATCGTCGAGGAAACTCGACAGCCCTTCCGACAGCCAGTGGTAGCGGCGCGCCTGCCGGCGCGTACCGTTCATGCCCTGCTGCACCACCACCCAGCGCCCGTCGTCGCTGACGATGAAGCCGTGCAGGTACAGCTCGAAACCGTCCTGCACCGCCGCGCTGTCGACCTTGGCCACCAGCCGGCTGGCTTGCGCGAGTGCGGCTCCATCGATGCCGGTGGCCTCGCCGACCGCCAGCAACTCGTCCGGCGTGGCGCGCGAATGCCGTCCGCGGCCGCCGCAGACGTGGATGCCCAGCTCGCCCGCCAACGGCGCCAGCCCGCGCTTGAGCGCGCCGATCACGCTGGTGGTGATGCCGGAGGAATGCCAGTCCATGCCCATCACCGCGCCGAAGGACTGGAACCAGAACGGATGCGCCAGCCGCCGCAGCAGTTCGTCGCGGCCGTAGTGGTGGACGATGGCCTGGCACATCACCGCGCCGAGCCGGGTCATGCGCTGCGCAAGCCACGCCGGCACCCGGCCGCCGTGCAGGGGAAGGTCGGCGCTGCCGCCACGTCGTGACACGGGAACTCCTCGCAATGCTCCGGGCCGGCACGCTAGCGGCCGCTCGTCGCATAGTCTGCGCCGCCGAGCCGGCCCGCCCAAGCGCGCTCCCCCAACGGTTCAGGAGCCCGTTCCGCCGCCCTTCCACCGCCCCGCAGCGGGCACCCGAACCAGGGCGCCCCACCCTTTCATCGTGCACTGCATCATGGCCTGGCGGCTGGCTTCCGATAACGTTTACATCCTTGCCAGGCTTGAAGGACGCTCCCGTATGACCCTCCGCACCACCCGTCGCAACCTGCTGATCGGCGCCGGCTCGCTCGCCCTGCTGTCGCGCATCCCGGTCGGCTGGGCGCTACCGCGCGACAACGCCCGCACGCCCGCCTTCATCGACGGGCTGATCGCGCGCATGACGGTGGAGGAGAAGGCCGGCCAGCTCACCCTGCTCGGCTCGGTCGCCGCCAATGCGGCCGCCACCGCGGCCAATCCGGACACCCGCGTACCCGCCGCCAGCACCCAGCTGGAGGCGGCCCGCGCCGGGCAGCTCACCGGCGTGTTCAACGGCTCCAACGTCGCCTGGCACCGGCAGATGCAGGACGCGGCGATGCAGGGCCGGCTGAAGATCCCGCTGCTGTTCGCCGCCGACGTGATCCATGGCTTCAGCACGGTGTTCCCGGTGCCGCTGGGCGAATCGGCCAGCTTCGAGCCCGAGCTGGCGCGGCGCACCGCGCGCGCGGCGGCGCTGGAGGCCAGCGCGGTAGGCATCGACTGGACCTTCGCGCCGATGGTCGACATCGCCCGCGACGCGCGCTGGGGCCGCGGCGTGGAAGGCAGCGGCGAGGACGTGCTGCTCGGCCGGCGCATGGCCGAGGCGCGCGTGCGCGGCTTCCAGGGCGACCAGGGCCTGTCGCATCCGGACGCGGTGGCCGCCTGCCCCAAGCACTTCGCCGCCTACGGTGCCGCCGAGGGCGGCCTGGACTACAACACCGTGGACGTGTCCGAGCGCACCCTGCGCGAGGTCTACTTCCCGCCGTTCCAGTCCGGCTTCGACGCCGGCGCGCTGACCACGATGGCCTCGTTCAACGAGCTGTCGGGCATCCCAGCCACCGGCAACGCCTGGCTGCTCAGCGACGTGCTGCGCGGGGAATGGAATTACCAGGGCCTGGTGGTCTCCGACTACACCGGCGACATGGAGCTGATCGCGCACGGCTACGCCAGCGACGAGCGCGACGCGACCAAGAAGGCGTTCCTGGCCGGCGTCGACATGAGCATGCAGAGCGGGCTGTACCTCAAGTACCTGCCCGGACTGGTCGCCAGCGGCGAAGTGCCGATGGCGCGGCTGGACGAGTCGGTGCGGCGCGTGCTGCGCTTCAAGGCCGCGCTGGGCCTGTTCGACGACCCGTACCGGCGCATCCAGCCCGCGCGCGCGCAGGCCCGCCAGCGCCGCCCGGAGACGCTGCAACTGGCGCGCGAGGCCGCGCGCAAGTCGGTGGTGATGCTGAAGAACGACAACGACCTGCTGCCGCTCAAGCCCAAGGGCCAGCGCATCGCGCTGATCGGCCCGATGGCGCGCGACCTCGCCAACATCCACGGCCCGTGGGTTCTGTTCGGCGGCGACGACACCGGCCACGACCTGGCCAGCGCGATGCGCGCGGCGATGGCCGACCCCACGGCGCTGGAGGTCGTGGACGGCTGCGACTTCGACAAGCCGCTGCCCGGCGGCATCGACGAGGCCGTGCGCGCCGCGCGCGCCGCCGACGTGGTGGTGCTGGCGATCGGCGAGCCGCAGCGCTATTCCGGCGAGGCGCAGTCGCGCACCGACATCGTCGTCCCCGAGGTCCAGCAGCAACTGGTGGACGCCGTGGCCGCCACCGGCAAGCCACGGGTGGTGCTGCTCAGCAACGGCCGCGCGCTGGCCCTGCGGGGCACGGTGCTGGAAGCGCCGGCGATCCTGGTGACCTGGTTCCTGGGTTCGCAGTCCGGCCCGGCGCTGGCCGACCTGCTGTTCGGCAAGGCCAGCCCCTCCGGCCGCCTGCCGGTCAGCTTCCCGCGCGAGGCCGGCCAGGTGCCGTACTACTACGCGCACAAGCCGACCGGCCGGCCGGACCCGCATCCGGAGAAGCTGGACGCGTTCAAGACCCACTACCGCACCATCCCGAACTCTTCGCTGTTCCCGTTCGGCCACGGCCTGACCTACGGCCGCATCGAGTACGACGGGCTCGACATCGGCGATGCGCGGCTCGATGCCGGCGGCACCCTGGAGGTGCGCGCGCGCATCCACAACCGCGGCCGACACGCCGTCGAGGAAGTGGTGCAGCTGTACGTGCGCGACCGCGCCGCCAGCGTCACCCGTCCGGTGCGCGAGCTGAAGGACTTCCGCAAGGTCGCGCTCGCCGCCGGCGCCAGCGCCGAGGTGACGTTCGCCCTGCGTCGCGAGGACCTGCTGTTCGTCGGCGCCGGGCTCAAGCCGACGGTGGAGCCGGGCACGTTTGACCTGTGGGTGGCGCCGTCGGCGGAAGCGGACGGCCTGCACGCCACCTTCGAACTGCTGGCCTGATCCGCGCGGGCCGGCCTGCCGATGCCTCGCCGTCCTTTCCCCGTCCACGGCTCCGCTGTCAGGGTAAGGAAGCAAGTCGGCAGCCTCCCGACTCATGGGCACGCACGCGTCCCTTCCCTTCTCCCGCTTGCGGGGTGAAGGCGTGTTGCTTGCGAGCCATCTGGCACACGCCTGAACGCCCGGCGCGCAGCGAGGTGGCGGGCAGCGCCGGATGAGGGCGCTTGCCTCGACCAGACAGCCCGGCGCCCCCATCCGCCCTCCGGGCACCTTCCCCCGCAAGCGGGGGAAGGGAAGCTACGCCTCCGACCAGGAAGCGCCCCCTGTCCCTTCTCCCGCTTGCGGGGTGAAGGCGTGCTGCTTGCGAGCCATCTGGCTCGCACACGCCTGAACGCCCGGCGCGCTGCGCCGGGCCGGGACGCGCAGCGAGGTGGCGCGCAGCGCCGGATGAGGGGCGCTTTGCCTCACCAAAACAATTCCAGTTTCCCCCATCCGCCCTTCGGGCACCTTCCCCCGCAAGCGGGGAAGGGAGGCTCTTCTCGAAGAACGTGACACGCGCTAATCCCGGCGCCCTTGCCAATGCGCGCCGTACAGCCCCGCGGCCATGCGCTCGGCCGGCCGCACCCGGAACACCACGCTGATGCGCTCGCCCGCCACGCGCGCACTCTTGGGAATCCCGTGCTCGTGCGTGAGCTGGCTGGCATGGCTCATCGACAGCAGGCTGCCCGGCGCCAGTTCGAGCCCGAACGCGCGGCCGCCGGATTTCGCCCGGATGTTCATCCGTCGCGGCGCGCCGAGCGAGAGCAGCGCGATCGGTTGCCCGGGCACCAGCGTGTGCAGCTTGTCGTGGTGCATCGCCACGCTGTCGCGCCCGTCGCGGTAGAGGTTGAGCCCGGCCGTGTTGTACGGCGCCGGCACCCGCGCCTGCACGCAGGCCAGCATTTCGTGCAGCGGCAGGCCGGCAGGCACGGCGTCCAGGCGGTACGAGGCCAGCAGGCGCGGCACCGCGACCACGCGGTCATACATCGGCCGCTGCTGGGCCTCCCAGCGCGCATGCGCGCGCAGCGCCTCGAACCACGCCTGCGCCGTCGCCGCGTCCACCGCCTGCGGCCAGTAGCGGATGCCGCCTTCGGCGTCGTCCACCAGCACGCGCGGTTCCTGGTCGGTCGGGAACAGATCCATGCCCACCAGATGGGGGCAAAGCCCGGTGCCGCAATCGCGCGTCCCCCACCGGTTCAGCCGCCAGGATCGGCAAGCTCCGCGCGCGGATGGAGTGACCGATGGCGGAGGTGCCGCCGCGCATCGCGTGCTACGGTCGTGGCCTGTTCATCGCCGGGGAGAATCGATGCACCGCTTTCGTCCGATCGCCACCTTCCTGTTGCTCGGCGCCGCGCTCGCCGGCGGCGCGCACGCAGCGCCCGCCGACGACGCCTACGCCGCCGTGGACCCGTTCATCGGCACCGGCGGCGAGGGCCATACCTATCCCGGCGCGACGGTGCCGTTCGGCATGGTCCAGCTCAGCCCGGATACCCAGATCAAGTCTCGCAAGGAGGGCTACGGCTGGGCCGCCGGCTACCGCTACGACGACAACACCATCGTCGGGTTCTCGCACACGCATTTTTCCGGCAGCGGCCATTCCGACCTCGGCGACGTGCTGCTGATGCCGATCAGCGGCACGCCCAAGCTCGAACGCGGCGACGTGGCCAAGCCCGGCAGCGGCTACACCTCGCGCTTCCGGCACGACGAGGAGAAGGCCGAACCCGGCTACTACGCGGTCACGCTCGACGACTACGGCGTGCGCGCCGAACTCACCGCCAGCGCGCGCGTCGGCGTGCACCGCTACACCTTCCCGCAGGGCAAGCCCGCGCACGTGCTGGTCGACCTGCGCACCAGCATGTACGACTATCCCGGCAAGGTGCTGTGGTCGCGCCTGCGGGTGCGCCCCGACGGCACCGTCACCGGCTTCCGCGAGACCCGCGGCTGGGCGCCGGGCCGGCAGCTGTACTTCGCGATGCGCTTCTCGCAGCCGCTCGCCGGCCGGCAACTGCACGACACCGAGCAGGACGTGGTCTACAAGGGCTTCCCGCCGCCGGGCGAGAAGGATCCGCGCCAGCGCGCGCAGATCGAGGGCCGCCAGCTGGTCGGCGTGTTCGACTTCGGCGATGCCGGCAAGCAGCCGCTGGTGGTGAAGGTGGCGATCTCGCCGGTCAGCGAGGACAGCGCCATCGCCAACCTCGATGCCGAGGTGCCCGGCTTCGATTTCGACCGCGTGCGCGCCGATGCCAAGCGGCAATGGAGCCAGGCGCTGTCCGCCGTCGACGCGCAGGGCAGCGCGCAGCAGCGCACCCAGTTCTATACCGCGCTCTACCACGCCCTGCTCGGCCCGACGCTGTTCATGGACAGCGACGGCCGCTACCGCGGCCCCGACAACGCCGTGCACCAGGCCAAGGGCTGGACCAACTACTCGACCTTCTCGCTGTGGGATACCTACCGCGCCCTGCACCCGCTGCTGACGCTGGTGCAACCGCCGCAACGCACCAGCGACGTGGTCAACTCGCTGCTCGCCGCGCGCCGCGCCAGCCCCTACGGCATCCTGCCGGTATGGGCGTTCCACGGCCTGGAGACGTGGTGCATGATCGGCTACCACGCCGTGCCGGTGATCGCCGACGCCTACATGAAGGGCATCGGCGGCTTCGACGCCGACGAGGCGCTGCAGGCGATGGTCGCCAGCGCCGACTACGGCCCCTACGACGGCATCGCCCAGTACCGCGAGCTCGGCTACGTGCCGATCGACGAGGAAGGCGAAGCGGCGAGCAAGACGCTGGAATACGCCTTCGACGACTGGACCATCGCGCGCATGGCGCAGAAGATGGGCAAGGCCGACATCGCCGCCGAGTTCGGCAAGCGCGCCGCCAACTGGAAGCACGCCTTCGACCCGGCCACCGGCTTCATGCGCGCGCGCAAGCGCGATGGCAGCTTCCGCGAGCCGTTCGATCCCACCGCCAGCGGCTACGGCACCGACTACACCGAAGGCAACGCCTGGCAGTATTCCTGGTACGTGCCGCAGGACGTGGCCGGCCTCGCCGCCGCGCACGGCGGCGCCGACAAGTTGCTGGCCAGGCTGGACCAGGTGTTCGACGCCAAGGTCGATCCCAAGGTGTTCGAGCACATGGAGGACATCACCGGCCTGATCGGCTGGTACGCGCACGGCAACGAGCCCAGCCACCACGTCGCCTACCTCTACGCCTACGCCGGCCAGCCGTGGCGCACCCAGGCGCGGCTCGGGCAGATCATGGACAGTCAGTACAAGCCCACCCCGGACGGCCTGGCCGGCAACGACGACCTCGGCCAGATGTCGGCCTGGTACGTGTTCACCGCGCTCGGCTTCTATCCGGTGGCGCCGGGCAGCAACCAGTACGTCATCGGCCGCCCGTTCCTGCCGCGCGCCACGCTCAACCTGCCCAACGGCAAGCGCTTCAGCATCATCGCCGAAGGCCTGGATGCCGGGCACGCCTACATCGGCAGCGCCCGCTTGAACGGCAAGCCGCTGCCGCGTGCCTGGCTCTCGCACGAGGAGATCATGGCCGGCGGCGAACTGCGCTTCACCATGCAGGCCGCGCCGGACACGCAATGGGCCACCGATCCGGCGCAGCATCCGTACTCGATGTCGGCGCAATAGGCAGCAGGAAATGCCGGCCCGCGCCGGCGTTTCCCGTTTCCCCGCAACGGCGTGGCCGGCGCGCCTTCAGCGCGGCGGCCGGCAGCGCTCGCGCACCATCCGCGCGAAGCGCGCCACGATCAGCGAGCCTTCCCTGGGCCGCACGCACAGCGACAACCGCACGCGCGGGCTTTCGCCGCGGATCGCCAGGTAGCGCACGCCCACCGACTGCACTTGCGCCATCGACGCAGGCACCAGGGTCACGCCCAGGCCCGCCGCCACCAGGTTCAGGGCCGAGGAGAACTGCGGCGCCTGCTGGCCGATGCGCGGCTCCAGCCCGGCCTTCCAGCAGGTGGCGATGATCTCGTCGTACAGGCTGGCTCCGGCCTCGCGCGGGAACATCACCAGCGGTTCCTCGGCCAGCGCCGCCAGCGGCACGGTCTTGCGGCGCGCCAGCGGATGCGCATGCGATACCGCCACCGCCATCGGCTCGTCCAGCAGGTGCGTCACCGCCACCCCGGGCGGCTCGATGCGCCCCAGCCGCGTTAGCGCCACGTCCAGCTCCCCTGCCGACAATCGCTCCAGCAGCGCCCGCGTCTCGGCCTCCACCAGCGAGACGGCCACCTCGGGGCTCGCCGCGACGAACTGCCGGATCGCCTCGGGCACCGCGCCGACGAAGGCCGCCGAGGCGGTGAATCCCACCCGCAGGGTGCCCCGCAATCCCTGTCCTCCGCGGCGCGCCGCCTCCACGGCCGCCTCGGCCTGCCGCGCCAGCGCGCGCGCTTCCGGCAGGAACGCCAGCCCGGCCTCGGTCAGCTCCGCGCCGCGCGGCGTGCGCCGGAACAGCGGCGTACCGATCTCGCGCTCCAGCGCGCGGATCTGCTGGCTCAGCGGCGGCTGGCCGATGCCGGCGCGCTCGGCGGCGCGGGTGAAGTTCGCCTCCTCGGCGACCAGCAGGAAATAGCGGACGTGGCGCAGCTCCATGGGGTAGTGCCCAAAGCAATCGATCCGAGTCGATCCATATATTGGACCGCCCATCGGGAAGACACCACACTGCGCGCCCCATACACCGTGTTACCCCGGAACCATGAAGAAAACCCTGCTCATCACCGGCGTCAGCTCCGGATTCGGCCGCGCCTTCTCGCGCGCCGCGCTCGACGCCGGCCACACCGTCGCGGGCACCGTGCGCAACGCCGAGGCGCTGGCCGCCTTCGAGGCGAGCGCGCCCGGTCGCGCCCACGGCGTGCTGCTCGACGTGACCGACTTCGACGCGATCGAGCCGGCCGTGCGCGGCATCGAACGCGAGGTCGGCGCGATCGACGTCCTGGTCAACAATGCCGGCTACGGCCACGAAGGCATCCTCGAGGAATCGCCGCTGGACGAACTGCGCCGCCAGTTCGACGCCAACGTGTTCGGGGCCGTGGCCATGATCAAGGCAGTGTTGCCGGCGATGCGCCGGCGCCGCGCCGGACGCATCGTCAACATCACCTCCATGGGCGGCTTCATCACCATGCCGGGCATCGCCTACTACTGCGGCAGCAAGTTCGCGCTGGAGGGCATCAGCGAGACCCTGGCCAAGGAAGTCGCCGGTTTCGGCATCCACGTGACCGCCGTGGCGCCCGGGTCGTTCCGCACCGACTGGGCCGGGCGCTCGATGGTGCGTAGCGAGCGCGCCATCGACGACTACGATGCGTTGTTCGACCCGATACGCGCCACGCGCGAGGCCAGGAGCGGCCGGCAACCCGGCGATCCGGACAAGGCCGCGCAGGCGCTGCTGGAACTGATCGAGCACCCGGCCCCGCCGGTGCACCTGCTGCTGGGCAGCGACGCCCTGGACCTGGTCTCGCGCAAGCTCGAGGCGATGCGCGCGGAGATCGCGCAGTGGGAGGCGCTCACCCGCTCCACCGACGCGCCCTTGGACTGACGGGCTGAGCGTTTCCGGCCGCCGCTCCCGCAGCGCCGCGCCTCATCGGACAGCGCCGGCAAGCTTTCGGGAACGGAGTCCGGTCCGTGGCTTCCGGCGCGTGCCCCGATGCCTCGCGCCTAGCGGCCCAGTGCGGCGACGAAACGCGAGCCGGTCCCGCCGCGCGGCAGCGCACGGATGCGTACGACGCGCGCACGGCAGGCATCCGCGCCCTCGTACACCAGCGTGCGCCCGTCCCGGAACACGAAGCGCAGGTCGTAACGGCAGCCGGTGCCCAGTGCACCGACCGTGATCGAATCGCCGCCGCCCTGCAGCGGCTCGGCCAGGGCTTGCTCGCGGAACGCCCCGGTGCCTGCCGGCGCGATCGACAGCGAGACCACGCTGTCGTGTGCGCGGTTGACCAGTTCGAAGTAATGCGTGCGGGCGCCGGGTTCCGCGTGGGCGGTTGCGGCCACCGGCAGCGACAGCGCGGCGAGCAGGATTCGGAACATGCGCATGACGACGTTCTCCGGCATGAAGGGCACCGGGCCGCCTGGACGCGCGGCCCGGTGCGCACATCAGGCGCGCCCGGGCCCTCGCCGGGAAAGCCATCCGGGACGAATCGTCGTTATGGAGTGACCAATCGTAGCCATCGCCACCGCGGCTTTTCAGCCGTTGCCGGCACGCTTACGATCCGGCCAACCCGCCCGAGCGCCACGCATGAAGATCCGCCTGGGAAATACGGAGATAGGCCTGTTCCGCTACATCGGCCTGTGGACGATCGTGGTGGTGGTCTTCACCCTGCAGGGACTCCTGCACGATGCGGTCAACAGAGGCTACCTGTGGTCGCCCTTCGACTACCTGCGCTGGTCGATGATCCAGTGGTACACCTGGGCCGCGCTGGCGCCGCTGGTGTTCCGCCTCGGCGAGCGCTTCCCCATCCAGCCGCCGTTCCGGCTGGGCGCGCTCGGCCGGCAGGCCCTGGCCAGCGTCGCCGTCACGCTGCTGGCCGTCGCGATCGGCGCGCTGGTATCGCCGGGAGCGCTCGGGGAGCAGCTCGCGCAGTTCCTGAGCAAGCACGTCGCCATCGGCCTGCTGACCTACTGGGCGTTGCTGGCCATCCAGCAGGCGCTGCACTTCCGCGCCGAGAGCCATCGCCGCGAGCTGGAGGCCAGCCGCCTGGCCACGGAGCTGGCGCAATCGCGCCTGAAGGTGCTGAAGACGCAGCTGCAACCGCACTTCCTGTTCAACACGCTGCACGCGATCGTCACGCTGCTGGACGAGGACACGGTGTCGGCCGAGGACATGCTGCTGCGCCTGAGCGAGTTGCTGCGCGCCTTCCTGGAAGAGTACGACGGCCAGGAAATCACCCTGCGCCGCGAGCTGGCCCTGCTCGACCTGTACCTGGGCATCCAGCGCAAGCGCTTCGGCGATCGTCTGAGCACGCATATCTACGTCGATCCCGATACGCTCGACTGCGCCGTGCCCAGCCTGATCCTGCAGCCGATCGTGGAGAACGCCATCCGCCACGGCATCGGCCGCCACGCCGGCGCCGACCGCGTCGAGATCGAGAGCCGCCGCCAGCAGGACGAGCTGCAGATCGAGGTCCGCAACTACAACAGCACGCTCGAACCCGGCGGCGAACCCGCCGGCCACGGCATCGGCCTGTCCAACACGCGGCTGCGGCTGAAGGCGCTGTACGGCGAGCGCGCCAACATCCGCCTCGACATGGTCTGGCCGCGCGGCGTGTCCTGCCGCATCCGCCTGCCGCTGCACGAGTTGGAGGATGCCGACGACGCCCCGGAGCACGTCCCGGCATGAGCATCGCCGCCCTGGTCATCGACGACGAACCCATCGCCCGCCACGCGGTCGTGCGGTTGCTGCGCGAGCAGCCCGACATCGAGATCGTGGGCGAATGCGGCGACGGCGCCTCGGCGGTGGCCGCGATCCGCCATCACTCGCCGGACCTGGTGTTCCTCGACATCCAGATGCCGGAGATGGACGGCATCGCCGTGATCGACCGGATCGGCGCGGAGCGCATGCCGGCCACGATCTTCGTCACCGCCTACGAGCAGTACGCAGTGCGCGCCTTCGAGGCCAATGCCGTGGACTACCTGGTCAAGCCGTTCAGCCGCGAGCGCTTCGCGGGCACGCTGCAGCGCGCCCGCGCGCGCCTGGCCGCCACGGCCGCCAGCGAGGCCGGCGCGACCCCGCGCATCCTGCAGGCGCTGGACGAACTGCGCCGCCATGCCGGCTACCTGCAACGCCTGCCGGTACGCGTGGACGAGCGCATCGTCTTCGTCGACGTCGAGGACATCGTCTGGATCAAGGCCAACCGCAACACGGTCGAACTGCACCTGGCCGACCGCCGCCACGAGCTGCGCGAGACCATGACGGCGCTGGCCGCGCGCCTGGACCCGCGCCAGTTCGTCCGCATCCATCGCTCGGCCATCGTCAACGTGCGCCGGGTCAAGGCCATCCATCCCTGGTTCAACGGCCACCACGTGGTCACGCTGGATACCGGCCAGCAGCTGCGCATGAGCCGCTACCAGCACGAGACCTTCCTGCGCCTGGCCACGGTCGGGCGCGAGGAGTGAGCCGCCGCCGCGGTGCCACGCACGCCGCGCGGCACCGCGGCGACCCTCATGCCATGCGGACGGGCTCGGCCTGCCGCGGTGCCGGCCGGTTTCCCCAGACTTCGGGTCCCGCCTTGCAATAGCGCTCGATGAAGGCCTGCTGCGACGGCAGCTGCGCCACCGCCTGTTCGAGCGGCTGGCGGATCGCCTCCAGCAACCGGCGCAGGTCCTGGTCCGACAGCCCCTGCGCCAGCGGGTGGTGCCGCTCCGGCACGATCCCCTGCCCCAGCAGCACGTGGGTCCACGAGTCCACCCGGAACAGCTCGCCCTGCACCTGCCAGGCGTGCGCGCGCTCGCGCCAGGCCTGCAGGCGCTGCGACAGCGAGTCCGGCAGCTCCATCTCGCGGCAGGCCTTCCACATCGGCTCGTCGCGCTCGGTGGCGTGGTAGTGCAGGATGATGAAATCGCGCACGTGCTCCATTTCCGCGCGGCTGAGCTCGTTGTAGCGCCGCACCATCGACGGCTGGATCCCATCCGCCGGGAACAGCTCGATCAGGCGCACGATCGCCGACATCGTCAGGTGGATGCTGGTCGATTCCAGCGGCTCGATGAAGCCGCTCGCCAGGCCCAGCGACACCACGTTGCGGTTCCACGCCATCAGCCGGCGACCGGTACGGAACGGCACCAGCCACGGCTCCTTGATCGGCGGCGCGCCCACGTCGCGCAGCAGCTTGGCGCGCGCCTCGTCCTCGCTCATGTGGTGGCTGGAGAACACCAGCCCGGACCCGACCCGGTGCTGCAGCGGGATGTTCCAGCGCCAGCCGGCCTCGTGCGCGATGGCGCGCGTGTACGGCACCGGCGGACCGAGCGACTCGGTCTGCACCGCGACCGCGCGGTCGCTGGGCAGCCATTGGTTCCAGTCCTCGTAGCCGGTCTTGAGCGCCTGCTCGATCAGCAGGCCGCGGAAGCCCGTGCAATCGATGAACAGGTCGCCCTCCAGCACCTGCCCGCTCTCCAGCTCCAGCGCGGCGACGTCGCCGTCCGGATGCTGGCGCACGCTGCGGATCTTGCCCTCGATGCGCTTCAGGCCGTGCGACTCGGCGCGCTTGCGCAGGAAGCGCGCGTACAGCCCCGCGTCCAGGTGGTAGGCGTAGTTGACCGGCGGCTGCGCCGGCATGCCGAAGCGGTCCTCCCGCGAGGCCAGCGTCTCCAGGCAGTAGTCGCCCAGGTCCGAGCGCAGGCCGCGGCGCAGGCTGTCCAGCCAGAAATGGTGGAAGCCGCACACCAGCGTGCCCTGCCCGGTGGTGCCGAACGGGTGGAAGAAACGCTCGCCCGGCCGGCGCCAGTTCTCGAACGAGATCGACAGCTTGAAGGTGCCCGCCACCTCCCGCAGGAACTCCTGCTCGTCGATGCCGATGAACTTGTGGAAATTGCGGATCGGCGGCACCGTCGACTCGCCGACGCCGACCGTGCCGATCTGCTCGGACTCGACCAGCACGATGTCCAGCAGGTCGCGGAACTGGTGCGACAGCGCGGCCCCGGCCAGCCAGCCGGCGGTGCCGCCGCCGGCGATGACGACCTTGCGGATGCGGTTCGGTTGCGGTGTTTCCAAGGCGATCCCCTCTCTCTTCTATGTCGTGGCCGCGGTCAGCGGTTGAGCCTGGCGATCAGCATCGCGCGCAATTGCCGCGACAGCGTCTCGTCGATGGGGCCGAGCACGTGGCGCGCGGCCTCCGGCAGGTGTTCGCCTGCGCGCTGCGCGTCGCCGAACACGTAGTAGTCGAACACCTCGCGCCAGGCGAGCTTCTCCTGCTCGGGCCGGTCGCGCAGCGCCCACAGCGCGTGGTACAGCGCGCCCATCGGCGGCGGCAGGTGCGCCGGCGCGCGCTGCCACCAGTAGTTGACCAGCACGTTGAACGCGTCCAGGCCCTGCACGTGGTGCCACCACAGCGGCGGGATGTAGATCGCGTCGCCCGGTTCCAGCACGGCGCTGCGCGCGTGCGCGAGCGCCTCGCCGAAGCGCGGGAAGCGCGCCAGGTCCGGCCGGTCGAGGTCGACCACGCTCACCGCCTGCCCGCCCGGCGTCGGTTCCAGCGGCCCCGGGTACAGGTTGGCGATCTGCCCGGGCGGGAACAGGGTGAAGCGGCGCCGCCCGACCGCGACGCAGGCGATGTTGTAGAGCGCGTCGTAGTGCGCCGAGGCGGTGGTGCGGTTGCCGATCCAGATGCTCGGCGGCGCGTCCACGCCTTGCGAGGCGAAATCCAGGTCGTTCTCCGCGCGCAGGCCCGGCAGGCGCGTGTCCACCAGCAGCGAGGCGACGTAGTAGGTCGGCGGCCGCTCGTCGCCGGCGTGCGCGGCGATCGCGTCCAGCACCTCGCCCAGCGGGCTGCGCCGCACCTCGACGTTGAGCGCGGTGAAATCCTCGTTGTAGAACGGCCGCCCGGCCACTTCCGGGCCGCCGTGGGAATACGTCACCGGCTGCCCGTTGTAGAAGCGCAGCAGGTAGTCCATCGCCGCGCGCGCCGACTGCCGGCCCTCACGCACCAGCGCCCAGTCGCGCGCCAGCCCGCGCAGCACCACCGGCTGCGCGCCGTCGAACAGCGCCTGCAGCGGCAGCGCGCCGGCGCGGACGTCGTCGCGTTCGGGCAGGCCGGCCGGGACGCCGTGCATGGCGCTCACGCCGCCGCGGCGCCGTCGCGCAGGCGGCGCTGCTTCTCCGCCATCAGCCGGCGCAGGTTGTGTTGCGAGGCCAGCAGCAGCCAGGCGCCTTCCAGCCAGCCGGCGCGGTGCAGGCCGTGCAGGGACTCGGCGTCCAGCGCGGCGAGCCGCTCGCGGTCGATGCCGTACAGGCCGGCCAGGCTGGCGCGGTGCTGCGCGTCGAACTGCAGGCCGATGTCCATCGGCTGGATCAGTTCCAGCGCATCCAGCGCGGCGTACATCGCCTTGCCCATGGCCACCCCGTCGTTGATGCCGCGCAGCACCGTGGCCACGTGCTCCAGGTAGGGGCTGTTGCCGCCCTGCGGCAGGAACACCGCCTCGCCCTCGGTGGCGGACACGCGCGGATGCTCCATGTCCACGTGGATCACCGGTTCGAGGCGGCGCTCGCCCTCGACCCGCTGCTCCTGGAAGCCGATCAGGAACGGCCCGCGCGCGATGAAGCCCGGCAGGTAGCCCGCGTTCCAGCGGCCGTCCTGCAGGAACAGATTCTCCTTCGCCTCGAAGCCGAGCAGCGCCACCGCCTGCCAGTCGCCGTTGGCCTCCCGGCGCAGGAACAGCGGGTACTCGCGCTGCAGCTCGGCGAATTCGGTCGGGAACGCCGGCACCAGGCCGACCTCGTCGCCGAACTCGCTGCCGAAGCGTGCGGCGACCACGCGCAGGTCCTTGTGCGCGACGTTGTTCAACAGTTCGTGTCTTGCCATTCCGGTTCCAGCCCCTCCGCGGTCTGGCGCATCTTATGCGCAAGACCAGCGGGCGGGAAAAGGGGGGCCGCTGCATGCAGCGGCCCCCGTGTCGCCGTCCCGACGCCGGTCAGAACCGGTAGCGCACGCCGAGCATGAAGCGCGGGCTCTGGTCGATCAGCTTGACCATCTGCTTGTCGTTGCGGGCGTGCCAGCGCACGTCCTCGCCGGTCAGGTTGATCGCCTCGAACCCGAACGACCAATGGTCGTCGAGCGCGTAGCTCACGTTCAGGTCCAGCTGGTCGTAGGCCTCCACGTAGTACGGGTTGCGGCTGGCGCCCTGGTTGGCCAGGATCAGGTACTCGTCGCGCCAGTTCCAGGCCAAGCGCGCCGACCAACCGTACTTCTCGTACATCAGCACCACGTTGGCGGTGTCGCTCAGGCCGGTCAGGGCGAACTGGTCCACGTTCGGGTCGCCGGCGTTGTTGTAGCCCACGTCGCCATCGACGATGGTGTAGTTGGCGTAGATGCCGAAGCCGGTGTCGCCGAAGAAGTACTGCCCGCCCAGCTCCCAGCCGTGCAGCTTGGCCTTGTTCTGGTTGACCGGGCGGTTGACGTTGAACATGTACAGCGGGTCGTCGGCCTCGCCATGCAGGTCGTACTGGTTCTCCATCTGCAGGCTCTGCGCCGAGCTGCCGTTGTAGGCCGCCAGGCCGCCGGTGGCCTCGGCGTTGCGCAGCATCGCCAATGCGGCGAACAGCGAGGTGTCGTTGGCCGAGCACGCCGCCGGGTCGTTGCCGGCCGCGGTGACCTGGCTGATGCACTGCTGGCTCTGCAGGAACGCCAGCGCCTGCTGCGCATCCGGGCCGGAGGTCGGATCGCGCAGGCCGTACAGCGATTCCTGCGTCACCGTGTTGCCGATGAAGTTGTTGACCGTCTTGTTCCAGAAGGTCACCGACACGTAGCTGGCGTCGGCGAAGTACCACTCCAGCGCCAGGTCGAGGTTGTCGGACTCCAGCGGCTTCAGCGCCGGGTTCTGCGCGTTGCCGCTGGCGCGGCTGGACGGGTCGATCAGCACCGAGCCGAACGGCTGCTGCGCGCCGGGACCGGCGTACAGGTTGCCGTACGGCGCGCGCGCGATGCTCTTGCCGAACGAGGCGCGGCCCTTCAGCGTATCGGTCAGGTCGATGCTGAAGTCCAGGTTGGGCAGCACGTAGCTGTAGCTGGACTTCTCGGTGAACGGCTGCTGCTCCTGCGAGAGCAGGACGCGGAAGTCGTTGTTGGACTGCCACTCGATCGCGCTGGGGATGGCGATCATCGAGGTCGAGGTGACGTCGGTCTTCTCGTAGCGCACGCCGATGCGGGTGTTGGTCGGGCGCCCGGCCAGCTCGCCCTGCAGGTCCACCTGCATGTAGGCGGCCCGGGTCTTTTCCTCCACGTAGTTGTCGGCCGCCCGCTGCGGGCTGACGGTGATGTCGTAGCCGTAGTTCTGCGCGGCCCAGCGGGTCAGCGCGCCGGCATCGCCGACCCAGCCGCCGTTGGAGCTGCCCACGCTGTAGTCGTCGAACAGCCCGGCGACGTTGACCGGCCGGAGCAGGCCCATCAGGCCGTTGGCCACGTCCTGGTTGACGTTGGCCACGCTCCAGTCGCCCAGCGTGTACGCCGCCTCGGCCGCCTGGACGCGGTGCGTGCTGGCCTTGGAGCTGTCGATGCCGAACTGGAAGCGGCCGTCGTCGAAGGTGAACTCGCCGTCGATCCGGCCCTGCTTGATCTCGCTGATCTGCGACTGCGAGTTCACGCGCACCAGCTGCGTGCCGATCTCGCCGTCGGTGAAGCCCGGGTTGACCGCGCCGTTGGTGTTGGCGAGCGCGTCGGCCGTGGTCGGGAACCAGGTCTGCGCCATCTGCGGCAAGCCGCCGTTGAACCACATCTCCTGCACCCACGAGCCGCCGCAGTGCGGGCCGGCGGTGCAGTTGTTGGTGCCGGCCACGCTCATGAAGATCGAGCCGCCGCCGGTCAGCGGGTCGTTGGGCAGGCTCTGGGTCTTGGAGTTGTGCGCGTCGAAGCTCAGGCGGAAGTTGTCGGTGGCCTGCCAGTCGGCGTTGAAGCCCAGCGAGCCCAGCTTGTACTTCTGCATGCTGCGCTGCTGTTCCAGGCCGAAGTCCTTGGTCCCGGCGACCTCGCGCAGATAGGTCGGCGTGGCCACCGCGCTGCTGTCGAAGGTGACGTCCGTGTACTGCTGGTTCTGCAGCCACATGCTCTGCTCGCCACGATTCTCGGTGATCTCGTTGGTCGAGTAGGTGTAGTCCAGGGTCAGCGTCAGGCTGTCCATCGGCGCGAACTGCAGCACCGCCTGGCCGTTGATGCGCTCGCGCTCGAAGTCGGCGAAGGCGTAGCGCAGGTCGTTCGGGCGCGCGTAGAGCTGGCCGATCGCCGGGGCGTTGGTGACGTTCGGGTTGCCCGGCATCGTGCCGGTCCACGGCTGGATGTTCCAGTAGTTCTCGGTGGCCTGCACCGAGCCGCCCTTGCGCTTCTGGTAGCTCGCGCTCAGGCCCACGCCCCAGGTCTTGTCCGCGTTGGCGTAGCTGAAGATGCCGGACACTTCCGGGGTGACGTCGTTGTCGAACGGCTGCGACTCGTCGTAGCCCATCTTCGCGCCGGCGCTGGCGGTGACCTCCCCGCCGCGGTGGTTGAACGGCTTGTCGGTCTGGATGTTGATGGTGGCGCCGATGCCGCCGCTGGGCACGTCGGCGCGGCTGGTCTTGTAGACCTCGATGCCGCTGATCGCCTCCGCCGCGAGCTGGGCGAAGTTGAAAGCGCGGGTGCCGCCGTCCACGCCGCCGATCGCCACCTGGCCGGCCGCGCCGAACGCGTCCGCGCCCGGGATCGTGCGCCCGTTGAGGGTGACCATGTTGAACTCGGGGCCGAAGCCGCGCGCGGTGACCTGCGCGCCCTCGCCGTCGCGGCGCTCGATCGAGATGCCGGTGATGCGCTGCAGCGATTCGGCCAGGTTGGTATCCGGGAACTTGCCGATGTCCTCCGCGCTGATCGCGTCCACCACGCCGGCCGCATCGCGCTTGATGCCCATCGACTGGTTGAGGCTGTTGCGCAGGCCGGTGACCTGCACCGTGTCGAGCGTGGTCGCCTCGCTGGACGTGGCCTGCGGCGCCGGTGCCGGCGCGGCCTCCTGCGCGAAGGCAGGATTGACGATCAGGACGCCGCCCACGAAGGTGAACATCGCCCTGGACTTGAACTTCTTCAACCTACGGCTCATCAGCCTGCCCTCTGCTCGGGAGTGGAATGCCGGACGGCATCGTGCGCGGCGCGGAACACGGCCACCGCCGCGGCCGTCCCTGGTACTCGGTACGGAAACCAACTTCCTCTCATGAGGCTCCCCTATGTCTTTCGATCGATGGATGTACGCCTTCCACCCGGAAGGCCCCCGCGGGCCATGGCCCACGCCCAACCCTGGACACCGGCGCGCCTGGTACGGCGACGCCAGCGGCCCAAACTCCTGCAACGAATCGAATCGGCAAGCGGTCGCGCCCGGACCGACTCCTCCATCGGCGTCCATCGCGCACGCGCGGGACTGATAGCGCTACCACTCGCCGCGCAAACTAATGTCGTGCGCTGTCATTTGTCACCATGCAGTGCAACAAGAGGGCATGCTCGGGCACGCCCGAATGGTTTCCGGGGAAATCCAGCGTCGCATTTGCGCACCGTGTAATCGATTACGGTCCGTCCGGACACCGGTTACCCGATACGTGTGGGCGCCCTGTAAACGGATTCACCGGCATATTCGCGCCGCTTAACGCCTTCAGGCCGGCGCGCGGAAAGATTCCGGATTTCTTCGCGCTCCGCGCGCACGACGGCCCGCTCTTCGCCCCGAATGCGCAAGATCCGCCGCCCGCGCGTCGCGTATCGGCACCCTACCGACCCATCGCGCGCATCGCGCCGCGCAGCCGGGCACCGCTCACAATCCCGACGGCCAGGTCTCGGCCACCTCGTGCGCGGCATGCGGCTCGCGCCCGAGCGGCGTCACCGCACCGGTCCGGTCGAACCACGCATAGGCGTCGAACTGCCCGGGCAGGCTGGCCTCGGCATAGTGGCTCTGCAGCTCGGTCTCGGGCAGGTAGATCACGCCGATGAAGCGCTCCGGCCGCATCGGCATCAACGCCTCGCGCAGCGCCTCGTGGCGGCCCGGGCGCAGGTCGAGCAGGAAGCGCGCCACGCCGCTGTCGTGGCACAGCCGCTCCACGCTGCCCGGCCGCGACGGCCGCACCTGCTTGATCTCCAGTTCGCCGTCCCAGTCGCTCGCCGCCGCCACGCTGCCCTCGTGCGTGCCGAAGCCGATCGAGGCCGCCTCGTCGCCGTAGGCCTGCCGGCACAGCTGCCCGATGTTGAGCTCGCCCTGGCGCCGGCCCATCCCCGTGTGCCGCGCATCGCCGACGTGCGAGTTGTGCGCCCACACTACCGCCTTGGCCGCCGCCCCCTTGGCGTCGAGCACCTGCCGCAGCGTGTCGAACATGTGCGTGTCGCGCAGGTTCCAGCTCTCGGCGCCGCCGTAGTACATGCTGCGGTAGTAGCGCTCGGCCGCCGCCACCAGGCGCGCGTTCTGCGCCGCATCGAGGTAACGCTCGCCGTCGGCCTGCGCGTACTCCAGCCGGCGCGCCAGCAGCTCGCGGCATTGGCGCACCACCTCGGCCTCGCACTTCGCGTAGCCGGCATCGAGCGCCGCGCGGCCGTACGTGGCCGGCGCGTGCTGCCACGGCGCCAGGCAGCCGTAGCGCTGCCGCGCGGTGGCCGCCGCCTGCGGGTCCACGCGGTCCAGGTAATCGAGCACCGCGCGCATCGACGCGCCCAGGCTGTACAGGTCCAGCCCGTAGAATCCCACCTGCCGCGCCGCATCGCGGCCGCGGTTGTGCTCGCGCATCCACGCCACCAGCGCGGCCACCTCGGCATTGCGCCACATCCAGGTAGGGAAGCGTTCGAACGCCGGCGCCGCCCGCGCGTCCGCCGGCAGGTGGCGCACGTAGCGGTTGACCGTGGCCGCGTCCGGCCAGTCGGCCTCCACCGCGACCACGGTGAAGCCGTGCCGCTCCACCAGCCGCCGCGTGATCGCCATGCGCGCGCGGTAGAACTCCGACGTGCCGTGGCTGCACTCGCCCAGCAACACCACGCGGCATCCCGCAAAGCGTTCGAAGGCATCGGCGAATGCCGGCGCCTCGATGTCCGGCAACGGCTCGGCCGCGCGCGCCACCTGCGCGGCGACGTCCATCGTTTCCGGCCCTGGCGCCGACGCGCCCTGCCCGTCCTCGCGCCAGCCCTGCGCGCCCACCAGCGGTACGAACATCACCCCGCCCAGGTCCTGCGCCTCGTAGCGGCCGGGCGCAACGCGCACGATGCGGCGCAGGCGCTGCGGTTCGCCCTCGCCCGCCGCCACCGGGATCACCAACCGCCCGCCGATGGCCAACTGCTCGCGCAAGGCCGGCGGCGGCTCCGGCGCGCCGGCCGCGACCACGATCGCATCGAACGGCGCCCGCGACGACCAACCCTCGCTGCCGTCGCCCACGTGCACGTGCACGTTGTCCTGGCCTATCGCCCGCAACCGTTCCCCGGCCTGCGCCGCCAGCGCGGCATGCCGCTCCACCGTGTCCACGCGCGCCGCCAGCCGCCCCAGCACCGCCGCCGCATAGCCCGAGCCGGTGCCGACCTCCAGCACCCTGTCGCCCGGCGCGATCGCCGCCGCCTGCGCCATCAGCGCCACGATGTACGGCTGCGAGATCGTCTGCCCCTCGCCGATCGGCAACGGGCGGTCCTCGTAGGCGAGCGCCTCCATGCCCGGGTCCACGAAGCGCTCGCGCGGCACCGCGCCCATCGCTTCGAGCACGCGCGCATCGTCGATGTCGCGCGCCGCAAGATGCTCGCGGACCATGCGCGCGCGCGAATGGGCGTAGTCGCCCCTCATGTCGGTCCTCCCGCGGCCCAGCCCGGAGGCATCGCTCGCATGCGCGGACAACCGCGCATGGCGCCCACGTGTAGCAGCGGCGCGGTAAACGGCCCGTGCATCGCAGCCAAGCCTGCCTCACCCACCGGTCACGCCGTGTTCCCCGACAGCCCCCATCGCATCGGCGCTTCTTGTGGGAGGGACTTCAGTCCCGACAACCAGCATCCCTTGCGAGCGCACCTCGACCCAACAACTGGCCACTCTCTTGGGGAGGAGAGAGCTTTGGCGGCCTCTTGCAGAAGACAGCTTCACCTTCGACTGCCCCCCCTTGTGGAAGGAGCTTCAGCCCCGACAGCCAACATCCCTGAGAAAGTGCCCTCAACAGCTGGCCACTCTCTACTTGGAGAAAAAAGATCTCTGACGCTCCCTTGCGGAAGGCAGCTTCACTTTCGACAGGCACACCTTGTGGGAGGGGCTTCAGCCCAGACAGCTGGTCAGCAAAGCCCATCGGCGCTGAAATCTTTCCCACGCCAACCCATCTTCCGAGGCGAGCTTTCGCCCACCCACGGCCAGCACAATCGATTCTCGGACAACCGGAACCACCGCCAGGGCGCCAAACACCTCAAGCCCCCGCCAAGCCGCCTCCGGCACGCCCCGGCAACGTATCGCCGGCATCCTTCGATCCGGTGTCCTCGAGATCGCCGACCTCGCGGTCCACCCCCGCCTTGGGATCCGGCCCCGGCACCGGCCGGCGCGGATCGGTGGACGAAGCACCGCCCGCCTTGCCGGCCTTCGGATCGTTGCCGCGTCCGCTGTGCTCCCGCTTGCCCATGTCATGGCTCCGCTGCCTGGCCCGGGTCGAACCTACGGCGCCCACCGTGAAGAACACGCGGCACACGCGCCGCCCGCACGACCTCCATGTACGCCAGCAACACATTCCAAACACGGCGGCGGTTCCGCCAAGCCAGTGCGCTCAATACCAGATGGCCGCCGGCAACCCCACTGCATCCGGCACCACCGGCGTCGGCAACGTGCCGGCACATCCCCGCGAAATCCGCCCCGCGCTCCACAACGCCGCAAGCGCATCGAGCACGTCGTCCGTCGCCGCCTCCCGGCGCGGCACGGCCTGCACCAATGCCATCACCTGCTCCCGACCGAACACGGCCGCCAGCAACGCGATCCGCTTTTCCATCCCAGCCGGCGTGCGCTTGGGCTCGACCAACCCACGGCCCGGCCCGCCGTTGAGCGCGGCAAAACACACCTCGGGATGGATCTCCCTCACCACCTGCCGCGCCTGCGCATCCGCCTGCAGCAGCTCGTCCCACTGCCGGATCTTGGGCAGGATCGCGAACGATTGCGCGCCAAAGCCGCGCCCATCGATCTCCTGGTGCCGGCCGGAAGCTTCCGCCCGCGACATCGCATCGAGGATGCCCCGCACCGGCGTGGAGAAGATGCTGCACGCGCGCCTGCCGCCCACGAACCGGCGCGCCTGGCTATCGGCTTGCCGGCCCTCGCGGTCGGACAGGCCGATCGGGATATCCACCGCAATCACCCGCGCACCCCGATGCCGGTCGAGCAACGCACGGGCGCTGTCGTACACGCGCCAGGAGAAACCCTCCCCCTCGGGCCAGACTGCAATCCACCCGCTCCTGGCTCCATCCACGCCCACGCAGCTTTCCATTCGCCCTTCTCCTTCTGCGCCCCTGCGGCCGCGGCAATGGCCCGCCCTCGTTCGGCCGGGTCATTCCCCACGGCCTGCACCGCCTACCGTGGCGGCGGAACCGATATGCCGGCCTCCGTCTGCACCACCGGCTTGAGGCTGCCGTCCGCGTTGTACTGCAAATACTCGACCGTGACCGCGCGCCTGCCGATCGCGCCGTTCAGGTCGCCGATGGCGAGCGTAGCGTTGTGCAGGAACAGGTACCAGTTGCCCTTGAACTCGGCGATGCCGGGATGGATGGTGAAGCTGTACTTGCCCGAGCCGGTCAGTTCGCCACGATAGGTCCACGGCCCCTGGATCGAGGGCGCGGTGGCATAGGACACCTTCTCGTCGCGGTGGGTGGCGCGGTCGAGCGAGGCGTAGGTCAGGTAGTACAGCGCCCCGCGCTTGTGCAGCCAGGGCCCCTCCTCGAAGTGCGGCGGCGTGATCTCCGTGATCGGCCCGTCGATCTCGATCATGTTGGGCTTGAGCTTGGCGATGTAGCACTGCCGGTTGCCCCAGGCGATCCAGGTCGTGCCGTCATCGTCGGTGAACACCGTCGGGTCGATATCCTCCCAACTGTGCGTGCCCTTGGGCGTCATCTCGTTGGTGATGAGCGCCGATCCCTTCGCATCGACGAACGGCCCGGTGGGGCTGTCCGCGACCGCGACCGCGATGGCCTTGCCCGGATGGGTGTCGTCGTGCTCGACCGCGGCATAGAACCAGAACTTGCCGTTCTTCTCGATCGCCTGCGAAGCCCACGCATCGGCCTTCGCCCACTTGAAGTCGGTCACCTTCATGATCGGGCCATGGTCGGTCCAGGTCTTCATGTCGTCGGTGGAATAGACCAGCCATTCGCGCATGTTGAACATCTCGTCGCGCTGGGCCTCGTCGTGGCCGACATACAGGTACAGCCGGTCCCCCACCACGAGCGGCGCGGGATCGGCGGTGAACTTGTCGCGGAAGAGCGGGTTTCCCTTGGATATGAAGCTGGGCTTGGCGCCAGTTTGGGCAGGATTGGCGGCCGTCGCACCGCTCTGCGCGTTCACCGGTGCGGCAGCTGCCCATGCAAGTACCCCCATCAACGCGATGCAACCAAGCGTGGGGAGCGGACGGAATACAGGCGGTGATGCAGTTCTCATGCGGCACACCTCATGCGTTGTAATCGCGACGCACGATGGCAGGTTGGGACCGGCTGTTCAACATCGTCATTTAGAGCGGCTAACAAAACCCGGGAAGATGGCGAAGACAGATGACCGAGCAGGCGAGAGACAGCAGGGCCAGATGGATATCGATCCGGCGTTCGAAACGGATGCGCAGCTTGCCCATGCCCGCGAA
>BNBA01000026.1 GCA_014654535.1 Xanthomonas boreopolis
AGCGCGCCAGTGCCTTCAAGAACTGGCTGCACCACTACAACTGGCATCGGCCTCATGCCAGCCTTGGCTACAAACCGCCCATCTCCCGTATCCCACTGAACAACGTGCTGGGTTTACACAGCTAGGCGGAATGGCGAGCGGGACCAAGTCCCGTCTGATTCTTCATCAGACGACTGGCGACAGCCGGGGAGCGGCTGTTGCCGTTGCTCGTGGTTTTTCACGAGATGGGTAACACCTCCCCGCGCGGCGGCGCGTCAACCTCCATGGCCTACGAGTATCGCTGCGGCGCGGCCCCTCCGAAGCGGCGGAGCCGGCGGGAAAAACCCGAAGGGCGACGTGCATGGGCTCGCCGGAAGAGGCGAAGCACTGCTTCGCCCCGGCGGGCGGGCATTCGCCGCGCGGCGAATGCCCCGGACTCGGCCGCGTAGCAGACGAGCACGTCGTTTTTCGCTGCGACAGGAGGTCGCGTCGAAAAATCCTGCCGGCTCCGCGAACCCGCAGCGCAGCTGCGGGCGCGCAGGCGGGGTGTGCTTGATCAGCCGTTCGGCTGCTGGAAAGCGCCTCCCGCCTTCGCGGGAATGACGATAGAGAGATTACGAGGACCGGATAGATAGATAGCGAAAAAGTCGCTGGGTCTTCGCCCCCGGCCATCGGACATAGCCCGATGGCGTTCAGCGCCACGCGAGCCAATGGCTCGCAACCAGCGTCGCTTCACCCCTGCCTGCGCGGGGACGGCGACAGGGAGAGAGCGCCAGAACGCCGTATCCCCCAAACAACAACGCAGCCGCGCCGCAGCAACACGCCCCCTCCCTAACTACGCTGCCGCGCCTCGATCAGATCCAGGTTCCGCACCAACCGCCGCGACAATTCATCGGAAATCCGCCGCTCCCGCGCCAACTTGAACAACTCGTTGCGCTCCGCCTTCAACCCCGCGCCGCGCAACTCCCGCACCGCCTGCTCGTACGCCCGCGCCTCCACCGGGTCGCGCTCGGCCGCATCCTCGCTCGCGCCGAGCTTGCGCTGGTACAGCGCGCTGACCTGCGTGGCGGCCGCGTTGTAGCGCTCGGCCAGGGCCTCGTCGTCCGCGTACTTCCGGCGCAGCCGCTCCACCGCCTCCAGCGCCGCGCGCGCCGACGCCGTGCGCGCCAGGTCCTCCTCCTGCTCGTGGTTGGGCTCCTCCGGCAGCTCCAGGCCCTTCAGCAGGCGCGGCAGCGCGATGCTGGCCACCACCAGCGAGACCAGGATCACCGCGGTGGCGAGGAAGATCGTCAGCTGCCGCGCCGGGAACGGCGAACCGTCCGGCATCAGCAGCGGCAGGGTCAGCACGCCCGCCAGCGTGATCGCGCCGCGCACGCCGGCCAGCGACGCCGCCACCATCACCCGCCAGGGCGGGCTCGCGCGCTGTTCGCCGCGGCGCTGCGCCTTGAACAGGTTCCAGCGCAACGACAGCCATACCCAGATGAAGCGCAGCGCCGCCAGCGTCGCGCTGATCGCCAGCACGTACACCGCCAGCCACCAGGGGTTGAGGTGGCCCGCCTCGCGCACGCTGTGCACGGCGCCGTCCAGGATGCCCGGCAACTGTTCGCCGAGCAGCACGAACATGATGCCGTTGAAGGTGAACTGCACCGTGTCCCACACCGCCCAGCGCTGCACGCGCATGATGCCGGGCGCGTTGCCGCGCAGTTCCACGTAGCTCATCGTGATGCCCGCCGCGACCGCGGCGAGGATGCCCGAGGCGTGCAGCCATTCGGCCAGCAGGTAGGCGGCGAACGGCGTGAGCAGGTTCACCAGGATCGCCGAGCCCGGCTCCTCGCCGAAGTGGCGCCAGATCCAGCTCTGCACCCTGCTCAGGCCGAAGGTGACCGCCACGCCGGCCGCCAGCCCGGCCAGGGCCACCCAGAGGAAGGTCAGCGAGGCATTGGCGAGCGAGAACGTGCCGGTGACCACCGCCGCCACCGCGAACTGGAAGCACACCAGGCCGGAGGCGTCGTTGAGCAGCGACTCGCCTTCCAGGATATGCATCAGCCGCTTCGGGATCGGCACCCGCGAGGTGATCGAGGACACCGCCACCGGGTCGGTCGGCGAGATGATCGCCGCCAGCGCGAACGCCACCGCCAGCGGCATCGCCGGGATCATCCAGTGGATCAGCAGGCCGGCGCCGACCACGGTGAAGATCACCAGGCCGAACGCCAGCTCCAGGATCGCGCCCTTGTCGCGGAACAGGCCCTGCTTGGGGATGCGCCAGCCGTCCAGGAACAGCAGCGGCGGCAGGAACAGCAGGAAGAACAGTTCCGGCTCCAGCTCGTGGCCGCGGTCGAACACGCCGGCGATCACCGCGCCCAGCGCGATCTGCACCAGCGGCAAGGGCAGCGAGAACGGGAGGATGCGGATGAGGTAACCGCTGGCGGCCACCGCCAGCAGCATCGCCAGGACGACGTCGATCGAGTGCATGTTGGAGCGCGTATGCCTTTGACGGGTGACGGCACGCCGCGGCGGGCCATCGCGGGGAGCGACGCCGCACGCGGCGGCGCCACCCGTGAACATAACGGCTCGCGGGGATCGATGGAAACCGCCGCGCGCGGATGCCGCCGGGCAGCGACACCGCGCATTCATGCATGGCTGCGTGGATGCGCGCCGCGCAGGCGGATCGTCAAGCTCCCCCCGCGGTCCGGCGTTGCGGCCGGTCGCCGTCGAAGCGGTAGCTGTCCATCGCCAGGAAGCCCATGTCGATGCCGGCGTCGATCCGCTGCGCGCCGAGCGCGTCGCCGCCGGCCGCGCCCATCGCGAAGTACAGCGGCAGCAGGTGCTCGTCGGTCGGATGCGCGCGCTCGGCATGCGGCGCCTGGCGCCGGTAGTCGAGCAAGGCGGGCACGTCGTCGGCCTGCAGGCGCTGCTCCACCCATTCGATGAAGGGGCGCACGTAGGGGGCTTCCCCGCCGTCGGCACGGTCGCCGCGCCAGTCGCGCAGGTTGTGGGTGATCGAGCCGGAGCCGACCAGCAGCACGCCCTCGTCGCGCAGCGGCGCCAGCGCGCGGCCCAGCGCCAGTTGGTGCGCCGGCCCGAGGTCGGGCTGGATGGAGAGCGGCACCACCGGGATGTCCGCCTGCGGATACAGCAGGCGCAGCGGTACCCAGGCGCCGTGGTCGAGGCCGCGCTGCATGTCCAACTGCGGATGCAGGCCGGCCCGCTCCAGCAGGCGATGGACCTGCCGGGCCAGCGCCGGCTCGCCCGGCGCCGGGTACTCGATCTCGTACAGCGCGGGCGGGAAGCCGCCGAAGTCGTGGATGGTCGGCAGCCGCGCGGCGCCGCCGACCAGCGGGCGCCGGCCCAGCCAATGCGCCGAGGCGACCACGATCGCGCGCGGGCGCGGCAGCGCCGCCGCCAGCTCGGCCAGCCGCTCACCGACCAGGCCGGGCCGCAGCGCGGTCATCGGCGAGCCGTGCGAGATGTACAGGGAAGGCAGGGCGTGCATCGATGTCTCCATGGACCAGGACCGACGTGCTCAGCGCGACTTGAGCGCGAACGCGCCGTCGCCGACCAGGAACTGCACCACCAGGGCGATCGCCCACACCGCCGGGTACTCCCAGCCGCCGCCGGGATTGGCGAAGCCGAAGCCGTTGGCGCCATGCACGGTCGCGATCGTGCCCAGCAGCAGGGGCACGCCGAGCAGGCCGAACCAGCGCGCGTAGAGGCCCAGCACCATCGTGAGGCCGAGCAGCAGCTCCAGCCCCATCGATACGTAGGCCAGGCCGCCCGGGAGGCCGAGCGACCGGAAGTAGCCGGCGGTACCGGCCGGCGTGAACACCAGCAGCTTGGTCAGGCCGTGGACCAGGAACAGGCCGCCCAGGGTGACGCGCAGCAGGGCGGCACCGTAGGCGGGCAGCGTTGAACGGACCGGGGTATTCATGGCGTCTCCAAGGAGGCATTCGGAAGTACGTGCAGGCTATTCCCGCCGCTTTTCTGATAAAACACCAGCTACATCCATTGTTTATTCCTAAAAGCGCAACAAATGGACACCCTGGACGCGATGCGCGTGTTCGTGGCGGTCGCCGAACGCAACGGCTTCAGCGCGGCGGCCGAGGCGCTGGACCGGTCCACCGCCAGCGTCACCCGCCACATCGCGGCGCTCGAGCAGCGCCTGGGTACCCGCCTGCTCAACCGCACCACGCGCCGGGTCAGCCTGACCAGTGCCGGCACCGCCTACTACCAGCGCGCGGTACAACTGCTGGCGGAGTTCGCCGACCTGGAAGCGGCGGTCGGCGCGCAGGCGCTGCAACCGTCGGGCCTGCTGCGGATCAACGCGCCAGTGAGCTTCGGCATCGCCCGGCTGGGCCCGCTGCTGGCCGGCTTCCGCGCCCGCCATCCCCAGGTCACGCTCGACCTGGCGCTCTCGGACCGGTTCGTGGACATGGTCGAGGAAGGCTACGACGTGGCGATCCGCATCACCCGCGAGCCCTCGCCCATGCTGATCGCGCGCAGGCTGGCCTCGGTGCGGGTGCTCG
Organism: Xanthomonas boreopolis; assembly: GCA_014654535.1. Lineage (GTDB taxonomy): Bacteria > Pseudomonadota > Gammaproteobacteria > Xanthomonadales > Xanthomonadaceae > Pseudomonas_S > Pseudomonas_S boreopolis. The sequence continues at coordinate 4,503 of BNBA01000026.1, forward strand.
TCTGCGCCTCGCCCGGCTATCTGGCGCGAGCGGGCACGCCGCGGCTGCCCGCCGACCTGGCCGGCCACGAATGCCTGGCCTACAGCTACTGGTCCGGCGGCCAGGAATGGCGCCTGCGGCGGGCCGACGGCGGCGAGGAACAAATACGCATCGGCGGCGGAATGCGCGCCAACAACGGCGACGTGCTGCGCGAGGCGGCGCTGGCCGGGATGGGCATCATCGTGCAGCCGGATTTCCTGGTGGCCGACGACCTCGCCGCCGGCCGGCTGGTGCAGGTGCTGCCGGAATACGAGGCGCCGACGCTGGGCGTGTTCGCCGTCTACACCAGCCGCAGCCACCTCGCGCCGAAGGTGCGCAGCTTCATCGACTACCTGGTGGAAACGCTGGGCGGGGATCCGTAGCGCGCATCGGCGTCCGTCCCCGCGGGCGCGCCGCGGAGGACTTCAGCCGCGACCGGCCCCGTCGATGCCGTACGCCGCCCGGTCGTTGCCCAGGCACCGGCGCAGGTAGTCGATGAACACCCGCAGCTTCGGCGCCATGTGCTCGCGCGCCGGGTAGTACAGGTGCCAGCCCGCGAACGGCGCCTGCCAGTCGTCGAGCACGCGCAGCAGGCCGCCGGCGGCCACCTCGTCCGCGATCTCCCATTCGAACACCTGGCCGAGCCCGACGCCGCGGCGCAGGGCCGCCATCCCGACCGCCATATCGTTGACGATCAGCCTGCCCTCCACCTCGACCTGGAAATCGCGCCCATCGCGGGTGAACTCCCAGGGCTGGATGCGGCCGTCGCTGCGCCGCCAGCGGATGCAATCGTGGCCGACCAGCTCGGCGGGCGCGGCCGGCACGCCGTGCCGCTCGAAATACCCCGGCGTGGCGACGATCGCCTGCCGCAGCCGCGGCCCGATCGGCACCGCGACCATGTCGCGCGCCAGCGATTCGCCCAGGCGGATGCCGGCATCGAAGCCGCCGGCGACGATGTCGGCCAGCGTGCGGTCGGCATACAGCTCCACGGCCACGTCCGGATAGCGCGCCAGGAATCCGGGCAGATGCGGGCAGATCAGCTGCTCGGCGGCGGCCCCCGCCAGGTTGATCCGCAGCAGGCCGGAGGGCCGGTCGCGCAGGAAGTCCAGGTCGGCGAAGGCGGCATCGATCTGCTGCAACCCCGGCGCCACCCGCTGCAGGAAGCGCTCGCCGTGCTCGGTCAGCCCGACCCGGCGCGTGGTGCGGTTGAGCAGGCGCACGCCGAGCCGCGCTTCCAGCCCGCGCACGATCTGCGACAGCGCCGAGGTGGAGACGTCCAGCTCGGCCGCGGCCCGGGTGAAGCTGCCGTGGCGCGCGACGCGCACGAACGCATCGACCGCCGGGAGTGGATTGGGTCGCGTCATGCCGCCTCCGGAGTCCTGGCCCCTGCCGGCGCAATGCCGGATTATTTAGTTCTACTTCAAGGAAGGTTCGGATTTTGCGGATTTATCGGCATCGCCGCCACTCCTAGAGTGGCCGCACTTCCCCGCAACGAGGTTCGCCATGCAACTCGACCATTACCGCCTGCTCGGCCGCTCCGGCCTGCGCGTCAGCCCGATCTCGCTGGGTGCGATGACCTTCGGCCAGGACTGGGGCTGGGGTGCCGACGAAGCCGGGTCCCGCCGCCTGTTCGATCTCTACGTGGATGCCGGCGGCAACTTCGTCGACACCGCCAACATCTACACCAACGGCAGCTCCGAGGCCCTGCTCGGCCGCTTCGCCGCCGGCCGCCGTGACCGGCTGGTGATCGCCAGCAAGTACACGCTCAACCCGTTCCCCGGCGATCCCAACGGCGGCGGCAACCACCGCAAGAACATGATCCAGTCGGTGGAAGCCAGCCTGAAGCGGCTCGGCACCGACTACCTCGACCTGCTCTACCTGCACATCTGGGACGGCACCACCCCGGTCGAGGAGATCATGCGCGGCTTCGACGACCTGGTGCGCGCCGGCAAGATCGTCTACGCCGGCATCTCCGACACGCCGGCCTGGCAGGTCGCGCGGATGCAGACGCTGGCCGAACTGCGCGGCTGGTCGCCGCTGGTGGCGCTGCAGATCGAGTACTCGCTGGCGCAGCGCACCGTCGAGCGCGACCTGCTGCCCATGGCCAACGAGTTGGGCCTGTCGGTCCTGGCCTGGTCGCCGCTGGCGATGGGCATCCTGACCGGCAAGTACAGCCGCGCCGACCTGGAGCGCCTGCGCGCGCAGGGCGCAGCCAACTCGCCCGACGCCGGAAACGGCAGCCGCGGCGCGGTGGCGTACTCGCACGACATGCTCGACGAGCGCAGCATCGACATCGGCGAGGTGGTCAAGGCGATCGCCGCCGAATCCGGCCACTCCCCCGCGCAGATCGCCCTGGCCTGGCTGCTGCAGCGCCCGGGCGCACCGATCCCGATCGTCGGCGCGCGCACGCCGGAACAACTGCAGGACAACCTGGGCGCGCTCGCGGTGACGCTGGACGCCGAGCACGTCCGCCGCCTGGACGCCGCCAGCGCCATCCCCCTCGGCTTCCCGCACGACTTCATCCGCAGCCCGATCCCGCATCAGCTGGTATTCGGCGGCACACACGTGCAGCCCCGGGCCTGACCGGGATCCAGAACGGCCGCACGTTCACTGTCCTGTTGCTGTTGCTGTTGCTGTTGCTGTTGCTGTTGCTGTTGCTGTTGCTGTTGCTGTTGCTGTTGCTGTTGCTGTTGCTGTTGCTCGTGATTTTGCTTCGGGCTGGATAACGCTTCCTCGCGCGGCGGCGCGCCAACCTCCATGGCCTACGAATATCACTGCGGCGCGGCCCCTCCGAAGCGGCGGAGACAATGGGAAAAACCCGAAGGGCGGCGCACATGGGCTCGCCGGAGAAGGCGAAGCACTGCTTTGCCCCGGCAGGCGGGCATTCGTCGCGCGGCGAATGCCCAGGGCTCGGCCGCATAGCGGACGAGTCGCGTCCGAAAATCCCATTGGCTCCGCGGACCCGCAGCGCAGCTGTGGGCGCGCAGGCGGGGTGTGCTTGATCAGCCATGACCAGCCATGACCAGCCATTCGGCTGTTGTGAAGCGCTTCGGCTGCTGTGAAGCGCTTCTTTTGGTTACCTTTCTTTACGCGGCACATCCTTGTGCCGCGCCCTTCGGGCCGGCTTCGCCGTGCGGCGCCGCTCCTGCGGCGCGCGTGCACAAGCAAAGAAAGGTAACTCGCCGCAAGGCGAAAGCTTTGGCCTTTATTGCCAAAGCCCCAAAGCAAAAGCAAAGTCCCTGGATGATCAGCCGTTCGGCTGCTGAAAGGCACCTCCCGCCTTCGCGGGAATGACGGTAGTGGGATAACAGGAGCCGGACAAATTGCGAGGAAGACACTGGATCTTCGATCCCCGGCCATCGGGCATAGCCCGATGGCGCTCGATGCCGCGCGGGCCAGTGGCGGCCCTTCGTCCCGCCTTCGCGGGAATGACGATAGAAGGATGGCGCGAGCGGACAGACAGCGTGAGGAACAAAGTCCCTGGACCTTCGATCCCAGCCATTGGCATAGCCCAATGGCGCTCAGCACCGCGCCAGGAGCGATGACCAAAAACACGAACCTCCGCAACACTGCATCCCATCCCGGCCCACCTCCCACCATCCCACCGCAACATCCCCCTCGTCATCATGGCCCCCGCCCCATCCCCTCACAGGAGATCCCAATGAAGACCCGCACCCTCGGCCGCAACGGCCCCGTGGTTTCCGCACTCGGCCTCGGCTGCATGGGCATGAGCGCGTTCTACGGCGACCGCAGCGACGAGGCCGGCTCCATCGCGGTCATCCATCGCGCCCTCGAGCGCGGCGTCAGCCTCATCGACACCGCCGACATGTACGGCCCCCACACCAACGAGGTGCTGGTCGGCAAGGCGATCGCCGGCCGCCGCCACCAGGTGTTCCTGGCGACCAAGTTCGGCATCAAGCTCGACCCCAACGATCCGCAGGTGCGCGGCATCGACGGCCGCCCCGAGTACGTGCAGGCCGCGTGCGAGGCCAGCCTCAAGCGGCTCGGCGTGGACCACATCGACCTGTACTACCAGCACCGCGTCGATCCCGGCGTGCCGATCGAGGACACCGTCGGCGCGATGTCGCGCCTGGTCGAACAGGGCAAGGTGCGCTTCCTCGGCCTGTCCGAGGCCGCCCCCGCCACCATCCGCCGCGCGCATGCCGTGCACCCGATCGCCGCGCTGCAGACCGAATACTCGCTGTGGACGCGCGACCCCGAGGAGAACGGCGTGCTCGCCACCGTGCGCGAACTGGGCATCGGCTTCGTGCCCTACTCGCCGCTCGGGCGCGGCTTCCTCAGCGGTGCGTTCAAGAGCCCGGACGACTTCGACGCCGACGACTACCGCCGCCACTCCCCGCGCTTCCAGGGCGAGAACTTCGCGCGCAACATCGAACTGGTCGCGCAGGTGGAGGCGATCGCCGCCGACAAGGGCATCACCGCCAGCCAGCTCGCCCTGGCCTGGGTGCTCGCGCAGGGCGACGACCTGGTGCCCATCCCGGGGACCAAGCGCATCAAGTACCTCGAGGAGAACCTCGGGGCGCTGGACGTCACCCTGCTGCCGGACGAACTGGACCGCATCGGCTCGGTGTTCCCGCCGGGCGCCGCCGCGGGCGCGCGCTATCCCGCGGCGACCATCGGCGCGCTGCACCGCTGACCGGCGCGCGCGGGCAGCGTGCCGGCGGCCGCCTCAGGCGCGGCCGCGCAGGTACGCGATGATCCCGTCCAGCGGCGCCGGGGTCCCGAGCAGGTAGCCCTGCAGCTGGTCGCAGCCGTTCGCGACCAGCCAGGCCTGCTGCTCGGGGCGCTCCACGCCCTCGGCGATGACGCGCAGGCCGAGGCTGTGGCCGAGCGTGATCAGCGTGCGGCAGATCGCGGCGTTGCGCGGGTTGCCGTCCACGTCGGCGACGAAACTGCGATCGATCTTCAGCGAGTCCAGCGGCATGTGCTGCAGGTAGGACATGCTGGAGAAGCCGGTCCCGAAATCGTCCAGGGAAATGCGCACGCCCTGCGCATGCAGGGCGTTCATCGTCTGCAGCGCCTGGTCGGGATCGCGCACCAGGCTGGTCTCGGTCAGCTCCACGTGCAGCGCGCCATGGCCCAGGCCGAACTCGCGGCAGGCGGCGGCCACGTCGCCGGCGACGTCCGAGTTGAGGAACTGCAGCGCCGACACGTTGATCGCGATCGGCAACGCCTCCCATCCCGCGTCGGCCAGCCGGCGCCGGTCGCGCGCGCCCTGGTGGATCGCCCATCGCCCCAGCGGCAGGATCAGGCCGGTGTCCTCGCATAGCTTGACGAACTCGCCGGTGGACACCTGCCGGTGCTCGGGGCTGAGCCAGCGCACCAGCGCCTCCAGCGCCGCCGGCGCACCGCTGCGCGCGTCCAGGATCGGCTGGTAGTGCAGCTCGAACTCGCCCCGGTCGATCGCCTCGTGCAACCGCCCGATCAGGTGCAGGCGTTCGCTCAGGCGCGTGGCGATGGCCTTCTCGAAGTGCATCACCGTGACATCCGCCTCGCGCGCGGCATGCGCCGCCTGCGCGGCCTGCGCGATCACCTCGTCCGCGCGCAGGCCGTCCTCCGGGAAGCGCGCCACGCCGATGCGCACGTCCAGCGAATGCAGCGAATCGCGCCCACGCACCGGCTCGGACAGCATCGCCTCCAACGCCTGCAGCGCGCGGTCGGGATCGTGTTCCTCGCCGATCGCGAGCACGAAATCCTCCGACGGCTGGAACGCCAGCCAGCCGTACTCCTCGGCCAGCGACTGCAGGCGCACGCACAGGTGGTGCAGCACGTCCTCGCCCACCCGCCGCCCCAGCGTGTCGCCGATCAGCTGCAGGCCGCGCAGCTGCACGTGCGCGACCGCGTAGCGCGGCAGCGCGGCCTCCTGCAGCTGCTCGGCCAAGGCGGGCACGTTGAGCAGGCCGGTGGCCGCGTCGTGGCTGGCGCGGTGCGCGAGTTCGCGCTGGTAGGCCATGTACTCGCTGACGTTCTCGGCCAGCACCAGCCGCGCCTGCAGCCCGCCGATCTCCAGCATCGTGGTGTGCACGCGCACGTCCATGCGCGTGCCATCCCGGTGCCGGTGCACGACGGTGAGCAAGGTGCCGCGCCCGGGCGGATCGGGCTGGCGCAACTGCTGGGCCAGCCGCTCGGCCTGTTCGGGCAGGCCGATGTCGAGGACCCGCATCGACAGGAACTCCTCCCGGCTGTAGCCGTACTGCCGGATCGCCGCGGGGTTCACCTCCAGGAAGCGCAGCGTCTCCAGGTCGAACAGCCAGCACGGCAACGGGCTGATCTCGAAGATCCGCTGGAACCGGTACTGCGCGTCCGTGGCCAGCGCCTCGATCTCCATCCGTTCGCTGATGTCGACCACGGTCCCGGTCATCCGGCGCTCGCCGTCGTCCTCCACCATCGCGCCGCGCACCGCGATCCAGTGCTCGGCCTGCCCCAGCAGCAGCCGGCAGGTGACGTCGAATCCCTGGCGGCCTTCGCGGGCCTGCGCCAGGATGCGCTTCACCTTGTGCCGGTCGTCCGGGTGCACGCGCTCGACGAACGCGGCCACCGCCACGTCGCGCCTGCCCAGCCCGAACATCTGCATCGTCTGCGGCGCCAGGTGCAGCCATTCCCCGTCCGGCCCGATCCACCAGGTGCCCACGCCCCCGGCCAGGTGCGCGCGCCGCAGGTCCTCGTTGCCGGTGCGCAGGTCCGACAGCAGCTGCGCCTGCCGTCGCTCGGCGTGCCAGAGGCTGCGCAGCAGGTAGGCCAGGCTCAGGCCATAGACCGCGAGCAATGCGATCGCCAGGGCCATGAACATCCACCTCGGCCGCAGCGCCTCGCCATGGCCGGTCGCGGCGAACGCCAGCAGCAGCGCGGCCAGCACGCCGAAGCCGAGCACGCCGCGCCATTGCCACCGCCGCGACCGGAGCTGGCGCATCACGGCACTCCGCGCGCATCCACGGGCACGCCAGGGGCGCGGCCACGCCGCCCCGCGGCCGGTGCGCCGGAGTTCAGGCCGGCGACTGTCGCACGCCGTCCATGCGGCCTACACTGCCGGTTTTCCCGTTGCCGAGTTGCACCCATGCTCCAGCTGCATCGTTCCGCCTTGATGGTTGCCATAACCGCCATCCTCGCCCTGCCGCTGACCGCCTGTGGCCGCCACGATGCGTCGCAGGCCTCCCTTGATGCGGCCTCCGCTCCACCCGCCAAACCGGTACTGGGGGACTTCGGCTTCGATGCCGCTGGCATGGATCGCTCGGTCGCGCCGGGCGACGACTTCTTCGGCTATGCCAATGGCCAGTGGGTCAAGACTACCGAGATTCCGGCCGACCGCGCCAGCTACAACAGCTTCACGCGCATCGTGGTGGATACCGAGAAGCACGTGCGCGACATCGTCGAGGGCGCCGCCGCCAACGACCGCGCCACCGGCGACGAGAAGAAGATCGGCGACTACTACGCCGCCTTCATGGACGAGGCCGGCATCGAGGCCAAGGGCGCCTCGCCGGTGCAGCCGCAGCTGGACGCGATCGCGCAGATCGCCGACAAGCAGGCGCTGGCCGCCGCGCTGGGCGCGCAGCTGCGCGCCGACGTGGACCTGCTCAACGCCACCGACTACTACACCGACCGCCTGTTCGGCCTGTGGGTGTCGCAGGACATCCACCACCCCGAGCGCTACGTGCCGTACCTGGTGCAGGGCGGCCTGGGCATGCCCGACCGCAGCTTCTACCTCGAAGGCGGCCGCATGGCGGAGTTGCGCAAGGCCTACCAGGCGCACGTCGCCAAGGTGCTCGCGCTGGCCGGCATCGCCGATGCCGAGGCCAAGGCCGAGCGGATCGTGAAGCTGGAGACGGAGATCGCGCGCGTCCACGCCACCCAGGAGCGGACCAACGACGTGCAGGCCGGCGCGAACGCCTGGAAACGGGCCGATTTCGCGGCCAAGGCGCCGGGCCTGGACTGGAACGCGTTCCTGAAGGCGGCCGGCCTGGATGCGCAGCAGGACTTCATCGTCTGGCAGCCGGAGGCCGTGGCCGGGATCTCCGCGCTGGTCGCCGCGCAGCCGCTCGACCTCTGGAAGGACTACCTGGCCTTCCATGCCGTCGACCGCGCCTCGCCGTACTTGTCCAAGGCGTTCGCCGACGAGCGCTTCGCCTTCTACGGCGCCACGCTCAACGGCACCCCGCGGCAGCGCGAGCGCTGGAAGCGCGGCATCGACGCCACCAACGCCGCGCTCGGCGAGGCCGTCGGCAAGCGCTACGTCGACCGCTACGTCAGCCACGACACCAAGGAGCGCGCCGAGGCGATGGTCGCCAACATCGTCGCCGCGTTCGGCAAGCGCATCGACGCGCTGGACTGGATGAGCCCGCAGACCAAGCAGCACGCCAAGGCCAAGATCGCCGGCCTGACCGTGGCGGTCGGCTGGCCGGAGCGCTGGCGCGACTACTCGGCCCTGGACGTGCGCCGCGACGACGCGCTGGGCAACGCCGAACGCGCCGGGCTGTTCGAGTACGGGCGCAACCTCGCCAAGCTGGGCAAGCCGGTCGAGCACAGCGAGTGGTACATGCTGCCGCAGGAGGTCAACGCGCTGAACGTGCCGCTGGAGAACCGCCTGATCTTCCCGGCCGCGATCCTGCAGCCGCCGTTCTTCGACCCGGCCGCCGACGATGCCGTGAACTACGGCGCGATCGGCGCGGTGATCGGCCACGAGATCAGCCACAGCTTCGACAACACCGGCGCGCTGTTCGACGAGCGCGGCGCGCTGCACAACTGGTGGACGCCGGAGGACCTGAAGAAGTTCGAGGCCGCCGGCGCCGCCCTGGCCGCGCAGTTCGACGGCTACAAGCCGTTCGACGACCTGGCGGTGAACGGCAAGCTCACCCTCGGCGAGAACATCGCCGACGTGGCCGGCCTGGCCACCGCCTACGACGCCTACCACCTGTCGCTGCAGGGCAAGCCGGCGCCCACGCTGGACGGCTTCACGCCGGACCAGCGCTTCTTCCTCGGCTTCGCCCAGGCCTGGCGCGGCAAGTACCGCGATGCCGCGCTGCGCAACGCGGTCCTCACCGACGTGCATGCGCCGGGCCGGTTCCGCGCGCAGACCGTGCGCAACCTCGACGCCTGGTATCCGGCGTTCGAGGTCAAGGAAGGCCAGAAGCTGTACCTGGCGCCGGACCAGCGCGTGAAGATCTGGTAGCCCCGCGACGGTAGCGACGTCCGGCGGGAATCCGGCCCCGGCAGGCCTTCCTGGCAAGGCCTGCCGGGGTTGAACCCCCTCCCACAGGACTTCGGGAGTTGTCCTCCGTCGTTTGTGGGAGGAAGGCCAGAAGCTGTACCTGGCGCCGGACCAGCGCGTGAAGATCTGGTAGCCCCGCGACGGTAGCGACGCCCGGCGGGAATCCGGCCCCGAAGCCTTCCTGGCAAGGCCTGTCGGGGTTGAAACCCCTCCCACAGGACTTCGGGAGTTGTCCTCCGTCGTTTGTGGGAGGAAGGCCAGAAGCTGTACCTGGCGCCGGACCAGCGCGTGAAGATCTGGTAGCCCCGCGACGGTAGCGACGCCCGGCGGGAATCCGGCCCCGGCAGGCCTTCCTGGCAAGGCCTGTCGGGGTTGAACCCTCTCCCACAGGACTTCGGGAGTTGTCCTCCGTCGTTTGTGGGAGGGGTTTCAACCCCGACAAGGCCCTTCCCGGCCACGCCGGCTACGGCCAGCGCGCGAGCACCTCCGGCGCGACCCCGACCCGACGGCAGGCGCGCACGGCCAGGCCGTCGTTCAATGCCGCGCGGAACAACGGCGCCGAGGCCCGCATCAACCGTGCCGAGGCGCGGTCGCGCGCACGTTGCAGCGGGCTGCGCCCGAGCATGTCCAGCGCCCAGCCGGGCAGCAACGCGGCGCCCGCCCCCAGGAACACGTCGCGCGACAGTCCCGCCACCGGCACCGGCAGCCGGATCGAGGCCAGGATGTCCAGCACCTCGCGCGAGCGCGCATCCACCGCCAGCTGCGGCCGCATCGACTCGAAATAGGCCTCGATGTCGCGCTCGGAGGCGGGCACGTCGCGCGCGCCCAGCGCTTCGGCCACGCGCCGGTACTCGGCGTAGTAGCGGTCGGCGATCGCCGCCGGCACCTCGCGGCAATGGCGCCTGCAGCCTTGCAGGAACCCGTAGGCCTCGGTGGCGTGCACCCAGGTCAGCAGCCGCGGATCGTCGGCGGCGTAGCCGCGGCCGTCCGGCAGCGTGCCGCGCACCCGCGCGTGGATGGCGCGGACCCGGGCGACCAGGCGCTCCGCCTCGGCGCGCGGCGCATAGGTGGTGCCGGCGACGAAGTTGGTGGTGCGCCGCAAGCGCCCCACCAGGTCCTCGCGGAAGTTGGAGTGGTCGTAGACGCCGGCCAGCGCCAGCGGATGCAGGGTCTGCAGCATCAATGCGCACAGCCCGCCGGCGAGCATGCCGGGGAACTCCGAATGCACGCGCCAGGTGACGCTGTCCGGCCCGAACCAGCCCGGGTCGCCGGCCGGACGGTCGTACTCGATGCCGCTCTGCCCGCGCGGGAAGGCGCCGAGCACCCAGCGGCGGATCTGGGCGGTGGCGGGGGCGGCGAGCGTGCGGAACACGGCGGACATGCGCCTATCGTACCGCCGCCCCGGCGGCCGGCCGCGCTGGCCCGCCATCGCGAATTCGCGATGCAGTGCAGCAAGGCGGCGCCGCCCCCGGACCTGGGAAACCGCGTTTTCCCCGGGGAAAAATGCCGATCGCGCCGGAGCCGGCGTCTCCGTGACGCCCCGCTCACGCGCTCTTGATTGCGAACCGGTGCGGAAGTGCTAGAAAGGACCTGCGACCGTTTGTCGCATGCCACATGCTCGTACCCGCCGGAAGGAGCTCGTCATGATTGCTTTGTTCAGGGGTTTGGGACTGCTTCTGCAGGACAACGCACTGCACCGCCAGCCGTTCGAGGAACAGGTCGCGCACTGGCGCGACAAGACCGACGCGGAGATCGACGCGGAGGTCGAACTGCTCACCGTCGCCAAGCAGCAGTGGGTCGTCGCTTCGATCATCGGCTGGCAGGTGATCTCGCTGGTCCTGCTCGGCGTGATCACCCACCAATTGTGGCAGCACGACTTCCACGTGACCTTCAGCCGGGTGGTGATCGTGTTCGCCTCGTGGCTGGCCATCCTGTTCGTGCTCTGGTACATCGCCGACCTGTTCGACCACAGCGCCGGCTTCGAGCGCTGGCTGCGTGCCTTCAACAGCCGCGCGCGGCTGGCCCCGGACGCCGATTCGGTCGAGTGCGTCAACGAGGCGCTGGAGATGGCGCGCCGCTATCCGGAAGTGCTGCGCTATAAGCAGCAGGTGATGGCCAAGCGCGACCTGCGCCACGAGGACATCGTCAACATGCGCGAGATGGGGCGCATGCGGCAGTACACCGAGATCGTGCGCGAACTCGACCACTACGACGGCGGGCCGCGGCTGGCGGCGACCGCCTGACGCCCCCCTCCGGGGCGAAGAGGCGGCGCTTCGCCCCGTACCCTCCCGAGCCCACGCCAGCGGCGTGGGCGCTTCAGGCACGCGCACCCGCGGTGCGCAAGCTGTGCCTTGTCGCCCCCCCGGCGGGAGAGGGGCCTCGAAACTACGCCGCCGCGACCGCCTTCTCGATCGCCGGGGTGCGCCAACCGCTGCGCACGCCCCATGCGTAGAACGCCAGGCCGACCAGCGCGACCACCGCCAGGTCGGTGCCGTAGGCCAGGTAGCCGTGCCCGCCGAAGGTGGTGCTGCCGGCCCACGACAGCAGGGCGATCGCCGGCAGGTACGCGATCATCCAGGCCGCGCCCTTGAGGTTGCGGCGGAAATCCTTGAAGCCCTGCCTGGCCTGGTAATAGAAGTACACCGGCAACGCCACGACCATCAGCAGGATGATCTCGCCGGTGAGCGGCCAGCGCGCCCAGTACAGCAGCTCGGTCGCCATCACGAAGGCGATGCCCGCCAGCACCGGCATCGCGAACACCCGCAGCGGGCGATGCACGTCCGGCGCGGTGCGGCGCAGCGTCATCGCGCTGATCGGCCCGGTCAGGTAGGAGATGATCGTCGCCACCGAGATCACCGCCGCCAGCGTGCCCCAGCCGCGGAAGAAGAACAGGAACAGGTAGGACACCGCCAGGTTGAAGAACATCGCCGGGCGCGGCACGCCCCACTTCGCGTGCACCTTGCCGAGCACCGCCGGCATCGTGCCATTCTTCTCCATGCCGTAGATCATCCGCGCGGTGGTCGCGGTGTAGGTGATGCCGGTGCCGCTGGGGCTGACGAAGGCATCGATGTACAGCAGCATCGCCAGCCAGTGCAGGTTGACGATGATCGCCAGCTCGGCGAACGGCGAGCGGAAATCGATGCCGTGCCAGCCGGCCTTGGCCAGCAGTTCCGGCGGCACCGCGCCGATGTAGGCCACCTGCAGGATCAGGTAGACCACGGTGGCCAGCGTGATCGAGCCGAGCACCGCGAACGGCAGGCTGCGCCCGGGATTCTTGGCCTCGCCGGCCAAGTTCACCGGGCTCTGGAAACCGTTAAAGCTGAACACGATGCCGGCGGTCGCCACCGCGGTGAGCACCGCGGCGAAGTCGATCACGTGCGCATCGCCGTGCAGGCCGACGCTGAAGTTCTCGCCATGGAAACCGCTGGCGATCAGCGCGATGCCGGTCAGCGCCGGCACGATCAGCTTGAACACCGTGATCGCGGTGTTGGAGCGGGCGAACAGCTTCACGCTCCAGAAGTTCAGGAAGAAGTACACCAGCACCAGCGCCGCGGCGATCAGCAGGCCGGCGGTGGACAGCTCGCCCGCGCCGCCCGGCGCCTGCGCGTACAGGTCCTGCGCCCACTGCCACGGCCACGACGCCATGTACTGCACCGACGCCTCGGCCTCGACCGGGATCACCGAGACGATCGCGATCCAGTTGGCCCAGCCGGCGATGAAACCGACCAGCGAGCCATGCGAATAGTGGCTGTAGCGCACCATGCCGCCGGACTCGGGGAACATCGCGCCGAGCTCGGCATAGGACAGCGCGATGGTGGTGATGATCGCCGCGCCCAGCACCCACGCCCAGATCGCGCCCGGACCGGCCAGCCCCGCCGCGCGCCATGCACCGAACAGCCAGCCGGAACCGATGATCGAGCCCAGGCCGGTGAGCATGAGCGCAAAGGGGCCGACTTCGCGGCGCAGGGGGCTATCGGACATGGGCTACCTGACGTTGAACGCCGCGGGCACGGCAACAAGCCGGCAATGATCGCAGAAGCGGGCGCCGGACGTCATGGCGCATTCAGGCAAAGGCCGGGACTCGGGAAATGCACCTGGCCTGGTCGTCAAGCGGCCCGGTGCTTCCCTGCGGTTCTTGTTCTCCCACACCAGCACTCGATCCGAAGCAGCCTTTCGTTTTCCGGCTGCCGGTTTCCCGAGCTCCCTCGGGCGCGCCTCAACATCCGCCCACGATCGCCGTGGCCGACGCGCACTGGCGGAAGTCCTCGGCCAGGCCGCGCAGTTCGCGCACCTGCCCCACCGCCAGTTCGAAGCGGTCCAGTTCGCGGCGCGGGCAATCGGCCGCGGCCGTGGCGGTCGCGCTGCAGGCGGCCTCGTAGACGAGGTAATGGCAATGGCCGCTGCTGCTGGCCAGACAATGGAAGACCGCGTTGCCGGCATGCGATTCGACCTTGCTGAAGAGCAGGTCGCGGCCATCGACGGTGGAGCGGGTGATCGAGGTGGTGCCGCTTTCCTGGTGGCAGCCGAACAGCCCCATCAGGCAATACAGCATCGAAGCGAGCAGGCGCATGGCGAATCCTTCCTTCTGCGATGGGACGGCGGCGTCACATGCCGCGGAACAGGCTCATGAACGGCTGGCTGACCACGAGCGTCTCCGGCCGATTCTTCAGTTTCAGGCAGCCCTTGCCGGTGTCGTCGCGCGACACCGAGGACACCGCCCTCATGTTGACGATGGTGGAGCGGTGGACCTGCTTGAAGATGCGCGGGTCGAGCACCTCCAGCAGCTCGCGCAGCGGCGTGCGCAGCAGCGATTCGCCCTCGGCGGTCATCACCACCGTGTACTTGTTGTCGGCCTGGAAGTAGGCCACCTCGTCGAGCATCACCAGCCGCGTCTCGCGGCCGGCACTGGCAGTGATCCAGGCCATGGGAGGCTTCTCCGGAGCGGGCGGCGCGGGGCGCTGCGCCAGCCGTTGCAGCAAGGTTTCCAGCATCGCGTGGTCGGGGCCGCCGCTGGCGGCGCGCGCGCGCACGCGCTGCACGGTGGCCTGCAGGCGTTCGCGCGATACCGGCTTGAGCAGGTAGTCGACCGCGCCCTGCTCGAACGCGTCGATCGCGTACTGGTCGTAGGCGGTGACGAACACCACCTGCGATGCGGGACTGGCTTCCGCGGCGCCGCGCGCGACCTCGATGCCGGTCAGGCCCGGCATGCGGATGTCGAGGAACACGACGTCCGGGCGATGCTCGGCGATGCTCTCCAGCGCGCTGGCGCCGTCCTCGCATTCGGCCACCACCTGCAGCTCGGGCCATGCCTCGCCGAGCAGTTGCAGCAGCGATTGCCGCAGCAGCGCCTCGTCCTCGGCCACGACCGCACGCAGCGCGCTCATGCCAGCCCCTCCTGCCGCGGCACCGGGGGCGGCATGTCCGCCGGCAACGGCAGGCTGATCGTCGCCGCCATGCCGGCCGGGAAGTTGGACACCAGCGCGAACGCCGCCCGGTCGCCGTAGATCAGGCGCAGGCGCTCGCGCAGGTTCTTCAGGCCGATGCCGGTGCCGCTGTTCTGGCTGCTGAAGCCCTGCCCGTCGTCGGCCACGGTCACCGTGACGTGCTGGTCGGTGCGCCGCGCCAGGATCCAGACCGTGCCGCCGCCCGGCTTGGGCTCCAGCCCGTGCTTGATCGCGTTCTCCACCAGCGTCTGCAGCATCATCGACGGCATCGGCACGCTCCGCAGCTCGTAGGGCACTTCGATCTGCAGCGCCAGCCGCGTGCCCATGCGGATGCGCAGGATCTCCAGGTAGGCCTGGGCCCGTTCCAGCTCGTCGCCGAGCGTGGAGGGCGCATCGCCGGCATTCGGCAGCGAGTGGCGCAGGTACTGGATCAGGTGCCCGATCATCGCGTCGGCACGCGGCGGATCGGTGCGGGTCAGCACCTGCGCGCTGGCCAGGGTGTTGTAGAGGAAGTGCGGCTCGACCTGCGCGTGCAGCAGGTTCAGGCGCGCCACCGCCAGTTCCTTCTCGGTGGCCGACTGCTCGGCGGCGGCCTGCTCGCTGCGGCGCTGGCGCGCGACCTGCGCGGTGATCGCGCGCGAGAGCGTCTCGGCGTTGTCGTAGTTGCTGCCCTCGTCGACCAGGAACAGGTCCACCCAGGCGCCGGCGTCCGGCTCGCACAGCAGGGTGACGCTGCTGGTGCCGTTGCCCGGCGCCAGCGTGGCGAGGACCTTGTTGTGGCTGATGCTCATGCGCGCGAACACGTTCCAGCTGGATGGGTTGTGGTTGTCGCGCAGGTCGTCGCGCCGCACCCGGGCACGGATCAGCAGGCTGCCCGGAGAGCTTTGCACGTCCTCCACGCGCGGCAGCTGGCGGATCGCCGACTCGACCACCGCGAAGGCCTCCGGCGCATCCAGGGGCACCTCGATCTGGCGGCGCTGGCGGCTGGTCAGGGTGTCGTGGCCGAGGCGGCCGGCGGCCAGCTTCACCCGCCGCAGGTGGGTGGCCAGGTTGGTCAGCACGATGGCGAGGGTGACCAGCACCAGCAGGGTGAACACCGAGCCCGTCGAGCCGAACAGCTCGTCCCACAGATTGCTGGCGACGATCAGCACGATCATCCAGGCGAACAGGATGCGCGCGAACAGGAAGAGGCTGGCGGACACGGCGGCTTCCGGGGTTGAGTGCCGGGCGAGCATAGCCGCGTGCGCCGGCGCCGTGGCGGGCGATGCGATGGAACCGCCGAATCGGCGACGGAAGCCGGCCGCCAGGGCGCGAAATCCCGCTCCCCGGCAGGAAACCGGCCGGCGCGGCCCCGGGCCCGGCGGCGCGGCGCTATGCTCGGCGCTCCCCCGGACGAAGGATCTCCATGCATCGCCGCCACTTCCTGCGCGGCGCGGGCGCCGCCCTCGCCGCCGCCTCCACCGGCGCGCTGGCCTCCGGGCCGGCCAAGGCCGCGCCGGCCGCCGCGCCCCTCCCGCCGCCGCTGGCGTCGCGCTTCGCCGGGCCGCGGGCGCTGGCGCCGATCCGCGCCACGCCCGACCGCATCGTCGCGCTGAGCGTCTGCACGCGGCCGTTCCGCGCGCAGGGGCCGCGCATCGAGGTCGAACGCATCGGCCGCAGGCAGGTCGTCCACAACTACGGCCATGGCGGCAGCGGCTGGTCGCTGTCGTGGGGCAGCGCCGAGCTGGCGGTGCGGCTCGCGCAAGCCGCCGGCGCCCGCGACGGACTGGCGGTGATCGGCTGCGGCGCGATCGGGCTGACCACCGCGCTGGTGGCGCAGCGCGCCGGCCTGCGCGTGCGCATCTACGCCAAGGAACGCCCGCCGGAAGTGCGCTCGTTCTTCGCCACCGGCGTGTGGTCGCCCGGCTCGCGCGTATGCACGGCCGAGCACGCCACGCCCGAATTCCGCAGGCGCTGGGAAGAGATGGCTCGGATCTCGTTCCGCCGCTACCAGACCCTGCTCGGCCTGCCCGGCGAGCCGATCGAATGGCGCGACGGCTTCGTGCTCTCCGACGTCCCGTTCGACCAGCCCGTGCCCGGCGCCGAGGACCACGAGCCGGAGTATCCGCACCTGGAACGCGAGCTGCTCGCCGACCTGGGCCCCGGGACGACGCCCCTCGCCGCCGGCGAACATCCCTTCCCGGTACCGTTCGCCGCCCGCTACACGCAGATGACCTTCAACATCAGCGCCTACTCGCGCATGCTGCTGGACGACTTCCTGCAGGCCGGCGGCGAACTGCGCACGCGCGAGTTCGAAAGCCCGCGCCAGTTCGCCGACCTGCGCGAAAAGGTGATCGTCAACGCCACCGGCTACGGCGCGCGCGCATTGCTAGGCGACGAGAGCGTCGTCCCCGTGCGCGGCCAGACCGCACGGCTGGTCCCGCAGCCGGAAGTGGACTACGGCCTGTACTGGCGCGGCCACAACCTGAGCGTGGTGCCGCGCCGCGACGGCATCCTGGTCCAGGCCCAGGGCCCGCGCGACTTCGGCAACGCCGACGCCACGCCGGACCGCGCCGCCTCGGAAGCGGCCGTGGCGCAGCTGGCGAAGTTGTTCGGGTAGGTCCCTTCTCCCGTTCACGGGAGAAGGTGGCGCGCAGCGCCGGATGAGGGCGCTTCAAGTGAAGCGATCTACTGCATCCCCCATCCGCCCTTCGGGCCCCTTCCCCCGCAGGCGGGGGAAGGGAAGTCGGCGCCGGTCCAGAACACACCATGGGAGCCCCTTCCCCCGCAGGCGGGGGAAGGGACGTTGGGACTCACTTGCGCTCGGCGGCGCTCGCGTCGCGGGTGGCGCGGAACTCCGAGTCCTGGCTCCAGTTCGGCCACTGGCGCGAGTCGGCCAGCTGCATCCCGAGCCTGTACAGCACCGCCAGGTCGCGCGCGGCGCCGGCGAAGGTCCAGTCGCGCTGCCATTCGTCGCCTTGCTGGTGGTAGCGCTTGGCGGTGTAGTCGTCGGCCGCGGCCTTGCCGGCGGCGATGCCGCCGCTCTCCCAGTCCTGGCCGGCCGAGTACGAGATCGCCGGCACGCCGCGCTTGGCGAAGGAGAAGTGGTCGGAGCGGAAGAAATAGCCGGCTTCCGGCTTCGGATCGGGCGTGTAGCGCAGGTTCCAGCCCTGCTTGGCGACGGTCTTCAGGTCGTCGAGCAGTTCCAGCTTGGCGGTGCCGTAGATGCCGAAGTCGCGCGAGGGCACGAACGGGCTCATGCCGTCCATGTTGATCACCGCCACGGTCCTGGCCAGCGGGTACAGCGGCTTGGAAGCGTAGAACTCGGAGCCGAGCAGGCCCTTCTCCTCGGCGGTCACCGCCAGGAACACCACCGAACGCTCCGGCCTGGGCCCGTTGGCGAAGCCGCGCGCCAGTTCCAGCAGCGCCGCGGTGCCGCTGGCGTTGTCGAGCGCGCCGTTGAAGATGGTGTCGCCCCGCGCATCCGGCTTGCCGACGCCGATGTGGTCCCAGTGCGCGCTGTAGACCAGCGTCTCGTCCGGGTACTTGCTGCCTTCCAGCCGCGCGACCACGTTGTGCGAAGTGATCACGTCGCGCTTGACCTGGTAGCTCGCGCTCAGGCCCTCGCCCTTGAGCGCCACCGGCTTGAAGCCGCGCGTGGCGGCCTGCTTCTTCAGCGCGTCGAAATCCAGGCCGGCGTCCTTGAACAGCTGCACCGCCAGGTCGCGCTGGATCCAGCCCTCGACCTTCGGGTGCGCCGCCGCCGGGTCGTCGCGCACCACGTCGAACATGGTGTTGGTGTTGGAACTGGCGACCGTGGCCCAGCCGTACGACGCCGGCGCGGTCTCGTGCACGATCAGCACGCCGAGCGCGCCCTGGCGCGCGCCTTCCTCGTACTTGTAGGTCCAGCGGCCGTAGTAGGTCATGCCCTTGCCGTCGAAATCGCCCTGGCCGGTCTCGAAGTCCGGGTCGTTGATCAGCACGACGGCGATCTTGCCCTTCAGGTCCACGCCCTTGAAGTCGTCCCAGTTGCGCTCCGGCGCCTTGACGCCGTAGCCGACGAACACCAGCGGCGCGTTGGCGATGTCCACCGACGTGGAGCCGTCCATCGCGGCGCGGACCGCGATCTCCTTGCCCTGGGTCAGCGCCTGCGTCTTGCCCGCGACGCCCAGCGCCAGCTTCGGCGTGCCGACGATGTCGGCGCGCTGCAACGGCACCGCCTGGGTCCATGCGCGGGTGCCGCCGGCCTGCAGGTCGCCGCCCGGCTGCAGGCCCGCCTCGCGGAACCGCTCGACCAGGTAGGCGATGGTCTTCTCCTCGCCGGCCGTGGCCGGGGCGCGCCCCTCGAACTCGTCCGACGCCAGCACCTTGACGTCCTGCGAAATGCGCTTGCCGTCGAAAGCCGGCGTGGCCGCCATCGCCAGCATCGGCGCCGCCGAGAGCGCCAGCACTCCCACCAGATGTCTTTTCACCGCGAACCCCCGCTCTATCGAAACAGCGGTCGAGTTTAGGCCAAGACCCCGGGGCCCCGGGATGTGCCGGATGGCCTGGGTGGCTCCACATGAACGGGGTCATGCCCGGCCGCCGGCCGCCCGGTCAATTTTCCGCCACCGGGGCCGATATCGCGGGCGATGTTCGAATACGAAGACACTCCATGAACCCGCTCGCCTCGTTGCGCCGCCGCGTCGCCGACCTCCCCGTCACCCGCAAGTTCGTCCTGCTCTGCGCGCTGCTGGCGCTGGGCGTGGTCCTGCTGGCCATCGGCGCCGCGCGCCTGCAGTACCTGGACCTGGTCGAGGCGCGCAAGCAGAGCGTGAAGACCCAGGTCGACATGGGCATGGACATGATCGGCCACTACGCCGGCATGGCCGCGCGCGGCGAGATCAGCACCGCCCAGGCCAAGGCGCTGGCCCGGTCGGCGCTGGCCTCGGTCCGCACCAACAACGGCGTGGACTACTTCTTCATCGCCGACCCGCAGATGCGCATCGTGATGCATCCCACGCGCAAGGCCGGCACCGACATGAGCGGCTACCGCAGCGATGCCGGCGAGTACGTCTACCGCGACATCCAGAAGGCCGCGGCCGAGGGCGACGGCTTCAGCTACTACTCCGCGCCCAAGCCGGGCCAGAAGGCCCAACTGCCGAAGATCAGCTACGCACGCGCCTTCCCCGAGTGGAACTGGATCCTGGCGATGGGCGTCTACGCCGACGACATCCAGCGCGAGGCGTGGGGATTCACCGGCTGGGTGACGCTGATCGGCGCCGGCGTGGTGGTGGTGATCACGGTCCTGTCGTGGCTGATCGCCGGCTCGATCGTCGTGCCGCTGCGCGCGGCCACGCGCACTGCCGAGGCGATCGCCGGCGGCCGGTTCGACAACGCGATCGCCGCCACGTCCAAGGACGAGACCGGCCAGCTGCTGGCCAGCATGGACCAGATGCAGCACCAGCTGCAGCGCTTCAACGGCGAGATGCAGACCATGATCCGCCTGCAGCAGGGCGAGGACATCGGCCATCGCATCCCGGAGGATTTCCCGGGCGACTACGGCACGCTCGCGCGCGGCGTCAACACCGTGCTGTTCGAGCACCTGGACGCGATCAACGACGCGATGGCGGTGATGGACGAGTACGGCCGCGGCGACCTGCGCCGCGACATGCGCCGCCTGCCCGGCCAGCGCGCGCGCCTGCACGAGGCGCTGGACGCGGTGAAGGCCAACCTGTCGTCGATCAACGGCGACATCGCCCGCCTGGCCGAAGCCGCCGCGCATGGCGATTTCTCCGCGCGCGGCGACGAATCCCGCTACCAGTTCGCCTTCGCCGAGATGGTGCGGGCGCTGAACCGCCTGATGCAGCAGGCGGACGCCGGCCTGGGCGACGTGGGCCGGATTATGGCCGCGATCGCCGACGGCGACCTGAGCCAGCGCGTGGACGCGCGCTACGAAGGCGCGTTCGGCCACCTGGCCGACGCCGCCAACCGCACCGCCGGGCAGTTGGCCGCGATCGTGCGCGGGATCCAGCATTCGGCCCGTTCGATCGACACCGCCGCGGCGGAGATCGCCACCGGCAACGCCGACCTTTCCAAGCGCACCGAGAGCCAGGCCGCCAACCTGGAGGAAACCGCGGCGTCGATGGAGGAGCTGACCTCGACGGTACGCCAGAACGCCGACCACGCCCGCGAGGCGGACAAGCTGGCGCAGAACGCCGGCCAGGTCGCCGGCGAAGGCGGCCGCGTGGTCGAGCAGGTGGTGGCCACGATGGCGTCGATCCAGGAGGCCTCGGCGCGCATTGCCGACATCATCGGCGTGATCGACGGCATCGCGTTCCAGACCAACATCCTGGCGCTCAACGCCGCGGTGGAAGCGGCACGCGCCGGCGAACAGGGCCGCGGCTTCGCCGTGGTCGCCAGCGAAGTGCGCGCGCTCGCGCAACGCTCGGCGCAGGCGGCCAAGGAGATCAAGGCGTTGATCGACGACTCGGTGGAGCGCGTGGCCCAGGGCTCGGCGCTGGTCACCAGCGCCGGCAGCACGATGTCCCAGGTGGTGGAAGCGGTGGAGCGCGTCACCGGCATCATGGCCGAGATCACCGCCGCCTCCCAGGAGCAGTCGGCCGGCATCGAACTGGTCAGCCAGACCGTGATGCAACTGGACGAAATGACCCAGCAGAACGCCGCCCTGGTCGAAGAAGCCACCGCCGCCGCCCGCAGCCTGGAAGACCAGGCCAGCCAGCTCACCCAGGCGATAGCCGTATTCCAGCTGGACGACGAATCGCACGCCCGACAAACACCGGATGTGCACTACGCGTCGGCGGCTTGAGTGAAACGCGAGCGACCTGCTGTTGCTGTTGCTGTTGCTGTTGCTCGTGATTTTGCTTTGGCTTCTTGCCTTTGACTTACCGGGGTCCCTCCGAAGCGGCGGAACCGGCGGGAAAACCCGAAGGGCGACGTGCATGGGCTCGCCGGAAAAGGCGAAGCACTGCTTCGCCCCGGCGGGCGGGCATTCGCGCGCGGCGAATGCCCCGGACTCGGCCGCGTAGCGGACGAGCACGTCGTTTTTCGCCGCGACAGGATGTCGCGTCGAAAAATCCCGCCGGCTCCGCGGACCCGCAGCGCAGCTGCGGGCGCGAAGGCGGGGTGTGCTTGATCAGCCATGACCAGCCATTCGGCTGCTGTGAAGCGCTTCTTTTGGTTACTTTTCTTTACGCGGCACATCCTTGTGCCGCGCCCTTCGGGCCGGCTTCGCCGTGCGGCGCCGCTCCTGCGGCGCGCGTGCACAAGCAAAGAAAAGTGACTCGCCGTAAGGCGAAAGCTTTGGCTTTTATTGCTATTGGCAAAGGCCCAAGACGCAACGTCCAAGGCAACATCCCTGGATGATCAGCCGTTCGGCTGCTGAAAAGCGCTTCCCGCCTTCGCGAGAATGACGATAGATAGATGGCCGAGAACGAAAAGATAATAAAGACGCTGGATCTACCGCTTGCTGGAGAACCAACAGGATCGATAGCGATTGCCAGCGCGCCGATACAAAGACAACGACAGAAGAACCAAGCAACCAAATCGGATAACGCAAAGACGCCCGCACGACATCTAACCCCACCCAACCACCCCACTTGAACCAACCACCAACACCCCACTCCATACCCTCCGAAAACATTTGCATGCCGCCCCCACGCAGGCATAGCCTCCACGGCTCGAACCCGTACATGGAGCGACGCATGACCCGCCCGCTGTCCCTGCTGATCGCCGGCCTCCTCGCCGCCGGCCCCGCCTTCCTGCCACCAGCGGACGCCGCCCCCGCCTCCTTGGCCCGGACCACTGCCGACGCCGCCATCCCCGACATCGCCTACGAGCGCTTCACCCTGCCCAACGGCCTGACCGTCGTGGTGCACGAAGACCACAAGGCGCCGGTGGTGGCGGTCAGCATCTGGTACCACGTCGGCTCCGCGGACGAACCGGCCGGCAAGACCGGCTTCGCGCACTTGTTCGAGCACCTGATGTTCTCCGGCTCGGAGAACCACAAGGGCACCTACTTCGCCCCGTTCGAGCAGGCCGGCGCCACCGACCAGAACGGCACCACCTGGTTCGACCGCACCAACTACTTCGAGACCGTGCCGAGCACGGCGGTGGACATGGCGCTGTGGATGGAGTCCGACCGCATGGGCCACCTGCTCGGCGCGATCGGCCAGAAGGAGCTGGATACCCAGCGCGGCGTCGTGCAGAACGAGAAGCGCCAGGGCGAGAACCGCCCCTACGGGCGCGTCGACCAGAACATCCTCTCCCACCTGTTCCCGGCCAACCACCCGTACCAGCACGACACCATCGGCTCGATGGAAGACCTCGACGCGGCCTCGCTGGACGACGTCAAGAACTGGTTCCGCGACTACTACGGCGCCGCCAACACCACCCTGGTGCTGGCCGGCGACATCACCGTGGCCGAAGCGAAGGCCAAGGCGGAGAAGTATTTCGGCGACATCCCGGCCGGCAAGCCGGTGCCGCGCCAGCAGCCGTGGATCACGCCGCTGGCCCGCCAGGCCCGCGGCGTGCAGCACGACCACGTCGCGCAGCCGCGCATCTACCGCACCTGGGTGGCGCCGCAGCTGGGCAGCGACGACGCGATCCGGCTCGACCTCGCCGCCACCGTGCTCGGCGGCGGCAAGACCTCGCGCCTGTACCAGCGCCTGGTCTACCGGGACAAGCTGGTGGACGACGTGTCCGCCAGCCTGCAGCCGTTCGCGCTGGCCAGCCAGCTGCAGATCCAGGCCGACGTGAAGGACGGCGTGGACCCGGCCAAGGTCGAGGCCGCCATCGACGACGAGCTGAAGAAGTTCCTCGCCGAGGGCCCGACCGCCGACGAACTGCAGCGCGCGCAGGTCGGCTACCGCGCCGGCTTCGTGCGCGGGCTGGAGAAGGTCGGCGGCTTCAGCGGCAAGGCGGTGATCCTGGCCGAGGGACAGGTCTACCGCGGCGACCCGGGCGCCTACCGCAAGGACCTGGAGCGCGCCGCCGCGGCCACCCCGGCCAGCGTCCGCCAGGCTGCCGGGACCTGGTTCGGCAAGGGCGACTACCTGCTGACCGTGCTGCCGGCCGGCGAGGACTTCGACCCGGCGGCCGAGGACAAGGCCGTGGTCGCGCGCGGCGCCGAGCCTGGCAAGCCGTCGCCGAAGCTGCCGGCCCCGGCGGCCTACCGCGTCGCCGGGAGCCAGGTCGACCGCAGCCAGGGCGTGCCGCAGACCACGCGGTTCCCGAGCCTGAGCTTCCCCGAGCTGCAGCGCGGCAGGCTGAAGAACGGCATCGAGGTGGTCCTGGCCGAACGCCATGCCATCCCGGTCACCCAGGTCGAACTGCTGTTCGACGCCGGCTACGCCGCCGACCAGGGCCACAAGCTCGGCACGGCCAGCTTCACCGCGCAGCTGATGAGCGAGAGCACCAAGTCGCTGGACTCGGTGGAAGTGGCCAAGCGCCGCCAGCGCCTGGGCGCCGGCATCGCCACCGGCTGCGACCTCGATGCGTGCAGCGCTTCGCTGGACGCGCTCAACGACCAGCTGCGGCCCTCGCTCGAGCTGTTCGCCGACGTGGTGCGCAACCCCGCGTTCGATGCCGGGGACATCGAGCGCGTGCGCGGCCAGTGGCTGGCCGGCATCGCGCAGGAGAAGACCCAGCCGCAAGGCCTGGCCCTGCGCACGCTGCCGCCGCTGCTGTACGGCAGCGATCATGCCTACGGCATCCCGTTCACCGGCACCGGCACCGAGGCGGCCATCCGGAGCCTCACCGCCGCCGACCTGCAGCGCTTCCACGATACCTGGCTGCGCCCGGACAACGTGCGCATCCTCGTCGCCGGCGACACCACGCTGGAGCGGATCATCCCGCAGCTGGACGCCGTGTTCGGCGACTGGAAGGCGCCGGCGTCCCCGGTACCCAGGAAGAACGTCGCCCGGGTCGCGGCCCAGCCGAAGCCGCGCGTGTTCCTGATCAACCGCAACGACGCGCCGCAATCGCTGATCCTGGCCGGCCTGCTGGCGCCTTCGACCAAGGACCCGGCCGACCTCGCGATCGGCGTCGCCAACGACGCCTTCGGCGGCACCTTCACCTCGCGCCTCAACATGAACCTGCGCGAGGACAAGCGCTGGGCCTACGGCGCCTTCAGTTTCCTGATGGACGCGCAGGGCCAGCGGCCGTTCCTGTTCTACGCGCCGGTGCAGACCGACAAGACCGCCGAGTCGGCCGCCGAGGTGCTGAAGGAAGCCAGCGAAGTGGTCGGCGCCAGGCCGCTCACCGGCGAAGAAGTCGACAAGATCAAGAACCAGAGCATCCGCGCGCTGCCCGGCAGCTACGAGACCACCCACGCCGTGCTCGGCGCGATCGAGGGCATCGTCCAGTTCGACCGCCCCGACGACTACGTGCGCACGCTCAAGGCGCGGCTGGAAGCCATCGGCCAGCCGCAGGCGCAGGCGGCGATCAAGCAGATCGTCGCGCCGTCGTCGATGAACTGGGTGATCGTCGGCGACCTCCGGAAGATCGAGGCGCCGATCCGCGCGCTCAACCTCGGCGAGGTGCAGGTGATCGATGCCGACGGCAAGCCGGTGAAGTGAGGCCCGGATGACGCGGCGCCGTAGCGATGGCGCCGCGTCTGCCTCACCGTCGTAGGAGCGGCTCCTGTGGGAGCGGCTTCAGCCGCGAAGGGGCTTTCATGCAGATCCCTCTGCAACAGCCTGCACGTCCCTGTGCAGGGGTTCAAATGAGAAAGCCCCTTCGCGGCTGAAGCCGCTCCCACAGGGCCGCTGCTTTCTCGGTAGAGTCCCATCGCGGCTGAGGCCGCTCCTACGGAACCTACTTACCCGCACGTCGTCCACTGCTTGCGCGCGTACCACAGCGCGCGTCGCGCCAGGTCGTAGGCGCTGTCGGCCTGGCGCGGCAGCAACTGCTCGGCCATCACCGGGTCGGCACCGTGCGCCAGGGCGTGCTCCACGCGCTCCAGGTCGGCCAGGTGCGTGCGCGCCGGCGCGAGCAACTGCGTGCGCCGCGCGGCATTGCAGGCGGTCGGCAACGCCTCCAGCGACGCCAGCTCCTCGCGGATGCGGCGGCTGGCACCGCCCTTCAGGTCCGGCACGTCCTCGTGCGCGATCGGCGCGGCCTTGTAGGCATCGCCGGTGGCTTCGCTGCCCAGGTCGGCCTTGTTGCCGGCCAGCGCGGGGTTGAACCGCACGTCCGGCGGAGGCCGCGCCTTCACCGTCTGCACGTCCTTGCCCCAGATCAAGCCGTTGATGCGTTTCATACCGCGGTTGAGGCCCTGCATCGCTACGTCGCCGAGCGTGCCGTCGCTCTTCCAGTCCTTCTCGAAGCGGGTCTCGCGGTAGTCGACCGGGTTGGGCCGCTCCAGCACCTTGCGCGCCTTGTCCAACGCCCTCTCGTCGGTCATGCCCGGCGGCACCGCAGCGTAGCCGGGGTCGAGCGGATCGACCACCTCGCCCATCCGCACCTTGCCTTCGCGCGTGTACAGCTGCGCCTGCGTGCCATTGGAACGGGCCGGTACCGGCGGCGGGGCGGATGGCGCGATGGCGGGCGTCGCCTGCGCAGGACGGGCCGGCGCAGGCGGCCGGGCGTGCGCCGGTACGCGTGGCGGCGGCGCCTCTTGGGTCGGCGGCAATGCCGGCTCGCGCGGCAGGAAGGTCACCCGCATCGCCGAGGCCTGGCGCGCCACCTGCGGCGAGGCCGGCGCCGGCACGTGCAGCAGCACGCGCGCGAACAGCAGCAGGATCAGCAGCGTGCCGGCCATGGCTCCCAGGTGGGTGAGCATGTCTTCCCTGCGGCTGGGCTGCTTCACGGATAACGGAGAGTGCGGGATGCGGATGAGGGATTGTGCCGCGCCCGGGTACATGCCGGGTGCCGGCGCGTGTCCGGCGTTGCACGCTGGCGTCGCGGCCCGCCAATCTAGCGGCCGGCCCCGCCCGGCGCGTATGAATTCCGTTGCATCGGCATGCAGCCAACAGCCGGCGTTCACGTTGGCGCGTCCTGCCCGCGACGAGGCGGCGTGAAGACGATGCCGATGCCACTTGCGCCGGCGTGGCCTATCCTGCCGGTCCGCCGTCACGAGGATTGCCATGTCCATTCCACGCGTCGCGCATCTGCGCCTGCTCGTCGTCGTCCTACTGGTCGCCACCGCCTGCGCGCCGTTGCAGCGCGGCAGCGCGCCACCTGCGCCGCTGCCGCCGCAGCAGGCCTATCCGGCGCTGTTCGAGGCCGTGCAACAGGCCGAGCTGTTCGAGGACCAGAAGCAGTTCGTCGACATGGTCCCGCGCAGCGAACCGGCCCGCATCGAGGCCGACTACCTCGCCCGCCGCGGGCAACCGGGCTTCGACCTGCGCGCCTTCGTCTCCGCCCGTTTCGATGCGCCGGCCTCGCACGTGTCGCCCGCGCTGCCCACGCGCGCCTCGCTGCGCGCCCACATCGACGCGCTCTGGCCGCTGCTGGTCCGCGACAGCCGCCAGGTGCCCGCGCATGGCAGCGAGCTGGCGCTGCCCAAGCCCTACGTCGTGCCGGGCGGGCGCTTCCGCGAGCTGTACTACTGGGATTCGTACTTCACGATGCTCGGCCTGCACGAGAGCGGGCAGGCGCAGCGCTCGCGCGACATGCTCGACGACTTCGCCTACCTGGTCGACCGCTACGGGCACATCCCCAACGGCACGCGCAGCTACTACCTGAGCCGCTCGCAGCCGCCGTTCTTCTCGCACATGGTGGAACTGGAAGCCACCGCCGGCGGCGACGGCTCGCTCTACGTGCGTTACCTGCCGCAGTTGCGCGCCGAGTACCGCTACTGGATGGACGGCGCCGACGGCCTGGCCCCCGGCAGCGCCGCCCGCCACGTCGTGCGCCTGCGCGACGGCAGCGTGCTCAACCGCTACTGGGACGCCTCCGATACCCCGCGCCCGGAATCCTACCTGCAGGACCGCCAAACCGCCGCGCAGGCCAGCGGACGCCCCGCCGACGAGGTGTATCGCGAGCTGCGCGCGGGCGCCGAGAGCGGCTGGGACTATTCGTCGCGCTGGCTGGGCGACCGCCGCCAGCTGCACACCATCCGCACCACCGCGATCGTGCCGGTGGACCTCAACAGCCTGATGCAACACCTGGAGCGCACCATCGCCCAGGCCTGCAAGCAAGCCGCGGACGAGGCCTGCGCCAGCGAGTTCGCGCAACGCGCCGAAACCCGCAGGCAGGCCATCGAACGCCACCTCTGGAACCCGGCCGGCTACTACGCCGACTACGACTGGCAACGCGGCAGCGTGAGCGAGCAACTGACCGCGGCGGCCGCCTTCCCCCTGTTCGTCGGCATCGCCTCCCCCGAGCGCGCGCACGCCACCGCCGCCGCCCTGCGCTCGCAACTGCTGCGCCCCGGCGGTCTGGTCACCACCGCCCTCGACACCGGCCAGCAATGGGACGCACCCAACGTCTGGGCTCCCTTGCAATGGGTCGCAGTCGCCGGCCTGCGCCGTTACGACGAAAACGATCTCGCCCGCCAGCTCGCCCGCAACTTCCTCGCCCGCGTGCAAGCCGTGTACGCGAGCGACCACAAGCTGGTGGAGAAATACAACGCCGAAGCCGGCCAGGGCGGCGGTGGCGAATATCCCCTGCAGGACGGCTTTGGCTGGACCAATGGCGTCACCCTCAAACTGCTTGCGTTGTATGGCGAAGGTGCTGACGCGGCGGCTCGGTGAAGCCTCGCGAAACGTCGCGGCAGAATGGCAGCAGGCGTAGTGGTCGTGTCCGCAGTTACGACTGCAATTGCTGCTGTTGCTGTTGCTGTTGCTGTTGCTGTTGCTCGTGATTTTGCTCCGGCTTCTCGCCTTTGACTTTGACTTGCCGGGGCCCCTCCGAAGCGGCGGAGACGGCGGGAAAAACCCGAAGGGCGACGTGCATGGGCTCGCCGGAAAAAGGCGAAGCACTGCTTCGCCCCGGCGGGCGGGCATTTGCCGTGCGGCGAATGCCCCGGACTCGGCCGCGTAGCGGACGAGCACGTCGTTTTTCGCCGCGACAGGATGTCGCGTCGAAAAATCCCGCCGGCTCCGCGAACCCGCAGCGCAGCTGCGGGCGCGCAGGCGGGGTGTGCTTTCTTTTGGTTACTTTTCTTTGCACAAGCAAAGAAAAGTGACTCGCCGAAGGCGAAAGCTTTTGCTTCAAGCAATGAAGATGGAAACCAAAGCAAAAATCCCAGAGTGATCAGCCGTTCGGCTGCTGAAAAGCGCTTCCCGCCTTCGGGAATGACGGCAATAAAGATCGCGAGACTTCGTCCGTACCCTCATCCGCCCCTTCGGGGCACCTTCTCCCGCAGGGAGAAGGGAAAAACGGGCACCCCGCTTCGCGCCCCGGCCTGGCGCAGCGCGCCAGGCGTTCAGGCGTGTGCGAACTCATGGTTCGCAAGCAACACGCCTTCACCCCGAAGGGAGAAGGGAAAAAACGCCTACGGGGGAAACGCTAAATCCACCCCCTCCTCCGAAACCAAACCAACGGCGCCACGATGCTCAACCCGATCAC
This sequence comes from Xanthomonas boreopolis, assembly GCA_014654535.1. Lineage (GTDB taxonomy): Bacteria > Pseudomonadota > Gammaproteobacteria > Xanthomonadales > Xanthomonadaceae > Pseudomonas_S > Pseudomonas_S boreopolis. The sequence continues at coordinate 33,681 of BNBA01000026.1, forward strand.
CCCCAACGCCCAGAAATACGCGTCGTGCCACTTCAACTCCGGCATGACCGCGAAATTCATCCCCCAGATCCCCACCAATACCGTCGGCGGGATCCCCACCACCGACGCCACCGCCATCACCTTCATCACCTCGTTCTGGTCCATGTTGATCAACCCGAGCACGCTGTCCAGCAGGAACTCGATGCGATCGCTCATCTGCTGCTCGAACTCGCCCAGCGACGCCACGTCCTTGCGGATCAACTTGACCCGCTGGCGCGCCGCCTCGTCGAACCACTGCGGCGGCACCTCGTCCAGGTAGGTCGCCAGCCGCAACAGCCCGTGCACCGTGTTGTGCATCGCCCCGATGCGCTGCCCCATCGCCCCCACCTCGCGCAGCATCCGCTCCAGGCCGCGATTGCGCCGCTTCGGCGCGAACGCCAGGCGGGTCGCCTCGGTCACGTGCGCCTCCAGCGTCTCCAGCCGGTCGGCGAGCTTGTCGACGATGTGCTCGAGGATGCGCAGGAACAGATCGAGCGAGCCCGCGCAGGGCCGCTGGGCGATGTCCTCCTCCACGTCCTTGAGATAGTCCAGCGCCACCTCGCGCTGGGTCACCAGCGCATCCGGGGACAGCACGAAGCCCAGCGGCGAGACGGTGCCGTCCTCGGACTGGAAGCGCGGCAGGTTGAGGATCCACGCATCGCCGATGCTGCGCACGCGGCTGGTGAACTCGATCTCGCTGATCCCCGCGCGCCCGGGGATCTCGAAGCCCACCTGCCTGGACGCTTCCGCCAGTTCCTCCGGTTCCGGCCGGCATAGGTCCACCCAGACGCCTGGCGCGGCCCGGCTGCCGGTGATCGGATGGATGGAGATCATGTCCTGTCCCGTACTCGAAGTTGGAGGCATCTTTGCGGGCCTTGCGCCAAGCCGGCGCGAAGGGCCTTCCGGGCCCGCGGGCGGATCAGACGATGCGGGTGCGCTTCCACCACCGGGTGACCTTTTCCTCGCGCACCAGCGTGAACAGTCCCGCCCCCAGGATCAGCGCGATGCCCACCGCCATCGGCCAATCGAGGTGGTCGTGGAACAGCAGGTAGCCGAACCCGATCGCCCACAGCATCTGGCTGTACTGGGTCGGCGCCACCGCGCTGACCGGCGCCATGCGCGTGGCATACATCAGGAAGATCGCCGCCAGCCCGGCGAGCAGGCCGTAGCCGGCCAGCAGCCCCCACTGCGCCGGCGTGGGCCATACGAACGCCGGCAGCATCAGGATCGCCCCCATCACCAGCGGGCCGAGCACGCCGGCGCCGTACAAGGTGATGCGCTTCTCCGACGTGCCGGCCATGCGCAGCGCGATCACCGACACCGCGCCCACCAGCCCGCACACGATCGCCGCGACATGGCCATGGCTGAGATGGCGGAACCCCGGCCGCAGCACCACCAGCACGCCGACGAACCCCACGATCACCGCCGACCAGCGCCGCCAGCGCACCTGCTCGCGCAGGAACAGCACCGACAGCACCGTGACGAAGATCGGCATCAGGAAGATCAGCGCGAACGCCTCGGCCATCGGCAGCGTGGTGAAGGCGATCACCGAGGTCAGGTTGCCGATCGCCGCGGCCAGCGCGCGCAGCAGCCACAATGCCGGCTTCTTCGCCACCACCAGTTCGCGCCAGCGGTCTTCCGGCGCCTTCAGGAACGGCACCGCGACCAGCATCAGCGCCGCGCCCAGGCACAGCACCTCGTAGGCCGGCAGGCCGCCCTCCAGCAACTTCACGAACGCGTCGCTGATCGAGTACGCCGCATAGCTTGCGAAGCCCAGCAGGATGCCCTTGACCATCCGAGATTCCGGTGCGGCGGGCGCACGCGCGCCCGGGACCGACAGTATGCGGCCCGGCCTGCCCGATGGCGTGCCGGGCCGGGCGGGGCTCAGGTCCAGTCGCTGTCGTCGAAGCCGGAATCGTCCGCGAAGCCGGCGTCGTCGGCCAGGCCATCGCCGCCGGCGTCCGCCGGTCGCGCATCGTCGTAGTAGTTGTTGGTGGTGACGTTCTCCACCACCACGTCCTGCCCCGCGTTGCCACCGAGGAAACCGCCGCCGCCGTGGTGGCCGCCGAACAGGTTTTCCAATCCCTGGAACAGGAACATGCCGCCGGCCACGCCCGCGGCGGTGCTGGCCGCGGTACCCAGGAAGCCCGGCCCGCGCGCGGCCGGAGCCGCCTGTGACGCCGGCTCCGGCGTGGCGCCGCCGAACAGGCGTTCGCGCCAGCCCGGCGCGGCGGCAGGCGCGGCCGGCGGCAACGGCGGCGGGCTGGCACCCCATCCCTGTCCGAGGAAGCTGGTGGCGGCCGGGGCCGCGCCGGCCTGCTGCAGATGCGCGATCTGCGCCCTGGCCTGCTCGAGCGCCTGCTCCAGCAGCAGTGCGCGCTGCACCAGCAGGTAGGTCGCGTCCGGCTGCCCGGCCAGGCGGTCGCGGATCAGCGCGTCGGCCTGCGGGTCCTTGGCCACGCCGCCGCCGGCGCGCAGGCGGGCGAGGAAGTCGTCGAGTAGTTGCTGTTCTTGCGGGGTCATGCCGTTACCTGGGAGAGAGGGCCGGCCGAGTGCCGGCAGGCACAGCATGGGCATGCCACGGCCCAGGCAAAGGGGTGCCGCCGTCGCCGGTGCAGACGGCGTTCATCCGCGTGCCGCGCGCTCAACCGCGCGCGGCGCGCCGCTTCAGCCAGTACCCCACCGCCAGGATCAGGAACCACGCCGGGCTCACCAGCAGCGCCTGCAGCGTATCGGGCTGCAGCGTCAGCAGCACCAGCACGAACGCGAAGAACGCCAGCACCACGCAGCACATCGCCACGCCGCCGGGCATCTTGAAGGTGGACGCGGCATGCAGCTGCGGGCGCTTGCGCCGATAGGCGATGTAGGCGCACAGGATCAGCGACCAGACGAACATGAACAGCACCGCCGACAGCGTGGTGACCAGGGTGAACGCGGTCACCAGGTTCGGCACCACGTAGATCAGCAGCGCCCCGGCCATCAGGCAGGCGCAGGAGAACAGCAATCCGCGCGCCGGTACCGCCGCGCGCGAAAGCCTGGCGAAACCTTTGGGTGCATGCTTTTCCTCGGCCAGGCCGTAGAGCATGCGGCTGGTGGAGAAGATGCCGCTGTTGGCCGAGGACGTGGCCGAGGTCAACACCACGAAGTTGACCAGGCTGGCCGCGGCCGGCACGCCCGCCAGCACGAACAGCTCCACGAACGGGCTCTTGCCCGGCACCACCTCGCGCCACGGCGTCACGCACATGATCGCCGCCAGCGCCAGCACGTAGAACACGATGATGCGCACCGGGATCGAGTTGATCGCCTTGGGCAGGTTGCGCATCGGGTTGGCGGTCTCGGCCGCGGTGGTGCCGACCAGCTCGATGCCGACGAAGGCGAACACCGCGATCTGGAAGCCGGCGAAGAACCCGGTCGCCCCCATCGGGAACATGCCGCCGTCGTTCCACAGGTTGGCCAGCGAGGCCACGTGCCCGTCCGGGGAGCGGAAGCCCCAGGCGACCATGCCGGCGCCGGTGACGATCAGCGCGGCGATCGCCACGATCTTGATCAGCGCGAACCAGAATTCCATCTCGCCGAAAAGCTTCACCGTCACCAGGTTGAGCACGAGCAGCAACAGCACGCACATCGCCGCCGGTATCCACGGCGCCAGCCCCGGGAACCAGAACTGCGCGTAGTTGGCGATCGCGATCACGTCGGCGATGGCGGTGATGATCCAGCAGAACCAGTACGTCCAGCCGCAGAAGAAGCCGGCCCACGGCCCGAGCAGGTCGGTGGAGAAGTCGATGAACGACTTGTACTCCAGGTTCGACAGCAGCAGCTCGCCCATCGCGCGCATCACGAAGAACAGCATCGCGCCGATGATCATGTACACGAACAGGATCGAAGGGCCGGCCAGGCTGATGGTCTTGCCCGAGCCCATGAACAGGCCGGTGCCGATCGCCCCGCCGATGGCGATCAGCTGGAGGTGGCGGTTGGAGAGGGAACGCTGGAGGTGGTCGGGGACGGACGGATCGGACATGGGGCGGACGGCAGTGGCGAAGGCAAGCGGCCAACTTAAGAGAAGCCCGCCGCCCGCGCCAGCCTCGATCGCCGCGCCCGCGGGCGGGGCTACCGCCGGCCCGCCCGCACCGTGCCCGGCCGGGCTCAGAAACGGTAGGTGAAGCCCAGCGTGGCGCGCCGGCCGGGCGCGTAGTGCAGGTTGCTGTACTGGTCCAGGACGAAGTACTTGCGCGCGGTCAGGTTCTCGACGTTCAACTGCACCGAGGCGCGCGGCCCGAAGGCGTAGCGCGCCATCGCGCTCAGCAGCGTCACCGCCGACTGGTCCACCCGGCGCAGCCCTTCCGGCACGGGCGCGCTCACCATGGCATGACTGGCCGCCTGCCAGTTGACGCCGCCGCCCACGGTCAGCCCGCTCCACTCGCCGGGCAGGCGCCAGGTGCTGAACAGCCGCACCAGCGTGCGCGGCAGGTCCGGGCGCAGTTGCTCGCCGCCCGGCCCTTCCAGCGTGAAGTGCGACCAGCCGAACGACGCGTTCCAGCCCTCGGCCAGCTCGCCCGACGCTTCCAGCTCGAAACCGCGCGAGCGCGTGCCGTCCACCGCGGAGTAGGCCTGGGTGATGCCGTCCGGCAGGTACTGCCCGGGATCGGCCACCGCCACGTTGTCCTGGCGCGTGTCGAACAGTACCAGCGAGGTGTTCAGGCGCCCGTCGAGATGGCGGCCCTTGATGCCGGCCTCGCGGCTGCTGCCCAGCACCGGATCGAGGAAGCTGCCGTCGGCCCGGCGGAACGGCTGCGGGTTGAATACCTGGGTGTAGCTGACGAACGCCGAGTACACCGGCGTGATCGCGTACACCAGCCCGGCGTACGGCACGGTCTTGTTGTGCTCGTGGTGGAACACGCTGCTGTCGCGGGTATCGTTCTTCCAGCGGCTGTAGCGCGCGCCGGCGATCAGCGTGAGCGGCTCGGCCAGCGACAGCCGGGCGGCGGCATAGGCGCCCTGCTGGTCGGTGCGGTTGTCGGCGGACTTGCGCTTGTCGGCGCTGAAGTCCGGATAGGGGTAGTCCCCGTCCCACGCCAGGAAGTCGCCGACCGCGGCCAGCTCGCCATGGCTGGCCTCGAACGTCTCCGTGTCGTAGCGCGAGCCGCTCAGCCCGACCACCAGTTCGTGCTCGCGGCCCCAGGCCCGGAACGGGCCGGAGGCGTACAGATCGAGCATGTTCTGGCGCCCTTCCTGGCGCGCCCGGTAGGCGTAGGGCGTCATGCCCTCGCCGGTCAGCCGGTCCGGGAATCCCTCGACGTAGAACAGCGCCATGTCGCCCTCGGTGGCGCGATGGCTGGCCATCGCGCGCAGCTGCCAACCGTTGCCGAAGCGGTGCCGCAGGTCGGCGAACGCGGTCTGCGTGGTGTTGTACCAGTACGTCCAGTCGGCCGCGCTGTTGAAGCCGCGCGGCCATTCCAGGAAACCGCCATCGGCGTAGAACACCGGATAGAACCCCCAGGTGATGCGCTCCGGCCGGGTCCTCTGGTAGTCGTAGCCCACGCTCAACGTGGTGTCCGGGGCGAGGTCGGCATCGACCACGCCGTACAGCACCGTCTTCTTGCCGTGGTAGCGGTCCAGGTACGAGTCGCCCTGCTCGTAGGCCCCCACCACGCGGCCACGCACGCGGCCATCCCCGCTCAGCGGCGAGGCCACGTCGACCGTGCCGCGCCACGTGTCCCACGAGCCCGCGCTGAGCGAGGCCTCGCCCTGGAACTCGCGGCTGTCGGCGCGCTTGCGCACGAAGTTGATCATCGCCGAGGGGTTGCCCGCGCCGGTCATCAGGCCGCTGGCCCCGCGCAGCACCTCGATGCGCTCGTAGATCGCGGTGTCCAGGCTGCCGTCGGCGGATTCGGCATTGAGGCCCGGCGCGACCGGCACGCCGTCGTAGGCCATGTTCTGGACCAGGAAGCCGCGCGAGTAGAACAGCACGCGCTCGGTGTCGTAGGCGTTGGACGAAACGCCGGTGACGTTGTCGAGCACGTCGCGCACCGAGGTCATGGCCTGGTCCTCGATGCGCTGCTCGGTCACCACGGTCAGCGACTGCGGGGTCTGCTGCGGCGTCAACGTCAACCGCGTCGCGGCCGTGCTCTGCTCGACCGTATACGCGCGCGGAAGCGTGCCGCGGACATTGACCGCATCGAGCGTGGTGGCATTGTCGGGCGCCTCCGATCGCGACTGCGCCATCGCCGACAGCGCAACGGAAAGACCGGCCGCCAGCAGGCCCAGGCGCAACGCGCCGCAACGGGAATGGAACATGGAACGCAGCTCCCCAGGAAAGGTTTGGAACGCAGCCATCGGCATGCGCAGGTGACGACGATCTGGCGGGCGGGGAGCTGGCGTGTCGTCGGATGGCGCGATTCTACCCGAGCGCCGCGGCGGGCACACGGACAGCCGCCGCGGCCGGGGGGACGGCGTCGTCCTTCAGCGGCCGGCGCGCCGGGATGCCTCGCCGCATTCCAGCGCGATCACGTCCGGAACGATTCTGTCCGGTCCACGATGTAGGAGAGCACAAGCCTTCCCGATTGCTGCCGGGACGTGCCACCGCTTCGGTAATGCACCTGCCCGCCTTGGGCAGCTCCCAATCTCAATGCATGGGCACGCTATGCGATGATTCGGTGCGCACCACGGCATAGACCGCCCGTTCCTCGCCTACGCCGGATCGACGGGAAGCACCGTTCCCAAGCGGCTGGGCTTCTATCCGGTCCAGCAGGCCACGTACCGTCTCCACGGCGTCGAAGATCGCATGGCCGATCTGGGGCAAGGTGCCGTCAGCGAACTCGGCCGTGTCGCTGGCTGCCACGACGTCGCCGTGGGCCGAGATCGCCTGGATCAGGCGGTCGAGCGCATCGAACTGGTCCGTCGTAATGCCGAAGGCATATTTTTCGGACTCCACCTCTGGCACTTCGTTCGCGATATCGCGTTCGGGCGCGTCCTCGCTCTCGGTTCGCAGTGCCGGCCAGGACACCTCATCCAGTACCAGGTCCACTTGGTCGGCCAGCAGTTCCAGGCAGAACGCCAGCTCGCCCATGCGCACCTCCGGCGCCCATTCCTTCTCCTCGTCCGCGATGCGCGGCTGCGCCAACCGCGACAGGAACTTGATGTGGTCGCTCAGCCTCGCCAATCGGAACTTACTGTCCTCGGGCAGGAAATAACCCGGCATATCCCTATCGTCGTACGCATGCTCTGACATCGTCGCCTCCTCATTCCCTAGAGTGGCCCGCCCGTCGCCAAGGACGGACGGGAAGTCGGGAGGCTAGAAACCGCACGAAGCCGGCGGGCGTATTCCCCTTTCGGGTCTTGTATTAGCCGCCCTCCCGACGCAGGCATCGCGTCGGTTGCGCCTGCGAAAAACGCGCAGGCACAAAAAACCCACCGGTTTGTCGGAGGTGGGCACCGCTTCGTGAGGAGTTTCTAGGCTCCGTAATGACGAGGATGCTATGGCTTCGGCGCCGCGTCAACCGTGGATTTCCGCTGGCTGCCCAAGGCCGTACTGCGAGCCTCTCTCTCGTCCATGCGGAGCGCCGCGCAAGGAGCGCCGGGGTCCGGAAGGAGCGCCACGGACGCGTATTTTTCCTATAGCCAGATAGGAATTTTCCTACATCACTTTGCAAGCGATCCCGTTGCCGCCTGGCTGCTTCCCTGGCGATATGACGGGTGATCTTTGCGCTGTTCCCCGTATCGAGCAGGCGGGCCAGGTTGATGGAATGAACCTCAAAGGTTAATTTTCGCGAAGCCGGGTCTGCTCGCAGCAACTCGCCAAGAACGCAGAAGCCAGAATCCAAAAGGAGCGTGATGCCATGAGGCCCCTCATCGTCGTCGGCGACCGTCTCAGCCATGGCGGCAGCGTCGCCGAACCGGCGACGCTGACGGCGGACGATGCTGCGCCAGCGCGGGAAACGCCTGCCACCGTCACGTTACGCATCGGCGTGTTCTTCGACGGCACCAACAACAACGCCGCCAACGTAGCCCAGGGCCTGCAATGCCGCGCGTCCTCGGCCGAAGCGTTGGGGCAGGCCCCAGAAGACCGCCAAGCCATGGTCGAAGGCTGCCGGCCTTTCATGCTCAAGGAGGGCAGCAGCTATGACAACGGCACTACCAACGTTGCGCGGCTGTATGAGTTGTATGAAGACAGCACCACCAAGCCACTTGAATCAGGGGCAGAAAACTACTGGATTCCCCTTTACGTCGAGGGCATCGGCACCACGGCAGGAGAGCCCGATAATCTGTTGTCGCAAGGGCTGGGCAGCGGCAAGACCGGTGTGCTGGCCAAGGTGGAACAAGCGTTCAGTAAACTGATCCCCGAACAGCTTGAGAACTTCGTTTTGACTGCCGCCGATGTACAGGTCGAAGCCGTGGAATTCGACGTCTTCGGCTTCTCGCGCGGCGCGGCGGCGGCACGCCATTTCGTCAACGAGGTCAATCTCAAGGGGCATGGCCCGCTGGGCGATGCGCTACTGCATAGCGGCGTGACCTATGCTCCGGGCTTCGAGCTCACACAGGGCGTACAGGTCGGCTTCGTCGGCCTGTTCGACACGGTGGTGGCCGTGGGCAGCCTGGCCGACGGCCTGAACGTGCGCGATGGCAGGAAGGGGGGCGTCCGCACCGCACTGCCGGCCGGGTGCGCAAGAAAGGTGGTGCAACTGGCGGCGCGCGACGAACGCCGGGCCAACTTCATGCTCACCACCGTGGCCCCGCCCCACCAGGAGATCGCCCTGCCGGGGGTGCATTCGGACATCGGCGGCGGCTACCACCGCGACCGTGAAGGGCCGCTGCTGCTGGAAAGGCCGGTGGGCTTCATCGAACCGGGCACCGGGTTGTCGCCCGGGCAAGCCCCGGACCGCGAGCGCCTGGAACGCAGCCGCGCCTACGCGCTGGCCGAGCGGGCCTGCGCCGTCTGGCGCGAGCACCTGGGATTGGGGCCAGAGGCGGTCACGGTGAAGGCGTGGCACCACTGGCAAACCCAGCGCCGCGCCGGCAGTGCGAGCGTGCAACCGGACTGGGTGCTGCGGATCTACGCGACGGTGGCGCTGGAACGCGAGGTGGACTGGCGTTACCAACTGATCCCTCTGCGGGTGATGCACAAGTTGGCGACGGAGGCGGGGGTATCCTGGCAACAATCGCCGAACGATATCCCCAGCTATTCCTTGCCGGAAGAACTGGAACCCATCGCCACAAAACTACTCGCCGGGCATCCATTGAGTGACGGCGAAGAAGCCTTGCTGCGTCGCAAGTACCTGCACGAATCTTCGCACTGGAACTTCACGCTGAGCGATAAACTGGGCGGCAATCCGGTCTCCCTGGACTTGGTGTACGTGAATCGCCCGGACCCGAGCGGTCGGCGTGGGATCAAACCGAATCAATGAGGCGAGCGATGAAACGATGGGGTTTGATGCTGTTGATGTGCCTGCTGACTGGATGCGCGACTGCGCCGGCCAAGGCTAGGCTACCGTATGACGCTTGGCGGCTGGGCTTCCTGGCTCCCCATTACATGGACGTTTGGACGGAGGATGCCGTTGTCGAAGATGTCCGAGGCCGCGTATTTACGGGCTACCGCAGTGGCACGGTTGCTATCGCCCACGAGGGCGATCCGAATGGCTGGCCTACCAGCGAAAGCATGGGAAAAGGACGTGATGTCATAGGCGCAGACCTGCCCAGGCGCATCTATGTGCGCTGGCAATCGCTGGTGGAACCACAGACCTATCGGGTGACGCTGGAGATTCCCGAGCGCATGCGCAAGCTGATGCTGGAGAAGGCCGAATCACAGGCGGTTCCCGGCAAGTTCGACTATCAGAATGCAGTGGTGGTGGGTTTGGCCCCCGGCGGTTGGGTGAAAGTGTGGGTGAAGAGTCCAGGAGCACGGCGAGTTGAAGTGCTTTGCCAGCAAGCCGAAGTTGAGCCGAAAGGACCCGATCAAGGTGAGTATGGTGGTCGTTACGTCACACTGCCGGCCAAGGCCAAGGAATACATCGCCAATAATCCTATCCCTTTCGACTCCTGGAAGTGCCCCGGAACTTGAGCTCGCGCAGTGAATCGGCAGGCCGACCCTGAATCGCCCGGACCCGAGCGGTCGGCGCGGGATCAAACCGAATCAATGAGGCGAGCGATGAAACGATGGGGTTGTAGTGCACGCGCAGATTGGACAGCGGCACCAGGCAACTGGACACCGTCCTAGGCGACCCGAATCTTCCCCTCAAGCGTGGCTGCGCAACCAGGAACCTCATCGAGGGTTATTGGTCATCCGGCAGTTCTTCGCCGCTGGACACGTCGACCCAAGACCTGAAGAGCGCGTTCCCGTGCAGCGGCCGGTAAACCGGGTCCTGCAGTTCCGTCCTCGCCCACGCCGGATTCTGCGCCACGAAAACGCCCAGTTGGCCGAGGGATTCTTCTGGCTGGCCCAGCCTCATCGAAAGCCGGGCCGCACGGCGCCAGATGCGGTCCCACTGCCAACTGAGGTGCAGCGCCTCCGCAAGCGACACCTTGGCCTCGGCGATCTTTCCGCGCTCGGCCAAGCGCTCGGCCTTGATCATTGCCTGATGCGCATCATGGCGGTCCAGCAACCGGCGCAGGTCCAGCACTGGGAACGCCGATGCATCGACGCGCAGATCGATGTCTTCCCATCCCCCGGCGGGCGTTCTGACCAACAACGCGGCCGACAGCTCTCCAATGGCTTGGCCGCCTGCCCTGTCGCCCGCTTCCAGGCCTGCCATCAGACATTTGGGCAGCGCTGCCCGGCACGAAAGGAATTCTGCTTCCATCGCGGCAAGCACACGTCCGGAGGCCAGGCCGTTTCCCTGGACCGAATAGCCCTTGCCATGGCGGGCGCCCGCCCATGGCGAAGCCGCCGCTTCCTGACCCGTGTAGGCCGTCGAAGCACCCGCGGCATCGACGATGGCCACCTGGCGCGCGGCGATGGTGGTTCCGTCGAAGTCACCGTCCTTCGCCAACAGTTCGGCCACGACGTCTGCAGGCGACAGGCCGGCGGCAAGCAGTTCGAGCCCCCTCGGGCCATAGGCGGGATTGGTCTCGAACTGGGTAGCCAAAGCACCCACGCCAGCCTTGGCATGGATGACGCTCGCACCGACAGCAAGATTGTTGGTGGCAACCGCCACTCCGCACGATCCGTCCGGTGCGCATGCCGCTATCGAGAACGTCGCATCCGACTCGAACGGGAACGCCAGGCATGCAAGCGCTATCGCCGGTATGGCACCAACCTTCATTGCGCGTCTCCGAGGACAAGGGATGGAAGTTGACGATCTGCTCTAACGGTGGTGTCCAGCTTGTTTGGAATCAATTTCCACCTGGTTACCGTCCACAAGGGCAAGGGCACTGTCACTCCCCGTTCTCACCCTTCTCACGAGAAAGGGTTGGCTTCAGAATTTCCAGAAATGCCTCGCGCTTCTTCGCAGGCAACCTCCGGAATCTCACCAGCAGCACCTTCTCCCCGGTGTTCTTCGGCATCAGCTCCATCGAAGCGTTGCCGCCACCCTCGTTGGATGCCGTCGATACCCCACAAATCAATTCATCGAGCGAGCGCATCAGCGCGTTTCTCAGATCAGGCAGCACCCTGAAGCTCGGGGTTTCACGTCCGTTCTCCCATGCCGAGACCGACGCCTTGGTCACACCGAGCGCAAAGCCGAGCTGCTCCTGCGTCATGCCGGTCGCGATCCGTGCCTCACGCAACCTGTCGCCAAAGGCCTTCATCTGGATAACGCTCAAGAACGGGCGTACCAAAATATGGGAGTTCCACACCCATGTCGTGCGGATAATCTTGACTTCTCGTGTACGGAAAATCCACACTTTCAGAGTGCGGCGCTGCCGTACATCCATGCGGTAGCGCCGCAACTCTGCCGTGCTACCTTGCAACCGATGCGCACCGGAATTGCAGCCGCCAAACAGCGACTGCCGAGGACATGGACATGCTGAAGCCTGCTTTCGGGCAATGGGCGGCCGACCTGCTGGCTCATAGTCGAGGGCGATGCACTCGAGGGCCTGCTCGGCGACTCCCCACCGCTATCGCGAGTCCTCGAAATTCTCCAAGGGAGTATCGACGAGCTGGCCGACTGCGGCATCGCACGGCTGTTCGCATCGGAGCTGGACGCGCTGTCCACCAATGCGGCCTGCCAGTCCGACCGTTGCCTAGACCGCCGCCACCCTGACACTGCTATGCCGGCAGGTGCTGGCGTTGCTGGAAGAGTACCGCCGCTGGGCGCTGCTGGCCGACAATGCTGGCTATTACCGCGATCATCGGAAAGTTGCGCGCCGTATCGGGCGGGAGTGAGAAGCCGGTACAAGCTGCAGTGAATCGCCTCCTGTCGGAGCGTTCCTCTACTTACTTAAGGATGCATCCCATCCCCTTCGATTCATAGAAATACCCCAGCTCGTCCTAATTCAGTGAGGCCATGGAATTCCCGCTCCCCTCGAGCACCTCTAGGATGACCAACATGCCATGCAAATTACTGCCGATCCTCGCAGCAGCCGCTCTGACTGCCTGCCAAGCGCCGACATCGCCTGCTGACCGGGGTACCCCATCTTCCCAGGACACTTCATCCGCGCCCCGCAGTCCGCCTGAAGCTATCCCGCCTGCCGTCGTAACGTCCACATCAACAAGAACCGACGCAATCCAGGCTCAACTCGTCGACCGCGTATGGCGCGCCAAGGACGACGCCTCCACGGTCGAACCGGGCACCACCTACGCATTCCTCGGCGACGGCACCTTGGTGATCGAGTCCCCGCACGGCACGCCGATGACCGGCCAGTGGCGCCTGGAGGACGGCAGGCTGACGATGGTCGAGGAAGGCGTGCCCTACGACACCGAGATCGTCGAACTCGACGCCGCGACGCTGCACCTGCGCAGCCACAATCCCGCGGGCACGCTCGACATCCCGCTGGTGCTGGCGCCGGACGCGCCGCTGCCCGCGCCGCGACGCTAGCGGGATGGCGGGGGCGACGCCGGAAGGCGCGCGCGAATCCAGCATCGCATGCGATCCGCGCCCTTCCCGTATTCGGCGAACACCGGGGATCCTCGCCGAAACCCATGCGGCGCTGGGCAACCAGGCCACCTCGAGAGCGCCGTACGGAAAGGCGCAACATCGGCAGCGCGCTGGAAAGACCGGCAAGTGACTCCCTGATCGGCGCGAAGGTTTTCCGCGCCGGTCGCTTGCCCGGATTCGCCCGTTACGTTTCGGGACGCGCAGGCACCGGTACCTGCGTCGGTGCAGCCGCCGGCGTGCCGTCGTCCTCGCGCTCCACGGCCTGGAACAAGCGCAAGCCGTCGCTCGTGGTCTTGTCCAACGCCCGATAGACCGTGCCGGAATGACAGTACGTACCCCGGCCGATCTCCGGCAGGTCCGCCATGACATCCTGGCCATCGAAGGGGCCCCCTACCAGCATGATGCGCACTCGCATACGAATGGCTCCCTATCCCATGCAGGTTCCCCGTAGCCGCCCCAAGCACTACGGCGCGATGTACGTACGATTATCCCGGCGAAATCCCCGCGTGCCCTTGGCCGGGCCAGCACGACGGCTTCCAAATTAGCAGCAGGACGTGGAGGTCGCGCGAAATCGATAATCGCCGATGCTTCTGGAATATTCAGGCCTGAAATACACGGCACGCCGCATCTTCATTGCGAGCGATTGCGCTCCCGCACGTGCCATGCCGCGCGCGTCATGCGCTTCACTGCATGGGCTGGCGAACGATGGTCTTCCACCGGCACGGGTCGGCGCGGCGGATGTCGCTCAGGTAGATTTCGTGGTGCTTGCCGGCGAGCGCCGCGCGCGCCTGGATGAAATCGTGGACCCGCCGGATGGTCGGGCCTTCCTCGCTGAAAGGCCCGACGTGCAGCGTCTGCGCGCACAGGCCCTCGGAGAAATCCTCCAGCCTGAGCGCATCGATCGCGGCGAGCGCCTTCTTCCGCTTCACCCCGGCGATGGCCTTCTCGATCACGGCCGCCGTTACGAAGGACGGCTGCATGATCATCATCGTCCACTTCCACTGGGCGCGGTCGTCGGCGGCGAAAGCCGACATGTCGTCGGACCACCACAAGCCCTCCAGCGGCATGACGGCATAGTCGATGCCGGCCCCGTCCTTCTTCATCAGGAACTTGGCCGCATAGGACACCGAGAACAGCGCCTCGACCGCCGCCTCATACGCGGGCGACGCATTGGGGTCGCCCTGGCCATCGACCATCAGGAAACGCAAGGCCGGCACCTCGACCTGGACCACATGCGTGGCCGGAGGACGATAGAGATGCTTGAGCTCGCGCTTCAGGTCGATCTTGCGCGCACCGGCGGCGCGCTCAGCCACACTTGCTGTAGCCGCAATTGAGGCAGGTCGCGCACCCGTCCATGATCACCAGCGCCTTGGTGTGGCACTTGTGGCACATGGTCGCGCTGGGCGGGAAGCTGGTGCCGTCGCCGGTGACGGCGATGTCTTCCTCGTGGTCGGCGGAGCTGGTGAGGCTGGCGGAAGCGCCCTCATCCGCCGTGCGGGCGCCTTCCCCCGCTTTGCCGGGAGAAGGGACGGCGGGGCTCACTTCAGCGTTTTTTTTTGAGCGTTCCTCGTACTGGCGGCGCTTCTCGGCGAGGATGGCGCGCTGGTGCTCGCTCATTTCCGGGTCGTGCAGCAGGCCGATGGTCTTGAGGTGCTCCTCGACGATGCTGCCGAGCTCGGCCACCAGCGAGGGCATGTAGACGCCGCCGGCCTTGAAGTAGCCGCCCTTGGGGTCGAACACCGCCTTCATTTCGTCCACCAGGAAGGTGACGTCGCCGCCCTTGCGGAACACCGCCGAGATGATGCGGGTCAGCGCGACGATCCACTGGAAATGCTCCATCGACTTGGAGTTGATGAAGATCTCGAAGGGACGGCGCTGCTCGTGCTCGGTGCCGGCGTTGAGCACGATGTCGTTGATGGTCACGTAGATGGCGTGCTCCACCAGCGGCGATTTGATCTTGTAGGTCGATCCCACCAGGATGTCCGGGCGCTCGATGCGCTCGTGCATCTGGATGATGTTGTCGCCGGGGATCTCGGCCTCGGCGGTGGCGCGCTCGATCGATGCCGCGGGCACGACCGGCGCGGCCTCGCGCGCCTTGTCCTCGGGGGTGAGGACGGAATATCCCTTGATCTTCTTGTCGATCTTGACGGCCATGGCGCTTGCTCGGTTGGGACGCTGGACGGTGTCGCTCGCCCTCCGGCCCCTCTCCCGCACGCGGGAGAGGGGAACGGGGAGGCCTACTTCTTGCTGGCGGTCTTCTTGGCCGCGCTCTTCTTGGCGACCTTCCTGGCGACGGCCTTCCTCGCCACCGCCTTCTTGGCGACGGTCTTGCGGGCCGGGGCCTTCTTCACCGCGCTGCGCTTGGCCACTTTCTTGGTCGCGGCCTTCTTGGCCACGGCTTTCTTGGCGACCGTCTTCTTCGCCGCCTTCTTCACGGTGGCCTTCTTGGCGGTTTTCTTGGCCGCCTTCTTCCTGGCCAGCGCGGCGGCTTCGGCCTTGGCGTTGGCCTTGGCGGCTTCCAGCTTCTGGCGGGCCTTGGCGACGGTGCCGCTGACCGACTTCTTCACCGACTTGGCGGCCTTGCTGGCTTTCTTGGCAACGGTCTTGCCGGCTTTCTTGACGGTCTTCCTGGCCTTGGCGACGCGCTGCTTGACCTCGGCCCTGGCCTTCTCGACGGTCTGCTGGGTGGCGGCCACCGCTTCGCTGGCGGTGCTGGCAAGGGTCTCGCCCAGGTTGGCCGCCTTTTCCTTCACGTTCTCGGCGGCCTGGGAGATGGTCGCCGTCACACCATTACCGTTGCTCATATGCCCTCCTTCAGGGCGTCAGTGTTGAAACGCTGGCGATGCTATACCGACGGAATGAAGCGTGGAACGGGGTAAACGCGCGGCGGCGGGCGGAACGTCGGGCACCCCTCGCCGCATGCGCAGGAACGCGGGGCGGCGGCACCGCAGGACGGCGCCGCGCCGCTCAGAACTTGCCGTAGTAGCCTTCCTTGAGCGCGTCGAACAGGTTGGCGGCGGTATGCAGTTCGCCGTCGTATTCGATCTGCTCGTTGCCCTTGACCTCCACTACCGAGCCGTCCTCCAGCTCGAAGCGATAGGTGGTGTTCTCCAGGTCCGCTTCCTTGACCAGCACGCCCTGGAAGGCGGCCGGGTTGAAGCGGAACGTGGTGCACCCCTTCAGGCCCTGCTGGTAGGCGTAGCGGTAGATGTCCTTGAACTGCTCGTAGGGATAGTCGGTGGGGACGTTGGCGGTCTTGGAGATCGAGCTGTCCACCCACTTCTGGGCGGCGGCCTGCACGTCGACGTGTTCCTTCGGGCTGATGTCGTCGGCGGCGATGAAGTAGTCGGGCAGGCGCGCCTCCGGGTCCTCGGCGAACGGCATCGCCTTGGGGTTGACCAGGTGGCGGTAGGCGAGCAGCTCGAAGGAGAACACGTCCACCTTCTCCTTGGTCTTCTTGCCTTCGCGGATCACGTTGCGGCTGTAGTGGTGGGCGAAGCTCGGCTCGATGCCGTTGGAGGCGTTGTTGGCCAGGCTCAGCGAGATCGTGCCGGTCGGCGCGATCGAGCTGTGGTGGGTGAAGCGCGCGCCGGTCTCGGCCAGCTCGTCCACCAGCTCCGGGGCGACCTCGGCGATGCGCTGCATGTAGCGGCTGTAGCGCGCATGCAGCACCTTGCCCTCGATCCGTTGCCCGGCCCGCCAGCCGTCCCTCGCCATCTCGGGGCGCTTGCGCAACATCTCGGCGGTGACCTCGAAGGTCTCGCTCATGATCGGCGCCGGGCCCTTCTCGCGCGCCAGCGCCAGGCCGGTCTCCCAGCCGGCGATGGCCATCTCGCGGGCGATCGCCTCGGTGAAGTCGCACGACTCGGGCGAGCCGTACTTCATCTTCAGCATGGTCAGGGTGCTGCCCAGGCCGAGGAAGCCCATGCCGTGCCGGCGCTTGCGCAGGATCTCCTCGCGCTGGCGCTGCAGCGGCAGGCCGTTGACCTCGACCACGTTGTCGAGCATGCGGGTGAACACCCGCACCACTTCCTTGTATTCCTCCCAGTCGAAGCGCGCCTTGTCGGTGAACGGGTCGCGCACGAAGGTGGTCAGGTTGACCGAGCCGAGCAGGCAGGCGCCGTAGGGCGGCAGCGGCTGTTCGCCGCAGGGATTGGTCGCGCGGATGTTCTCGCACCACCAGTTGTTGTTCATCTCGTTGACCCGGTCGATCAGGATGAAGCCCGGCTCGGCGTAGTCGTAGGTGGAGACCATGATCATGTCCCACAGGTGGCGGGCGCGGATGTGCCCGTACACCTTGCAGGCCACCAGGCCGTCGTCGCGCACGACGTAGCCCTCGTGGCTGGGCCAGTCGCGCCAGACCACCGCGTCGGCGTCGGCCAGGTCGATGTCGGCGGCCTCGTGGCGGCCGAGCGGGAACACCAGCGGCCAGTCGGCGTCGTTCTCCACCGCCTGCATGAAGCCGTCGGTGATCAGCAGCGACAGGTTGAACTGGCGCAGGCGGCCGTCCTCGCGCTTGGCGCGGATGAAGTCCTTCACGTCCGGGTGCGACACGTCGAAGGTGCCCATCTGCGCGCCGCGCCGGCCGCCGGCCGAGGACACCGTGAAGCACATCTTGTCGTAGATATCCATGAAGGACATCGGCCCGGAGGTGTAGGCGCCGGCGCCGGCCACGAACGCGCCCCTGGGGCGCAGCGTGGAGAACTCGTAGCCGATGCCGCAGCCGGCCTTGAGCGTGAGGCCGGCCTCGTGGACCTTCTCCAGGATGCCGTCCATCGAATCGACGATGGTGCCGGAGACGGTGCAGTTGATCGTGCTGGTGGCCGGCTTGTGCTCCTGGGCGCCGGCGTTGGAGGTGATGCGCCCGGCCGGGATCGCGCCGCGGCGCAGCGCCCACAGGAAGCGCTCGTACCAGTACTCGCGCTTGTCCGGCGTGGACTCGGCGTCGGCCAGCGCGCGCGCGACGCGGCGGTAGGTGCCGTCGATGTCCGCGTCCAGCGCCTCGCCCTGCTTGGTCTTGAGCCGGTACTTCTTGTCCCAGATGTCCTGCGAGGCGGGCTGCATCGGGACCTGGTCGGATCGGGTGCCGTTGGAAACCACTTCCAGACGTACCGTGCTCATGGTGTGGGACTCTCCCTGGGTGGGTGCCATGTAGATGGTGGAGACGGAATCAGGCGCGGGCACGCGCCATCGCGCCGCGGACGCGTCCCTGCAACGGCCAATGCGGCAGGAAACGGTTACGGCGGTAGTCTGCGGCGACGGTCATGCACATCCCTCGAGCGAAGGTGCCCCTGAAACATCCAAATGTTGGGCTTCCTTAATACGATGCCCGCAATATCTAGTGGCATCGCGTAGGCCGCACGCTAACGCCACGCGGCCGAACCTGTCAAACGCGCGCGGCGCCGGCGTGCCAGCGCCGGCGCGTCCCGGCCGGGCGGCTTTTCACCGATAGTTAAATCAGCGCGCGGCAAGCTCGTTCAGCTTGATTTACGCGGACCGACCGCCATCTCTTCCCGCATCCGATCGCACAACCCACGAACCCTCATGCGACCGCTCCCGACCCTGCTGACCCTCTCGCTCGCCGCCGCGTTCGGCGGCTTCGCCGCCACCGGCATCCACGAGTGGCTGGACAACCGCGCCGAGGCCGCACCGGCCCCGGTCCCGACCGCGTTGTCGGTGCCGGCCACCGCGGCGCTGCCGGCCTCGGTCGCCGGGCAGCCGCTGCCGACGCTGGCGCCGATGCTGGAACGGGTGATGCCGGCGGTGGTCAGCATCAACACCAAGCAGGTGGTGCGGGTGCGCAACCCGTTCTTTTCCGACCCGTTCTTCCGCCGGCTGTTCCCGGACATCCCGCAGGAGCGGATCAACGAGTCGCTCGGCTCGGGCGTGATCATCGACGCCAGGAACGGCTACGTGCTGACCAACCACCACGTGATCGACAACGCCGACGACGTGCAGGTCACGCTGGCCGACGGCCGCACGGTGAAGGCCGAGTTCCTCGGCTCCGACGCCGACACCGACATCGCCCTGATCAGGATCCCGGCCGACAAGCTCACCGAGATCAAGCTCGCCGACAGCAACCAGCTGCGCGTGGGCGACTTCGTGGTCGCCATCGGCAACCCGTTCGGCTTCACCCAGACGGTGACCTCGGGCATCGTCTCGGCGGTCGGTCGCAGCGGCATCCGCGGGCTCGGCTACCAGAACTTCATCCAGACCGACGCCTCGATCAACCCGGGCAATTCCGGCGGCGCGCTGGTCGACCTGGAAGGCAGGCTGGTCGGCATCAACACCGCCAGCTTCAACCCGCAGGGCAGCATGGCCGGCAACATCGGCCTGGGCCTGGCGATCCCGTCCAACCTGGCCCGCAACGTGGTCGAGCAGTTGTTGAAGAACAACGGCGTGGTGATCCGCGGCACGCTCGGGCTGGAGGCGCAGAACCTGACCTCGCAGATGGCGCAGGGGCTGGGCCTGGACAGCGTGCGCGGCGCGCTGGTCTCGCGCGTGCTCGCCGGCTCGGCGGCCGCGGCCGCGGGCGTGCAGCCGGGCGACGTGATCGTCGGCGCCAACGACCAGCGCGTGGACAGCGCCGAGGCGCTGCACAACTACGAGGGCCTGCAGCCCGTCGGCAGCACGGTGGTGCTGGACGTGCGCCGCGACGGCAAGCCGCTCAGGCTCAGCGCCAAGCTCAAGGAACTGCCGCGCTCGGTCAGCGGCGACGCGCTCGACCCGCGGCTGTCCGGCGCGACCTTCACCGACCTGCCCGAATCGCTGCGCCAGTCCGGCCTCAACGGCGTGCTGGTGAGCGAGGTCAAGCGCGGCAGCCGCGCCGCCGCCAACGGCCTGGCCAGCGGCGACGTGATCGTGGCCGCCACCGCCGGCGAGTTCGCCGACCTGGCGAGCTGGCGCGCCAATTTCCAGCGCAAGCCGCAACAGCTGGTGCTGCGGGTCGTGCGCGGGAACGTGCAGGTCGATGCCTTGATGCGCTGAGCGCCGGCGCCCGCCAGCCGTAACGTCGCCTGCACCTGCGCGATGTTATTGCTAGGCTTCATCGGCCGCGTCGGCGGCCGCCACGACGACAAGGAGATCCGCATGAGCCCCACCAACACCGAGCAGCTGAAGGACAACCTGAGCGAAGCCGGCTCCCACCTGAAGTCCGCCGCCAGCGCCGCCGGCGAGGCGGTCAAGGGTGCCGCCGCCGCGGCGGGCGACGAGCTCAAGCTCGGCAAGGCCAACATCAAGGCCGAACTTTCCGACAGCGCGCTGGCCGGCCTGAACGCCGCCGAATTCGGCGGTGCCGCCGCCAAGGAGCAGGTCGATGCCTTGATGGACAAGGGCAAGGACCTGATCGACAGCGCCGCCGAGCTGATCCGCGAGCGCCCGCTGGCCTCGTTCGGCGTCGCCTTCGCCGCCGGCTGGATCATCGCCAAGCTCGCACGCAGCGGCGACAAGTAAGCCGGGTCCGTGGCCGATACGGACAAGGACAGCGGCCAGGCCGAAGCCCCGCGCACGCCTTCGCTCGAAGAGGCGATCGGCGAGTTCGGCAAGGCCGGCCGCGAAGGCCTCGATGCCGGGCTGGACGCGCTGCGGGCGTTGCGGCGGCTGTTCGCCGCCGACCTCGCGCTGGCGCGCGCCGCGCTCGCGCACGCGCTGGTGTGGCTCACCGTGGCGGTGGCGTTCGGCGCCTCGGCCTGGCTGCTGATCGTGGCGGCCGGCATCGCGCTGCTGCACTACTTCGGGCTGACATGGCTGGCCGCGACCTCGCTGATGGCGCTGCTGAGCCTGGCCGTGACCGCGCTGGGTGCCTGGCAGGCGATGCGCTACTTCGAGATGAGCAAGCTCGACGCCACCCGGCGCCAGCTCGCCCGCCTCGGCATCGGCGGCGACGACGAAGACGTGCCCGCGCCGAAGGAGGACCCATGAAACTCGAACAGCTGCAGCACCGCATCGCCCGCGCCGAGGCGGTGCTGGAAGGGCGCGAGCACCAGCTCGTGCAGCAATGGGGCACGCTGCGCCAGCTGTGGCGCGCGGCGTGGACGCCGGGCCGGATCGTGCTGGCCGGGCTGGGCCTCGGCTTCGCCGCCGGCATCAGCGAGCCGAGGACGGCGTTGAACAGCCTGGCCGGCAAGGTCGGGGCGGTGCCCAAGCTGCTGCAGACGATCAGCGCGATATCGGCGCTGTTCACCGCCACCCAGGCCCAGGAAGCCTCGCAACAGGCCGAGCGCGCCGCCGGGAAGGCGGAGGACGTGGCCCGCGAGGGCGCCACGGGCACCGCCGCGCCGCCGGCGGAACCGGTCCGCACGGCGGCTCCTCGCGGCACCGCGTCCCCCGCCAGTCCGGCGCCGCCGCATCCGGCGGAGGCCGCCACCGAGGTTTCCGAACGCTGAGGCGTGGCCGGGACGCTTCCTGCTCTCGATACCGGGACGAATGGGGCGCCCTCCCGGACCGGGATCGCCCTTCCCGCTTTCCGGACGGTCGTTCCCGCGAAAGCGAAAATGGCGGTAAACGCCGGGCGGCAAGGGACGACGATCCAGCCCTTCCGGAGCCGTCCACCCTACTCGCCACCGCACAGTGGGCCGATAATGGCGCTCCGCCGGCGCAGCCCGGGCCCGCCAATGTCCGCATGAGCCTTCCCGCAGAATCGCCGGCCCCGTCCGCCGGCGCCCCCTTGCCTCCTGCCCCGCGCCCGCGCGCGCCCACCTCGCTGGTGGTGCTGGCGACGCTCGCGGTCGGCTACACGCTGTGGGCGGCGCAGACGGTGGTCCTGCCGGTCATGCTGGCCGTGTTCTTCGCGTTGGTCGGCAACCCGATCATCCGCCTGCTGCGCAAGCTGCACCTGCCGCGCTTCATCGCCGCGCTGCTGGTGCTGCTGCTGGGCCTGTCGGCGACCGTGGCGCTGGCGATGCAGCTGGCCGGCCCGGCCAGCGAGTGGTTCCAGCAGGCGCCGTCGCAGATGCGGCAGATCTCGCGCGAGCTGCGCAACCTGACCAAGCCGGTGCAGCAGGCCAACCAGGCCGCCGAGAGCTTCGCGCGCGCCGCGGGCGGCGAGAGCGGGCGGCAGGTGCAGATCGTGCGCACCCAGCTGGACGATCCCTACAGGGCGCTGGTGCGCACGCCCAAGCTGGCCGCGTCGGTGCTGGCGGTGGTGCTGCTGACCTTCTTCTTCATGGTCTACGGGGAGAACCTGCAGCGCAATGCGATCGCGTTGCTGCCCAGCCAGCAGAAACAGCGCTTCACCGCGGAGATATTGCGCGACATCGAGCGCGAGGTCTCGCGCTACGTGCTGACGATCAGCCTGATCAACACGACGGTCGGCCTGGTCTTCGCCGGCATTCTCTACGCGCTGCTGTCGATCCCCCTGCAGGAAGCGCTGCTGTGGGGCACGGTGGTGGCGCTGTTGAACTTCGCGCCCTACGTCGGCCCGCTGATCGGCGTGATGCTGATGCTGCTGATGGGCTTCGTGAACTTCCACGCGCCCCTGCAATCGCTGCTGCCGGCCCTGATCTACCTGCTGCTGCACACCGTCGAGGGCCAGGTGGTCACCCCGATCGTGCTCGGCCGGCGCATGGCGATCTCGCCGCTGATGCTGATCCTCGGCCTGATGCTGTTCGGCTGGCTGTGGGGAATGATCGGACTGCTGCTGGCGGTGCCGTTGCTGGTCTGCATCAAGATGGTGCTCAACCGGCTGGAGGGCATGCAGCGCTGGGCGCGGTTGCTGGAGTAGCGGGGATTCGGGATTCGGGATTCGGGATTCGGGATTCGGGATTCGGGATTCGGGATTCGGGATTCGGGAAAAGCGTCTTTGCCTGGGTTCGCCCTGTCGAGCGACGCGATGCTTTCTTGCGGTTTTTCGCTGTCCGTGGGAGGGACTTCAGTGCCGACCGAGGGCCGGCGAAGCCTTGTCGGGACTGAAGTCCCTCCCACAAACAACACTCGATCCGGAGCAGGCTGGTCGCTTTCCGAGCCCCAGCCCCCACCAGAGTCCCGGCTTCTCCGGCCAAGCCTGTCGGGACTGAAGTCCCTCCCACGAAAACATCCGACCCGAGCGGGGCCGTCGCTTTTCGAGCCCCGGCCCTTGGCCCCGGGTCCCGGCTTCCCCCGCCCTACTGCCGTAAAATCCCCGGATGACTTTCCCGATCCGCGCCATCACCCTCGACCTCGACGACACGCTGTGGCCCTTCGCGCCGATCGGCGCCCGCATCGACCAGGTGCTGCACGACTGGCTGAGCATCCATAGCCCGGTCACCGCGCAGCGCTTCCCGGTGCAGGCGATGCGCCAGCTGCGCGAACGCAGCTTCGCCGAGAACCCGCATCTCCACCACGACCTCAGCGCGTTGCGCCGGCTGACGATCCGCCAGGCACTCGAGGAGAGCGGCGGCGACCTCGCCTTGATCGAGCCGGCCTTCGAGGTGTTCTACGCCGCCCGCAACCAGGTCGAGTGCTACCCGGATGCGCTCGACGCGCTGGCGCGCATCGCCGCGCGCGTGCCGGTGGCGGCGCTCAGCAACGGCAACGCCGACCTGGAACGCATCGGGCTGATGCACCACTTCGCGTTCTCGCTCGGCTCGCGCGAGCACGGCGCCGCCAAGCCGGCGGCGAGCATCTTCCATGCCGCCTGCGAACGGCTGGGCGTCGCGCCCGCGCAGGTGCTGCACGTCGGCGACCACGTCGAGATGGACGTGCTCGGCGCGATCAACGCCGGATTGCGCAGCTGCTGGATCAACCGGGAGAACCGCGCGTGGGAACACGCCACGCTCGCCCCCGACCTGCATTTCGATACCTTGACCGGGCTGGCCGACTGGCTGGACGCCCATCCGGACTTCGCCGAGCCCGGTGGCGGGCGCCGCTGCGCCTGAGCGCCCGCCCTTCCCATCCACCGCCGCGCCATGCCGAGCGCCTCCCCACAGGAACCCACCATGTCGTTACCGCAAGGCTTCACCTCCGATACCTCCCGCGCGCTGCCGCTGCACGTCGTCGACCGCGAAGGCCTGGCGGACTGGTGCGCGCGGCAGCCGGCCGGCGTGGCCGCCTGGGTGCAGGCGCAGCACTTCGCCGCCGCCCCCGGCTCGGTACTGCTGCTGCCGGGCGAGCACGGCCTGGCCGGCGCATTGCTCGGGGTGGGCGATCGCGGCGACGCCTACGCCTATGCGCATGGCCCGTTCGCGCTGCCGGCCGACACGCACTGGCAGCCGGCCACGGCGTTGGACGACGCGACACGGCGCGCGCTCGAACTCGGCTGGGGCCTGGGCAGCTACCGTTTCGCCCGCTATCGCAAGCCGGTGCGCACGCCGGCGCTGCTGGCGGCCACGCCCGATGCGGAGACCGCCGCGCTGATCGAGGCCTGCCTGCGCGTGCGCGACTGGGTCAACACGCCGACCGAGGACATGGGGCCCGAGCAACTCGAGGCCGCCGCGCGCGCGCTGGCCGAGGAGCACGGCGCCCGCATCGGGGTGGTCGCCGGCGACGCCCTGCTGGCGAACAACTTCCCGACCATCCACGCGGTGGGCCGCGCCTCGCACCGCGCGCCGCGCCTGATCGAGCTGCACTGGGGCGATGCGGCGCACCCGCACCTCGTGCTGGTCGGCAAGGGCGTGTGCTTCGATACCGGCGGGCTGGACCTCAAGCCGGCCGACGGCATGCGCAACATGAAGAAGGACATGGGCGGCGCCGCGCACGCGCTGGCGCTGGCCGGGCTGGTGATGGCGCGCAAGCTGCCGGTGCGGCTGACGCTGCTGGTGCCGGCGGTGGAGAATGCGGTCGGGCCGGACGCCTTCCGCCCCGGCGAGGTGGTGGTCACCCGCGCCGGCGTCAGCGTCGAGATCGACAACACCGACGCCGAGGGCCGCTTGATCCTGTGCGACGCACTGGCCTACGCGAGCGAGGCCAAGCCCTCGCTGATCCTCGATTTCGCCACGCTCACCGGCGCGGCGCGTATTGCGCTCGGCCCTGACCTGCCGGCGCTGTTCGCCAACGACGACGCGCTGGCCAACGACTGGCTGGCCGCCGGCGAGCGTACCCGCGATCCGGTCTGGCGCATGCCGCTGTGGCGCCCGTACCTGCGCTACCTCAACAGCCACGTCGCCGACATGGCCAACGCCGGCTCGCGCATGGCCGGCGCGGTCACCGCCGCGCTGTACCTGGAGCGTTTCGTCGCCACCGGCCTGAAGTGGGCGCACCTGGACGTGTACGCCTGGAACGACAGCGACCGCCCGGGCCGGCCGGCCGGCGGCGAGGCGCTGGCGTTGCGTTCGGCGTGGGAGATGCTCAAATCGCGGTTCGGCACGTAACGCAGTGCGCGCCGCTGGCGCGGGGAGGCCGGAATCGGCGCTTTCCCCCGTTTGCGAGGAAGGTGCTCATCCAGGCCTGTTTTCATGATGGTTTGCCTTGGCTGCCGCACGGCGACGCGTTCGTTCGCAATGCGGCCGAGGGTTTCTTGCGGCGCCCCTCATCCGGCGCTGCGCGCCACCTTCTCCCGCAAGCGGGAGAAGGGAAAGCAGGGGCGCCATCGTCATGCCCCCCAGGAAAGTTCGGAAACCTCCCATCTCCCATTTGCGGGAGAAGGTGCCCGAAGGACAGATGAGGGTGCTTTAAAGCGGCGACGCGTTCATCCGCAATGCGGCCGTGGGTTTATTACGGCGCCCCTCATCCGGCGCTGCGCGCCACCTTCTCCCGCAAGCGGGAGAAGGGAAAAGCAGGAGCACCATCGTCATGTCCCCCCAGGAAAGTTCGGAAACCTCCCTTCTCCCGCTTGCGGGAGAAGGTGCCCGAAGGGCGGATGAGGGTGCTTTAAACAAGAAGCGGCCGTGAAAAAAATATCGCCATGCCCCATCAGAACTATTTGCAAGCCTGTTCCACGATGGCTTGTCTTGGCTGGCGCGTGGCGACGCGTTCGTCCGCAATGCGGCCATGGGTTTCTTGCGGCGCCCCGCTTGCGGGATGAAGACGTGCGGCTTGCGGGCCATTGGCTCGCGCACGTCTGAACGTCCGGCGCGCGGGGCGAGGTGCCCGGGAGCCTGCCCCCGCGAAAGCGGGGGCGGATGAGGGCGCTGCAGGCAAGCGTGCTGGAGGGTTCGGAATCCCACCCGAGACCAGGCAAGTCCTGTCCTCAGCGCAGACCACGGCCGGTGGCGGCCCAGTAGATGCCGCCGTAGAGATGGTCGAGGTAGCGCGGGTCGTTGTAGGCCTCGGCCAGGTGGCCCAGCGCGGTGGCGAACACGCGGCCGCCCTCGAAGCGGTGGTACCAGGCCACCGGATGGTCCTTGCCCATGCCCTTGGCGACCTGGCCCGGCCAGATCAGGGTCGGGTCGTAGCTGGATTCGTCCACCGTCATCAGCGTGACCAGGTCGTCGCTGTACGGCGGGTCGTACTCGTACCACTCGTCGGTCCAGACCCAACGCTGCGGCAGGCCGGCAGTGGCCGGGAAGTTGCGGTCGACGACGTCGACCATCGCGGTCTGCATGTAGGGGTGGGTCCGGAACGAACGGCCGATCATCCGGTCGTACCAGTCCCATTCGCCGCGCTTGATCGCGAAGGCCTTGTGCACCGCGACGACGCCGCCGCCGTTGCGCACGTACTGCTGGAACCTGGCGCGCTGGGCGGGATTGAGGTCGGTGGCCGGCGTGTTGAGCAGCACGATCGCCGCGTACTGCGACAGGTCCTGGTCGAAGGCGGCGGTGTTCCAGGCCCACACCAGCTCGAAGTAGTGCTGCCGCGCCATCGCCTCGAAGCGCGGCTTGGCCACCGGGATGTAGTCGTGGTGGTACTGGTTCGGTATCGCCGCGACCAGCACCTTGAACTGCTGCGCCCAGGCGCCGCCGCAGGCCAGCAGCAGCGATCCCAGCAGCAACGCGCGCATCCACTTCATGTCGGCTCCCCTCGAAACGTTCCGGCGAGGATAGCCGCCGCCCTGTCCTCCGCGACGCGGGCCGCGGTAATTTCATAGACGTTTGCCAGGACGACATACCCGCGATCGCCCCACGGCGCCTGGGCGCGCCGCACGATGGCTCGTTCGCCTTGGCCTGCTCCCGCCGGGGCCGCGCCGGCTCGCCAGCCGCGGCAGGACTTTCGCGCCTACAGCCATCCCTTCTGCCGCGCCAGCCGATACGCCTCGATGCGGTTGGCCACGCCGAGCTTGCCGATGCACTCGGACAGGTAGTTGCGCACGGTGCCGTGCGAGAGGCCCAGCCGCTCGGCGATCTTGCTGGCCGAGCGGCCTTCGCCCGCCAGGCGCAGCACGCTGCGCTCGCGCTCGCTGAGCGGATCGGCCTCGGCCCAGGCTTCCACCGCCAGCTGCGGGTCGATCGCGCGGCCGCCGCGATGCACGCGGCGCAGCGCTTCGGCCAGTTGCTCGGCCGGCGCATCCTTGAGCAGGTAGCCGGACACGCCCGCGTCCAGCGCGCGGCGCAGGAAGCCCGGACGCGCGAAGGTGGTGACGATCACCACCCGCACCGGCAGTTGCTGGCGCTGGATGCGCAGCGCCAGCTCCAGCCCGGTCAGGCCCGGCATCTCGATATCGGTGACCAGCAGGTCCGGCTGCAGGCGCTGCAGTTCGCGCCAGGCGCTCTCGCCGTCGCCGGCATTGCCGACCACCTCGATGTCGTCCTCCAGGTTGAGCAGCGCGGTCAGCGCGCCGCGCAACATCGCCTGGTCTTCGGCCAGCAACACGCGCATCGGCACTTCGATCTCCCGGGCTAGCAAACAGGGCCGGCGGCGCGTACGACGGGCACGCTGTCGGACGGCATGCCGCCCGCCGCGACCGGCTGCGGCGCGTGCGGCAGCGGCAGTCGTGCCTGCAGGTGCGTGCCCTGCCCGCGCCGCGCGTCGACCCGCAGTTCGCCGCCCAGCGCCTGCAGGCGCTCGCACATGCCGCGCAATCCGTTGCCCTGGACGATGTCGCCGCCGCGGCCGTCGTCGCAGATCTCCAGCACCGCCTGCTGGCGCTCGCAGGCCAGCGAGATCCGCACCCGCTGCGCACGCGCATGCCGCTGGATGTTGGTGACCGCCTCGCGCACCACCAGCGCGAACACCGTTTCCAGTTCCGGCGGCAGCGGCATTTCCGGCAACGTGTAGGACAGCAGGACCCCGTCGGTCTCCAGCAGCAGGTGCGCCGAAGCCAGTTCGGCCGCGAGTTCGGCCGCGCGGATACCGGTCACCGCGTGCCGCACCTGCGCCAGCGCCTCGCGCGACACCCGCGCGACCTCGCCGATCTCGCGGCGCGCGGCCTGCGGATCGCGCTCGACCAACTTTCCGGCCAGGTCGGCCTTCAGCGCGACCAGCGACAGGGTATGGCCGAGCAGATCGTGCAGGTCGCGCCCGATGCGCTCGCGCTCGGCGGTGGCGGCCAGGCGCCGGACCTCCTCGTGGCTGAGCCGCAACGCGCTGTCGGCCTGCATCCGCTGGACCATGATGATGTTCAGCAGCCCGACCATGAAGCTGACCAGCACCGTGCTGAACAGGTAGATATTGGGCCAGCCGATCAGCAGCCAGACCACGACGTAGGGGACCAGGACCCCCAGCATCCACGCGATCGCCACCCGCGTGCCGCCGCAGAACGACAGGAACGCGCAGGCGTAGACGACGTACCCCTGCGCCCCCGGATTGAACGGCGTGGTGGCGTAGGCCAGGGCAGCGATGCCCAGCGCGCAGGCCAGGACGAAGCGCCGGCTCCGGTAGTAGGCAATCCAGTACAGCACCAGGAACGCCGCGTAGCTGGCCACCGTGGGCCACGGCCAGTCCGGGAAATACTTCGACTCGTACAGCGGCGTGACGAAGATCCATACCGACCACCCCAGCATCAGCACCGGGAACCAGCGCGAGCGCTCGCCGCCGCCGCGGTCGATGCGACGGCCGATGATCGAATCGTGGCTGGGTTCGAGGAAGTGCATGGTCCCGCGTTCCTGGATCAAGAAGGCGCCGCGACCCCGCGGCGCGAGCGCGAAGCATACCGCCGCGATGGATACCGGTCCCGGCCCCGCGCGCCCGCGGGTGCCGCCGCGGGCCGGGCGGCACCCGCACCGATGCCGCCTGCCGCGTGCGGTGCAGCACGACGCCGGACCGGAACATGCGGGTAGCCTGGAGTCCCGGCCGCGGCCCCGGCAGTCGCCGGCGTCAGCGATCCTCGATGACACCTGTCACTGGCTTCCGCGGCGCCGTGGAGGCATGCTGGCCGGCATCTTCGGGGACGGCCGGCGTTCTGGTGACTTCCGGCAGCTTGCGGCCGCCATGCCTTGCGGTCACATTTCGTCCCTCTTTACGTCCTTGTGTCCACGATGAACACATCCGCCGATCTGCTGAAGGAACTCCGCATCGACCGTAAAGCCGCCCCCAGCGAGCCGCCTTCGCGGCGCTGGCTGTGGATCGCGATCGGCGTGGTGGTGCTGCTGCTGTTGCTGGCCGCCGCGGCGTGGCTGTTCGGCCGCGCCCGGCCGGTGGAGGTGCGCACGGCCCCGGCGGTGGCGATCAGCGCCGGCGGCGCCTCGTCCTCGGTGCTCGATGCCAGCGGCTACGTGGTCGCGCGGCGCATGGCGACGGTGTCGGCCAAGATCACCGGCAAGGTGCGCGAGGTGATGATCGAGGAAGGCATGCGCGTGGAGGAAGGCCAGGTCATGGCCACGCTCGACCCGATAGACGCGGATGCGCAGCGCAGCCTGTCGGCCTCGCAGCTGTCCGCCGCGCGCAGCCTGGTCGACAACACGCAGGCCCAGCTCAAGCAGGCCGAGGCCGAAGCGGCGCGGCTGCAGGCGCTGGTCGGCCAGCAACTGGTGTCGCGCTCGCAGTACGACCAGGCCGTGGCGCAGCGCGATGCGCTGCGCGCGCAGCTGCAGAACGCGCAGCGCAACGTCAAGGTCTCCAGCGACCAGCTGGCGATCTCCGACATCGGCGTGGACAACACCGTGGTGCGCGCGCCGTTCGCCGGCGTGGTGACGGCCAAGGCCGCGCAGCCGGGCGAGATCGTCTCGCCGCTGGCGACCGGCGGCTTCACCCGCACCGGCATCGGCACGATCGTGGACATGGATTCGCTGGAAGTGGAGGTCGAGGTCGGCGAGGCCTACATCGGCCGGGTGCAGCCGAAGATGCCGGTGGAGGTGGTGCTGAACGCGTACCCGGACTGGCGCATCCCGGGCGAGGTGATCGCGATCATCCCCACCGCCGACCGCGGCAAGGCGACGGTGAAGGTCCGCGTGGCGATGCAGGTGAAGGATCCGCGCATCGTGCCGGAGATGGGCGTGCGGGTGAGCTTCCTGGAGAAGGCGCAGCCGCAGGAACAGAGCAAGCCGCAAGGCGTGCGCGTGCCCGGCGGCGCGCTGGTCCAGCGCGACGGCAAGACCCAGGTGTTCGCGCTCGGCGCCGAGGACCGGGTCGAGCTGCGCGAGGTGAAGACCGGCATCGACATGGGCAACGACAAGCAGGTGTTGTCGGGCCTGGCCGCAGGCGACACGGTGGTGGTGGAACCGCCGGAGGCGCTGAAGGATGGCGACAAGGTGAAGCTGGCCCAGGCCAATTGAGATCGCCGAGGCCGTGACGGCATGTGACTCTCATCCCGTGGTCGGTGCGATGCAGTAGCTTTTGCTTGTGCTGTTGCTTTTGCTTGTGCTGTTGCTGTTGCTGTTGCTGTTGCTTTTGATGTCCGCTTTTCCCGGGGGCCCCTCCGAAGCGGCGGAGTCGGCGGGAAAAACCCGCAGGGCGACGTGCATGGATGCACGTCGTTTTTCGCCGGGGCAGGATGCCCCGTCGAAAAATCCCACCGGCTCCGCGGACCCGCAGCAAAGCTGCGGGCGCGCAGGCGGGGTGTGCTTTCTTTTGGTTACTTTTCTTTGCACAAGCAAAGAAAAGTAACTCGCCAAAGGCGAAAGCTTTTGCCTTTCTCGCCAAAGCCCAAAAGGCCAAAAGCAACGTCCCTGGATCCCCGCCTTCGCGGGGATGACGGTAGAGAGTTTGCTGAGGGAGTGGGGCATATGAGCCAAGTGAACAACGTGAAATTCGCAGAGTCCCGCCTTCGGGGCAACGGCTGAAACACGAACACGAACAACACGAAGCGCCGCACCGCATACCAGAAGCACAAAAATTCTTCGCACCAGCATCCATCGAACCGCAGAGGAAACCGCAATGACCGCCCTCGTCACCCTCCGCAACGTCACCAAGACCTACCAGCGCGGCCCGGAGAAAGTCCAGGTCCTGCACGGCATCGACCTGCAGATCGAGCGCGGCGACTTCGTCGCCCTGATGGGACCCTCCGGCTCCGGCAAG
>BNBA01000027.1 GCA_014654535.1 Xanthomonas boreopolis
AGTCGACCGACCTGCAGGACCTGTTCATCGCGCACATCGGCGGCATGGACGCGTTCGCGCGCGGGCTGGAGGTGGCGCACGCGCTGCTGACGGCCTCGCCGTGGGAGCAGTGGCGCCAGCAGCGCTATGCCAGCTTCGACAGCGGCGCGGGCAAGGACTTCGTGGACGGCAAGCTGGACCTGGCGGCGCTGGCGGGCCTGGCCGCCCAGCACGGCGAGCCGAAGCAGACCAGCGGCCGCCAGGAGGCCTACGAGAACCTGCTCAACCAGTACCTGTTGCGCTGACCGCGCCTGAACGCCTGGCGCGCTGCGTCAGGCCGGGGCGCGAAGCGAGGTGCCCCGAAGGGGCGGATGAGGGTTCGGGCGAAGCTTCATGTAGCGAGACATCACAAGAGGCTGCGCCCTTACCCTCACTCGAGCCCCCGCTCCGCGCCCCGGCCCACGCCAGCGGCGCGGGCGCCCAGGCGCACGCGCGCGACGGCGCGCAAGCCGTACCCCTTCGCCCCGATGGGAGGGGGCTCGCAGAGCTTTACCGGGGGCGTTTTTTCGCGGTCGACGCCGCTCCCGCGGCAGCAACCCGCTTGCGCGGCGGCGCCACCGATTCACGCTGCACCAGTTGATGGGCCACGACATGATCGAACACCGTCCGCGTCACCTTCCCTTGGTCGCGTATCTCGCGCAGCAGCAGGTCGATGGCGGTGTCGGCCATCGCCGCGATCGGCTGGTGGACGGTGGTGAGCTCGGGCCAGACCGCGGTCGCGGTCGAGGTGTCGTCGAAACCGACCACCGACAGGTCGCGCGGCACGTCCAGGCCCTGCCGGTGCGCGACCGAGACGGCGGCCGAGGCCATGTCGTCGTTGCTGGCGAAGATGGCGGTCGGCGCGGGCGAGACCGCGAGCAGCTTCTCGGCCGCGGCCAGCCCGGAACGGTAGGTGTAGTCGCCGTACTCGACCAGGGCCGGATCGAAGGCCAGGCCGGCCTCCTCGAGCGCGGCGCGGAAGCCCTCGAACCGGCGCAGGCTCGCGCTGAGGTTGCGATGGCCGTGGATGAAGCCGATCCGGGTATGGCCCTTGGCGATCAGGTGCGCGGTGATCTCCATCGCGGCGCGGTACTCGTCGATGCGCACGCACGAGACCTGCCGGTTGAAGCGTCCGGAGGCGATCGACACCACCGGCACCTTGGCCTTCACCAGTTCCTGCACCGCCGGCTCGGACTCGCACAGCGGCGGCGGCAGGATCACGCCGGCCACGCTCTTGGCCAGCGCGCGCGCGGCCTTGCGCTCGGCCTCGGGCGTGAGCCCGTCCCAGTAGTCGATCACCAGCTGGATCGAGGTATGCGAGACGGCGCGCAGCACGCCGAGCAGCAGTTCGCGCAGGTAGGCGCCGCTGGGATCGCTGTGGATCAGCGCGATGCGGGTGTTCTGCGCGGCCGCCAGCGCGCTGGCGGCGAGATTGGGCTGGTAACCGAGCTTCTTGATCGCGGCCAGCACCTTCTCGCGGGTCGAGTCGCGCACGTTGCCCTTGCCGTTGACCACGCGCGAGACCGTCATCGGCGACACCTTGGTCAGGGCCGCGACCTGGTCGATGGTGACCGCCTGTCCCTTGCGGCGGATCGATTTGCGATTTTTTTCCAAATGCGTTCCCTTCCTCTGGCAGGCTGCCGCCATCGGCAGGCAGGCGATGTGCACGATCCCCGGCCAGGCAGCGCCACTGCGAACGGCCAGCGTCTTGCGCGGCCCATGGTAGCGTTAACCCGTTGTGCCGGCGACAAGCCGGGCATGGCCCGGGCGCCCCGGATCCTGCCCGCGCAGGGAGGGAACGGGCGATGACGGGCATCGGCACGATCCGGGCAACGGCCTCGCGCATCGGCCGGCATTGCGGCGGCGGATGGCTGCTCGCCGCGCTCTGGCTGCTGGCGCCGGCGCTGCACGCCGAGGACGGCTATGCGCTGTGGCTGCGCTACGTGCCGCCGGGCGACGCGCAGGCCGCCGTGCAGGTCACCGCGCTGGCGGCGCCGGCCGCCACGCCGACCCAGCAGGCCACGCGCGCGGAGCTGCTGCGCGGGCTGTCCGGCCTGCTCGGCGCGCGCCCGCCGTCGGTCGAGCGCCCCGATCGCGACGGCGCGCTCGTGGTCGGCACGCCGGCATCGTCGCCGCTGCTGGCCGCGCTCGGGCCGGAACTGGCCGGACTGGGCCGCGAAGGCTACCTGATCCGCCGCATGCGGCTCGGCGGCCATGCCGCCACGGTGATCGCCGCCAACGAGGACATCGGCGCGCTGTACGGCGCCTTCCATTTCCTGCGCCTGCTGCAGACCGGCCAGCCGCTCGCCGCGCTGGACGTGCGCGAGGCGCCGCGCGTCCGGCTGCGCGTGCTCGACCATTGGGACAACCTGGACCGCTACGTCGAACGCGGCTACGCCGGCGAGTCGATCTGGGACTGGCACAAGCTGCCGGACTGGCTGGACCCGCGCTATACCGACTACGCGCGCGCCAACGCCTCGATCGGCATCAACGGCGCGGTGCTCAACAACGTCAACGCCAGCGCGCAGAGCCTGGCCCCGATGTACCTGGACAAGGCCGCGGCGCTGGCCGGAGTGCTGCGGCCCTACGGCATCAAGGTCTACCTCAGCGCGCGCTTCTCCGCGCCGATCGAGATCGGCGGCCTGAAGAGCGCCGACCCGCTCGATCCTGCGGTGCGACGCTGGTGGCGCGACAAGGCCGACGAGATCTACCGGCGGATCCCGGACTTCGGCGGCTTCCTGGTCAAGGCCAACTCGGAAGGCCAGCCCGGCCCGCAGGACTACGGCCGCTCGCACGCCGACGGCGCCAACATGCTGGCCGACGCGCTCGCGCCGCACGGCGGCGTGGTGATGTGGCGCGCCTTCGTCTACTCGCACGAGCAGCCGGACGACCGCGCCAAGCAGGCCTACGACGAGTTCAAGCCGCTGGACGGCACGTTCCGCGACAACGTGCTGGTGCAGGTCAAGAACGGCGCGATCGACTTCCAGCCGCGCGAGCCGTTCCATCCGCTGTTCGGCGCGATGCCGAAGACGCCGCTGATGATGGAGTTCCAGATCACCAAGGAGTACCTCGGCTTCGCCACCCACCTGGCCTACCTGGCGCCGCTGTTCGCCGAGACGCTGCGATCGGACACCCACGCGCGCGGGCCGGGCTCGACGGTGGCGAAGGTGGTGGACGGCTCGCTGGAAGGCGACGCGCCTGGCAGGAGCCGGCTGACCGGCATCGCCGGCGTGGCCAACATCGGCAGCGACCGCAACTGGAGCGGCTCGCACTTCGACCAGGCCAACTGGTACGCGTTCGGCCGGATGGCATGGAACCCCGATGCCGATGCCCGCGCGATCGCCGAGGACTGGGTGCGGATGACGTTCTCCACCGACCCGGCCGTGGTCGCGCCGGTGGTGGCGATGATGATGGGCTCGCGCGAGGCGGTGGTGGACTACATGACCCCGCTCGGCCTGCACCACCTGATGGGCCGCGGCCACCACTACGGCCCGGCGCCGTGGGTCTCCGGCGGCCCGCGCGCGGACTGGACCTCGGTCTACTACCACCGCGCCGGCCGCGACGGCATCGGCTTCGACCGCAGCGCCAGCGGCAGCAACGCGGTAGCGCAGTACGCTCCGCCGGTGGCCGCGCGCTTCGGCGACGTGGCGACGGTGCCCGAGAACTTGTTGCTCTGGTTCCACCACGTGCCGTGGGACCACCGCATGGCTTCCGGCCGCACGCTGTGGGACGAGCTGGTCGCACGCTACGATCGCGGGGTCGACTACGTGGCCGCGATGCGCCGCACCTGGGACGGGCTGGCCGGACGCATCGATCCGGAACGGCATGCGCAGGTGGCGGCGTTCCTGGCCATCCAGGAGAAGGAAGCGCGCTGGTGGCGCGACGCCAGCATCGCCTACTTCCAGACCTTCTCGCAGCGGCCGCTGCCGGCGGGCGCCGCGCCGCCTGCGCATCCGCTCGATTACTACGAGTCGCTGCAGTTTCCTTTTGCCCCGGGGGACGGGAAATGAGTTTGGATCGGTTGGGGTTGAGCGCGATGCATGAAACCCGTCATTCCCGCGAACGCGGGAACCCATGGACGTTGGTCCGAACGATCACGGTCCGTGCGAAAGGCAAAAGTCCATGGATGATCAGCCCGAAGGGCTGCTGTAAAGCGCTTCCCGCGTTCGCGGGAATGGCGATGGAAGGGTTAATGACGACGGTGGGATTGCGGATAAGACACTGGGTCCCCGCTCTCGTGACGGCGCCGGTCGGGTTGTTGGTCGCTTCGATCCTGGCGATACCCGTCGCGCAGGCGCAGGACGCCAAGGCGCCGCTGCTGCACGCGCTGTTCCAGGACCATGCGGTGCTGCAGCGCGGGCAGCCGATCCCGGTCTGGGGCCAGGCCGGACCGGATGAGCAGGTGCGTGTGGAATTCGCCGGCAAGCACGTCACCGCACGTGCCGATCACGAGGGACACTGGCAGGCGCAGCTGCCGGCCGTGCAGGCAGGCGGGCCGTACACGCTGACCGCACGCACGGCCACGGCCCGCCAGACCGCAACCGACGTGCTGGTCGGCGATGTCTGGCTGTGCTCGGGCCAGTCCAACATGGAGCTGCAGGTGCATCGCACGCTCAACTCCCGCGCCGAGATCGCCGGCGCCGCCAACGACCGCATCCGCCTGCTGAAGGTGCCGCAGGCCGCGCGCCCCGCCCCGCAGGACGGCTTCGCCGCGCCGGTGCAGTGGCAACCGGCCACCTCGCAGTACGTCGGCGATTTCTCCGCGACCTGCTACTACTTCGCGCGCGAGCTGCAAAAGCAGGTGGACGTGCCGATGGGCCTGATCAACGCCTCGCTCGGCGGTTCGCGCATCGAGGCCTGGCTGAGCGATGGCGCGCTGCGCGGTGCCGGCGACTACGCCGATGCGCTCGACACGCTGGCGCTGTACGCGCGCGATCCGCAGGCCGCCTATGCGCGCTGGGGCGAACGCTGGGCGGCATGGTGGCGTTCGTTGCCGGGCGTGGCCGAGGGCGATGCGCCATGGGACCCCGCGGCGACCACCACCGGCTGGCGCGCCGCGCCGAAGCAGCTCGGCAACTACCGGCAATGGGGCGTGCCGGAACTCGCCGGCTTCACCGGCATGCTCTGGTATCGCGCCAGCGTGCGCTTGAGCGCCGAACAGGCCGCGCAAGCCACGTCGCTGGCGCTGGGCGCCGACGAGATCGACCAGACCTGGGTCAACGGGCGCGGTGTCGGCAGCGACTACGGCGGCGGCGAGCGGAACTATCCACTGCCGCCCGGACTGCTGCATGCCGGCGACAACCTGGTCGTGGTCAACGTGCTCAACACCTATGCCGACGGCGGGCTGTCCGGGCCGGTCGCGCTGCACCTGCGCGACGGCGGCACGGTGCCGCTGGACGGCGCCTGGGAGTACCGCCAGGTGCCGGAACGGGCCGGCACGCCGCCGCTGGCACCGTGGCTGTCGGCCTCCGGCAAGACCACGCTGTACAACGCCATGGTCGCCCCGCTGGGCCGCTACGCGCTGCGCGGCGCGCTGTGGTACCAGGGCGAATCCAACACCGGCGAGGCCGGCGCCTATCGCGGCCTGCTGCGCGCCTACCGCGCCGACCTGCGCCGGCAGTTCGGCGCCGGCCTGCCGCTGCTGGTGGTGCAGCTGCCGAACTTCGGCCCGGCGCCGACGCAACCGCAGGAAAGCGGCTGGGCCGAGCTGCGCCGGGCGCAGCGCGACGTGGCCGGCGAGGATGCGCGCAGCGGGCTGGCGGTGGCGATCGACCTCGGCGAGCGCGGCGACATCCACCCCGCCAACAAGCAGGACGTCGGCCGGCGCCTGGCGCGCACCGCGCGGCACGTGGTGTACGGCGAGGCGTTGCCGCCGTCCGGCCCGGTGCCGGCCTCGGTGCGGCGCGAGGGCGACACGGTCGTGGTCGGCTTCGACGACGTCGACGGCGCACTGGTCGCCTACGGCGCCGACGGCCCGGTCGGCTTCGAGCTGTGCGACGCGCAGCCGGGCAGCTGCCGCTACGCCGGCGCGCGCATCCGCGGGCGCGAGGTGGTGCTGCAGGCGCCCAACGCGGCCGCCGCCACCCGCGTGCGCTACGGCTGGGCCGACAGCCCCGTCGTCACCCTCTACGACAGCGCCGGCCTGCCGGCCGGGCCGTTCGAAACCGCCATCCCCTGACATCCCACCCAAGATCCGCACGATGAACACGCAAGTCGTCACCGAAACCGCTACCCATGGCTCCAAGCGCGAGCGCGAGATCGTCGATGCCAAGGTCATCGTCACCTGCCCGGGCCGCAACTTCGTCACGCTGAAGATCGTCACGCGCTCGGGCGTGTACGGGCTGGGCGACGCCACGCTCAACGGACGCGAGCTGGCGGTGGCCGCCTACCTGCAGGAGCACGTGGTGCCGAACCTGATCGGCCGCGACGCCGGCCGGATCGAGGACATGTGGCAGTTCCTGCACCGCGGCGCGTACTGGCGGCGCGGCCCGGTGACGATGACGGCGATCGCCGCGGTCGACGTGGCGCTGTGGGACATCCTCGGCAAGATGGCGGGGCTGCCGCTGTACCAGCTGCTCGGCGGCCGCTCGCGCGAGGGCGCGCTGGTGTACGGCCACGCCAACGGCCGCGACATCGCCGAGGCGAGCGACGCCGTCGGGCGTTTCATCGAGC
The DNA here is from genome assembly GCA_014654535.1 of Xanthomonas boreopolis. GTDB lineage: Bacteria > Pseudomonadota > Gammaproteobacteria > Xanthomonadales > Xanthomonadaceae > Pseudomonas_S > Pseudomonas_S boreopolis. The sequence goes on from BNBA01000027.1 coordinate 6,691, forward strand.
AGGGCTTCCTGGCGGTGCGCGCGCAGTGCGGCGTGCCGGGCGTGAAGAAGGCCTACGGGGTCTCCAGCGCGCGCGGCTACGAGCCGGCCGAGAGCGAGCTGCCGGCGGAGACGGTGTGGAACACGCCGCGCTACCTGGAGACCGCGCCCCGGCTGTTCGAGCAACTGCGCAAGGACCACGGCACCGGCGTCGAACTGCTGCACGACGTGCACCATCGCCTGACCCCGATCGAGGCCGCGCGGCTGGCGCGCGACCTGGAGCCGTACCGGCTGTTCTGGCTGGAGGACTCCACCCCGGCGGAAAACCAGAAGGCGTTCGAGCTGATCCGCCGGCACTCGGTCACCGCACTGGCGGTCGGCGAGGTGTTCAACTCGATCTGGGACTGCAAGTACCTGATCGAGAACCAGCTGATCGACTATATCCGCACCACCATCGTGCACGGCGGCGGCATCACCCACGTGCGCCGGCTGGCCGACTTCGCCGCGCTGTACCAGGTGCGCACCGGCTTCCACGGCGCCACCGACCTGTCGCCGGTGACGATGGGCGCGGCGCTGCACTTCGACACCTGGGTGCCGAACTTCGGCATCCAGGAGTACATGTTCCATACCGACGAGACCGACGCGGTGTTCCCGCACGACTACGTGCTGCGCGCCGGCCGCCTGCACGTGGGCGACACGCCGGGCCATGGCGTGGACATCGACGAGAAGCTGGCCGCGAAGTATCCGTATGCGCCCAAGCAGCTGCCGATCGCGCGGCTGGAAGATGGCGCGATGTGGGATTGGTGAGGAGGGGTGATGAAGCGTCCGTACGCATTTTTCCCGTTGTTCCTGCGCAAGTGGACTGTTGGCCAGGAAGGTTCGTCGCTGTTGCTTGTGATCCTGCCGTTGCTTTCCGCCTTTGCTCCGTCGGGGCCCCTCCGTAGCGGCGGGGACGGCGGGAAAAACCCGAAGGGCGACGCCCATGGATGGGCGTCGTTTTTCGCCGGGGCAGGATGCCCCGTCGAAAAATCCCGCTGGCTCCGCGAACCCGCAGCGAAGCTGCGGGCGCGAAGGCGGGGTGTGCTTTCTTTTGGTTACTTTTCTTTGCACAAGCAAAGAAAAGTGACTCGCCGCAAGGCGAAAGCTCTTGCCGCTGCTCTCATAAAGACAAGAAGCCCAGGCATGACCGAGCCTCGCCCAGCACTGGGACATCGAGGGTGGGGGCTCCTGCTCGCCGCACTGACCGCTCCCGCCTTCGCGCAATCACCCGCGTATTTCGACTGGTTCGAATACACCGGCCGCGATGCCGCGTTCGAGGCCCCGCTGCCGGCCGGCCACTACCGCAACCCGGTGCTGGCCGGGTTCCATCCCGACCCCAGCGTGGTCGCGGCGAACGGCAAGTTCTACCTGGTCAATTCCAGCTTCGCCTACTTCCCCGGCATCCCGGTGTTCGAGAGCGCCGACCTGGTGCACTGGCAGCAGGTCGGCAACGTCATCGACCGGCGCACCCAGCTGGACTTCGACGGGCTCGGCGTGTCGCGCGGCATCTTCGCGCCGGCGATCTCGTACCACGACGGCACCTTCTACGTGGTCACCACCGCGGTGGACAGCGGCGGCAACTTCATCGCCACCGCCACCGACCCGGCCGGGCCCTGGTCCGACCCGCACTGGCTGCCGGGCATCGGCGGCATCGACCCGTCGCTGTTCTTCGACGACGACGGCAAGGTCTACCTGGTCAACAACGACGCGCCCGAGGGCACGCCGCGCTACGACGGCCATCGCGCGATCTGGATGCAGCAGATCGACCTGGCGCGCTTCCAGCCCGTCGGCCCGCGCAAGGTGCTGGTCGATGGCGGCGTGGAGCCGGAGAAGAACCCGATCTGGATCGAAGGCCCGCACCTGTACAAGCGCGACGGCTGGTACTACCTGTCCGACGCCGAGGGCGGCACCGGGCCGAACCACTCGCAGGTGGTGCTGCGCAGCCGCGACGTGTGGGGGCCCTACGCGCCCTACGCGCACAACCCGATCCTGACCCAGCGCGACCTGCCGGCGGACCGCCCGCTGCCGGTCACCAACGCCGGCCACGCCGATCTCGTCGAGGGCCCGGACGGGCGCTGGTGGGCCGTGTTCCTGGCCAGCCGCAACTACGCCCGCGTCCACTACAACACCGGTCGCGAGACCTACCTGCTGCCGGTGGAATGGAAGGACGGCTGGCCGGTGATCCTCGAGCACGGCCGCGCCATCCCCTACGTCGCGCCCGGCCCCGCCTACCTGCAGGCCGGCCTCGACCAGGCCCCGAACACCGGCAACTTCACCTGGCGCGACGAGTTCGATGCGGCCAAGCCCGGGCGCGAATGGCTGTACGTGCGCGTTCCCAAGCGGGATTGGGCCGACCTGCGCGCGCGCCCGGGCCAGCTGACGATCCATCCGCTCGCCGAAGGCCTGGATACGCTGCGCAACCCCTCGTTCCTGGCGCGCCGCCAGCAGCACCTGGCGTTCGATGCCAGCACCGCGCTGGAGCTGCCGGCGGCCGGCACCGCCGCCGGGTTGGCCGCGTTCCAGAACGAGCGCTACTGGTATTTCCTCGGCGTGCGCCGCGATGGCGAGCGCATGCAGCTGTTCCTGGAGAAGCGCGCCGGCGAGGCGGCCGCCCGCGTGGTGGCATCGCGCACGTTGCCGGCATCGGCGGCGTTGAAGCTGAAGATCTCCGGCGACGGAGGCGATTACGGTTTCGCCTTCGACGCCGGCGAGGGCTGGCAATGGCTGGCGCAACGCCAGGACGGCACCGTGCTCAGCACCGAGGCCGCCGGCGGCTTCGTAGGCGCGATGGTGGGACCCTACGCCAGGGATGAAAGCCCCTGACCATGTCCGGACCCCGGGGCTTCGCCCGTACCCTCCTCCGGCGCTGTGCGCCGCCTTCTCCCGTAGGGAGGAGAGCATGTCGCTCCGATCTGATATCCATGACGTCACAAACAAGGAAAGACCGATGACCACCCACCGCACGCGACGCACCAGGCTCGGACAATGCTGTGCCCTCGCCCTGCTGGCCCTGCTTCCGCTGGGACCGGCGGTGGCGGACGAGGCCGCGCCCTGGCTCGATACCCAGCGCAGCTTCGAGGACCGCGCCGCGGCGCTGGTCTCGCGCATGACGCTGGAGGAAAAGGCCGCGCAGATGCAGAACGCCGCGCCGGCGATCGAGCGCCTGGGCGTGCCGGCCTACGACTGGTGGAACGAGGCGCTGCACGGCGTCGCCCGCGCCGGCGGCGCGACCGTGTTCCCGCAGGCGATCGGCATGGCCGCGACCTTCGACGTGCCGCTGATCGGCCAGGTGGCCGACGCGATCAGCGACGAGGCGCGCGCCAAGCACGCGCGCTTCGCCGCCGAGGGCAAGCGCGGCCGCTACCAGGGCCTGACCTTCTGGTCGCCCAACATCAACATCTTCCGCGACCCGCGCTGGGGCCGCGGCCAGGAGACCTACGGCGAGGATCCGTATCTCACCTCGCAGCTGGGCGTGGCGTTCGTGCGCGGCCTGCAGGGCGATGACCCCGCCGTGGATCCGCATGCGGATCCCCGCACCCGCCAGAAATTCCGCAAGCTCGACGCCACCGCCAAGCACTTCGCCGTGCACAGCGGCCCGGAGGCCGACCGCCACCACTTCGACGTGCACCCGTCCAGGCGCGACCTCTACGACACCTACCTGCCCGCGTTCGAGGCGCTGGTGAAGGACGGCGACGTCGATGCGGTGATGGGCGCCTACAACCGCGTCTACGGCGAGTCCGCCAGCGCCAGCAAGTTCCTGCTGCGCGACGTGCTGCGCGATCGCTGGGGCTTCAAGGGCTACGTCGTCTCCGACTGCTGGGCGATCGTGGACATCTGGAAGAACCACAAGATCGTCGCCACGCCCGAGGAGGCCGCCGCGCTGGCGGTGAAGAACGGCACCCAGCTCGACTGCGGCAACACCTACGCGCCGTCGATCCCGGTGGCCGTGCGCAAGGGCCTGCTCGACGAGGCCGAGGTCGACAAGGCGGTGACGCAGCTGTTCGCCGCGCGCATGCGCCTGGGCATGTTCGACCCGCCGCAGGACGTGCGCTGGACGCGGATCCCGTATTCGGTGAACCAGTCGCCTCGGCACGACGCGCTGGCGCGCAAGGTCGCGCAGGAATCGATCGTGCTGCTGAAGAACGACGGCGTGCTGCCGCTGTCGCGCACCACCCAGCGCATCGCCGTGGTCGGGCCCACCGCCGACGACACCATGGCGCTGCTGGGCAACTACTTCGGCACCCCGGCCGCGCCGGTGACGATCCTGCAGGGCATCCGCGAGGCGGCGCCGCAGGCGCAGGTGCTGTACGCGCGCGGCACCGACCTGGTCGAGGGCCGCGACGACCCGGCCGCCACGCCGCTGATCGAGCCGCAGTACCTGCGGCCCGCGGCGGGTTCGAGCGAGCGCGGCCTGCGCGGCGAGTACTTCCGCAGCCGCGACCTGTCCGGCACCCCGGCGCTGGTGCGGGTCGATCCGCAGATCGCGTTCCGCTGGGACCGCGGCTCGCCGACCGACACGCTGATGGCGCGCGGCGAGGCCAGCGAGGAGCAGGCGCTGCCCAGCGACGGCTTCAGCATCCGCTGGAGCGGCCAGCTGCTGCCGCCGGTAACCGGCGACTACCGGCTCGAGGCCGCCGCCAACGACGGCTTCCGCCTGTACCTGGACGGCAAGCTCCTGCTGGACCACTGGAGCGACAACGAACGCCTGCGCGCCGACAGCGTGCAGGTCGCGCTGCAGGCCGGGCGCAGCTACGAGATCAAGCTGGAGTACTACGAAGCCGAGCGCGACGCCGGCGTGCGCCTGGCCTGGGACCTGCCCGGCGCCAAGCCGCCGTTCGAGGAAGCGGTGGAGGCGGCGCGCAAGTCCGACGTGGTGGTCTTCGTCGGCGGCCTCACCGGCGACGTCGAGGGCGAGGAGATGACGGTCAACTATCCCGGCTTCGCCGGCGGCGACCGCACCGACATCCGCCTGCCCGCCACCCAGCAGAAGCTGCTGGAAGCGGTGCACGCCACCGGCAAGCCGGTGGTGCTGGTGCTGACCACCGGCTCGGCGCTGGGCGTGGACTGGGCCAAGGCCAACCTGCCGGGCATCCTGGTGGCCTGGTACCCCGGCCAGCGCGGCGGCAGCGCGGTCGCCGACGTGCTGTTCGGCGACGCCAACCCGTCCGGGCGGTTGCCGGTGACCTTCTACAAGGCCGACGAGAAGCTGCCGGCGTTCGACGACTACGCGATGGCCAATCGCACCTACCGCTACTTTGGCGGCGAACCGCTGTATCCGTTCGGCCATGGGCTGTCGTACACCACGTTCGGCTACGCCGGACTGAAGCTGGACCGCACAAGCGTGGCGAAGGACGGCACCGTGAAGGCCAGCGTCGAAGTGCGCAACACCGGCACGCGCGCCGGCGACGAGGTGGTGCAGCTGTACCTGCGCCCGCTATCGCCCGCGCCCGGGCAGGCCTTGAAGAACCTGCGCGGCATCCAGCGCGTGCACCTGCAACCGGGCGAGGCCAGGCAGGTCGTCTTCGAACTGAGCCCCGCGAAGGACCTGCGCCGCTACGACGAGAAGGCGGGCGCCTACGTGGTCGAGCCCGGCCGCTACGAAGTCCAGATCGGTGCGTCCAGCGCGGATATCCGTGCGAGCAAGACCTTCGACATACAGAACGACTGACCACGTTCCCTTCTCCCGCAAGCGGGAGAAGGTGCCCCGAAGGAGCGGATGAAGGCACCGCGCCGCCCTCACCCCAACCCCTCTCCCGCAAGCGGGAGAGGGGCATTCTTCCTCCGCGAACTGTCCGTATCCGCGATGACCGACCTGCCCCGTCTCTCCGATGCCACGCTCGCGGCGTTGCCGCCGGGCGTCGCCGCGCCCGCCTACGACCGCACCGCCACCCGCATCGGCATCGTCCACTTCGGCCCCGGCGCGTTCCATCGCGCGCACCAGGCCGCGTACATCGACACGCTGCTGGCCGACGAGCCCGACTGGGCGATCAGCGCAGTCTCGCTGCACAGCACCGAGGTGCGCGATGCGTTGCGTCCGCAGGACGGCCTCTATGCCTTGGCGCTGCTCGGCGAGCACACGCGGCTGCGCGTCATCGGCGCGATCCGCGAAGTGCTGTGCGCGCGCGACGAACAGGCCGCGGTGCTGGCGCGGCTGGCCGATCCCGGCGTGCGCCTGGTCACGCTGACCATCACCGAGAAGGGCTATTGCCTGGCCGGCGACGGCCTGGATTTCGCCCACCCCGACATCGTCCACGATCTCGCCGCCCCGGATGCGCCGCGCAGCGCCATCGGCCATCTCGTCGCCGGCCTGCGCGCGCGCCGGCGGCTGGGCCTCAAACCCTATACCGTGCTCAGCTGCGACAACCTCCCCGACAACGGCGGCAAGCTGCGTCGCGCCACGCTGCAGTACGCGCAACGCATCGACCCGGCGCTGGCGGCCTGGATCGAGGCCGAGGCCACGTTCCCGCGCTCGATGGTGGACAGCATCACCCCGGCCAGCGACGACGCCCTGCGCGAGCGGGTATCGGCGCAGTTCGGCATGCGCGATGCCTGGCCGGTCCAGCGCGAGACCTACACGCAATGGGTGGTCGAGGACGCGTTCTGCAACGGCCGCCCGGCGCTGGAACGCGCCGGCGTGGTCCTGAGCGGCGACATCGCCGGCTACGACCGCGCCAAGCTGCGCCTGCTCAACGGCCCGCACTCGACGCTGGCCTACCTCGGCTCGCTGCTCGGGCTGGAAACCGTCGCCGACGCGATGCGCCACCCGCAGCTGTCCGCCTTCGTCGAAACGCTGATGCGCGAGGACATCGCGCCCACGCTGCCGGCGATGCCGGGCTTCGATCCGCAGGCCTATGCCGGTGCCATCCTCGACCGCTTTCGCAACCCGGCGATCCGCCACCTGCTCTCGCAGATCGCCTGGGACGGCTCGCAGAAGCTGCCGGTACGGATCCTCGCCACCCTCTGCGACGCCCTGGCGATCGGCCATCGCATCGATCGACTGTGCCTGCCGGTCGCCGCATGGATGCAGTTCGTGCGACGGCAGGTGCACAACGGCGTGGCGCTGGTCGACCCGCTTGCCGAGGCCCTGGGCCGGATCGCACGAAGCGCCACCGGCGATGCCGCGCACGACGTCGAAGCGTTCATGGCCCTGGATGCGGTGTTCGGACCGGTATCGGGCGATGCGCGCTTCGTCGATGCCCTGCGCGCGGCGTATGCCGCGCTGGCGGAGCCGGCCGTCGCGCTGGGACGTATCGCCGTTCCATCCGGAGAATGAGACCCGCGGTCGAGGGATCCTCAGTAACCCCGTAGGAGGGACTTCAGTCCCGCCGGGCTTTCCCGGCCATGCCCGGCGAAGGAACGACATCGAAAAGCAGGACGAAAGCTTCAGCCATCGCCGCTTGGTCCTTCAACAGCATCGGCAAGGCCCGTCGGGACTGAAGTCCCTCCCACAAGGAACAACGACAGCGCAGAACAGGCCCAAGCCTTCATCGCTGCCATTACGTGATCCTTCCGCAGCATCGGCAAGGCCTCGCCAGGACTGAAGTCCCTCCCACAACGGACCGGCATCGCGCAATGCGCGCTTCGCAGACGCTCTGCCAGTCGCATCTGCGGCATTGGCGGATGCAGCGATCATCGCCGGGACACATCGGCGGCATTCCCTCCGCAAGGAGACAAGAACGGCCCCCAGGTACTCCTGTGGGAGGGACTTCAGTCCCGAAGGGCTTTCCCGGCCATGCCCAACGAAAGGCGACGGCACGCAAGCGGCCGATCGCACGCGAAGGCTCACGCCGCATCCGCAGCGAGCGGCCGCAGGTCCGGACCGGGCCGCTTCGCGCTCGGGAAGCCCATCGCGATCGCCGCCGCGGCCAGGCCCAGCGCCATCGAGCCGATGTACATCCACGCATAGCTGCCGTAGCGGTCGTACAGCCAGCCGCCGATCAGCGGACCCAGCGCCATGCCGAAGCTGGAGAGCAGCGTCGCCGCGCCCAGCACCGAACCCAGGATGCGCGGATCGAACGCATCGCGCGCCAGCGAGGCATACAGCGGCATGGTGCCGCCGTAGGCCATGCCGAACACGATCGCCACCGCATAGAAGCCTTCGAGCTGGTTCACGCCCAGGTACGCCACCGCGCCGATCCCCTGCAGGACCAGCCCGGACACCAGCACCGGCTTGGCGCCGAAGCGGTCCGCGAGCAGGCCGAACAGCAGCCGGCCGCCCAGCCCGGCCGCGCCTTCCATGCTGTAGATGGTGACCGCCGCGGTCAGCGCCAGCCCGCAGCCGAGCGCATAGCTGACAGTGTGGAAGATCGGCCCCGAGTGCGCCGCGCAGCAAGCGAAGAACGCGCCGGCCAGCACCAGGAACGGCCTCGAGCGCAGCGCCCGCCCGAGCGGCGGCTTGCCGGCCGCGCTCGCTTCCCCCGGCATCGGCGCCGATGCCGGCGCCGTGCGCACGAACCAGACCGCCGGCAGCGTCAGCGCCCACGCCACGCCGCCGACGATCAGCAGCGTGGTGCGCCAGTCGTAGTGGCCGACCAGCCACGCCACCAGCGGCGACATCGTCATCGGCGCCACGCCGACGCCGGCCGACACCAGCGAGATCGCCAGGTTGCGGCGCCGTTCGAACGACGCCGCGGTAGCCGCGATCACCGGCGTGAAGAAGCTGGAGACCGCGATGCCCATCAGCACCCCGTAGCTCAACTGGAACATCAGCAGGCTGGTCGCCCGGCTGGCCAGCACGCAGGCCAGCCCGAGCAGCAGCGCACCCGCCAGCACCACCGGCCGCGGCCCGAACCGGTCGCTCAACATCCCCCAGCCGAACCCGCCCGCGCCCATGCTCAGGAAGGCCAGCGTCATGGCGCCCGACAAGGCGCTGCGCGACCAGCCGGTGGCCGCGCTCATCGGTCCCAGCAATACCGCCAGCGAGAACACCACGCCGACGGCCACGCAGCCCATCAGCGCGCCTGCGGCCACCAGCGGCCAGTTGCGGTCCAGCTCGGGGGAAGGGGAAACGGCGGTGCGGCTCATGGACGGACTCCCAGGGTTCTTATCCCTCCGACGAACGAGGGCGCCGGAAATCGACAATGCCCTCGTCCGGCGACCGGGCGCCCCCGCCCGCTCAGGCCCGCGCGCCGGCGCGGCGACGCCCGCGCCACCTCGCGGCGTACGGCAGCGCGAACAGGCACAGGCCGCTGAACATCAGCAGGAACAGCGGCGGCAGCGGCGCGTAGACCACCCAGGCGGGCGGCTTGCCCAGGGCCATCGCCGCGAAGTTGGCGGCCACCGTCGCCGTGAAGAGCAGGCCGAGCCAGCGGTGCAGCGGCCGGAGCCAAGCGTTCCGGTGCATCGGGATTCCCTCTGCCGCTCAGCCTTGGCCGGGACGCGACTGGACCAGCTTCCAGCCGTTCCCGGACGGATCGCGGAAGCTGGCATCGACGCTGCCGTAGCGCTCGAGCGGTTCCTGGGTGAATTCCACGCCTTGTGCATGCATCCGCGCATGCGCGGCGCGGCAGTCGTCCACCAGCAGCACCAGCGGCGGCATGGCGCCCTTGGCGACGATCTCGTGCAGCGCCTGCGCGGTGGCCGCGTCGTGCACCGGCGGCCCCGGCAGGAACAGGCCGAGCTGGAAACCCGACTGCTCCGGATGCTGCACCGTCAACCAGCGGTAGTCGCCGTTGCGCGCATCGGTATGGACCCGGAACCCGAGCTTGTCGACGTAGAACCGCAGCGCTTCGTCCTGGTCGCGGACGTACAACCCGACCACCCCGACACCCTGGCTCATGCAACCTCCGTATGTTTGGACGCGGGGATGCTATCGGCCGCCTCGCGCCGCCGCTTCTCCGAAACTGCGGTGATGAGCGCCGGCCGGTGCGCGGCGGCGAGATAGCAGGCCGGCACCTGCGCCAGCGCCGCCGTCGCGGCCTGCTCGCGCGCGCGGCGTGCGCGCGGGCTTTCGCCGGTGACGTCGCGGAAGGTGCGGCCGAACGTGCCCAGGCTCTTCCAGCCGGTCCGGAACGCGATCTCGGTGACCGGCAGGTCGGTATCGCGCAGCAGCGCCGCGGCCCGCTCGATCCGGCGCGTGAGCAGGTAGCGGTGCGGCGGCACGCCGAAGGCATCCTTGAACGAACGCGCGAAGTGCGCCCCGGACACCCCGCTCACCCGCGCCAGCCGCCGCACCGGCCAGTCCTCGTGCGAGGCCGCGTCCATGCGGTCCTTCGCGCGCAGCAGGCGGCGCAGCAGGCGCGGGTCCTGGCCCGTGCCCAGCGCGCGCGGTTCGCTTGCGGGTGCCGCCCCCGCGGGGAGCCGGCCGGAGTTCTTCGCCATGGGCGTAGTTTGCCGCCATCGCGCGCGACGACGCGCGTGCGGCGGCCGAACCCGCCGCGACCGCTGCTCCGGCCGGCCCGGCCTGGCGGCCTCAGGCCGCCTCGGCCGCCCAGGCGAGCGCGTCGGCGCCGGCCGGCAGGCGCATCGGCGCGGCCGGGTCGGTCACTGCGCGCCACACCGCCTCGGCCACGTCGCGGGCCTCGGTGATCGGCCCGCCGGCCTGAACCCCGGCGACGAAGCGCTCCATGAACCCGGCATAGGCCTCGTGGTCGAAACCGGCCATGTGCGGCCGCGCGTTCTCGCCGAAGCGCGTGTCCGGCGCCCGGCCCGGCAGCACCAGCCGCACCCGCACGCCGAACTGCGCCATCTCCTCCGCCAGCGATTCGCTGAAGGCGTTCACCGCCGCCTTGCTGGCCCGGTACGCGGCCAGCAGCGGCAGCGACTTCAGCGTCACGCTCGAGGTGACGTTGACGATCGCCCCGCTGCGGCGCTGCCGGAACTGCGGCAGCAAGGCCTGGCTCAACGCCATCGTGCCGAAAGCGTTGGTCTCGAACAGCGTGCGCACCGTGTCCATCGGCATGCACTCGAACGGCGCCGCCGCGCCGAGGCCGGCGTTGTTGACCAGCGCATCGACCGTCCCCGCCTCCGCTACCGCGCGCTCGATGCTGCGCGGATCGGCGACGTCGAGCGCGAGCACCCGCAGGCGCTCGGACGGCGGCAGCAGGTCCTCGCGCGGCGTGCGCATCGTGGCCACCACCTGCCAGCCTCGGTCGAGGAACAGGCGGGCGGTCTCCAGGCCGAAGCCGGAGGAACAGCCGGTGATCAGGACGGTTTGCATGGGGGCTCCTTACGTGAGGTGGACAAGCGAGGGAGCCACGATAGGCCGCTTCGTCCGTACTCACTACAATCCAAAGTCCATATTCCTTTCGCAGGAGTCCGGCATGGCCGACCCGCTCGCCGAAGTGGTCACCCTGCTGCAACCCAGCGCCCGCTTCTCCAAGTCCATCGCCGGCAGCGGCCCCTGGGCGATCCGCCGCTCCGATGCCGGCCAGCCGTTCTACTGCGCGGTGCTCGAAGGCGGCTGCCACCTGGCGGTGGACGGCCAGCCGCCGTTCGCGCTTCGGGCGGGCGACTTCGTCCTCGTCCCGGCGGCCTACGGCGTGGCGATGACCAGCCTGCAACCGCCTCCGCCCGGCACCGAGACGCAGCCGCAAGCGCAGGGCGCCGGCCGCTACCGCATCGGCCATGGCGAAGGCCCGGTCGACCTGCGCATGCTGGTCGGCCATTGCCACTTCGGCTCGCCCGACGCCGCCCTGCTGGTCTCGCTGCTGCCGCAGGTGGTGCACGTGCGCGACGAGCGTCGCCTGGCCACCCTGGTGGAACTGGTCGGCGACGAATCGCACGAACAGCGCCCGGCGCGCGAGGTGGTGCTGGCGCACCTGCTGGAGGTGCTGCTGATCGAAGCGCTGCGCTCCGGCGCCGGCACCGCCGCCTCGCCGGGCCTGGTGCGCGCCCTGGCCGATCCCCGCCTCGCCGCCGCGCTGCGCGCGATGCACGCGCGCCCCGCGCACCCATGGACCGTGGCCGAGCTGGCGAAGGAAGCCGCGCTGTCGCGCTCGGCGTTCTTCGAACGCTTCCAGCGCGCCGTGGGCCTGGCGCCGATGGAATACCTGCTGGCCTGGCGCATGGCCCTGGCCAAGGACCTGCTGCGCCGCGGCGGCACCCGCATGGCCGAGATCGCCGAACGCGCCGGCTATCGCACCGCCAGCGCCTTCAGCGTGGCGTTCTCGCGGCACGTGGGGATGACGCCTACGCGGTATGCGAAGGGAGGCGGGGAAGCTGGAGTTCGGGTACCGCCGGAGGCGATCGGGTAGCTATTTGTGGCTGTCTGCTTTCGGCCAGGGGCTGCCATCATGACGATCGCTGCCTAGCCAGCTTAGTGGGCCGGATGTTGGCGAGTTACAGCGCAAGAGGCACTATCGGCCGCACACATCACGCCATCGATCCAAGGGATATATCGCGATATACGGACGTTATAGACCATCTGGCCATAGAAGCCAGCCTCCAAGGCATGTTCTGGAACCGCTGTAATCCATGATCCCAGCCCTACCAGGTGCCAAGCGCCCTGACTTTGCACAACGAGCGGGCCACCACTGTCGCCGCTTCCCAGTACACCCTCAAGCGGTAGTCCTTGTGCAGGGGGATCGAACCGATACCAAAGATAGCGCTCGTTGGCTCCAGTGATGGCGTTGTAGGCGCGTCGCAGCGCGCCACGATGCGGGGAATTCGCAATCTGACCATCGATGCCGTTACCAGTTGCGCCCTTCCCTACCAACATGGCGACTTTGGTGACTTCATCGCCGCCTCGATAGAGAGCCACCGGCGCAACTTTTTCCACTGGATACTTCAACTCGATCAGCGCGATGTCGTCCGAGCCCGCCAGAAAAGCGTGAATTCTTGAGGGATCGCCTGACTTCATGGCCTCCTGTCCCAACGCATCTGGCATGCGCTTGTAACCAGGATGAATGAACACCCGAGCAACTTTGTATGCACTTCCGTTGATGTTTACCTCGGCTCCCATGTCTTCCATGGGAGCGGCATGTGCGGCGGTGACCACCCACTTCGGCGCGATAAGAACGCCATGTCCTTCGCCTGGCATATCCGCGAGCGCGCCAAACTCTGATCCATCAATCCGATATTCTGAATCGTCAATGTCATCACGAATGACGACGCCGTTCGCTGCGAATGGCAGGATAAGAGAAGCGGCCAGAATCCAACGTTTCATGTCTCCGTGCCTCCTTTTGAGCATTGATCTAATGTCCACCCGCAATGCGTTTGCGAGGCCCGCCGCAAGATAGCCGATCAGGCTCGAAGCAAGATCGGAAATCCGACAAACCAAGGCGGGAAGCGACGAAAGCCCAGAAACGGCACCTGAGACAGGGGTAGCCGCCAGTTAGCGTTCCAGCGCGCGGGACGACCGTTCAAGCGATCTTGGCGAGATACCCCAGCAGCGCTTGCGGCATCTGCCCGACCGCTTCGCGCGGGGGCGCGTCCTGGCGCAGGTCCACGTACATGTCCGTCGCCGCCATGTAGGCGTTGCGCACCGATGCCGCATCGAGGGCCGCCACCGTTTCCGCCAGCCTTCCGGCGTGGAGCGCATCGAGCGATTCGATCCGGCGCACGCCGCGCTGCGGGCGCCCCGCGCGCCGGTGCAGCAGCGGTCCCAGGACCTGTTCGCGGAAGAACGCGAGCATCCCGAGGGCCTCGTACAGTTCGCCGCGGGCCAGCTTGGCCGCTCCGTAGTGCAGCCATATCCACGCCCGCTGCTCGAACCAGTCCGGCGAGGCGTTGGGCCACGCGATCGAGGCCGCGTCGAGCCGGGCCTCGATCCAGGCCGGATCGCGCGCGAACAATACCGCCGGGCGCTCCACGCGCCGGTCCAGGTCCGACGCGGTGACGAATTTCAGGTCCACGTGGATCAGCGGCGGGCCGTAAAGGCAGATCAGGAGCCTGGGCTCCCCGACGTGCTCGCCGGTGAACGCCGCGAGCAACCCGCCCACCTTCTCGGCGAACCGGCGCCGCGACGCCATGACGTCCTCGTACTTGTCCTCTTCGACCAGGACCACGAAATCCAGGTCCGAATGCTCGTCGAAGCCGCCGTGGACGTACGAACCGCCGGCCAACAATGCGGCCAGCCTGTCGTCGCGCTCCACTTCGCGGCGGACCCTCTCCACGAACTCCGCATGCAACTCGGGCAATGTGCTGGGCATAGCGATTCTCCAAGCCAGCAGGCCAGACTAATCCGGTGCAGGCCAGGCGCACAAGCACGCTCCCGGCCAGCGGGCCGCCGTCGAACAAGGATGCGAACCGCGTCATGCGGTCCGCATCCGGGCTGGCAGCTACTCCGTTGCCGAGAACGCCGCGTGGTACGACACCTCGCCGCGAGGGATGCCGTGCCCGAGCGGCAATGCCTGGAAATACCGCGCCGGTACGCCGGGCAGCGAAAGGTCCGGCCAGGTCTTGAAACCGAAGCGCGCGTAATAACCAGGATCCCCGAGCACCACGCAGCCTCGGCTCTTCAGCCGTCTCAGCCGGTCGAGCGCGGCGCGGACCAAGGCCGAACCTACGCCTTGCCTTTGCCAGCGCGGGTGCACCGATAGTGGTCCGAGGCCATGCCAGTCCGTCTCCCCCGTCGAGAGGCCCACGGGAGAGATTGCGACATGACCGATCAGCTCAGGGCCATGGGTTGCGACGAGCGAAACCGTCAGCCGGTCCGCACGCCTCAGCGCGGCGACGATGAACTGCTCGGTGCCGCTCGAATGCGTCGCTTGCATGAAGGCCAGCCGCGTCAGGATGCCGATGGCATCGGCATCCTTTGCCGCCTCGTCGCGGATGCTCACGCCAGGATTCGAGCCAAGGTGCGGCTGTGTGGTGGTGTCATGATTCGATGTCATGGAAAGGACTCTCGATAGTAGCCACGGCGACAGCGCGGATCGCGTACGACCATCGCGCCGGCGCGATGGCGATGGTCAACGGTTGTCGAGTTGCGGCCGGACCGCTCTCAGGCCCGCCGCATTGATGCGGTAGGGCTTGCTCGATACCGAGCTTATGAGGCGCTTGGACTTGAGTTTCTTGAAGACGGCAAGCGTGCAGTCCGCGAGGACGTACCCGTCGATGGTGCGGCATTCGACCGCGACGACGCGCCCCGCCTCGTCTCGATGGTGGGCGATGGCGCCGCCCTTGGCGAGCACGTGCAGTGTCCGCTGCTCCGGCCTGGAGATATTCATTGGGTGCTGGACTCATCCGAATAGGCAAAAACGGACGGACACGTCGTGCCCGCCCACGGATTCGCTTATCGATAACCGGCCGACCGGAACGGTCGGCATACGGTTATCGGATGGTCACAAGCTCCAACATACGCGCTCTTCCGGACGGCCTCGGGCCGTCGACCAGGAAAACGGATTGGGCCACACCGGACGGCGGCCGGTCAACGGCATGGCGCGGTGCCATGAGGCCGTGCGATGCAGGAGTGACATGGGCTACCGCCGATAACGGCCCCCGATCCATCGCTCGCGATGGCGACCCTCGCGGAAGGCCTACGCGCCGCTCACGCCGGCACGTAGGCCACCCAGCCCTTGAAGGTGAAGCCGGCGTAGAACAGTTCCACGTCGCGAAAACCCGCCTGCTGCAGCAGCGCGACCTCCTGCTCGGGCGACAGCAGCGGCAGGCGCGCGCCCATGGCCTCGATCGCCGCGCTGGCGTTGGAGGCGGGGATGCCGGAGGCGACCGCGAAGGCTGCATAGCGTTCCAGCCAGCGCGTCTTGTCCGGACCGGACTGGGGGAAGCTGTGGTGCGCGACGACCAGCGGTGCGCCAGGCTTGAGCCGTCGTTTCAACTCGACGAGCGTGTGCAACCGCTGCTCCGCCGGCAGGAAGTGCAGGGTCAGCAGGCAGGTCGCGCCGTCGAACAGGTCGTGCGGGGCATCGTCGATATGGCCTTCGAGCAGTTCCGCATGCCCGGCGAGCGGGCCCAGCGTGGCCCGTGCCAGTTGCAGCATCTCCGCGGACGGGTCCACGCCCAGCAGGCGCCAACCCGGCCGCGCCTGCGCAAAGGCCTTCAGTTCCAGCCCGCCTCCGGCGCCGAGCACCAGGACGTGGCCGTCGTCGGGTACGCGCTCGGCCAGCAGCAGGGTCGTCATCCGGTGCAGGGCATCCAGCCCCGGCACCTGGCGGGTGGGGCCCTCGGCATAGCGGGCGACGGCGTCGGGATCGGAGAACGAGAACAAGGCAGGCTCCAGCGGCAATGCGATGCCGTCCATGCTATCGCGTCGCCGGCGTGTACCGGTCTACAGATCAGTCGGTGCCGAACCCCAGGCCGGTGGCGAGTACCCGCACGCGGGCGAGGAACGCGCCGGAGGTCATGTAGAGCGAATGGCCGTCGTCGCCGAAGGCGCAGTTGGAGATCGCGCCGCCGGTCTCGATGCGGCCGAGGCGCTTGCCGTCCGGGCCGAACACGATCACGCCGCCGGGGCCGGTGGCGAACAGGCGGCCGTCGCTCGCCACGGCCATGCCGTCGGGCAACCCGGGCACGTCCTTGCCGGCCAGGTCCGTGGCGTCGGCGAACACGCGCCTGGAGACGACCTCGCCCTTGGCATCGAGCGTGTAGGCCATCCAGATCGGGCGTGCCGGATCGGAGTTGGAGACGTACAGGGTGCGTCCGTCGGGCGAGAGCGCGATGCCGTTCGGGAAGGTCAGGCTGTCGTCCAGCAGATGCACGCTGCCGTCGCCGTCGAGGCGGTAGACGCCGTTGAACGGCAGTTGCTTGGCCTTGGATTCGTTCCCGTCCTTCAGGCCATAGGGCGGATCGGTGAAGAACGCCACGCCGTCGCGGCGGCGGACCACGTCGTTGGGGCTGTTGAAGCGCTTGCCCTGGAACCGGCTCGCCAGCACCGTCTTGCGCTTGGTGGCCGGATCGAGGCGGGCGAGGCTGCGGCTGCCGGAGTCGGCCAGCAGCACGCCGCCGTCGGGCTCGGGATACAGGCCGTTGGCGCCGGGTTCGCGCAGGGTGTCCAGCTCGGGACCGGTGTAGCCGGACGGCGACAGGAACACCGACAGGCCGTCGCGCTGCGACCAGCGGTAGAGCTTGTTTTCGGGCACGTCGGTGAACAACAGGTAGCCGCCCTTGCGGACCCAGGCCGGGCCTTCGGACCAGGTGAAGCCTTCGGCCAGCTTCTCGATGCGCGCATCGGGCGCGACCGCATCGCGGAAGGCAGGATCGAACGTGGTCAGGCGGCCGAGCGCGGCGGCAGGCGCCGCCGGCGTGTCGGCCTGCGCGCAGGCGGCCAGCGCCAGGAAGGAAACGGCCAGCAGGAGGCGGGGCAACGTACGCATCGTCGGGGTCCGTGGTTGCGAGAGGGCAATGATGCCATCCGGTGGGTGGGCTGAGGTTCTGTTCGCGATGTGGGTGGGTGCTGCAGGAGAAGCCTGCCCACCCTCGCCTGCTTTGCGCGCGCTCCCTCTCCCGCCTGCGGGAGAGGAACCGGGACGTGCTATCGGCCTCCGCCCTGCGGCACGGCGAGCACGGCTTCCAGCGCGGGCTTGGGTTGGCGTTGCCGGTCGAACAGCAGCGGATAGTTGGTGCGGCCCGGCACCGGATAGTCGTTCTTCCACGACATGCCGTCGTGCACGCCCCAGACGCTGACGCGCGCGATCGCGTCGCGCTTGCGATGGAACAGCGCGAATAGCTCGGCGTAGCGCCGCGCCAGCTGCCGCTGCACGTCGTCGGGCAGGCCGCGCGACCATGGATCGAGATAGCGCTTGAACTCCGGCAGCTGGAACTGCGGGTGTTCCATCACCGTGCCGACGACCTGGCCCTCGCGGGTCAGCGGCAGCACGTCGATGTCCAGCTCGGTGATCATCACCTTGACGCCCAGCGCGGCGTAGGCGTCGATGGCGGCCTCGATGTCCTGCAGGCTCGGGTAGTCCAGGCCCCAATGGCCCTGCATGCCGATGCCGTCGATGCGGATGCCGGCGGCCTGCAGCATCTTCACCATGCGCACGATGCCGTCGCGCTTGGCCGGGCGCCAGGCGTTGAAGTCGTTGTAGTAGAGCTCGGTACCGGGCGCGGCGCGCGCGGCGGCCTCGAAGGCGGTGCGCACCACGGTGTCGCCGTCGCCCACGCTGCGGGTCCAGACGGTGTCGCGGTACTTGCCGTCCTCGTCCATGATCTCGTTCACCACGTCCCACGCATCGACCCGCCCGGCATAGCGGCCGGCGACCTTGGCGATGTAGTCGCGCATGCGCTGCAGCTGCGCCTGCGGCGTGTTGGGTCTTCCCGCGGCATCCCGGAAGAACCAGTCCGGAGTCTGGTTGTGCCAGACCAGCGTGTGGCCGACCACGAACATGCCCTGGCGCTTGCCGTAGTCGACGAACGCGTCGGCCGCGGCGAAGTCGTAGACGTCGGGGCGCGGATGGATCACCTCGACCTTCATCACGTTCTCGGCGGTGATCGCGTTGAAGTGGCGCGATACCAGCGCGGCGCTCGCCGCGTCCTCGCCGGAGACGATCTGCGCGTTGACGGCGGTGCCGACCAGGAAATCGTCGGCATAGGCCTGCTTGAGCGAACCGGCATCCGCGGCTCGCGCGCCGGCCGAGGCGATCAACAGGACCATCGATGCGATTACGTGTTTCATTCGGTTCTCCTTGTGGGACTCCCGCCATCGCCGCCGTACAGGCCGAAGCGACGGCAAGGCAGGTACATCAACGGACGACATCCACCGGCACCGCCGCGTCCTGCACGCCATCGGCGCTCACGCGCAGCGTCGCCGGGCCCGACGCGCCGGGCCGCCCGCGCACGATCGCCAGTGCCAGCCCGCCGAACGCCGCGCGCTCGCGCGAGGGGAACGGGGTCATGTCGGTCGGATCGCCGTTGTCGGTGGCGACGATCTCGCCCGCGCCCTCGATGTCGAAGCGCAGGCGCAGGTTCGCGGTCGGCACCGGCGTGCCATGCGCATCCAGGATGCGTACCGTCGCGAACGCCAGGTCGCGGCCGTCGCCCTGGATCGCATCGCGGTCGACGCTGAGCGCCAGCCGGGCCGGCGCGCCGGCGGTGCGCACGCTGTCGCTCGCCCACGGCTTGCCGTGCCTGTACGCCTGCACGCGCAGTTCGCCGGGCTGGTAGGTCACCTTGTCCCAGCGCAACCGGTATTCGTACGGCGCCTTCTTCTTGCGTCCCTGCGAGACGCCGTTGACGAACAGCTCGGCCTCGTCGCCCGAGGTGAACACGTGCACCGGCGTGACCTGCCCCTCGCGACCGGGCCAGGTCCAGTGCGGCAGCAGGTGCGCCATCGGCAGGTCCGGGCGCCAGCGCGACTGGTACAGCCAGTAGCGGTCCTTGGGGAATCCGGCCAGGTCGACGATGCCGGAGTACGAGCTGCGCGCGCTGTAGTACGGGGTCGGTTCGCCCAGGTAGTCGAAGCCGGTCCAGACGAACTCGCCCGCCACGAACGGGTGCCGGTCCAGCGTGGCGAACACCTTGTCGGCGGTGGAGCCGAAGTCCACCGCGTGCAGCTCGTAGGCGCTGACCTGGCGGCTCGCCGGATCGCCGCCGCGGCCATCGCGCACCGGCGCGCTGGCCAGCGGCGACACCGGGAACAGGTACACGCCGCGGCTGCTCAGCGCCGAGGCGGTCTCGCTGCCGATGATCGCCTTGCCCGGGAACGCCCTGTGGAAGGCGGGGTATTGCGGCGGCGTGCGGATGCGGTCGGTGCCCTCGAACTCCGGCTCCTGGCGGATGCCCTCGCCCTGGTAGTTGAGGCTGACCAGGTCGAACGCGGCGGCGAACGGCATGTCCGGCTTGGCCCAGTTCATCGAGGCGGTGGTCGGCCGGGTCGGGTCCTCCTCGCGCGCGATCGCGCCCAGGCGCCGGCCGATCGCCGCGCCGGCCTCGCCGGTGTACTGCTCGCCGACCTCGTTGCCCACGCTCCAGGCGACCACGGAAGGATGGTTGCGGTCGCGGCGCACCATCGCGCGCAGGTCGGGCTCGTGCCAGTCGGGAAAGACCAGGTGGAAATCCAGCGGCGTCTTGCGGCGCTCCCAGCTGTCGAACACCTCGTCGATCACCAGCAGGCCCATCGCGTCGGTCAGCTCAAGCAACTGCGGATCGGGCGGGTTGTGCGCCATGCGGATCGCGTTGGCGCCCATGCGCTGCAGGATCTCCAGCTGGCGCTGCGCGGCGCGCCGGTTGAACGCGGCGCCGAGCGCGCCGAGGTCGTGGTGCATGTTCACGCCCTGCAGCGGCACGCGCTCGCCGTTGACGATCAAGCCCCGCCGCGCATCGAACCGGAGCGTGCGGATGCCGAAGCGGGTCTCGTAGCGATCGACGACGCGGCCGTCGCGGGTCAGCGTGGTGACGGCGAGATAGCGGTTGGGCCGCTGGTTCGGCGGTGGTCCCCACAGGCGCGGCTTGTCGACGCGCGTGGCGGTCTCCACGTAGGCGCCGCGCTCGCCTGAAGCCAATGCCAGGCGCGCGCGCGGGATGCGCGCGACGGCGGCGGCGCTCGCCTTGCCGTCCGCATCGAGCTCGAAGATCTCGGTATCCACGAAGACCTGCGCATCCTCGCGACCGTCGTTGTCGACTGCCACGCGCAGCTCGACGGTGGCGGCCTGCGCGGAGGCCTCCGGCGTGGTGACGTGGGTCCCCCAGTGCGCGACGTGCACCGGCGCCGTGGTGGTCAGCCATACGTCGCGATACAGGCCGCCACCGGGATACCAGCGCGCGGATTCCGGCGGGTTGTCCAGGCGGATCGCCAGCTGGTTGCGGCCGCCGAAGTTCACGTACGGCGTCAGGTCCAGGCGCCAGCCGTTGTAGCCATACGGCCAGCCGCCGACCAGGTGGCCGTTGAGCCAGACCGTGGCGTACGACATCGCGCCGCCGACATCGAGGAACACCGAGCGGTCCGCGGCGGCGGCGGGGATGTCCAGCGTGCGCCGGTACCAGCCCACGCCCCAGCTCGGCAGCCGGCCCATGCCGCCGTACGGACCTTCGGCGAGGAACGGCCCGGCGATGGCCCAATCGTGCGGCAAGCTCACCGGCGTCCAGCCGCTGTCGTCGAAACCGGCCTGGACGAAACTCACGTCGCGGCCGGGATCGCCGGGCGGACGCACGTGGCGACGCGCGGGATCGGCGATCAGGGGATTGGCGGTGGGCAGGATCCACGGTTTGAGCACGGGCCGCGTCGTCTGCATCGGCTCGGCTGCTTCCGGGCGCGCATCGGCGTCCTTGCCGTCGACGTTCCGCCCGGTCTCGGGCCGCACGTCGTAGTCGAGCCTGCCCTCGATGCCGGGCGGGTCGCCGCGATGGAAACGCCAGCCGGTGTCGAGCAGGACGCGCTCGCGCGGCGCCTGCGCCTGGGCATTCGGCACGGGCGCCAGCGATGCGAGCACAAGCGCGAGCAGGCACGTTGGCGACCTCATGTTTCCATCCCTCGAATCTCTGTTATCCGCCTGATTACCCGCAGGAGCGGTTTTGGCCGCGATGAGGCTTTCTCATTTGAGCCCCTGCACATGGATGTGCAGGCTGTTGCAGAAGGAGCTGCATGAAAGCCCCTTCGCGGCTGATGGCCCTAGGCCACCTAGACCCGCTCCCACAAAAGCTGCTCCCTCTGCTCTTCGATGCGATCTCACAGCCGATAGGCCCGCTTCGGCAGCCGGTAGGCCAGGTCGACGGCGACCTCGGCCGCTTCGTCCTCGTCGAGCCGGTGCTCGGCCACCAGCTTGGCGAGCACCGCGCAGTCGATGCGGCGCGCGACGTCGTGCCGCGCCGGGATCGACAGGAACGCGCGCGTGTCGTCGTTGAAGCCGACCGTGTTGTAGAAGCCGGCGCTGCTCAGGGTCTGCTCGCGGAAACGCCACATGCCTTCCGGCGCATCGTGGAACCACCAGGCCGGGCCGAGCAGCAGGCTCGGGTAATGGCCGGCCAGCGGCGCCAGCTCGCGCGAATAGGTGCTCTCGTCGAGCGTGAACAGGATCAGCTTGAACGCGGGTTCGTTGCCGAAGCGGTCGAGCAGCGGCTTGAGCGCCTGCACGTACTCGGTGCGCAACGGGATGTCCGCGCCCTTGTCGCGGCCGTAGCGCGCGAACAGGCCGCGATTGTGATTGCGGAAGCAGCCCGGGTGGATCTGCATCACCAATCCGTCGTCCAGGCTCATCGCCGCCATCTCGGTCAGCACCTGGGCCCGGAACAGCTCGGCCTCGGCGGCGTCGAAATCGCCGCGCACGATCTTGGCGAACAGCGCGCGCGCCTGCGCCGGCGGCAGGTCGGCGGTGGCGCAGCTGGGATGGCCATGGTCGGTGGAGGTCGCGCCCATCGAGGCGAAGAACGCGCGTCGCTGGCGATGCGCGCGCAGGTAGCCGTCCCAATCGTGCACGTCCTCGCCGGTCAACTCGCCGAAGCGGCGCAGCGCATCCGGGAACCGCTCGTGCTCCGGGTCGACCACCGGGTCCGGCCGGTATGCGGTGATCACGCGGCCCTTCCAGCCGCTGTCGCGGATCGCGGCGTGGTGCCGCAGCTCGTCCAGCGGCGACTCGGTGGTGGCGATGACCTCGATGTTGAAGCGCTCGAACAGCGCCCGCGGGCGGAACGCCGGCGTCTGCAGCGCCGCGGTGATGGTGTCGTAGTAGCGATCGGCGCTGCCGGCATCCAGCCGCACGTCCAGCCCGAACACGTCCACGAACACGTGGTTGAGCCACATCGAGGACGGCGTGCCGCGGAACAGGTGGTAGTGCTCGGCGAACGCCCGCCACGCCGCACGCGGATCGACCGCGGCCCGCGAACCGTCGGCACGCGGGATGCCGAGCGCATCCAGGTCCACGCCCTGGCTGTACAGCATGCGGAACACGTAGTGGTCCGGCACCAGCAGCAGCTCGGTGGCATCGGCGAACGGCGCGTCCTCGGCGAACCAGGCCGGATCGGTATGCCCGTGCGGACTGACGATCGGCAACCGCGCGACCTGCGCATACAGGCGGCGGGCGATGCCGCGCTGGACCGGATCGGAAGGAAACAGGCGGTTCTCGTCGAGATGGAGGGGCTTGGCGTTCATTCGGGGCATCGTCGCATGTCGGTCCGTCGTCCCGGGCAGGGCCCGGACGGGAACGGGAAGGGAAGGTCAGCGTTCCGGGCTCTCCGGCGCACCGAGGTGGCTGTCGTCGCGCGCGCCGCCGCGCAGCACTTCCACGCGCTGGAACACCACGCCCGGGTCGATCCGCCACAACCTGAGGGTCTGCGCCCCGGCCGCGGCGCGATGGCGGGTCACGGCCACGTAGGCGCGCTCGGACACCGCTCGGGTCCAGGCGACCTTGGCCGGCGTGTCGGCACCGGTGGGAGCGGGCTCGAGCGCCATGCGCACCACCTGCGGCGGTTCGTCGCCGAGGGAGACGCCGAAGCGCAGGCCCTCGCCGCCGCGGAAATCGAGCGTCGGCGACACGGTCACGCGCACCTCGACCTCGCCGGCGCCGCGCAGCCACAACGGGTACTCCAGGCGCGGGCCATCGGCCGACAGCGGCGACTCCGGCGCCGTCTGCGGCCAGGAAGTCACGCCGGACAGGGTGCGTCCCAGGTTCGGGATCGTGATCCAGTCCACGCCGTCGCCGCCCACGGCGCGCGCATGGTGCTCGGCCTCGACCGCGACGATGCCGTGGCACTCGACGAAGCCTCGCGCCTGCGGCGGGATCGCGCATGCCGGCACGGCCGGTGCCACGGCCGGCGGGGCCGCCGCGGCCTTCGCGTCCACCCGCTGCACCGCCGGCGGCACGTTGCGGTCAGGCTGCTGCCAGCTCGTGTAGCCGATGCGGGGCTGCGACATCATGTGCCGCCATTTGCCGCCGGCGATGTCCTGTTCGTAGCGGCGCTGCAGCTCCGCATCGCGCTCGAAGCGTCGCTGCACCTCGTCGGCCCAGTGGTTGGCCGAGGCCAGCCCCAGCGCGGCGTCGCGCCGGTTGCGGG
This sequence comes from Xanthomonas boreopolis, assembly GCA_014654535.1. Taxonomy (GTDB): domain Bacteria; phylum Pseudomonadota; class Gammaproteobacteria; order Xanthomonadales; family Xanthomonadaceae; genus Pseudomonas_S; species Pseudomonas_S boreopolis. The sequence goes on from BNBA01000027.1 coordinate 30,528, forward strand.
CCTGGGCGATGTACATCGCATCGAGGTTCGACAGCGCCAGCACCGGGTATTCGACCAGTTGGAAGAACGCATCATGGGCGTCGGCCGGGAGTTCGCGCTTCACCGCGTCCATGCGGGCGATCAGTGCGTTCCATTCGGCCTCGATGCGGTCGGCCTCGCCGCTGGCCAAGTCCCAGGTGGTGGCATCGGTCAGTTCCGGCGTGCGGCGGGCGCTGTACTGCGCATAGCGGGTCAGGATCTCCCCGATCGCCTCGGCATGGCGCTCGCCGAACTGCGCGGCGGCCCAGCGCGCCGGATAGGCGGCCAGCCGGTCCAGGGTCATCGCCTCGGGCTTCCATGCCTGGTCGAGGAAGAAGCTGATCGGCCACTCCATCGGCTTCAGGTCGCCGACGTTGACCACCCACAGCTGCCGCACGCCATGCGACCAGGCCAGGTTCATCTGTTCCCAGGTGCGTTCGATCTGCGTGGTGTTGAGCCACTTGTAGTTGCGCGGAGTGCCGACGTAGTCGAAGTGGTAGTACACACCGTAGCCGCCCGCCCGCATCTCGCCCGGCTTCGGCAGGCGGCGGAGGTTGCCCCAGTTGTCGTCGGCGAACAGCAGGGTCACGTCGTCGGGCACCTGCATGCCCTGGTCGTAGTAGTCCTGCACCTCCTTGTACAGCGCCCACACCTGCGGGGTCCGTTCGGCCGGCTTGCCGGTGACCTCGGCGAGGATACGGCGCTGGTCGGCGACGATGCCCTCCAGCAGGGAGATCGCGGTGCCCTCGGACATCGGTTCGTCGCCGTCGCCGCGCATGCCCAGGGTGACCACGCCTTCGCGGTCGCCCATGCGCTCGATGCCCTTGCGCCAGAACGCCTGCAGCGCCTCGCGGTTGCGGGCGTAGTCCCAGGGCCCGCTGCCGTAGCGCTTCCACTCCACGTGCGCGCGCATCATCGGCTCGTGGTGGCTGGTGCCGACCACCACGCCGTACTCGTCGGCCAGCTCGGCATTGCGCGGGTCGTCGTCGTAGAAGGCGCGCCCCCACATCGCCGGCCACAGGTAGTTGCCCTTCTGCCGCAGGAGCAACTGGAACACGCGCTCGTAGAAGCGGTGGTTGGGGCCGCCGTAGGTCGCCTTCATCCAGCCGCCCAGCGCCGGGTCCTCGTCGTTGATGAAGATGCCGCGATAGCGCACCGCCGGCGCATCGGCGAAGCGGCCGGGCGCCACGTACGCCGCGGCTTTCCTCGGCACGGGCACATCGGCCCACCACTGCCAGGGCGACACGCCGAGCCGGCGCGACAGCTCGTAGAGGCCGAAGATGGTGCCGCGCTTGTCGGCGCCGGCGATCAGCAGCGCGCGTTCGATTCCCGGTTCCGGGTTTTCCACCACTTGCAGCAGATAGGCTTCCCATCGCCCGGCCACGCCGCGCGTGTCGATGTTCCTCTCGCGCACGATGCGGTCCACGCGCGGACTACGGCCCAGCGTGCCGGCGATGATCGCGGCAGGCAGCGGCGCGGCGGTGTCGTTGGCGAACACCGCTTCCAGGCCGGCGACGTTGGACAGATCGTCGCGCAGGTCGCGCGCGGCGCGCAGCACGCCCGGGAAATCGCCCGCGTCGGCAAGGACCGCGACCGGATGGCCGCCCTCGATCAACGGCAGCGCGCCGGCGACGGCGCGCTCGCATACCGCGGCCGGTTCGTTGCAGCGGGCTTCGTCGGGTGCTGCCGCCTGCGCGGGCGGCGCCCACGAGGCGAACGCGAGCGGGAGCAAAGCGAGTATCCAGGCGTGGTAGGCAGGCATCGTCATCTCGGAAAGTCGTCCCTCGTTCCCGCAGGGGCGGCGCGCGCCGCGACAGGACCTTCCTCATCGCGCCACGGGCCGTTCCTGCGCATGTTCATCGCGCTTCCAGCCGCGCCGGTTCCAGCGCCGGCGCCAACGCGTGCACCACCAGCAGCGCGAGCAGGTAGGCCGATCCCGCCATCAGGAACACCGGCACGTAGCTGCCCGTGGTTTCCAGCAGGAAGCCGGTGAAGGTGGCGATCATCATGCCGCCTACCGCCCCGGCGAACCCGCCGATGCCGACGACGGAAGCCACCGCGTGGCGCGGGAACATGTCCGAGGTCAGCGTGAACACGTTGGCGGACCAGCCCTGGTGGCCGGCGGTCGCCAGCCCGATCAGCAGCACCGCCACCCACAGGTCGTCGGCCCTGGCGGCGAACACGATCGGCACCACGCACAGCGCGCACACCAGCATCGCCCCCTTGCGCGCGCGGTTGACGCTCCAACCGCGCTTGATGAAGCGCCCGGCGAGCCAGCCTCCGGCGATGCTGCCCACGTCCGCCAGCAGGAAGATCGCCACCAGCGGCAAGCCCAGGCCCAGCAGGCTGAGGCCGTACTCGGCGTGCAGGAACTTGGGCAGCCAGAACAGGAAGAACCACCAGATCGGGTCGGTGATGAACTTGGCGGCGACGAACGCCCAGGCCTGGCGGTGGCGCAGCAGGCGTGCCCATGGCACGCGCACCGCCGGCTCCGGCGGATCGCTGCGGATGTGCGCCAGCTCCTCCGCCGACAGCCGCGAGTGCCGTTCCGGCGCGCGATACAGCAGCAGCCAGACCGCCAGCCAGGTCGCGCTCAGCAGGCCCGTGCACAGGAACGCCGCCTGCCATCCCCAGGCCACCGCCACCACCGGCACCAGCAGCGGGGCGACGATGGCCCCGATGTTGGAGCCCGAGTTGAAGATGCCGGTGGCCAGCGCGCGCTCGCGGCGCGGGAACCATTCGGCCACGGTCTTGATCGCGGCCGGGAAATTGCCGGCCTCGCCCAGCCCGAGCATGAACCGCGCCAGCGCGAAGCCCATCACGCTGCCCGCCAGCGCATGGCCCATCGCCGCCAGGCTCCAGACGCCGATCGCGATGGCGTAGCCGACGCGGGTACCGAGCCGGTCGATCACCGCGCCGGCGCACAGCAGGCCCAGCGCGTACGCCGCCTGGAAGGCGGTGACGATGTAGCCGTACTCGATCTCGTTCCAGCCGATGTGTTCCTGCAGGAACGGCGCGAGCACGCCGAGCACCTGCCGGTCGATGTAGTTGATGGTGGTCGCGGCCAGCAGCATCGCGCATATGCGCCATCGATAGCGGCCGACGCGCGGCGGCGCCTCGCTCGACCGCACTTCGGCAACGCCGCTCGCACGCTGTTCCATCTCGTCTCCCCGGGGGGCGCGGCCGGGCCACGCGTTGATAGCGCTATCACTATCACAGCCACCCTGCGCGGACCATCTGCACTGCAGCGAAGCTGCAGGATCGCAGTCACGTGGTCCGTATGAAGCGACGGCGAGGATCGCGATTTCCGTCGCGCATGCCATCGATATCCATTTTCCCGGGGATTTTTCGTCCCCTGCGTCCAGGCGGCTCATGGCAGCGCTGTCATTCCCCGGTCGCGGCAGCCCCGGCGATCACGTTTGCTGCTGCGCAGCGTGACGCTCCTGGTGATAGCGCTATCATCCGCCGCACCGTCAAGAGCCGGTTTTTCGGATGCGCGTTGCATCCACGCATAGGGGACATGGGCGGCTCGCGGCACGCAGGTCACCAATCCGGAGGGAGTGAGGTGAAGCAGCACTTGAACGTCAGCGCGCTCGCGCGCGCATTGAGCATCGCGTTGCTCGCCGGCACGAGCGGCCATGTCCTGGCGCAACAGGCGGCACCGGCCGACCAGGCGCAGCCGGCCTCGCCCCCGGCATCCGGCGTCACCGACCTCGACAAGGTGCAGGTCACCGGCTATCGCCGCAGCATCCAGTTCTCCACCGACGCCAAGCGCGATTCGACCGGCTTCACCGATTCGGTGTTCGCCGAGGACATCGGCAAGTTCCCCGACACCAACATCGCCGAGTCGCTCAACCGCATTCCCGGCATCCAGCTCGAACGCGACGTCAACGGCGAGGGCCTGAACATCGCCATCCGCGGCCTGCCCAACAGCTTCACCAAGACCGTGATCAACGGCAACCCAGTCGCCACCGCCTCGATCGGCCTGAACAACCAGAGCCAGAACCGCGAGGTCGACCTCAACCTGTTCCCCACCGAGTTCTTCACCCAGCTCACGGTCAACAAGACGCCCAAGGCCAGCCTGGTCGAAGGCGGCATCTCCGGCGTGGTCGACATGCGCACCGCGCGCCCGTTCGACCGCCCCGGCACGCACCTGACCTACCAGATCCAGGGCAGCTACAACGACATCAGCGACAAGGTCACCCCGCTGGGCTCGGCGATCGGCAGCTGGACCAACAGCGAAGGCACCTTCGGCGTGCTCGTCGGCGTCACTTCCACGCGCGGCAAGATCGGCGTGGAAGGCTACGAGACCGTCGGCTGGACCAATCCCGGCCTCAGCTACACCCAGTGCGGCCTGGCCGCGCCGGCCGGCACGGATCCGAACACCGGCCGCCCGGCCGCGTGCAACGTCGGCGGCGGCGGCAATTGGCTGATCCCCACCACGGTACCGGACAACGCATCGGCCATCGGCGCCGGGCTGACGCCCGGCGCGGTGATCGACAAGGACATGCTGCTGGCGCTGAACCCCGGCCTGAGCATCGACCAGATCAGCGAGGCGCTGATCCCGCGCCTGGGCCGCCCGGTGCACATGTCCGGCGACCGCGACCGCGACGGCGCGATCGCCTCGCTGGAGTGGCGGCCGAACGACCGGATGAACTTCTATTTGGACGCGATGTTCACCAAGGCGCACCGCACCAACGAGCGCATCGACGTCAACCTGGTCGGCCGCAACTTCGCCGCCAACGGCATGATCCCGGTCGACATGCAGGTCGACGGCAACGGCGTGGTCACCGACGCCACGTTCGCCAACGCGCAGTTCTTCCTGGAAGCGCGCCCGTACATCGAGGACGTGAAGTACTGGAGCGTCAACCCCGGCGGCACGTTCTGGTTCGGCTCGGACGGCAACGTCAAGCTCGACGTGCAGGCCAACGCCACCCGCAGCTGGATGTTCCGCGAGTCGCCCACCATCCTGGTCAACTCGCCCTACACCACCGTGCAATACACCAACGACGGCGGCGTGCCGCGCTGGACCACCGACCTGGACCTCAACGATCCCAACATCGGCTGGACCTGGACCGGCGGCCGCGTCAATGTGCAGAACGAGAAGCGCGTGACCGAGACCAAGGGCGCGCGCGCCGACCTGCAGCTCGGCGAGGACAAGCGCAACGTCAAGGTCGGCGTGGCCTACGACGAGAACATGCGCCGCATCCAGGGCTTCGACAACAGCACGGCCTGGCAGACGTACGTGCTGTCGACCGTGTCCGACGCGCAACTGGCGCAGTACCTGCGCCCGGGCCCGTACGGCTTCATCACCGCCGACTTCGACGCCTTCAAGCGCGCCACCGATTACTACCAGTACCGCGACGACGCGCCCGAATCGGCCGGTCCCAACACCGGCGCCTCCACCGGCGGGCTCGAGGAACGCACCTGGGCCGCCTACATCGAGATGAACGGCGAGACCGAGATACTGGACCGCCTGCTGCGCTTCAACGCCGGCGTGCGCTACGCCTCCACCAAGCAGGAGATCAGCGGCCCGGTCACGCTCGGCGGCGTGCGCCGCTGGCAGACCCTGAAGGGCGACTACGACGAGTACCTGCCGTCGTTCAGCGCCGCCTGGGACGTGGCCGACAGCGTGGTGCTGAGGATGTCCGCCTCGCGCGCGATGACCCGGCCCAATCCCAGTTCGATGCTGCCGGCCACCTCGCTCAGCTGGCCGACCGCGGACCTCGCCACGCAGGGCAACCCCAACCTGAAGCCGTACACCTCGACCAACCTCGACCTGGGCGGCGAGTGGTATACCGGCGGCGAAGGCATGGTCGGCCTGACCTTCTTCAACAAGCGCATCGAGGGCTATACCTACCTCGGCACCACCACGATGCCGTTCTCGCAGCTGGGCATCCCCTTCGACGAACTGGACGCGGTCCAGCAGAGCGCGATCAACTCGCGCGGCGGCCCGAACAGCGCGCTGGTGGCGGTCTCGCAGCAGGTCAACGCCAACGCCACGCTCAACGTGCGCGGCTGGGAAGTGATCTGGGTGCAGCCGCTGGACTTCGTGTTCGACGGGCTGGGCATCCAGGCCAACTACACCGACATCAACCTGTCGGCCGACGGCGACGACGCCGACAAGCTCAGCGGCAACCTGTACGGCATCGCGCCCAAGCTGTGGAACGCGACCGCGTACTGGGAGAACAAGGGCTTCTCGGCGCGGGTGTCGTACACGCACACCGACTCGGTGATCGGCACCGGCCCGAACCAGAACGGCATCCCGTACGCGCAGATCATCGGCGAGTCGCGCGGGCAATGGGACATGTCGGCGAGCTACACGCTGCCGTGGATCAAGTCCTCGCCGCAGATCACCCTCAACGTGATCAACATCGCCGGCAAGGCGCGCCGTTCCAACTTCTACTGGGACAACGCGGTCAACGACATCTACGACCCCGGCCGCACCATCATGCTGGGCCTCCGCGGCTCGTTCTAGGATCGACGGCCCCTCTCCGCGGAGAGGGGCTCCCAAGGATGACTTCCCCCCACTGCCGGCTTCCATGAACGATCGCACCCAAACCCTCTCCATCGGCGAGAAAGTCGGCTACAGCCTGGGCGACCTGGCCGCCAACCTGATCTTCCAGACCCTGGTCACCTTCCTGGCGTTCTTCTACACCGACGTCTACCGGATACCCGCCGGTACCGCCGCCAGCATCATCTTCGTGGTGGGCCTGCTGGGCGCGTTCGTGTTCACGCCGCTGATCGGCCTCGTCGCCGACCGCACCCGCAGCCGCTGGGGCAAGTTCCGCCCCTGGCTGCTATGGACGGCGCTGCCGTTCGGCGCGCTGTCGCTGCTCGCGTTCTCGACGCCGTCGCTGGGCGAGACCGGCAAGGTGGTCTACGCGCTGGCCACCTACACGCTGCTGATGCTGGTGTACGTGGCCAACAACCTGCCATACGCCGCCCTCAGCGGCGTGCTCACCGGCAACATGGCCCAGCGCAACAGCCTGTCCTCGTACCGCTTCGTCGCGGTGATGATCGCGCAGTTCATCATCCAGGTGCTGCTGCTGCCGCTGGTGCTGATCCTGGGCGGCGGCGACAAGGCCAAGGGATTCGAACACACCATGGCGCTGTTCGCGGCGATAGGCACGGTGTTCTTCCTGATCACCTTCTTCTCCACCCGCGAGCGCATCGTGCCGCGCCCGGAGCAAACGTCCTCGGTGCGCCAGGACCTGCTCGACCTGGCCGGCAACGGGCCGTGGCGGGTGATGCTCGCGCTCACCGTGCTGGTGTTCGTCACGCTCGCCCTGAAGGGCGGCATGTACGTCTACTACTTCAAGTACTACCTCGATCCGCAGGCGCTCGCCGGCTTCATCGACCAGGTGGGCCTCCACCGACTGATCGCCGGCATCGACGCCATGCTCACCGGCATGGGCCTGGAGAGCCTGCACTGGCCCGAAGACCCGGCGACCTCGGCGTTCAGCCTGTTCAGCGCCGCCGGCATCATCTTCATGATCGTCGGCATCGGCTTCTCCAAGCCGCTGGCCGACCGCTTCAGCAAGCGCAACGTGTTCGCCGGCGCCTTGCTGCTGGCCACGCTGTGCCTGCTGGCGTTCTGGTTCTTCACCCCGCAGGCGATCTGGGCGGTGGTGTTCGCCTACATCCTGCACGGCTTCTTCTACGGCATCACCACGCCCTTGCTGTGGGCGATGATCGCCGACGTCGCCGACTATTCGGAATGGAAGACCGGCCGCCGCGCCACCGCGATCATCTTCTCGGCGATGCTGTGCGGGCTCAAGGTCGGCCTCAGCATCGGCGGCGCGCTGGTCGCCGCCATCCTCGCCAGCTACGGCTACGACGCCGCCGCGCCGGTGCAGTCGCCGCAGGTGGCGCACGGCATCCGCCTGACGGTCAGCCTCTACAGCGCCGTGCCCTTCCTCGCCGGCATCGCCCTGCTGGCCCTGTACCGCATCGACAAGCGGATGGAAAGCCGCATCGAACAGGAACTGGACGCACGCCGCGCCACCGCTTGATCCTCCCACCACCGCACGCCCCCATGAGCGAACCACTCGATCCCGAACGCCTGAAAGCCCTCAATGCCAGCGCCCTGTCGCCGCCGCTGGTGACCCACATCCATACCGCCGATCCCTCCGCGCACGTGTTCGAGGGACGGGTCTACGTCTATCCGTCGCACGACATCGAGCGCGGGGTCGGCTTCAACGACAACGGCGATCACTTCATGATGGAGGACTACCACGTCTTCCGGCAGGACTCGCCGGAAAGCGAAGCCGTCGATTGCGGCGTGGCCCTGCACCTGGACCAGGTGCCGTGGGCGCACCGGCAGATGTGGGCGCCGGACGCGGCGGAGAAGGACGGCACCTACTACCTCTACTTCCCGGCCAAGCGCGAGGACGGCCTGTTCCAGATCGGCGTCGCCAGCGGCCCGCGCCCGGAAGGCCCGTTCGTGCCCGAGCCGGAACCGATCGCCGGCAGCTATTCGATCGACCCGGCGGTGTTCGCCGACGAGGACGGCGCGTACTACCTGTACTTCGGCGGCCTGTGGGGAGGACAGCTCCAGCACTACCGCGACAACCGCTACGACCCGGCGCTTGCCGAGCCGGCCGCCGACGAGCCGGCGCTCGGCCCGCGCGTGGGCCGCCTCGCCGACGACATGAAGCGGTTCGCCGAGCCGCCGCGCGAGGTGCTCATCCTCGACGAGCACGGGCAGCCGCTGCGTGCCGGCGACAACGCCCGCCGCTATTTCGAGGCGCCGTGGCTGCATCGCTACAACGGCCGCTATTACCTGTCGTACTCCACCGGCGACACCCATCTATTGTGCTACGCGGTGGGCGACAGCCCGTACGGCCCGTTCACCTACAAGGGCGTGCTGCTCACGCCGGTGGTCGGCTGGACCACGCACCACTCCATCCTCGAGTTCGGCGGGCGCTGGTGGCTCTACTACCACGACTCGATCCTGTCCGGCGGGCTGACCCACCTGCGCAACGTCAAGGTCGCCGAGATCTTCTACGAAGAGGACGGCAGCATCCGTACCCTGCATCCGTACGGCGGCTGAGACCGATGCACGTCGACATCGCCCAGCGCGCGCTCCCTCCCGGCGCGCTGCTGGAGCTCCGCCACGGATCGATCGCCGTCGAGGTGGCGCCCGAGGCCGGTGGGCGCATCGCCCAGGTCCACCGCCACGGCACGCCGTGGCTGGTCGGCCACGACGAGGGCAACGCCGCCGCCATCGCCTGGGGCTGCTATCCGATGCTGCCGTGGGCCGGGCGCATCCGCCACGGCGCGTTCCGCTTCGACGGTCACGACTATCGGCTGCCGCGTACCTTCGGCGCGCATGCGATCCATGGCGTCGGCTTCCTGCGGCCATGGCGGGTCGAGTCGCACACGGCGGCGCGGTGCCGCCTGTCGCTGGCGCTGCCGGAGGACGAGCAGTGGCCGTTCGGCGGCGTGGCCACGCAGGTCATGGAACTGCACGACGACGGCCTGCTGCTCACGATGTCGATGCAGGCCGTGCAGCGCGCGATGCCGCTGCCGGTGATCGGGTGGCACCCCTGGTTCCGCAAGCCGGATCGCCTGGATTTCGTGCCCGAGGCCATGTATCCGCGCGACCGCGAAGGCCTTGCCACGCGGCCGCCCGTGGCGCCCTCCGCGGGCCCCTGGGACGACTGCTTCATCCATCCCGGCCCGGTCCGCCTCCACCGCGGCGGCGACGAACTGGTCCTCGGTTCCGATTGCCGGCACTGGGTGGTCTACGACGAGCCCGGCCATGCCACCTGCGTGGAACCGCAGACCGGCCCGCCGGACGCCTTCAACCTGCAACCGGACGCGCGCCTGCTGCCGGGGCAATCGGTCCAGGCCTGGTTCCGCTGGCAGTGGCGGTGACGGCGTCCGCGGCAGGTGTGTATGCTCGCCGCGTGGAGACCCTGACCCCCGCCGACATCGCCGAACGCGTCGCCCGGTTGCGGATCGAACACCGCGAACTGGACGCGCACATCGCCGCGATGATCGAGGACGCGCAGTCCGACGAACTGGCGATCAAGCGGCTGAAGAAGCGCAAGCTGCAGCTCAAGGACTGCATCGCGCGCCTGGAGAGCATGCTGATCCCGGACGAGCCGGCCTGAAGGCGCCGGCAACGCCCGTATGGGATCGCGTATACCGGATCAATCCTCGTCGCCGCCAGCCAGCATCGCGCGAACGCCATCTTCCAGCGGCCACGGATGCCGGCCGGCAAGCCGGCCACCTTGACGGGATCGAAGGTCCCCAAGCAGTTGTGGACCAGGATGTTGCGGAAACCGCTGGTCTCGCGCCGGCGAATGCGCGGGAACCGCCGAATGGCGGCCCGGCCTGCAACTGCCGTCCTTCCTGGAGCGCAGATCGCCCAACAGCATGGCGGCGTCCTCTCGTGCGCGGCCCTTGCGCCGCGCCATCCCACCCCGACCTCCGCAGGGCCTCAGTCGACCGACGCGCCGGTCGTTTCCGTCTCCACCTTCGCCGCCGCCGGGCTCACCCGCTCGATGGTGTGCCGCAGCTCGCGGCCTAAGATGAACTTGGCGTCCTTTGCCCACGCGTCCAGGCGCTCGTCGAACACCAGCTTGCTGTTCTCGTCCGGCCACACCAGCTTCAGCTCGCGCAGCTTCTGGATGAATCCGCGGAACAGCGCCTTGTCGAAGAACTCCGGCGCCGCCGGCGCGTACAGCAGGCTCAAGCGCTGCGCGGCCTGCTGGCACAGGCTCTCCAGCTCGGCGGCGCCGAGCGTGCCGGGCCCGTTCTTGGCCAGCACCGAGATGGTGATGTAGTAGCGCTCGAACGCCTGCTGCAGCGAGTGGCCGATGGCGCGCAGCCGGAACACCTCGTCGGTCTGCCCGGTGTTGCGCGCGAGCAGGCCGTCGCCTTCGTCGTTGACGTGCAGCAGCAGGCCCTCGCGCACGAACACCTCGATGGTGCGGTCGATGCGCTCGGCGAACTCGTCCTCGCTCCACGGCAGGAACAGCTCGGCCTGCAGGAACGGGTACACCGAGCGCCCCAGCCGCAGCAGGGTACCGCGGTTCATGCGCCGGTTGTTCTGGAAGCAGCATGCCACCCACGAGGCCGCGGTGAACAGGTGCAGCACGTTGTTGCGGAAATAGCTCAGCAGCACCGCGGTGTCGCCGCTGACGCCGAGCACGTCGCCGAGCGGATGCGGCGTGCGCGTGAGCACGGCGATCTCCTCGGCGTGGGCGATGATGCGCTCGGGCGAATGCGGGGTGACCGTGACCCGGTCCGAGTACGGCAGCTCGGCCAGCAGCTTCTTGCACAGCTCGATCTGCGCGATCAGGTCGACCTCGCCCATCGCATGCTTGGGCGTGGACAGCAGCGCCAGCGCCAGCAGGTTGATCGGGTTGACGTCGGCGGCGCCGTTGACGTGCACCTGGATCCGCTGGGCCAGCGTGTCGACGGCGCGCGCCAGCCATGCCGGCTTCTCCTCCTCGGAGACCGGCTGGCCGTTCCACTGCGGCGCCTGCTCGGCCAGCACGTCGTCCAGCGCGATCGGCTCGCCGAAGTTCACCACCACCTGGCCGTAGTTCTGCTTGAGCACCTTGGGGATGCCCCACAGCAGCGCCCAGATCGACTCCTTCTCCTTCGGCCGGCCGGACAATTCGTCCAGGTAGCTGCGGCCTTCCATCAGCTTCTCGTAGCCGATGTAGACCGGCTGGAACAGCACCGGGCGCCGCTGCTGGCGCAGGTAGGCGCGCACCGTCATCGCGATCGATCCGCCCTTGGGCTGGAGCAGCCGGCCGGTGCGCGAGCGCCCGCCCTCGATGAAGTACTCGATCGAGTAGCCGCCCGACACCAGCTGTGCCATGTACTCGCGGAAGACCGCCGAGTACAGCGCGTTGCCCTTGAAGGTGCGCCGCGCGAAGAAGGCGCCGCCCTTGCGCAGCAGCGTGCCGACCACCGGCAGGTTGAGGTTGACGCCGGCGAAGATGTGCGGCGGCACGATGCCGCGTTCGTACAGCAGGTACGACAGCAGCAGGTAGTCCATGTGGCTGCGGTGGCTGGGCACGTACACGATCTCGTAGCCCGGCGCGGCCTGCTTGAACTTGTCCAGGTGGTGCACCAGCACGCCGGCGTAGATCCGGTTCCAGACGTGGCTGAGCAGGAAGCTGGCCGAGCGCACCACCGGGCTGGAGTAGTCCGCCGCGATCTCCCAGGCATAGGCCTGGGCCTTGCGCCAGGCATCGACCGGCTTGCTGTTGTCGCGCTTGGCCTGCGCGGCGATCGCCTCGCGCACCGGCTCGGCCGCCAGCACCTGGTCCACGAGCGTGCGGCGGGTCGACAGGTCGGGCCCGATCACCGCCTCGCGGATGCGGCGGAAGTGGGTGCGCAGCACGCGTTGCAGCTTGCGCAGCGTGCGCTCGGGTTGCAGGCCCTCGTCCACGGTCTGGCGCAGCGAGATCGGCGGCGAGAAGCGGACGATGGTGGTGCGGCCGTTGAGCAGCACCGCCAGCAGGCGGCGGAAGCGGCCGACCAGCGCCCAGTTCTCCGAGAACAGCACCGCGAACCAGCCGCTCTGCCGGTCCGGGGCGCGGCCGACGAAGATCGACACCGGCACCAGGTGCACGTCCAGGTCGGGCCGGGTGCGGTGCGCCTGCAGCAGCTTGGCGAGCGAATCGGAGTGGGTCCTGGCGCCGCGCTGCTCGGGGATCAGCGAATTGCTGGAACTGCGCCGCGACAGCGCCAGGTAGGCGCGCTTGCGCTGCAACGGGTCGCCGGGCAGCGGCACCAGCGGCGACGGCAGCCCGGCCTGGCGGCAGGCCTTGTCGAGGATCAGCGCGTTGGACAGGCCATAGTCCTCCAGCACGTACACGACCGGGCGGCCATCGTTGTACTGGCCCGGCTGCTCCGGCTCGATGGTCAGCTCCAGCCAGGGCTCGGCCAGCCGGCCGAGCAGGCGCGCCCACAACGGGCGGCGCTCGCTCTTCTGCGGCGCGACGGCCGGTACCGGCGCGGTCGCGGCCGGGAGCGGATCGGAGGTGGGCGCGGGCTCGGCGGCGGTCGAGGCGTCCTGCGGCGCCGACGTGGCCGGACGCTCGTCCGGGAAGGGCAACGGATTCTGTTCTGGCATCGGCGGCATTATCGCCCAGCCGTCGGGGCGGTGTCCGGCGGCGACGGCGCCGGCACCGGGCTGGCCAGCAGCTGCGCGACCTCGTCCTGGGTCTGCCGCAGGTACCAGCGGCCTTCGCGCCGCACCAGGCTGGCGGTGGTGTCGATCTCGGCGGCGGCCAGCGGATAGTGGATGCGCACCTGCGCCTGGTCGCCCTGTTGGCTGACCAGCCCGCTGCGCAGCTCGTCCAGGGTGGTGTCCAGCGGCAGGTCGTAGCGGGCCAGCACGGCCTTGACCGTGGCGAAGAACGGACCGAGCCGGCGCAGGCTTTCCTCCATGCCGGCTTCGCGCAGCGCGGCCTCGCTGCCGAGGCCGGTCTTGCGCGCGGCCGCGGCCAGCTCGGCGATCGCCTGCCGGGCCAGGCCGCGGTCGGCCAGGGGCGCCGAGGCCGCCCATTGGCTGAGCGCGGTCACCAGTTGCACGTAATGGCCCCGCTGCTCCGGGCTGTAGCTGCCCTGGTTGCGCAGGTACTGCACGCCGAACATGCCCAGCGACTGCGCCGCCTCGCGGATCCCGGCGGCCTGGCCGGCGAACTGCTGGTCGAAGGACTTCTGCAGGGTCTTCTCGGCGTCCGGCCGCGACAGTGCGGCCAGCAATGCCGGCAGTTCGTCCGACAGCGGCAGTTCAGTCAACGGCCAGCGGCTGCGGCCTTCGCGCCAGGCGGTCTCCAGCTGGCCGTACTGGGCCGGGGTCACCATGGTCTTGGCATAGGCGACGAGATCGTTGTTGCGCAGGTGCACCACGAACTGGTGCACGGCCGCGGACGGCGCCGCGTCGGCGCCGGGCAGGGGCTCGGCGGAATGCCGGTTGCACCCCGCCCCCAGCACGGCGGCGGCCAGCAGCAGCCAGGGCAGCAGGGACGGCGGGCGGAGCCGGGCAAGCGAAGGCGGCATGGGCGGTTTCGATTTCCCCGATCGATCCGCCATCTTGCGGGTTGGTGATGACCGCGGCAAGGCAACGCCCGGACCGGCGCTGCGGCCCTTGTCCCGCGCTGTCTCCGCCGCGGACAAATGTGGACAGGCATGTCCGCGCATGCCCAAGTGTTTCATTCCCATGGCATGCCCCGGCGAATATTGCAGTGCATCATGTAAACGCTTGCAGTTCCTGATAGCGTGCGCGCCGCCTCATTTCCGGGGCCTCGGTGGAGAGCGAGGGCGGGGAGTGACCGGAACACGCGCCAATTGCCAAGCAGTCATCACCAGGCCAGCCCGCCGGCTCGGCCTTGCATTCGCCCTGCTTGTCCCGGCCTGGGCCGGCATGGCGCAGGACCTGCCGCCGCGCGAGCAGTGGCGGGCCAGCAGTTCATCGCAGCAGGTCCAGGCCATGGCGGTCGAGCACCTGATCGATGGCGATCCGGCGACCCGCACCGGCGGCGCCTTCAGCCCGGGCCACTGGTTCCAGATCGACCTGGGCCATGCGGCGATGCTGGGCGGCGTCCGCCTGCAATGGGACCTGGCCAATCCCGAGGGCTACCGCCTCCAGACCTCGGTCGACGGCACCCGGTGGCAGGACGCCTACGCCATGCCCGATTCGCTGGGCGGCACCGAGACCGTGTTCTTCTCGCCACGCAGCGCGCGCTACCTGCGCCTGGCCAGCCCCGATCGCACGGCCGACTGGGGCGTGTCGATCTACGAGATGGAGCCGCTGGCCGCGTCCGCCAGCGCGCGCGTGGCCGGGTTCGACCCGGCGCAGGCCGCCGCGCTCTGGCAAGGCGGCGGCGCGGTCGCGATCCCGGCCGCGCGCGATCGCGGGCACGCGCTGGAGATCGCGCTGCCGCGCGCCCTGCCGACGGCCGGCCTGGCCGTGGACTGGGCCGGCCCGCACGGCGCGGCCCGGCTGCAGGCCCAGGACGCACGGGGTCGCTGGAGCGAACTGGCACGCGATCCCCAGGCCGGCAGCCGCCAGAGCAGCTGGCTCGCCGGCAACGCCGCGGTGACCGCACGGGCCCTGCGCCTGGTGGTCGAGGGCGACGCGCCCCGGGTGGCGCGCATACGCCTGCTGGGACCGGCGGCGACCATGACGCCGATGAAGCGCTACCAGATCGCCGCCACCGGCGCGCAGCGCGCGTTGTTCCCGGCCTCGCTGCACCTGCAGCAGACCTATTGGACCGCGGTCGGCGTGCATGCCGGCCGGCAGAAATCGATCTTCGACGAATACGGCAACCTGGAAGCGTTCAAGGGCGCGCCGCTGGTGCAGCCGATCTGGCGCAATGCCGACGGCACCGCCGCCGGTGCCGCCGACCGGCCGGTGCGGCATGCGCTGCGCGACGGCTGGAAGCCGATGCCGTCGGTCGCCTGGACCCCGCAACCCGGGCTGGAGCTGCAGAGCGAGGCGTTCGCGGTCGAGCTCGGCGGCCAGCCGGTCACGTTCGTGCGCCATCGCCTGCGCAACACCGGCAGCGTCCCGGTGGACGGCACCCTGTCGCTGGCGGTGCGGCCGATGCAGATGAACCCGCCGTGGCAGAACGGGGGACTGTCGCCGATCCGCGACGTCGCCATCGAAGGCCAGGCCGTGCGCGTCAACGACCGGCGCCTGCTGCACTCGCTGACGCCGGTGGATGCCGCCGGCGCCGCGCCATTCGGCCCGGACGGCAGCACCGAGATCACCGCCGCGATCGCGGCAGGCCAGTTGCCGGCGACGCCGAAGGCGCACGATCCCGACGGCCTGGCCGCCGCCGCGTTGGCCTACCGGGTCCACCTCGCACCGGGCGCCAGCCGCTCGGTGGTGGTCGCCTTCCCGCTCGGCACCGCGGCCGCGGCCGCCGACGGCACCCTGCCGGAAGCGCCGGCGCCGGACCTGGACGACGCGCCGCGCGACCCGGACGCCGCCTTCGATGCGCTGGCCGCGCGCGCCTCCGCCGACTGGCAGGCCCGGCTCGGCCAGGTCGGCCTGCGCCTGCCCGACCCCTCGCTGGTGGACATGCTGCGCGCGCAGGCCGCGTACATGCTGATCAACCAGACCGGCCCGGCGATGCAGCCCGGCCCGCGCAACTACAACCGCTCCTTCATCCGCGACGGCATGGCCACCTCGGCGGTGCTGCTGCGCATGGGCGAGTCGAAGGTCGCGCGCGACTACCTGGCCTGGTACAGCGAGCACGGCGTGCACCCCAACGGCCTGGTCTCGCCGATCCTCAACGACGACGGCACCGTCAACACCGGGTTCGGCTCGGACATCGAGTACGACAGCCAGGGCCAGTACATCGCGCTGGTCGCCGACGTGGCGCGGTTGGACGGCGGCCCGGAAACGGTGCGCGCCTACCTGCCGAAGGTGAAGGCCGCGATGCGCTTCTTGCAGGAATTGCGCGAACGCACGCTGGTGCCGGGCTACATGGCGGGCCAGCCGGCGCCGGAACGTTTCGCCGGCATCCTGGCGCCGTCGATCAGCCACGAGGGCTATCCCTCGCCGACGCACAGCTACTGGGACGACGACTGGGGCCTGAAGGGCTGGCACGACGGCGCCTGGCTGGCCGAATCGCTCGGCGACCACGAAACCGCCGCGTGGGCGCGCGAACAGTACCGCGCGCTGCACGATTCGCTGGCCGCGTCGATCCGCGCGACGATGGCATGGAAGGGCGCCGACTTCATCCCGGCCTCGGCCGACCTCGGCGATGGCGACCCGACCAGCGTCTCGATCGCGCTCGATCCCACCGGCGCGCAGGACATGCTGCCGCAGGACGCATTGCGCACCACCTTCGCGCGCTACCTGGACGACGTGCGCAAGCGCACCCGCCCCGGCGCGCTGTACGCCTACACGCCGTACGAGATCCGCAACGTGCTCAGCTACGTGCACATGGACCAGCCGGCCGTGGCCGACGAGCTGCTGCAGGACTTCCTGCGCGACCGCCGCCCGCAGGAATGGCAGGTGCTGGCCGAGGTGGTGCACTCGCGGCCGCGCTTTCCGCGCTACCTCGGCGACATGCCGCACACCTGGATCGGCGCGGAGTACGCGCGGACCCTGTTCGGCATGCTGATGCGCGAGGACGACGACGCCTTGTCGCTGCTGCCCGGCGCGCCGCCGGCGTGGCTGGCCGGCGAGGGCCTGGCCATCGATCGCCTGCCCACCGCCTATGGCACGCTGCGCCTGCAGGCGCGCCAGGACGGCGAACGCCTGCGGCTCTCGCTCGGCGAGGGCCTGCGCGCGGACGCGGCGCTGCGCGTCTGGTGGCCGGCGCGCACGCGCCCGAAACAGGTGCGCGTCGACGGCCGCGTCGTGCGCGACTACGACGCCAGCGGCGTCCTGCTGGAACGTCCCTTCCGCACGCTGGAGGCGCAATGGTGACCCGCGCACGCAGGGCCCGCGGCGACGGCGGCGTCACCATCCGCGACGTCGCCCGCCAGGCCAACGTCTCGGTGGCGACGGTGTCGCGCACCATCAACGGCCAGCAGCACGTCGCCGAAGCCGTGCGCCAGCGCGTGATGCAGGCGGCGCAGGCGCTGCACTACGTGCCGCACCATGCCGCGCGCAGCCTCAGCAGCCGGCGCACCCACACCATCGGCGTGGTGTTGCCGGACCTGTACGGCGAGTTCTTCTCCGAGCTGATCCGCGGCATCGACCAGGGCGCGCGCCAGCACGGCTACCACCTGCTGGTATCCAGCCACCACGGCCGCATCGACGAGCAGCGCAGCGCGCTGCAGCGCCTGCCCGGGCGCGTGGACGGCGTCCTGATGATGGCGCCGTGCAGCGACGAGAGCGGATTGTTCGACGGCCTGCCGGTCCACCTGCCGGCGGTGCTGCTCAACAGCGGCCCGCACTCGGCGCGCTATCCCGCGCTGGGCGTGGACAACTACGGCGGCGCGCGCGCGATGACGCGCCACCTGATCGACGCCGGCCATCGCCGCATCGCCTTCATCGGCGGACCGCAGGACAGCTTCGACGCGCACGAACGCCTGCGCGGCTATCGCGACGAGATGGCCCACGCCGGCCTGCCGCCCTGGGACTTGCCGGGCCTGTTCGACGAAGCCTCCGGCTACCGCGCCGGCCAGTCGCTGGCGAGCGGCGAGCGCCCGGACGCCGTGTTCGCGGCCAACGACACCATGGCGCTGGGCTGCCTGTTCGCCCTGAACCACGCCGGCCTGCAGGTGCCCGACGACATCGCCCTGGCCGGTTTCGACGACGTCCCGCTGGCGCGCTACGTGCACCCCGCGCTGACCACGATGCACGTGGACATCGCCGGGCTCGGCGCGCGCGCCCTGCAACTGCTGATCGACCAGCTTTCTCTCCCGGCAGATGACGCGAATCCTACGGCGCCGTCCACCTCCGGGATCGTTCCCGAACTGATCGTCCGCGCCTCGAGCGCCCCCCGGAGGCCCCGCATGGCCTGATCCCTTCGCACCCGCGTCACCCACCCACTGCTTTTTTGCATCTTCGATTCGCTCCAGTTCCAAACCACCCGTCTTGCGCTGTCCCTTGGGAGAGGGTTGCCATGAAGAAGAATCAAAATCCGTTGTCGAGCCTGCCCGCGCGCAGCCTGCTGTACTGCGCCCTGGCCACCGGCCTGTTCGCCGCCGCGCCGCTGGCGCTGGCGCAGACCAGTACCGCCACGCTGCGCGGCCAGGTCGCCGCCGCGCAGAGCGGCGCCGAAGTCACCGTCACCAACGTCGCCACCGGCTCGGTGCGCCGCGCGCCGGTCAACGCCGGCGGCAGCTACACGATCGTCGGCCTGCCGCCGGGCACCTACACCGTCGAATCCGGCGGCGTCAGCCGCACCGTCACGCTGTCGGTGGCCTCCACCGCCACCGTCAACCTGGAGGCGCAAGCGCAGGCGCCGGCCGGCGACGCCACCACGCTCGCGGCCGTGAACGTGTCCGCGCCGCTGATCCGCGACGTGAAGACCTCCGAGGTCGGCAACACCGTCTCGCTGCACCAGATCCAGCAGTTGCCGCAGGCCACGCGCAACTTCCTGGAATTCGCCGACACCGTGCCGGGCATGGTGTTCCAGATCGATGGCAACGGAAACACCAAGCTGCGCGGCGGCGCCTCTAACGCCAGCGCCGGCAACCTGTACATCGATGGCGTCGGCCAGAAGAGCTACGTGCGCAGCGGCGGCATCGCCGGCCAGAGCGACACCCAGGGCAACCCGTTCCCGCAGCTGGCGATCGGCGAGTACAAGGTCATCACCTCGAACTACAAGGCCGAGTACGGCCAGATCAGCGGCGCGGCGATTACCGCGGCGACCAAGTCCGGCACCAACGAATTCCATGGCGAGGTGTTCTACCGCTACACCGACCAGGACCTGCGCGACAAGCGGCCCGACGAGGAGAAGTCCGGCAAGATCGATTCGCAGACCAAGGAGTACGGCTTCGCGCTGGGCGGCCCGATCATCCAGGACCGCATGCATTTCTTCGTGGCCTATGAGGGTAAGGACAATGTGGTGCCCAAGGGTGTCCAATCGTCTCCCGAGGCCGCGCCTTACATCGGCTTCCTGCCGTCCAATCTGAGCAGCCAATACGGCGCTGCGAATCTGCCGTTCTCCGAAGACCTGTACTTCGGCAAGATCGACTTCGAACCGACCGACCGCGATCGCTTCGAATTGAGTGCCCAGTATCGCGACGAGACCCAGGTCGCCAACGTCGGCGGGACCAGCGCCACCGACCACGGCACCGACAAGATCAACAAGGACAAGCGCGTCAACTTGCGTTGGCAGCACAGCGCCGACGCTTGGTACAACGAGTTGATCGTCGGTACCGAGGATTCGGAGAACAACCCGACGCCGATGAGCATCGGCAACGGCATCACTTACAAGTACCTCAACTACCGTCCGGCGCCCTCCACCGATATCGACGAATGGACGTTTCTCGAGACCGGTTCTGCAGGCGGCCTGAACGTCCAGCGCAAGAAACAGAAGGGCTGGTTCCTGCAGAACGACCTGACCTTCACGAGCTTCCAGTGGCACGGTGACCACACCATCAAGATGGGCGTCAGCTACAAGGACATCAAGCTGACTTCCCAGGACGCGGCGGCGCTGAATCCGCAGTTCGCCTATTCCGTGGACGCCAACGGCATCGCCGCCACGCCGTACCGCGTTGACTTCGTCGCGCCGTTCAGCACGCCCGGCCAGAAGTCGACCGTGGAATCGCCGTCCAAGCAGTATGGCATCTACATCCAGGACGATTGGGTGGTCAACGACAAGCTGACGCTGAACCTCGGCGTGCGCTGGGATTATGAGGACAGCCCGGCCTACACCGATTTCGTCACCTCGCAGGATTTCGTCAACGCGCTGTATTCGGACGATCCGGCCAACCCGGGCCATCCCTGGGCCGACCGCTTGCTGCCCAGCGGCATCAACGTCGCCGACTACATCAGCACCGGCCACAACCGCAAGAATTTCAAGGATGCCTGGGCGCCACGTTTCGGCTTCTCGTATGACTTCTTCGGCGACGAATCGGCGGTGCTGCATGGTGGCGCCGGCCGCTCCTATGACCGCAACCTGTTCGAGCAACTGGCACTGGAGACCAGCAAGGCGGCGCTATCGCCGGTGGCGGTTTACTTCCAGGACCCGGCAACCGGCCGGTGCTATCGTGCCGACCGCGTCTGCGTAGCTTGGGACCCGAAGTACCTGGAAGGCGTCGACCAACTCAATACGATCCCCGGCGTCAGCAAGAGCGCCGAGCTGTTCATGTTTACCAACAAGCTCAAGACGCCGTACAGCGACCAGTACAGCATTGGCATCACCAACCAGGTCGGCGAGTGGCTGACGGACGTGACGTTCCAGCGCATCCTCAGCTACGACGGCTTCGCGATGTCGCTGATCAACCGCTACCCGGACGGTTCGTATTTCCAGAACGGCAGTGCTCCGTGGGGCCAGCCAGTGCCGGGCTACCAGAACACGATCCTGGGCATGAACGGCCTGGAGCAGCGTTCGAGCCAGGTGCTGCTGTCGGCCGAGAAGCCCTACACCAAGGAATCGGGCTGGGGCCTGACGCTGTCCTATACCCATACCAGCGCGCGCCAGAACCGCAACATCGACGAGCCGTACGCGTTCGACAAGCCGACCATCCACGACTATCCGTTCGTGAAGTCCGATGCGGTCTCGGCGCACCGCTTCGTCGCGTCCGGTTCGATCGACGGCCCGTGGGGCGTTACCTTCGGCGCCAAGGTCGTGCTGGCCACGCCCGAACCGATCAACACCATCGCCTGCTATGGCCACACCGATCCGGACGGCGCGACCTGCCAGCAGGTCGCGGCGATCCCGCCAGGCAGCGGCAAGTTCCTGCTGGGCGGCAAGATCTGGGGTTACCGCACCGTGGACTTCCAGGCCACCAAGGAGTTCACCGTGTACAAGGACTTCAAGATGTCGGCGCGCATCAACCTGCTCAACGCCTTCAACTTCAAGAACTACAGCTCCTACGTGTACAACGGCTTCGGCAGCGGCGGCACGTACGATCCGGACATCACGATCAACCGTACCGGCGACATCATGTACGTCCCGCGCACGGTGACGTTCGAGATCGGCGCGAAGTTCTGATCCGATCCATCGCGATCCCGGCCCATGCATCGCATGCATGGCCGTTCTTCGACGGGGCCCACGGGCCCCGTCGTCGTATCCGCCCCGAAGCGCATCTGCCGCGCCGCCGGCCACGATCGGCGAACAAAAAAAGAGGCCGCGCACCCGGAGGTATCGCAGGCCTCTCGAAACCGGCTTTGAGCCGGAGGACGGTGTTGTGGCACATCTCCGGCCGTACGGGCCGGACGGCGGCATCGTACGCCGCCGGCGAATCTAAGGCAACACTTAATTTATTACAGGTAAGTAATTGTTCTAAATAGGAATTGCACCGGCGATCTCGCGCTGGATGGCCTCCGCGGCCACCCGGGGATCGGCCGCCAGCCGGATCGGGCGCCCCACCACGATCGCATCGGCACCGTCGGCGAAGGCCTGCGCCACGCCGACCGTGCGCTGCTGGTCGTCGCCCACCGGGCCGCCGGGACGGATGCCCGGGCAGACGATCGAGAAATCCGCACCCGTGGCGCGACGGATCGGCGCGGCCTCCTGGCCGGAGGCGATCACGCCGTCGATACCGGCCGCCTGCGCGGCCAGCGCGCGCTCGACCACCACCTCGACCGGTTCGCGGTCGATGCCCATCTGCGCCAGGTCGGCGCGTCCCATCGAGGTCAGCACCGTCACCGCCAGCAGCCGCATTTCGCCGCCGTTGGCCTCGGCGGCGGCCTGCATCATCGCCGGATGCCAGCCATGGATCGTGCAGTAGTCCACCGGCCATTGCGACAGCCGCCGGATCACGCCCGCCACCGTCGCCGGGATGTCGAAGAACTTCAGGTCGACGAACACGCGCTTGCCGCGCCGGGCCAGCGCGTCGAGCACGTCGAAATACTCGCCCGAGGCCAACAGCTCCATGCCGATCTTGTAGAACGACACCGACTCGCCGAGGCGATCCACCCACTCGATCGCCTCGGCGCGGCCGGGCACGTCGAGCGCGAAGATCAGCCGCTCGCGCGCACCCAACGGCAACGGGCCGCGGCTCATGGCGCCACGTCCAGCGCGGCGCGCTTGGCATCGTGGCGGGCCTGCCACGGCTGGCCGTAATCGTTGTTGAACTGCGCCGGCTCCCAGCCGCCGTAGCTCGGGTTCGGCAGCATCCACCAGCGCTCGCCGAACCAGTCGTGGTATTGCTGCAACAATGCGCCGCGGCCTTCCGGCGTATTGGCCGCCACCTGCACGAAATCGCCGAGCTGGTCGCCGAACTGCATCAGCACGCGGTACTTCTGGCCGGCGAGGCGGCGGCGGCAGTTCTTCTCGCTGCCGTTCTGCTCGCAATCCTTCACGAAGGTGCCCAGGCCCAGGAACACGCCGTCGTCGGCCACCGGCATGCCCACCGCCTTGAGATTGGCGAGGGTCGCCTCCTTCAGGTGCACCGCGCGGTTGGAGATGTACAGCACGGTGACGCCCTTGGCGTTGGCGGCCCTGGCGAAATCCACCACGCCGGGGATCGCCCTGGCCTTCTTCTCGGCCACCCAGGCGTCCCAGCTCACTTCGTCGTATTCCTTGCCGTTGCGCACCAGCCGCGCCTGATAGGGCGAGTTGTCCAGCACGGTCTCGTCCACGTCCATGATCACCGCCGGCTTCAGGCCGTCGGCGGCATTGGCGCGCTCTTCCGGCACCAGCGCATCCCAGTGCTTCTCCTTCAACGCGGCATCCAGCCTGTCGGCGGCGGCGCGGTAGGTCTGCTCGGCCAGCGCCTTGTACTCCTCCGAGCGCTGCATCCACAGCACGGCGTTGAGATTGTCGTCGCCGGCAGGGAGCGCCGCGGGCTTGGCGGAGGCGGCATCCGCCGGTTTCGCCTCGTCGCCGGCCGGTGCGCTGGCCGGCTGTGCCTGCGACGCGACATCGTCCGCGCGCTTGCAGGCCGGCAGCGCCAGCACGGCACCGATCAGGAGCGGTAGGGTCAGGGAAGCGGAACGGCGCATGGCATCCAACCGAAGTAAAGACCCGCAATTCTACCGGCCGGGCTTCGGCGGTTCGACATCGGCGTCGGCTATCCTGCGCGCCCAGCCTTCCGGAGCCCGCGCGCATGCATACCGACTCCCTGCCCGAACTGCCGGTCCTCGACGCGGCCCAGGCGCGTGCCCTGGGGTGCCTGATCGAGAAGGAAGCCACCACGCCGGACGCTTACCCGCTCACGGTCAATGCCACCCACGTCGCCGCCAACCAGAAGACCGCGCGCGACCCGGTGCTGACGCTGGAGCCGGGCGAGGTCCACAATGCGCTGCGCCGCCTGGAAGCCCTCGGCCTGGTGCGCCAGCAGTTCTCCTCGCGCGCCGAGCGCTACGAGCACCGGCTCGGCAGCGCGCTCGACCTGACCCAGCAGCAGGTGGCGCTGCTGGGCCTGCTGCTGCTGCGAGGCCCCCAGACCGCCGGCGAGCTGTTCGCCCGCAGCGAACGGTTGGCCCGCTTCAACGACCTGGACGACCTGCGCCACCACCTCGACCGGCTGGTGCAGCGCGCGCTGGCGGTCGTGGTCCCGCGCGCCAGCGGCCAGCGCGAGGACCGCTACATGCACCAGCTGTGCGGCGCGGTGGACGTCGCCGCATTGGCCGCCGCCGCGCCGACCACGCATGCCGGCGTCCCCGGAGGCAACGACCTGGACGCTCGCGTGCGGGTCCTGGAAGACCAGGTGGCGCAGCTGCAGGAACAGCTCGCGCTGCTGCAGGAGCGGCTACAGGGCACCGTCTAACCGCCTTCCGTGAAGGCGGGAATGAGGACGGGTCGCTTGCGCGCCATCGGCTCGCACCCGGCCGGGCCTTCGCAGGGGACGACGGGCGGCTCCGCTCCGAACGGAGTCGCCCGGCTCAGAAGATGAGCTCGTAATACGCCCGCGGCTCGCGTTCGGCCGCGATCTTGTACTCGCCCTGGCGACGCAGCCCGAGCTTTTCCAGCAATCGCACCGAGGCGGTATTGCCCGGCCAAACGATGCCGCACACCCCGCGCATCCCGAGTACGTCGCGCGCATGCGCCAGTACCGCGCGCGAAGCTTCCTCCGCGTAGCCGCGGCCATGGTGCTCGTCGAGCAGGGCGTAGCCGATGTCGGCCAGTTCCAGGTCCGCCCGCTGGATCAGGCCGGCGGTGCCCAGGAACGTCCCGGCATCACGCAGCTCCAGCGCGTAATGGCCGAAGCCGTAGGTCGCGTACTGCGCACCGAGCCATTCCCGCAGGTAGTCGGCCGCCTGCTCGACGGTACGCACGCCGCGATCGGCGATGCCGCGGATGAAGCCGGGCTCGTTGAGGAGTACCAGCATCGCCGCCGCGTCGCGCTCCGGTTCCAGCTCGCGCAGGCGCAGACGCTCGGTTTCGATCACGACGGGCACGATCCGCTCCTATGGGAAGGCAGTGCAGCCTGCCGCACAGGAACGAGGCTGGCAAGGTCCCGGCGCGCCTCCGCCCGGAACCGCCATGCCGTCCCTTCGATCAGTCGAACAGCGCCTGGATCGCCGCCAGCCCGGCCTTGGCGCGTTCCTGCTTGCGCTCGGCATCGGCCACCGGATCGGCGCCGTCGCGCTGGATCTCCTCGGCCGGGATCTCGTCGAAGAAACGGCTCGGCTTGAGCCGGATCTGCTCGCCGAACTTGCGCGTCACCCGGCTGTAGCTCATCCACAGCTGCTCCTTGGCGCGGGTGATGCCCACGTACAACAGCCGCCGCTCCTCCTGCAGGTTGCCCTCGTCCAGGCTGACCTCGTGCGGCAGCACGCCGTCCTCGCAGCCGACGATGAACACGTAGCGGAACTCCAGGCCCTTGGACGCATGCAGCGTCATCATCCGCACCTGGTTGCCGCCGTCGTCCTTGTCGTTGCGCGACAGCAGCGCCAGCTGCGCGGCCAGGTCGCCCGCGCTGGCCCCGCGCGGGCCGCCCTCGAACCACTCGGCCAGTTCCTCCAGGTTGGCCTTGCGGCGCTGGAACGAGGCCTCGTCCTTGGCCTGGTTGCGCAGGTCGGCGACCAGGCCGGATTTCTCGGCCAACAGCCGCACCAGGTCGGCGGCGGGCAATTTGCCGGCCGCCTGGCGCAGCTCGCGCAGGATGTCGGTGAACGCGCTCAGGCCGTTGGCCGCGCGCGGCGGCAACTGCTGCAGCGCGCCCATCGACTCGGCCGCGCGCGACATCGGCACGTGCTTGGCCGCGGCCAGCTCGGCCAGCTTGGCCAGCGAACTGGCGCCGACCTCGCGCTTGGGCGACTGCACCGCGCGCAGGAACGCTGCGTCGTCGTCCGGATTGACCAGCAGGCGCAGCCACGACAGCACGTCCTTCACTTCCTGCCGCTCCAGGAACGCCGTGCCGCCGGTCAGGTGGTAGGGCACGCGCAGCAGCTGCATCGCCTTTTCCAGCGGACGCGACTGGAAGTTGCCGCGGAACAGGATGCAGAAATCGCTCCACGGCACCTGCTTGCTGGTGGCGATGAAGGAAATCTCCGCGGCGACCTTTTCCGCCTCGTGGTCGCTGTCGCGGCACTCCCATACGCGGATGCGCTCGCCGTCGGCCTGGTCGCTCCACAGCGTCTTCAGGTGCTCGTGCGGGTTGTGCGCGATCAACGCGTTCGCGGCGCGCAGCACGCGGTTGGAACACCGGTAGTTCTGTTCCAGCTTGATCACTTCCAGCTGCGGGTAGTCCTTGCCCATCTGCAGCAGGTTTTCCGGGTTGGCGCCGCGCCAGGCGTAGATGCTCTGGTCGTCGTCGCCCACGCAGGTGAAGTTGCCCTTCGGCCCGGCCAGCATCTTCAGCAGCCGGTACTGCGCGTCGTTGGTGTCCTGGCACTCGTCCACCAGCAGGTAACCGATGCGCTCGCGCCAGGCCTTCACGATCTGCTCGTTCTCCTCGAGGATCTGCACCGGCAGGCGGATCAGGTCGTCGAAGTCGACCGCGTTGAACGTGGTCAACCGCGCCTGGTAGCGCGCGTACAGGCTGGCCGCCTCCATCTCGCGCGTGCTGCGCGCCACCGCCATCGCCTGCTCCGGCGACAGCCCGGCGTTCTTGGCGCGCGAGATCAGGTTCTTGGCGTCCTCGATCGCGTCCGGCTTGGCGCCGTGCAGCAGGTCCTTGATCTGCGCGGTGGCGTCGTCGGTATCGAAGATCGAGAAACCGCGCTTGAGCCCGGCCGCCTCGTGCTCGATCTGCAGGAACTTGAGACCCAGCGCGTGGAAGGTGCAGATCGTTAACCCGTCGGCGCCGTCGCCGCGGATGCGCTTGGCCACGCGCTCGCGCATTTCCTTGGCCGACTTGTTGGTGAAGGTGATCGCCGCGATGCGCCGGGCCGGGTAGCGCCCGGTACCGATCAGGTGCGCGATCTTCTCCACGATCACGCGCGTCTTGCCGCTGCCGGCGCCGGCGAGCACCAACAGGGGACCTTCGCAGTGCAGGACCGCGGCGCGCTGGGGAGGATTGAGACCGTGCATGGGCGAACTTCCGTCGGCCGCGCATTGTACTGCGCCATCCCGCGCACCGCCCCTGTGGGAGCGGCTTTAGGCGCGATGGGGCTTTCCCATTGAATCCCATACGAGCTTTCGCGGGAGATCCACCAGCAAGCCCCATCGCGGCTAAAGCCGCTCCCACAGGGGGCTCCCGCTTAGAATGGCCCCATGGCCAAGCTCTACTTCTACTACTCGGCGATGAACGCCGGGAAGACCACCACCCTGCTGCAGTCGGCGCACAACTACCGCGAGCGCGGCATGCGCACGCTGATCCTCACCCCGAAGCTGGACCATCGCGCCGGCAGCGGCGTGGTCGCCTCGCGCATCGGCCTGAGCGCCGAAGGGGTCCCCTTCGACCAGGGCACCGACCTGGAGCGGCTGGTCGAGGCGGATATCGCCGCGCACGGCAGGCTCAATTGCGTACTGGTGGACGAAGCGCAGTTCCTGCGCCGCGCGCAGGTCTGGCAACTCAGCGAAGTGGTCGACCAGTTGCGCATCCCGGTGCTGTGCTACGGCCTGCGCACCGATTTCCGCGGCGAGCTGTTCGAGGGCAGCCAGTACCTGCTGGCCTGGGCCGACGAGCTGCAGGAGATCAAGACCATCTGCCACAGCGGCAGCAAGGCCACGATGACCGTACGCGTGGACGAACACGGCCATGCCGTGCAGGACGGCCCGCAGGTGGAGATCGGCGGCAACGAGCGCTACGTCTCGGTCAGCCGCGCCGAGTTCAAGAAGATCATGCGCGGCGAAGGCCGCATCGAACCGCTGCAGGAATCGTTGCCGCTGCGTTGACGCCCCGCGTCTGTGGGAGCGGCTTCAGCCGCGACGGGGCTTTTCCGCTCAAATCCCGCACAGGGGCATGTGCGGGCTCTGCAGAGGGGCCTGCATGAAAGCCCCATCGTGGCTGAAGCCGCTCCCACGGGAATCGGGCCTCAATACAACTTGCGCTCCGCCACCGGCGGCGGCGTCCATTGGTACAGCCAGGTCTCGGTCAACGGCCGTCCGTCCGCGCCGCGCAGGTACAGGCGGATGTCGATCTGCTCGGTCGATTCGTCCGGCGGTACCACGTCGAACATCGCGCGGTAGCCGGAGATCTCGTGCAGCGGCCGTGCCGAGACGATCTCGGCCTTGCCGCGCGTGAGCTGCAACACCGCCTCGACCTTCAGGTCGTTGGCCTTGGCCAGTTTCGCCAGCTCGCCGCCGGCGAAGTCCACGGCGAAGCGCCACGAGAAGTACTTGCGCTTCTGCCCGACCACGCCGCCCAGCCCGGTGCGGGTCGCCACGCAATGCGCCAGCGGCGAGGACGCCGGCGGCTGCGCGCCCCAGTACAGGCGATAGCCGTACAGCAGCTCCTGCCCCGCCTGCGGCTTCTCGGCCGGGTTCCAGAACGCGACGATGTTGTCGAAGGTCTCGTCCACCGTGGGGATCTCGACCAGCTGCACCGAACCCTTGCCCCATCCCTGCTTGGGCTCGACCCACAGGCACGGGCGCTTCTCGTAGAACACGCCGTCGTCCTGGTAGTGGTCGAAGTTGCGATCGCGCTGCAACAGGCCGAATCCCTTCGGGTTGTCGTCGACGAACATGTTGAAGCGCAGGTGCGGCGGATTGCACAGCGGCCGCCACAGCCACTCGCCGCCGCCGGTCCACAGCGACAGGCCATCGGTGTCGTGGATCTCCGGGCGCCAGTCCCAGGCCATGCGGCGGTCGTTCTCGCCGTACTGGTACATGCTGGTGCATGGCGCGATGCCGAGCCGCTCGATGGCCTTGCGCGGGTACAGCGCGGCATCGACGTCCATCAGCAGCACGTCGCCGTTGGTGATCGCGAAGCGGTACGCACCGGCCACGCTCGGCGAGTCGAGCAGGCCATAGACCACCACCGTGTCCGAGTCCGCCGCCGGTTGTTCGAGGTAGTAGGCGATGAAGTCCGGGAATTCCTCCGGTCCGCCGCTGCCGGTATCGATCGCCAGGCCGCGCGCCGACTGCCCGTACTGCCCTTCCTTGCCGACCGCGCGGAAGTAGCTGGCGCCCAGGAACGCGGCGAAATCGCGGTCGGTATCCTGTCGGGTGTTGAGGCGGAAACCGGCGAAGCCGAGGTCCTTCGGCAGGCCCGCCCCCTTCAGGCCGCTGCTGCCGTAGTCGAAGGCGGCCGGATCGTACGCCAGCTCCTGCGCCTTGCCGTCGACCACGTCGAACATCCGCACCGGTGTGTGGAAGTACAGGCCCAGATGGAAGAACTTCGCCTGGAACTTGCCGGGCACGTTGGCCCACAGCGCGTGGTCCTGGCGATAGCGGATCGACTGGTACTGGTCCCAGTCCAGCGCCTCGACCGGAGCTGGCAAGGTGCGCTTGTGGCTTTGGTAGTCGCGACTGGCGAGCGCGCGGGCCTGGCCCTTCAGCCAGGCATAGTCGAAGGGTTGCGGCTGGCCGAGGCGGCGCAGGCCGACCGCCTGGGCGGCCAGCGCCCATTGCGGGAGGGCGGGCAGCCCCAGCGCGGCGAGAGCGGCGGCGGCATTCTTCAGGAAGTCGCGTCGTTGCATGGGCTGTCTAGCTGGGCATCGGGAGGCACATGATAGCCAGCCGCCGGTGATGACGAAGGCCAGGGCCTACCCGGGCGGGCAGGCACCTGCCAGCGCGAGCGCATCCGCCTGCTCGCACAGGAAGCGCCGCTGCGCCGCCGCCTCGTCCGGGCCGTCGTAGCGCAGCAGCGTCCATCGCTCGGCCGCCTGCATCGACGCGCCCGGCGCGAGATGCCGATAGGGCGCGTGCACTTCCATCTCCAGCAGGCCCGCGGACGCATCCCCGGCGGGAGCATCCACGTACAGCTCCACCTGGCCTTGCTCGGGATGGATGCGCTCGCGCGGCTGGTGCGCGAAACGGATCACCAACGCCTGCCGTCCCTGGAACCCGGCCATCCACCCCGCCGCCGGCTGAAGCAGGAACTTGCCGCGCTGCGCCGCGCGATCGTCCTTGGTCGACAGCACGAGCATGCCGTCGGCACGGACGTGGGCGGGCACGCTGAATCCTTCGCCGGCGGGCTGGATGCGCACGTCCGCCGGCGCGGAGGAGACCGGCACGAACACGCGCGTGGCGGCCGGCACCCGCGTGTTGAACCACAGGTCCCAGGCCACCGCTTGCTTGCGCACGTTGCGGGCTTCCACCTGCAGCTCGACGCTGTCCGGCCGCTCCCTGGACAGCGCAAAGCGCTTGCGCAGCTGCACGCCGCTGACCGGGCTTTCCACGCCGAGCAATGCGAGCGAAGCCGGCGTGCGCTCCAGCGTCCGTGTCGTGGCGAAGCCGAGATACGGGTCCGGCGGCCAGTTGGCCCGCGCCTGCCGGCGTGCCGGGTTCGCCTGCTGGTGCAGCCACCATTCGCTTTGCGGCCCCACCCAGACATCGTGGCCCAGGTAGGCGATGTCGCCGGCGTCCGCGCTCACCGGGGGATCGGGCTGGTCCTTCACCGCCTCGCCGATCTTCAGGAAGTTCGGTTCGCCATCGCGCTGCAGCCCCAGCACGCGCCCACCCAGTCCGGGCGTGACGGTCAGCCGGAGGGTACCGTTCTCCAGCGCGATCTCCTCCACCGGCCCCGGGCCCGCCAGCGCGGAGGCGCACCAGCAGGCGAGCAGCGCAGGGAAGGCAAGCAAGCGGTGCCTGGACATGTCGAAGATCCTCCCTCGGAAGCCACCGATTGTCGCACCGGCCTGGCGCCTGCCGGCAAGCGCCGCAGAGGCGAACCGGTGCCGGGACTCAGCGCTGGCAGCGACCGCACCATACCGTGGCGCGCTGCCCGATCGTCGCATGCCTGAGTACGCGTCCGCAGCGCACGCAGGCTTGGCCTTCGCGCCCGTACACCATCAGTTCCTGTTCGAAGTAACCGGGCGCGCCATCGGGACTGATGAAATCCCGCAACGTGGTACCGCCGCGGGCGATCGCATGGCCGAGGATCTCCTTCACTGCGGCCGCCAGGCGCTCGTAGCCGGCCCGCGACACCTTGCCGGCCTCGCGGCGGGGATCGATCCCGGCGCGGAACAGGCTCTCGGCTGCATAGATGTTGCCGACGCCGACCACGATGCGCTGGTCCATCAGGAAGGTCTTCACCGGCGCGCTGCGGCCCTTGGCGAGCCCGTGCAGGTAGCCGCCATCGAAATCGTCCGAGAGCGGTTCCGGCCCGAGTTCCGCCAGCAGCGGATGCAGCTCGCCCGCCGCTTGCCAGAGCAGGCAACCGAACCGGCGCGGGTCGTTGAAGCGCAGCACGTGGCCATTGGCCAGGCAGATGTCGACATGGTCGTGCGCGCGCGGCAGCACGTCTCCGGGCAGCACGCGCAGGCTGCCCGACATGCCCAGGTGGATGATGGCGCTATCGCCCCGATCGGTGTCCAGCAGCAGGTATTTCGCGCGGCGCCGGATGCCGGCGATGCGGGAACCGGGCAGGCGGTCCTCGATCTCCGCGGGAATGGGCCAACGCAGGTCGGGTCGCCGCAGGATGACGCCATGGATGGCCTGCTGCAGCAGGTGCGGCAGCAACCCGCGACGCGTGGTTTCGACTTCGGGGAGTTCGGGCATGCAGGGATTGTAATCCCGGGCCTCTTGGCCCGGACCTTTCCGGCGTGCGGCATCGTGGCCCGCGCCGGGCAGGACGTGGCGCAGGTAGCGCAACGATTTTTTCGCACTTTGGCTTGGCGGTGGCCCCGCCCCCTCACGCTGCGACGGTCGCGAGGCCTTGGCGCTTGTTCAATTCCTCCATGCACAGATAGCGCTTGACGCCCCAGTGCG
>BNBA01000028.1 GCA_014654535.1 Xanthomonas boreopolis
ACAATTGCGCTGGGTCGAGCAACGGCTCAACACGCGACCACGCAAGACACTAGGATTCAAGACGCCCCTCGACGTCTTCGTCAAGGAATTCAGCAATTGTGTTGCGAATCAAAGTTGAATTCGCCGGCCCAAAAAGCAAAAGCAAAGTCCCTGGATGATCAGCCGTTAGGCTGCTGAACAGCGCTTCTCGTCTTCGCGGAAATGACGACAGAGAGATAGCGTTGGTCGGATACGGAATGGGAAAGACACTGGGTCCCCGCCTGCGCGGGGACGACGGTAGAAGGATAACGTGGGTCGGGTAGAGGGCGGAAAATTCCCTGGATGATCAGTCGTTCGGCTGCTGAAAAGCGCCTCCCGCCTTCGCGGGATAGAGGGATGGTGTTAAGTAGTGGGATCGCGTGATCCAGACAGACAGAACGTCAACGACTGGGTCACTGCCTTCGCGGGGACGACGGTAGAAATATCAACTCAAGCGGCGAAACAGCGGCAATCGAACCCGTCAAACAAACGGCCCTCCGTCCTCCAGCCATACCTCCTAGTCAAACAACCGCTCCTGCACCACCTCCCCGCTCCCATCCCCGAAGAACCCACCCAACCCGACCCCCACCAACCGATACCGCGTCTGCTCCGGCAAATCCACCCGCCCGAGCAGCGCCTGCGCGATCCGCACGAATTCCTCCATCGACTGCGGCGGCCGCTCCGGCGTATGGCTCCGCGTGAGGATGCGGAACGCCGACGTCTTCAACTTCAGCACCACCGTCCGTCCCGGCCTGCCGGCACGGCGCGCCGCGTTCCAGGTCCGCTCGCCGAGCCGCGCGACATGCGGCGCCAGCGCGTCCAGCGGCAAGTCTTCCGCGAAGGTGTCCTCGGACGAGACCTGCTGCACCTCCTGGTGCGGCTGCACCGGCCGCTCGTCGATGCCCCGCGCGCGGTTGTACAGCCCCTGCCCGAAGCTGCCGAAATGCGCCTGCAACTCCTCCAGCGGCCGTTCGCGCAGCTCGCCGACCGTGGTGATCCCCAGCTTGGCCAGCTTGCCTTCCATGACCTTGCCGACGCCGTGGATGCGGCCGACCGGCAACGGCGTCAGGAACGATTCCACCCGCGAAGGCGGGATCACGAACTGTCCGTTGGGCTTGCGCCAGTCGGAGGCGATCTTGGCCAGGAACTTGTTGGGCGCGATCCCCGCCGAGGCGGTCAGCGAGGTCTCCTCGAAGATCTGGGCCCGGATTACCCGTGCGATCTCGGTCGCCACCGCCATGCCGCTCTTGGCCTCGGTCACGTCGAGGTAGGCCTCGTCCAGCGACAACGGTTCGACCAGGTCGGTATGCCGGTGGAAGATCTCGCGCACCTGCCGCGACACCGCCTTGTAGCGGGGGAAATCCGGCGGCACGAAGATCGCGTCCGGGCACAGCCGCTCGGCGCGCACCGCCGGCATCGCCGAGCGCACGCCGTACTTGCGCGCCTCGTAGGAGGCCGCGCACACCACCGAGCGCGCGCCGCGCCAGGCCACCACCACCGGCTTGCCGCGCAGCGACGGATCGTCACGCTGTTCCACGGACGCGTAGAACGCGTCCATGTCGACGTGGATGATCTTGCGCATCGGGAAACGAACCTGCGGCGGCGTATGTCCGCCGCGCATCTTACGCCAGCGCGCTGGCGGGACATGAAACCGCCTGCCGCCCCGCGGCAAACGGCCGCCGCACGCCCGCGTACGCTACGCCGCGGTACGGATAAAACGTTTGATTGAACGATGGCGCCTCATGCACGCTGCGCGACTTCGACTCCCGTCATCCGCAGGATTGATCATGAATCGCCCCCATGCGTACTCGCGCGAAGCGCTGCTGGCCAGCGCGCGCGGCGAGCTGTTCGGCCCGGGGTTCGGCCGCCTGCCGAACGATCCGATGCTGATGTTCGACCGCATCACCGACATCCGCGAGGACGGCGGCACGCGCGGCAAGGGCCACGTGCACGCGGAACTGGATATCCGCCCGGACCTGTGGTTCTTCGGCTGCCACTTCATCGGCGACCCGGTGATGCCCGGCTGCCTGGGCCTGGATGCGATGTGGCAGCTCACCGGCTTCTTCCTGACCTGGCTCGGCGTGCCCGGCAAGGGCCGCGCGCTCGGCTGCGGCGAGGTCAAGTTCACCGGGCAGGTGCTGCCTGACGCGAAACTGGTGCGCTACGAGGTGGACATCGCCCGGGTGATCAACCGCAAGCTGGCGATGGCGCAGGCCGATGCGCGCATGCTCGTCGACGGCCGCGAGATCTACGTCGCCAAGGACCTGCGCGTGGGCATGTTCGGCTCGACGGAGGCGTTCTGATGCGCCGTGTCGTCGTCACCGGGATGGGCATCGCCAGCTGCCTGGGCCACGATCCGGACAGCGTGTCGCAGGCGCTGCGCGAGGGCCGTTCCGGCATCCGGTTCCTGCCCGACCACGCCGAGATGGGCCTGCGCAGTCAGGTCGGCGGCCGCGTCGAACTCGACCTGGACGCGTTGATCGACCGCAAGCTCAAGCGCTTCATGGGCGACGCCGCGGCCTACGCCTACCTGGCGCTGCGCGACGCGATCGCCGATGCGGGGCTGGCGGAGGCGACGATCGGCGATCCGCGCACCGGCCTGATCGCCGGCTCCTGCGGCGGCTCCGGCCAATGGCAGGTGGAAGCGGCCGACCTGCTGCGCGCGCGCGGCGTGCGCAAGGTCGGCCCCTACATGGTGCCGCGCACGATGTGCTCGACGGTGTCGGCGGCGTTGTCCACGGCGTTCGGCATCCATGGCGTGAGCTATTCGATCGCGGCGGCCTGCGCGACCTCCGCGCATTGCATCGGCGCGGCGGCCGACCTGATCCGCCACGGCGCGCAGGACGTAATGTTCGCCGGCGGCGGCGAGGAACTGCACTGGACCACCACGGCGATGTTCGATGCCATGGGCGCGGTGAGCACAGGCTCCAACGATCGCCCTGGCGCGGCCTCGCGCCCCTACGACACCGAGCGCGACGGCTTCGTGATCGGTTCGGGCGGCGGCATGCTGGTACTGGAGGAATACGAACACGCCAGGGCACGCGGCGCACGCATCCATGCCGAGCTGGTCGGCTACGGCGTGACCTCCGACGGCGCCGACATGGTCGCGCCTTCGGGCGAAGGCGCGGTGCGCTGCATGCGCCAGGCGATGCGGGGCGTGCAGCGCCCGATCGACTACCTCAACACCCACGGCACCTCCACGCCGCTGGGCGACATCACCGAGCTGCAGGCGGTGCGCGAAGCGTTCGGCGACTCGGTGCCGCCGCTGTCCTCGACCAAGGCCCTGTCCGGCCACTCGCTGGGCGTGGCGAGCGTGCACGAGGCGATCTTCTGCCTGCTGATGCTGCGCGACGGCTTCATCGCCGGCTCGGCCAACATCGACCGGCTCGACCCGCGCGCGGAAGGCTTCCCGATCGTGCGCGAAAGCCGCGAGGCGAAGCTGGACACGGTGATGTCCAACAGCTTCGGCTTCGGCGGCACCAACGCGACCCTGGTCTTCGGGCGGGTGTGAGGCCGGGCGATCGCGGGCAGGCCCGCGGCCGCCCTATGCCATGCCGTTGTGCCGCAGCAGCGCGTCGATCTTCGGCGCGCGGCCTCGGAAGGCCCGGAAGTTCTCGGCGGCGCTGCGGCTGCCGCCGCGCGCCAGCACCTCGTGGCGGAAGCGCGCGCCGGTTTCGGCGAGCCTGCCCGGCGCCTCCTCGAAGGCGGCATAGGCGTCGGCGCTGAGCACCTCGGCCCATTTGTAGCTGTAATAACCGGCCGCATAACCGCCGGCGAAGATGTGGCTGAACTGGTGCGGGAAGCGCGCCCAGGCCGGCGGCAGGTTCACCGCCACTTCGGCGCGCACGCGCTCGAGCAACCGCATCACGTCGTCCTGCGCTGGATCGAAACCGTGGTGCAGCTGCATGTCGAACAGCCCGAACTCGAGCTGGCGCACGGTGAACATGCCGCTCTGGAAGTTGCGCGCGGCCAGCATGCGCTCGAACAGGTTGCGCGGCAGCGGCGCGCCGGTCTCGACGTGCGCGGTCATCGCCTGCACGCGCTCCCACTCCCAGCAGAAGTTCTCCATGAACTGGCTGGGCAGCTCCACCGCGTCCCACTCCACGCCGTTGATGCCGGCCACGCCCAGTTCGCCGACGCGGGTCAGCAACTGGTGCAGGCCGTGGCCCATCTCGTGGAACAGGGTGATCACTTCCTGGTGGCGGAAGGTGGCCGGCCGGCCGTCGCTGCCGCGACCGAAGTTGCACACCAGGTAGACCAGCGGCGTCTGCACGCCACCGGCCTTGTCGCGGCGGTTGCGGCAATCGTCCATCCAGGCGCCCCCGCGCTTGCCTTCGCGCGCGTACAGGTCGAGGTAGAACTGCCCGACCAGCCGGCCGTCGCCATCCACCAGCCGGTAGAAGCGCACGTCCGGGTGCCAGACCGGCGCCTGGTCCTGCTCCGCGCGCAGGCCGTACAGCGCGTGGATCACGTCGAACAGGCCGGCCAGCACCTTCGGCTCGGTGAAGTACTGCTTCACCTCCTGCTCGGAGAAGCTGTAGCGCGCCTGCTTGAGCTTCTCGCTGGCATAGGCGATGTCCCAGGCCTCCAGCGTGTCCAGGCCGAGTTCGTCGCGCGCGAACGCCTCCAGCTCGGCGCGATCGCGCTGCGCGTACGGCTTGGCGCGGGCGGCCAGGTCGCGCAGGAAGCCCAGCACCTGCGCCGGGCTTTCCGCCATCTTGGTCGCGACCGAATACTCGGCGTAGCTCGCGAAGCCCAGCAGCGCGGCCAGTTCGGCGCGCAGCGCGAGGATGCGGGCGATGTTGCCGCTGTTGTCGAGCGCGGGGTCGTCGCCCTGGTCCGAGGCGCGCACCGCGCTCGCGCGATAGACGCGTTCGCGCAAGGCGCGGTCGTCGGCATAGCTGAGCACCGGCAGGTAGCTCGGCGCCTGCAGGGTGAACTTCCAGCCCGGCATGCCGTCCTTCTCGGCGGCGGCGCGCGCCGCGGCGACCACCTCGGCCGGCAGCCCCGCCAGCTCCGCCTCGCC
This sequence comes from Xanthomonas boreopolis, assembly GCA_014654535.1. GTDB lineage: Bacteria > Pseudomonadota > Gammaproteobacteria > Xanthomonadales > Xanthomonadaceae > Pseudomonas_S > Pseudomonas_S boreopolis. Next base: position 5,045 of record BNBA01000028.1, read on the forward strand.
ATCGGCGCCCGCGGCATCCGCGTGCGGGGGCGTGCGCCGCTCTTGCGAGGGACTCACCACATACGACCAGGCGTCGGTGGCGTCGAGCACGTTCTGCGAGAACTTCGCCGACAGCGCCGACAGTTCCTCCTGGATCCGCGCGAAGCGCGCCTTGTCGGCCTCGCCCAGTTCGGCGCCGCCGAGGCGGAAATCGCGCAGCGCGTTCTCCACCACCTTGCGGCGCGCATCGTCGTAGCGTTCCCATTCGGGCGACTCGCCCAGCCGCTTGTATTGCGCGTACAGCGCCAGGTTCTGGCCCAGCGCGCTGCCGAAGCGGCTGATCTTGGGCAGGTTGGCGTTGTAGGCCTCGCGCAGCTCGGGCGTGTTCGCCACCGCCTGCAGGTGCGCGACCTGGCCCCAGGCGCGGTACAGCCGCTCGGTGGCGTCGTCCAGCGGCACCACGAAGCCGTCCCAGGTCACCGGCGCGACAGTCTCGGCGCGCTCGACCGCCGCCTCGGCCTCGGCCAGCAGGTGGTCGATCGCCGGGCCGATGTGTTCGGGGCGGATCTCGTCGAAGCGCGGCAGGCCGGAGAAATCGAGCAGGGGGTTGGTCATGGCGGTCTTGGGAAATCGGTCGATACGGAGTTATGAAATCGTCATTCCCGCAAAAGCGGGAATCCAAGGACGTTAGCTTTTATGCGGTGAGAGAAAAATCCTTGGATTCCCGCTTTCGCGGGAATGACGAAAAAACGCAAAACGTGTAGGAGCTGCCTGGAAATCGTGACCACCTTATTCCAGCGCGGCACAAGCCAGCGCCGGCAGTTCGCCGCCGGCCACCGCGGCGGCGATGGCCGCATCACTGCGTTCCACGTCGATGCCGCGCGGCCCGTACCACGCCGGGTCGTAGTAGCTGTGCGCGTAGCGCTCGCCGCTGTCGCACAGGATGGTGACGATCGAGCCGCGCCGGCCCTCGTCGCGCATGCGCGCGGCCGCGTGCAGCACGCCGACGAAGTTGGTGCCGGTCGAGCCGCCCACGCGCCGGCCGAGCGTGGCGCTGACATGGCGCATCGCCGCCAGCGACAGGTCGTCGGGCACCTTGACCATCGCGTCCACGCAGCTGGGGATGAAGCTGCGCTCCACGCGCGGCCTGCCGATGCCCTCGATCCGCGAACCGCCGGTGATCGCCAGGCCCGCGTCGTCCTCGCCGGCCAGCGCGCGGCGATAGCCGTCGAAGAACACCGACACTTCCGGGTCGGCGCACAGGATGCGGGTGTCGTGGCGGCGATAGCGCACGTAGCGCCCGAGCGTGGCGGCGGTACCGCCGGTGCCGGGGCTGCAGACGATCCAGGCCGGGACCGGGTGCGGCTCCTCGGCCATCTGCTTGAAGATGGATTCGGCGATGTTGTTGTTGGCGCGCCAGTCCGTGGCCCGCTCGGCGTAGGTGAACTGGTCCATGAAATGGCCGCCGGTCTCGCGCGCGAGCTGCTCGGAATCCGCGTTCAGGTCGCAGGCGCGCTCGACCAGGTGGCAGCGCCCGCCCTGGAACTCGATCGCCGCGATCTTCTCCGGCGAGGTGCTGGCCGGCATCACCGCGATGAACGGCAGGCCGAGCAGGCGCGCGAAGTACGCCTCCGATACCGCGGTCGAGCCGCTGGACGCCTCGATCACCGGCCGCCCCTCGCGCAGCCAGCCGTTGGCCAGCGCGTACAGGAACAGCGAGCGGGCCAGCCGGTGCTTGAGGCTGCCGGTCGGATGGCTGGACTCGTCCTTGAAATACAGGTCGATGCCGGGATAGCCCGGCAGCTCCATCGGGATCAGGTGGGTATCGGCGGACCGGTTGAAGTCGGCCTCGATCTTCTGGATGGCGTTGGCCACCCACTGGCGTTGCGACATGGGGAGCGGAAGCAGCGGGAACCCGGCGATTCTACGCCCGGCCGCCGGCTCCGGCCGCTCGCCGGCACGGTGCTATCCTTGGCGCGTTCAGTCCTCCGGACCCCGCGTGGCCCCGATCCTGCTCCGCCTGCTGCTGTGCCTGTGCCTGGTCGCCAACACGACCGCTGGCGCCTGGGCGGCGACCGGCATGGCGATGCCGCCCCCGGCCGAGGCCCCCGGCGCGCCCTGCCACGATGCGGCAATGCCCGGCATGGCCGCGATGGCCGACGACCACGCCCCGGCCGCCCCGCACCAGGCCGCCGGCCAGAAGCACGACAGCTGCTGCAAGAGCGGCAGTTGCGACTGCCTGCAGCATTGCAGCGCCACGCTGGCGCTGCCTGCATCGATCCGCCTGCCGGCCGCCAGCGCCTCGCAGCCGAGCTGGGTGCTGCACGATCGCCACGGCGATCCGGCCCCGTACCGCCCGATCCGGCCTCCCATCGCCTGACATGCGCGCCTTCTCCCCGCCGGGGAGAAGCGCCTGCCCCGCGAAGGCGGGCTGTCCCGGCGGGGTCGATGAGGGTACGGGCGACGCCCCGGACCCCCACCCCCATCCTCTCCCGCGGGGAGAGGGGCTTTGAAGACCAACGTCGACCTGCGCCGCCATCGGCGCGCGGGTCATGGAGCACACCATGTCATTCGATTCCTTCGAGCGCCCCGCCCTGGGCCGGCGCCGTTTCGTGCAAGGGCTGGCGCTGGGCGGCGTCGCCCTGGGCACCGGGCTGTGGCGCCCGCCCGCCTTCGCGGCCGGCCAGGCCGCCACCGTACCCGTGCTGCGCGCGACCGACCTGGCCCTCAGCATCGGCCAGTCCGCGGTGAACTTCACCGGCCGCGCGCGCCCGGCCATCACCGTCAACGGCTCGCTGCCCGCGCCCACGCTGCGCTGGCGCGAAGGCGAGACCGTCGACATCCGCGTCGCCAATACCCTGCGCGATGCGCACAGTTCCATCCATTGGCACGGCATCCTGCTGCCCGCCAACATGGACGGCGTGCCGGGACTGAGCTTCGACGGCATCGCGCCGGGCGAGGCCTATCGGTACCGCTTCCAGCTGCGCCAATCGGGCACCTACTGGTACCACAGCCATTCGATGTTCCAAGAGCAGGCCGGGCTGTACGGCGCGCTGATCATCGACCCGATCGAACCGCCGCCGTACCGGTTCGACCGCGAACACGTGCTGCTGCTGTCGGACTGGACCGACCTCGACCCCGCCGCGCTGTTCCGCCGGCTGAAGAAAATGCCGACCTACGACAACACCTACCAGCGCACCGTGGGCGACTTCCTGCGCGACGCGCGCGAGGACGGCCTGCGCGCCACGCTGGCCGACCGCGGCATGTGGGGGCGGATGCGCATGACCCCGACCGACCTTTCCGACGTCAACGCGAACACCTACACCTACCTGCTCAACGGCACCGCGCCGGCCGGCAACTGGACCGGCCTGTTCCGCCCCGGCGAGAAGGTGCTGCTGCGCCTGATCAACGGCTCGGCGATGACCTACTTCGACGTGCGCATCCCCGGCCTGAAGATGACCGTGGTCGCCGCCGACGGCCAGTACGTGCACCCGGTGACGGTGGACGAACTGCGCATCGCCACCGCCGAGACCTACGACGTCATCGTCGAGCCCGCCGGCCAGGACGCCTTCACGATCTACGCGCAGGACATGGGCCGCACCGGCCATGCGCGCGGCACCCTGGCGGTGCGCCCTGGACTGCAAGCGCCGGTGCCGGCGAACGACCCGCGTCCGCTGCTGACGATGCAGGACATGGGCCACGACATGGCGCACGCCGGCCATGGCATGGCCGCGATGAAGGGCATGGAGGGCGGCTGCGGGGCGAACATGGGCATGGACCATGCCGCGCATGCGATGCCGGCGGCGAAGGCGCCGCGCCATCCTGCCAGCGAGGACCGCAACCCGCTGGTCGACATGCGCAGCAGCGCGGCCTCGCCGCGCCTGGCCGATCCCGGCATCGGCCTGCGCGATACCGGCCGCCGCGCGCTCGCCTATGCCGACCTGCACAGCCTGTTCGACGACCCGGACGGCCGCGATCCCGGCCGCGAGATCGAATTGCACCTGACCGGGCACATGGAGAAGTTCGCCTGGTCGTTCGACGGCACCCCGTTCGCCGGCGCCGAGCCGTTGCGGCTGAACTACGGCGAGCGCATGCGCATCGTGCTGGTCAACGACACGATGATGTCGCACCCGATCCACCTGCACGGGCTGTGGAGCGACCTGGAGGATGCCGATGGCGCCTTCCAGGTCCGCAAGCACACCGTCGACATCCCGCCCGGCACCCGCCGCAGTTACCGCGTGCGCGCCGACGCGCTCGGGCGCTGGGCCTACCACTGCCACCTGCTCTACCACATGGAGTCGGGCATGATGCGCGAGGTGCGCGTGGAGGAACGCGCATGAAGACCCGCGCACTCGCCACCGCCCTGCTCGCCTCCCTGGCGATCCCCGCATTCGCCCAGCAGCACGACCAGCACCGGCACGACCACGCGGCGATGCGGCCGCAGGCCAGCGCCGACGACGCCGGACACCCCATGCCCGCACCGGACGCGGAACACGATCCATCGCAGCATGTCGCGACGAGTCATGGCGCGATGAACCACGACGGCATGGACCATGCGGCCATGGATTCCTTGGACCACGCCGCCATGGGCCACGCTTCCGCCACGCCGCGCGAGCCGATCCCGGCCGTGACCGCCGCCGACCGCGCCGCCGCCTTCCCTGCGCTGCACGCGCATGCCGGCCACGCCCCCGGCCTCAACAGCTACGTGCTGGTCGACCGCCTGGAGGGGTGGAATCGCGATGCCGGCAGCGGCCAGGCCTGGGAAGCCAGCGCCTGGATCGGCGGCGACATCGACCGGCTCTGGCTGCGCAGCGAGGGCGAACGCGACAGCGGGCGCACCCACGACTCGGAGCTGGAAGCGCTCTACGGCCATGCGATCTCGCCGTGGTGGGACCTGCTCGCCGGCGTCCGCCAGCAGTTCCGCCCCGAGGGCAGCACCTGGGCGGCCCTCGGCGTGCAGGGCATGGCGCCCTACAAGTTCGAGGTCGCGGCCACCCTCTACTTCGGCAACGGCGGCGACGGCCTGCTGAAACTGGAAGGCGAATACGACGTACTGCTCACCAACCGCCTGATCCTGCAACCGCGGCTGGAAACCACCTTCGCCCTGGCCGGCGATGCCGGACGCAACGGCGGCGACGTCCTCGAAGCCGGCGTGCGCCTGCGCTACGAAATCGCCCGCCGCTTTGCCCCCTACATCGGCTGGGAACACGAACGCCGCTTCGGCGACGGCGCCGATGCCGCCCGCGAACACGGCGAGTCCCTGCGCGACAGCCGCTTTGTCGCCGGTGTACGAGTCTGGTTCTAGGCGATGTGGTGAAGCCAAGGCCATTGCAGTTGGTCGTGACTTTGCTTTGGATTGGGTAACACCTCCTCGGCGGCGGCGCGCCAACCTCCATGGCCTGCGAATGTCACTGCGGCGCACACTCCGCAGAGCGCCGGCCGTTCCCGTCTCCCGTACAGGGGAGAAGGTGCCCCGCAGGGGCGGATGAGGGTGCGGGCGAAGCCTCGGTAGCTGAACCTTGCGAAGGCTTCAGCCCCGCACCCTCACCCCAACCCCTCTCCCGCATGCGGGAGAGGGGCTCGATCTCGATCCTTGCCGAGTCCCCAGTCCCGAACCGAGTCCCGGCCTCCGCAGAGCGCCGGCCGTTCCCTTCTCCCGTACACGGGAGAAGGTGCCCCACAGGGACGGATGAGGGTACGGCGAAGCGTCGTGCAGCTGAACTTTGCGCAGGCTTCGTCCCGCACCCTCACCCCAACCCCTCTCCCGCATGCGGGAGAGGGGCTCGATCTCGATCCCTGCCGAGTCCTCAGTCCCTAAACCGAGTCCCGGCCTCTGCAGAGCGCCGGCCGTTCCCTTCTCCCGTACACGGGAGAAGGTGCCCCGCAGGGGCGGATGAGGGTGCGGGCGAAGCCTTGCAGTTGAACCTTGCGCAGGCTTCGCCTCGCACCCTCACCCCAACCCCTCTCCCTCACGCGGGAGAGGGGCTCGATCTCGATCCTTGCCGGTTCCCCAGTCGCTAAACCGAGTCCCGGCCTCCGCAGAGCGCCGGCCATTCCCTTCTCCCGTACACGGGAGAAGGTGCCCCGCAGGGGCGGATGAGGGTACGGGCGAAGCCTCGGGCAGCTGAACCTTGCGCAGGCCTCGTCCCGCACCCTCACCCCAACCCCTCTCCCGCGTGCGGGAGAGGGGCTCGTTCTCGAGCTTTGCCGAGTCCCCAGTCGCTAAACCGAGTCCCGGCCTCTGCAGAGCGCCGGCCGTTCCCTTCTCCCGTACACGGGAGAAGGTGCCCCGCAGGGGCGGATGAGGGTACGGGCGAAGCCTCGGGCAGCTGAACTTTTGAAGGCTTCGCCCCGCACCCTCATCCCTCTCCCGCACGCGGGAGAGAGGCTCGATCTCGAACTTTGCCGAGTCCCAGTTCCCCGGCCTCCACACGCTCAACTCACAGGAGAAGACCCCAGGACCAGCGGCCCCGGCACCTTGCGCAGCTGCCGCAGCACCAATACCAACTGCCGATAACTACGCGCGAGCATGCCGTAGAACGACGATGTCTCCCGCCCACTGTGCTCGGCCACCTCGTGGTAGGCCCCTCGCCCCAGCTCGATGAAATAATCCACGCTGACCCGCCGCCGCTGCGCCAGCGCCGGGAACATTCCCGCGATCAGCAGGCACTCGTCGCCCACTCGCTGCAAGCACTCGTTGCGCCACTGCCCCGCCTGCGCATGCGCATGCAACCAGGCCAGCGCCTGCGTGTGCGACAGCAGTTCCCCCTCGCGCTGGTAGCGCAACAGCACGAACACCAGGTGCGCCTCGCGCCACTCGTCGAGCCGCTGGCCGGCGCGCTCGCCGGCCTCCTGCACCAGGGCCTGCCACAGCTCGGCCGGTGCGCCGTTCCTGAAAGCCTCGCTCATGCGATCACCTCCATCGACGAAAGACCACGCCTTCTGTTCTACATCAAACCGCGACCGCCGGCTCCCGTAAAATCGGCAAGACCGCACGGGCCCCGTGCCCTCCCTGCCATGCCTTCCGGCAACCTCCCACCAAGGACCGCGCAATGACCTTGCAATCCCTCCAGCAACAACCCGGCGTCGCCGCCCGGCCGCCTGCCGAGACCGCCGGCTTCGTCTTCAACCACACCATGCTGCGCGTGAAGGACAGCGTGAAATCGCTGGACTTCTATACCCGCGTGCTCGGTTTCCGCCTGATCGACCGGCGCGACTTCCCCGAGGCGGCGTTCAGCCTGTATTTCCTCGCCCTGCTGCCCGAGACCGTGCAGGTCCCCGAGGACGACGCGCAGCGCCGCGTGTGGATGGCCGGCATCCCCGGCGTGCTCGAGCTGACCCACAACCACGGCACCGAGCAGCAGGACGGGCCGGTCTACCACGACGGCAATTCCGATCCGCGCGGCTTCGGCCACATCTGCGTGTCGGTGCCGGACCTGCAGGCCGCCTGCGCGCGCTTCGACGCGCTGGAAGTGCCCTACCAGAAGCGCCTGAGCGACGGCCGCATGAAGAACATCGCCTTCATCAAGGATCCGGACGGCTACTGGGTAGAGATCATCTCGAACACCTCGCGCGACTGAACCCGGGCGGGCCGGTCACGCGGACCCGCGGCCCGAGGTGGTATAGGTGCTCTCCTCACGACAACGAGGAGGGCGCATGGAAACCATGGAACTGCATCGCAGGCGGCTGATCGACCACCTGCAACTGGTGGTGAGGGACCTGCCCGCCAGCCGCCGCTTCTACCAGGCGGTGTTCGACGTGATCGGCATCCCGATCGCCGGCGAGGGCGACAACTACTTCTGGGCCGACGAGCTGTTCGTCTCCAGCGCCGACAGCAAGGACGCCCAGGGCGAGCTCACCGGGCGCCATCACCTGGCCTTCCAGGCCCGCGACCGCGCCACCGTCGACGCCTTCCACAAGGCCGCGCTCGCCGCCGGCGGCCGCGACAACGGCGCGCCCGGCGAGCGCGACTACCATCCCGGCTATTACGCCGCGTTCGCGCTCGACCCGGACGGCAACAACATCGAGGTCGTGTACCACGGCCCGGCCAGTTACAGCGCCGATTCGGTGAAGGTCACGTTCTGAACCGGCGCGCCCTGGCGCGACGAAGCCGGGCAATGCCCGGCTTCCTTCCGCGGTCCCGCGCCGGCGGTCAGTGCGCGGCCATGTAGATGTCCTGCAGGACCGCCTTCTCCAGTTCGAGCTCGCCCAACAGGTTCTTCACGATATCGCCCAGGCTGAGGATGCCGACCAGCTTGGAACCTTCGGTGACCATCAGGTGGCGGCGCCGCGAATACGTCATCAGCGACATCGCCTGCTTGAGGGTCGCCTCCGGCGCGATGCCTTCCAGGCCGGTCGAGGGCAGCGTGGAGATCACGCGCCGGCCCGCCTGCGGACCGTCCTCGGCGAGGACCCGCACGATGTCCTTCTCCGAGATGATGCCGACCGGGGCACCGTCCTTCGTCACCACCAGGGCGGCGATCCGGTTCGCGCTCATCTTGTGCGCGGCCGCACCGATCGTGTCTTCCGCGTCGATGGTGATGACGGCTTCTTTCTTCGATTGCAGGAGTTCGCGGACGTTCATTCTTGTTTCCTGATTGCAGATCACTGAAGTCAAAGAAGTGTGCTCTGCCGATACTCGCCCTGTGGGGGAAAAGATCCTTCAGCGCACGCCTGGCGTACGGGCTTGCCGCTGGCGACCATCGGCAGGCCGGGTACCGCATCGAACGGGCCGCTTGCCGGCCGCATCCCGTTCCCGTCCGGCTCGATTCTACGACTGCCCCGGATGGCCACTACCGGCATCCGTGGGACGGTTCGTCGTGGAACCGGCAGGGATCCAGAGAATCGCACCCGCATGGAAACTACCGCTGAATGCCCATGGCGAACGACCCGGGCGCGGGCATGGGCATGGGCATGGGCATCGAGCTATAACGTTTTGATAACGACCGATAACGGAATGCCGATCAGCGCATGCTGGACTACAGCCTCAGGTGACGGGCTTCGGGCATGCATATGGGCCGGATTGGCGCACCCGGAGTCAAGTTCCTCCTGTTGCGGAGCGTTGACGGGGATGGCGCGGAAGTCCGGCAACGGGTTACAGCATCGTGCGGTTGAAATAGGTGGCCTTCTCGAACTCGGCGATGTTCGCCGCGATGCGAGGCACCTGCGGGAACAGTTCGGAAAGTTCGCCGACAATGACCCGAGACAGGTTCGCGCGTTGCTCGAGACTGCGCCCTTGCATGATCCAGGAGAAGACATGGACGAAATCCTCGCGCACGCCGCCGGCCGCGTGGATCGCGTAGGGATTGACTCTGATCTTGATGTCGGATTCCTCAAACAACCCGGTCGCATTGATGGTGTTGTGCAAGCGCATGATGATCTCTTCTTCGTCTTGGTGGCGAAGAAGCCCCATGGCACAGTCGACGACGAAATGAGGCATGGCGTCTCCAGCGGGCAATGAGCAATCTCGTGGGCACGCGCCTCAGTCCAGCCTGCGCCACACCGAGAGCGGAATGCTGCCGTCCTCGCGCGGCGGCACTTGATAGTTCAATTCCGAACCGTGGAGCCTGTAGCGGCGCTTCTGCACCGTGCCTTCCCAGTTGGGGAAGGACGAGCCTTCAATCGAGAAAACGAGCAGCCCCTGCCTGTCGTCGATTTCCACCGTGCCGTAGTGGGTGCTGCTGCCCATCACGGCGGACCTGAGTTCGTCGGCGCTGCCATCGGCCTTGCTGTCGCTGGCGAAACGCCGGCGTTCTGACTTGAAGATCTGCAGCGAATACCGCCCCTTGGCGTCGACGACGAGCCTGCCCTTCGGGCTCTCACCGTAATCCCGGACTGTCGTGCCATCCGGCAGGATCTTGTCTGCGGCAACCAGGGTCCATGTTCCTTGCAGAGGGGACGGGGGGACCGCTTCGACGGTATCGCGTGTCGCCAGCCCGGCAAGCATCGCGATCAGCATGCCGCTCAGGTGTTTCATTGTCGCGCTCCCGGATGGAATGACCGGATGCCAGCGTAAGCCCGTTGCATGATTAAATAAACGCATCTATAGATATATCTATCATTTCAAAAACGAATTAATGCATATGAAGGCGATGGACATCGATGCGGTAAAGGCCTTCGTACTCGCGGCCGACCTGCAAAGCTTCACCCGGGCGGCCGACGTGCTGGGCATGACCCAATCCGCGATCAGCCTCAGGCTGCGCCGGCTGGAAGAACAGCTGGGTCGGCGCCTGCTGGAACGCACGCCACGGCACGTTCGCCTGTCAACCGAAGGGCTGGCCTTCCTGGGGATGGCGCGCGAACTGATTTCGACCCATGACCGCGCAGCGGCGGCCTTCGAGGTGGAGCAGCGCCGGCTGGCGATAGGCATCAACCAGCAACTGGTCGGCGGCGAATTCCCGTCGCTGCTGAGGCGCATGCGCGACCACGATCCGAATCTGCTGGTCGAGATGCGCGTGGCGGGCACGTCCGACCTGATGCAGGCGTATGAACAGGGCGAGTTGGACGCGGTGCTGGTGCTGCGACCGGACGACCGCCGCAAGCGGGGGAAGGCGGTGTTCGTCGAGTCCTTTTCGTGGTTCGCCGCAGTGGGCTGGGAACCACGCGCCGGGCAGCCATTACCGCTGGCGACTCAGGGCGAGGCGTGTCGGGTACGCGCCGCCGCAGTCGGCGCGCTCGACAAGGCGGGCATCGCATGGCGCGAGGTCTTCATCGGCAAGGGAGCCGCAATCCTGGGCGCGGCCGCCGCGGGTGGGCTGGCCGTGGCGGTAATGGCGAAACGCGCCGCGCCGTCCGGCACCCTCGACATCACAGGAAGCCTCTCGCTGCCACGCATCCCCGCGCAGGACGTGATGCTCTACAGCACGCTCAGCGACCGCCGTTCGCGGGAAGCGTTACGGGCGCTGACGCTGGCGTTCCAATGATGGACTTCGTGGCCTCAGGCGGGAGCAACCGAATCAGTGCCGAAGGCCGGCCGCCTATTCCCCAGCGCCGCCCGCCATGGGTCGTAAGCAGCCGATTGATGGCCAGGCAAGCTGCACGCTGATAAGGCCTACGACATCGACCGTTGCCGCCATCACCTCAAGGAGCGGGGCATCACGCCACGCATCGCTCGCAAGGGGACCGAGCGCAACGACCGCCTGGGCGCTGTCGCTGGGTCGTGGAACGCGCTCACGCTTGGTTCGCAGGCATGGGCAAGCTGCGCATCCGATTCAAAACTCGAATCGACATCCATCTGGCGTGGCTGCCGCTTGCCTGCCCGATCATCTGCCTACGACTTCTTCCTGAGTTTTGTTAGCCGCTCTTACTCCACCGTCACGCTCTTGGCCAGGTTGCGCGGCTTGTCCACGTCGGTGCCGCGCGCCAGCGCGGTGTGGTAGGCCAGCAACTGCACCGGGATGGTGTGCACGATCGGGCTGAGCAGGCCGGTGTGGCGCGGCGTGCGGATCACGTGCACGCCTTCGGACTCGCTGAAGTTGCTGTCCTGGTCGGCGAACACGAACAGCTCGCCGCCGCGCGCGCGCACTTCCTGCATGTTGCTCTTCACCTTTTCCAGCAGGCTGTCGTTCGGCGCGATCACCACCACCGGCATCGCCGCGTCCACCAGCGCCAGCGGGCCGTGCTTCAGCTCGCCGGCCGGGTAGGCCTCGGCGTGGATGTAGGAGATTTCCTTGAGCTTGAGCGCACCTTCCAGCGCGATCGGATAGTGCAGGCCGCGCCCGAGGAACAGTGCGTTGGCCTTGGAAGCGAAGCGCTCGGCCCAGACCTGGATCTGCGGTTCCAGGTTCAGCGCGTGCTGCACGCTGCCGGGCAGGAAGCGCAGTTGCTCCAGGTAGCCGGCCTCGTTGGCCTCGCTGACGCGCCCGCGCAGCTTGCCCAGCACCACCGCCAGCTGGAACAGCACCGCCAGCTGGGTCGTGAACGCCTTGGTCGAGGCCACGCCGATCTCGGCGCCGGCGCGGGTGTAGCAGACCAGTTCGCTGGCGCGCGGGATCGCGCTCTCGGGCACGTTGCAGATCGACAGCGTGTGCAGGTGGCCCAGCGACTTGGCGTACTTGAGCGCCTCCATCGTGTCCAGGGTTTCGCCCGATTGCGAGATGGTGACGACCAGGTGCTTCGGGTTCGCATACGCCAGCCGGTAGCGGTATTCGCTGGCGATCTCCACGCTGCACGGCAGGTTGGCGATCGATTCGATCCAGTAGCGCGCGGTCAGGCCGGCATAGTAGCTGGTGCCGCAAGCCAGGATCTGGATGCCCTCGATGCCGGCCAGCACCTCGGCCGCGCGCTTGCCGAACAGTTCCGCCGGGAATCCGCCGGCGTCGATCGCCGCTTCCAGCGTGTCGCCCAGCGCGCGCGGCTGCTCGTGGATCTCCTTCTGCATGAAGTGGCGGTACGGGCCGAGTTCCAGCGAGGCCAGCGACACGTCCGACAGGTGCAGTTCGCGCTCGACCGGCGCATCGCCGGCGTCGAACACGCGCACGCCGGCGCGGCGGATCTCGGCGGTATCGCCTTCCTCCAGGAAGATCACCTTGCGGGTGGCCTGCACCACCGCGGAAACGTCGGAGGCGATGAAGTTCTCGCCCTCGCCCACGCCGACCAGCAGCGGGCAGCCCATGCGCGCGCAGACGATGCGGTCCGGCTCGTCCTGGCTCATCACCGCCAGCGCGTAGGCGCCCCGCAGCTGCTTGACCGTGCGCTGCAGCGCGGCCAGCAGGTCGACGCCGTCCTGGGCGAGATGGTAGTGGATCAGGTGGGCGATCACCTCGGTATCGGTCTGCGACTCGAAGGCGTAGCCGAGCGCGAGCAGCTTCTCGCGCTGCTCCTCGTGGTTCTCGATGATGCCGTTGTGGACCAGCACCACGCCGTGGCTGAGGTGCGGGTGGGCGTTGGCCTCGGTCACGCCGCCGTGGGTGGCCCAGCGGGTATGGCCGATGCCGGCCGGGGCGGCGAAGCCCTCCGCCTGGGCGGCGCCTGCCATCTCGGCCACGCGCCCGGTGCGGCGCACGCGGCGGATGCGCCCGCCGTCGATCACGGCGAGGCCGGAGGAATCGTAGCCACGGTATTCCAGGCGCTTGAGGCCCTCGATCAGGACCGGAACCACATCGCGATCCGCGATCGCGCCGACGATACCGCACATAGAGCAAGTCACCCGGAGGAAAGGCACGCATTCTAGTCGTGTCCGATCCTGTCCTGCCCGTGACGCTACCCGGACAGGTGTCCGCCGCCGGTGTCCGCGGACACCCGGACACTCCGCCCGCCGCGCACAAATCCTTTCCTTTCAATCACTTGCGATTGGCACGCCGTGTGCTTAACGAAACACGACTCCCACCGGACGACGCTTCCCGATGATCCGCGACACCTCCGCCCAGGACCAGATCCTCTCCTCCCGCTCCTCGAAGGTGGCCTGGCGCCGCTGGCTCTGGCCCGCGGTGGCCGGCCTGGTCGTGCTGGCCGGCATCGGTTGGGCGGTGGCCGGCTGGAGTGCGGGCACGCGCTCGTTCGACGCCGGGCGCGTGCGCATCGCCGAGGTGAAGCGCGGCGACCTGGTCCGCGACATCGCCGCCGACGGCCGCGTGATCGCGGCCAACAGCCCGATCCTGTACGCGATCTCGGCCGGCACGGTGGACCTGAAGGTGGTCGCCGGCGACGTGGTCAAGCAGGGCCAGGAGCTGGCGGTGATCGACAGCCCCGAGCTGCGCAGCAAGCTGGCGCAGGAGCAGGCCACGCTAGCCGGCCTGGAGGCCGAGGCCAGCCGCGCCGCGCTGGACGCCACGCTCGCCAAGGCCGAGGGCCGCAAGATCATCGACCAGGCCGAGATCGACCGCCAGGCCGCCGCGCGCGACCTGGAGCGCTACCAGCGCGGCTACGACGCCGGCGCGGTGCCGCAGGTCGACCTGGCCAAGGCCCAGGACACGCTCAAGAAGACCGACATCGAGCTGCACAACGCGCAGCGCGAGGCCCGGATCAAGAGCGACAGCGGCGACCTGGACGCGCGCAACAAGCGCCTGCTCGCCGATCGCCAGCGCGCGGTGGTGAACGAGGTCCAGCGCCAGGTCGACGCGCTGACCCTGCGCGCGCCGTTCGACGGGCAGGTCGGCCAGGTCCAGGCGGTGCAGCACACCCAGGTCGCGGCCAACGCGCCGGTGCTGGGCGTGGTCGACCTGAGCAAGTTCGAGGTCGAGATCAAGGTGCCGGAAAGCTTCGCGCGCGACCTGGCGATCGGCATGCCGGCGCAGTTGACCAGCGGCAGCGGGCAGCCGTTCCCCGGCGCGATCTCGGCGGTGTCGCCGGAAGTGGTCAACGGCGAGGTCACCGCGCGCATCCGCTTCTCCGACAAGCAGCCGCCGGGCCTGCGCCAGAGCCAGCGCATGAGCGCGCGCGTGCTGATGGATACGCGCCGCAACGTGCTCAAGGTCGAGCGCGGGCCGTTCGTCGAGCAGTCCGGCGGACGTTATGCGTACGTCATGGACGGCCGCAGCGCGGTGCGCCGCCCGGTCCAGCTCGGCGCCGCCAGCCTCGGCGAGGTCGAGGTGATTTCCGGCCTGCAACCCGGCGACCGCGTCGTGGTCTCCGGCAGCGACCTGTTCGGCGATGCCGAGCGGGTGACGATCCATTGAAAGCCGGGACCCGGTCCCGGAAACGCCGAGTCCGCTCCTGCTTTTGCTTTGTCCCGAGTCCGGCTCCCGAAACACCACACATCATCCGCAGAGGAACCAACCCATGCTGCAAATGACCTCCGTCTCCAAGATCTTCCGCACCGAACAGGTCGAAACCCACGCGCTGCGCTCGCTCGACCTGCACGTGCGCGAAGGCGAGTTCGTCGCCGTCACGGGGCCGTCCGGCTCGGGCAAGACTACGTTTCTCAACATCGCCGGCCTGCTGGAGACCTTCACCAGCGGCCAGTACCTGCTCGACGGCGAGGACGTGAGCCATCTCGGCGACGACGCGCGCTCGCGGCTGCGCAACCGCAAGATCGGCTTCATCTTCCAGAGCTTCAACCTGATCCCCGACCTCAACCTGTTCGACAACGTCGACGTGCCGCTGCGCTACCGCGGCATGTCCGCGTCCGAGCGCAAGCAGCGCATCGAGGAGTCGCTGGGCAAGGTCGGGCTCGGCTCCCGCATGAAGCACTACCCGGCCGAGCTGTCCGGCGGCCAGCAGCAGCGCGCGGCGATCGCGCGCGCCCTGGCCGGCAGCCCGCGCCTGCTGCTCGCCGACGAACCGACCGGCAACCTGGACTCGCAGATGGCGCGCGGCGTGATGGAACTGCTGGAGGAGATCAACTCGCAGGGCACCACCATCGTGATGGTCACCCACGATCCGGAGCTGGCCGCGCGCGCGCAGCGCAATGTCCACATCGTCGACGGCCAGGCCACCGACCTGGAACGCGAGGCCGTGCTGCTGCGCCCGCGCCCGGTGCCGTCCGTTTCCGCCACGGGTGCCTGAGGAGGCCGCCATGCTCGGCTACTACGCCAATCTCGCCTTGCGCAGCTTCCGGCGCAACAAGGTCCTGACCGCGCTGATGGTGCTGGCGATCGCGCTCGGCATCGGCGCGTCGATGACCACGCTGACGGTGTTCCACGTGCTCTCGGGCGACCCGATCCCGTCCAAGAGCGACCGACTGTTCAACGTGCAGCTCGACCCGCAGCCGATCGCCAACTACCACGAGGGCGAGGAGCCGGAAAGCCAGCTCACCCGCTACGACGCCGAGGCGTTGCTGCGCGAGAAGCGCGCCTTCCGCCAGACCATCACCACCGGCGGCTTCGGCGCGATCGAACCGGAGGGCAGCACGCTCAAGCCGTTCCAGCTGATGCTGCGCTTCGCCACCGCCGATTTCTTCCCGATGTTCGAGGTGCCGATGCTGCATGGCCGCGGCTGGAGCAGCGCGGACGACGAGGCGCGCGCGCGCGTGGTGGTCATCTCGCGCAAGCTCAGCGAGAAGCTGTTCGGCACGCCCGACGGCACCGGGCGGACCGTGCGCATCGAGAAGAACGCCTACCGCGTGGTCGGGGTCATGGACGAGTGGCGGCCGAGCCCGCGCTTCTACGACCTGTTCAACGGCCAGTACGGCGAGACCGAGCAGGTGATCGTGCCGTTCTCCACCGCGATGGACGTCAAGCTGTCCCGCCGCGGCAACATGAACTGCTTCTCCGCCGACGGCACGCCCAGCACCGACGGCACCGCGCTGGAAGCCAGCTGCACCTGGCTGCAGTACTGGGTCGAGCTGAAGGACGCTTCGCAGGCGGCCGACTACAAGGCCTACCTCGACAACTACTCGGCCCAGCAGCGCCAGGCGGGCCGCTACCAGCGGCCGCCCAACACCCGCCTGCGCGACGTGATGACGCTGCTGGAGTATCGCAAGGTCGTGCCGGGCGACGTGCGCCTGCAGATGTGGCTGGCGATGAGCTTCCTGGCGGTGTGCCTGATCAACAGCGTCGGCCTGCTGCTGGCCAAGTTCCTGCGCCGCAGCAGCGAGATCGGCGTGCGCCGCGCGCTCGGCGCCAGCCGCCGCGACATCTTCGTGCAGTGCCTGGTCGAGGCCGTCGGCGTCGGCACCGTGGGAGGCCTGCTCGGCCTGGGCCTGGCCCTGGCCGGCCTGGCCGCGGTACGGCGGCAGCCGGTGGACTACGCCTCGCTGGCGCACCTGGACCTGCCGATGCTGCTGACCGCCATCGCGTTGACCCTGTTCGCCAGCATGCTCGCCGGCCTGCTGCCCGCCTGGCGCGCGATGCAGGTCGCGCCCGCCCTGCAACTCAAGAGCCAGTAGAGCCCGCTCTGCCCAGGAGATTCCCATGGACATCCGACCCGTTCTTTCCGCGCTGTCGCGCCACAAGACCGCCGCCGCGCTGATCGTCGTCGAGATCGCGTTGACCTGCGCCATCATCTGCAACGCGATGTTCCTGATCAGCCAGCGCATCGACAAGCTCAGCGAACCCAGTGGCCTCGTCGAGGACCAGGTGCTGGAGATCAGCCTCGCCGGCATCGGCGAGCAGGCCGACAAGGATGCGCGCACGGCCGAGGACCTGGCCGCGCTGCGCGCCATCCCCGGCGTGACCGACGCCGTCGTCGGCAACCAGGTGCCGTTCTTCGACAATTCCAACAACACCGGGCTCGGGCTGGTTCCCAACCAGGCCAACAACACCGTCAACGCGGCCCAGTACCAGGGCGACACGCTGGTGAAGACGCTCGGCCTGCGCCTGGTCGCCGGCCGCGACTTCCTGCCCGACGAGATCCTGCTCGGCAGCGCGGTCAACAAGATGCTGGCCGAACATCCGGAGAAGGTGTCCTCGGCGGTGATCGTCACCCAGTCGCTGGCCCGCAAGCTGTTCCCCGACGGCCCGGCGGTCGGCAAGACGATCTATACCGGCAACATCCCGCTGACCATCGTCGGCGTGGTGGAGACGCTGGCGCGCCCGAACATCTGGGGCGCCGACGCTGGCAAGGGCGACTCGATGATCCTGCCGGTCCGCCTGCCCTATACCGACGGCTTCTACTTCCTGCGCGTGGCCGATCCGGGCCGCCGCCAGGAACTGCTGAAGACCGCGGTGGATACGCTGACGCGGCTGGACCCCAACCGCCTGGTGCTGCGCCAGCGCACCTACGAGGAGATCCGCGGCGAGTATTTCCGCAACGACCGCGCCATGGTCGGGCTGATGATCGTGGTATGCGTGTCGCTGATGGTGGTGACCGCGCTCGGCATCGTCGGGCTGGCCAGCTTCTGGGTGCAGCAGCGCACCAAGCAGATCGGCATCCGCCGCGCGCTCGGCGCCACCCGCGGCCAGGTGCTGCGCTACTTCCAGACCGAGAACTTCCTGTTGGCGAGCATCGGCATCGTGCTCGGCATGCTGCTGGCCTATTCGCTCAACCAGATGCTGATGGGCCGCTACGAGCTGCCGCGCCTGCCGTTGGTGTACCTGCCCATCGGTGCGGCGCTGCTGTGGCTGCTCGGCCAGCTCTCGGTGCTCGGCCCGGCGCGCCGCGCCGCGGCGGTGCCGCCGGCCGTCGCCACGCGCGGCGCCTAGGCCGGAGACCCGCATGTTCGTCTACTACTTGAAACTGGCGCTGCGCAGCTTCCAGCGCAACCGGATCCTCACCACGCTGATGGTGCTGGCGATCGCGCTCGGCATCGGCACCTCGATGACCACGTTGACGGTGTTCCACGTGCTGTCGGGCGATCCGATCCCGGGCAAGAGCGAACGTCTGTTCTATCCGCAGATGGATCCGCGACCGCTGGCTGGCTATCGCCCCGGCGACGAGCCGGCGCTGCAGCTCACCCGCCTGGACGCGGAAACGCTGCTGCGCGAGAAGCGCGGCAAGCGCCAGGCGTTGATGTCCGGCGGCGGCCTGGCGATCGAACCGGAGGCGGCGAACATGCCGCCCTTCACGGCGCGCGCACGCTATACCTCGACCGATTTCTTCCCGATGTTCGAGGTGCCGTTCGCACGCGGCCGGCCCTGGACCACGGCCGACGATGAGGCGCGCGCGCGTGTGGCGGTGATCAGCCAGTCGCTGGCGGACAAGCTGTACGGGGCGGCCGATCCGGTCGGCCGCATGCTCAAGGTCAACGGCACCGGATTGCGCATCGTCGGGGTACTGGACGATTGGAATCCCAATCCCCGCTTCTACGACATGACCAATCGGCAGTACGGCGACGTCGAAGAGGTATTCGTGCCCTTCTCCACTTCGCGCGACCTGCGCTTGGGCACCAGCGGCAACATCGATTGCTGGGGCGATTCGGATCCGGACGATCCGGAGGGCAACTACGGTCTGCATGCAGGCTGCAGCTGGATCCAGTACTGGGTCGAGCTGGACTCGTCCGCACAGGCGGCGGATTACCGCAATTACCTCGCCAACTACGTCGCCCAGCAGCATGCCAGCGGGCGCTTCCAGCGCCCCGCCAACATCGCGTTGTACGACGTGATGGGCTGGATGGACCACAACCAGGTGGTGCCTTCGGACGTGCGCCTGCAACTATGGCTGGCGTTGGGCTTCCTCGGCATCTGCCTGCTCAACACGGTGGGACTGATGCTGGCCAAGTTCCTACGCCGCAGCGGCGAGATCGGCGTGCGCCGGGCCCTGGGCGCGGCACGCCGGGACATCCTGTTCCAGTGCCTGGTCGAAGCTTCGGTGATCGGCCTGGCCGGCGGCATCCTCGGCCTGGCCCTGGCGTGGATAGGCCTGTGGCTGGTGCGCAGGCAACCCACCGACTACGGCGCGCTGGTGCACATGGACCTGTCGATGCTGGGAACCACCTTCGTCCTGGCGATCGCCAGCAGCCTGGCGGCCGGGTTGCTGCCGGCGCTGCGGGCGATGCAGATCGCGCCGGTGCTGCAACTCAAGTCGCAATGAGCCCGAGTGGCCTTCGCCGCGCAAGCGGCGGCGAAGGTCCCGTTCCGTCCACCGCCACCATCCAAGGGACGCACAGGTATACCGCCATGGACATCCGCCCCATCGTCTCATCCCTGAGCCGGCACAAGCTCGCCGCGCTGCTGATCGTGCTCGAGATCGCGGCCAGCTGCGCGATCGTCTGCAACGCGTTGTTCCTGATCGGCGACCGCATCGGCCACATGCAGCGCCCTTCCGGCACCGACGAAACGCACCTGGTGGCGCTGAAGGCCAATGCGATCAACCGCGACGGCGATGCCATGGCCATCACCCGCGCCGACCTGGAGGCGCTGCGGTCACTGCCGGGCGTGCGTTCGGTCACGGTCGTCAACCAGATACCGTTCGGCAACTCGATGTGGAACAGCGGCGTGAAGCTGGATGCCGACCAGCAGGACAATACTCTGGTTTCCACCAACTACATGGTCGGCCAGGACGGGCTGCGCACGCTGGGAGTGCAACTGATCGCCGGACGCGACTTCGTCGGCAGCGATTACACCAGTCTGAACACGTCCAGCGACAGTTCGCTCGCATTCCCCTCGGTCATCCTCAGCCAGGCCTTGGCCCAGCGCCTGTTTCCGGACGGCCAGGCCGTCGGCAAGCCGATCTACGTCTTCGGCGACACGCCGCATCGCGTCGTCGGCGTGATCGCGCGCCTGGTGAAGCCCCGCGACAGCATCAAGACCGGCGGCTACGAAGAGTCGATGATCTTCCCCGGCATGCCCGACTACGACAGCGGCGTCTACCTGCTCAACGTCGCCGACCCCAGCCAGCGCGAGGCCGTGCTGGCGGCTGCCAAGAAGACGCTGGCGGCGCAGGGCCCGCTGCGCATCGTGTCGCAGCGGACGACCACCACCCTGCAGGAACTGCGCGAGCGCTACTACCGCAACGACCGCGCCATGGCCTGGCTGCTGATCGGCGTATCGAGCCTGCTGCTGTTGATCACCGCGCTAGGCATCGTCGGGCTGGCCAGCTTCTGGGTACAGCAGCGCACCCGGCAGATCGGCATCCGCCGCGCGCTCGGCGCCACCCGGCATCAGATCCTGCGCTACTTCCAGACGGAGAACTTCCTGCTCGCCACCGCCGGCATCGTGCTCGGCATGCTGCTCGCCTATTCGCTCAACCTGCTGCTGATGGACCGCTACGAGCTGCCGCGCCTGCCTTGGGCGTACCTGCCGATCGGCGCGCTGCTGCTGTGGCTGCTCGGCCAGCTCGCCGTGCTGTGGCCCGCGCGCCGTGCCGCGGCGATCCCGCCGGCGGTGGCCACGCGCAGTTCCTAGGCAGCCAGACACTTCATCACCACCGACAGACGCCCTGGACCCCGAATCGATGAAGACCCAGCGAGCCCTCCTGTTCGCCGCGCTGTCCCTGCTCTCCTTCCCCACCCTGGCCGAGGCACCGGCCAACGGCGCCGGCGCCGGTGTCGGTGTCGGTGTCGGTGTCGGTGTCGGTCTCCAGACCACCATCGCCGCCCTGGACCAGGAGGTCTTCGACAGCTTCAACCACTGCGCCGATCCGGCGCAGCTGGAAAGGCACGCCGGCTACTTCGATCCGGACGTCGAGTTCTATCACGACACCGGCGGGGTGACCTGGAACCGCGAGGACATGCTGGCCAACACGCGCAAGTACGCGTGCGGGCACTACACCCGCGAACTGATCCCCGGCAGCCTGAAGGTCTATCCGGTTCGCGACTTCGGCGCAATCGCCCAGGGCCAGCACCGCTTCTGCGATGCGGCGACCGGCAAGTGCGAAGGCGCCGCCGACTTCGTGATGGTCTGGCACCTGCACGCGGGGCGGTGGACCATCACCCGCGTACTGAGCTACGCCCATCGCGCCGTAGCGGGCGGCTAGCCGTTACGATGACGTCCCACCCGTTCCGATCCGCCATGTCCCAGGTCCTGATCATCGACGACAACGCCGCCGTGGCCACGGCGCTGGAAGTGCTGTTCTCGCTGCACGACATCGAAAGCCAGTACGCCGACAGCCCGCAGGCCGGGTTGGCGCTGCTGGACGCGCAGCCGTTCGACCTGGTGATCCAGGACATGAACTTCACCGCCGACACCACCTCCGGCGAGGAGGGCCAGGCGCTGTTCGCGCAGATCCGCCGGCGCCACCCGGACCTGCCGGTGATCCTGCTCACCGCATGGACCCACCTGGACAGTGCGGTCGAGCTGGTCAAGGCCGGGGCCGCCGACTACATCGCCAAGCCGTGGGACGACACCAAGCTACTGGCGACGGTGAACAACCTGCTGGAGCTGTCCGAGGCGCGGCGCGAGCTCGATCGCCGCCGCAACCGCGAGGAGCGCAGCCGGCAGCAACTGGCCGAGCGCTACGACCTGCGCGGCGCGGTGTTCGCCGACCCGGCCAGCGAGCGCGCGATCGCCCTGGCCTGCCAGGTCGCGCGTTCCGAACTGCCGGTGCTGATCACCGGCCCCAACGGCGCCGGCAAGGAGAAGATCGCCGAGATCATCCAGGCCAATTCGTCGGTCAAGCGCGGTCCGTTCGTCGCGCTGAACTGCGGCGCCATCCCCGCCGAGCTGATCGAAGCCGAGCTGTTCGGCGCCGAGGCGGGCGCCTATACCGGCGCCAACAAGGCGCGCGAGGGCAAGTTCGAGGCCGCCGACGGCGGCACCTTGTTCCTCGACGAGATCGGCAACCTGTCGCTGGCCGGGCAGATGAAGCTGCTGCGCGTGCTGGAGACCGGCCGGTTCGAGCGGCTCGGCTCCAACCGCGAGCGCCAGGTCAAGGTGCGCGTGATCAGCGCCACCAACGCCGACCTCACCGCGATGATCCGCGAAGGCACGTTCCGCGAGGACCTCTATTACCGCCTCAACACCGTGGAGATCGCCGTGCCGGCGCTGGCCGAGCGGCCTGGCGACATCCTGCCGCTCGCCGAGCATTTCCTCGGCGGCGACAGGCCGCTTTCGCTGCAGGCGCGCGCCGCCTTGCAGCGCCACGGCTGGCCCGGCAACGTGCGCGAGCTGCGCAACGTGATGCAGCGCGCCAGCCTGCTCGCCACCGGCGAGCGCATCGAGGCCGACGATCTCAACCTGCCCCGTCCGGCCCCGGTACGCACGGCCGTCAATGCCGAGGAACCCGACCGCGAGCGCATCGAAGCGGCCCTGGCGCGTGCGCGCGGCGTCATCGCCCAGGCCGCCGCCGAGCTCGGCCTGAGCCGCCAGGCGCTGTACCGGCGCATGGACCGGTACGGCATCAAGTCGCCGTGATGGGAATACGCGTCCGCTCCTTCACCCTGCACCTGTTCCTCAGGCTGCTGCCGGTGCTCGGCCTGGCGGCGGCGATGCCGTGGCTGCTGGCCTATTGGCTGGATCGCGGCTGGGAAGTCGCCTCGATCTCGGCGGTGGTCCTGCTCGGCCTGATGTGGTGGGTGCTGCGGCGCGCCACCGCGCCGATGCGCTCGCTGTTCCGCGCGCTCGCCGGCACCACCAGCAGCTATCGCGACGGCGAATACAACTTCGGCGTGCACTGGCATGGCGACGACGAACTCGGCCAGTTGGTGCAGGCGCATGCCGACCTGGGCGAGGTGTTGCGCCAGCAGCGCCAGAACCTGGTGCAGCGCGAGCTGATGCTGGATGCGATGGTACAGAACACGCCGGTCGCGATGCTGCTGGTCGCCGCGGGCGGCGACGGCATCCGCCGCGTCACCTTCTCCAATCTCGCCGCGCGCAAGCTCCTGCAGGGCGGCCGCCGGCTGGAGGGCGAGCGCATCGACCAGTTGCTCGAGCAGATGCCCGAGGAACTGCGCCAGGCGCTCGCGCGGGGCGGCGACAGCCTGTTCGCGGTGCGCGAGCCGGACGGCGACGAGGACGACGAGCAGGTGTTCCACCTCGCCCGCCGCAGCTTCCACCTCAACGGGCGCGAGCACGAGCTGTTGTTGATCCGCACCCTCACCGCCGAGCTGCGGCGGCAGGAAGTGCAGACCTGGAAGAAGGTGATCCGCGTGATCAGCCACGAGCTCAACAACTCGCTGGCCCCGATCGCCTCGCTGGCGCATTCCGGCAACGAACTGGTCAAGCGGCAGAAGACCGAACGCCTGGGCGAGGTGTTCGGCACCATCGAGGAGCGCGCCCGCCACCTGGAGGGCTTCATCCGCGGCTACGCGCGCTTCGCCAAGCTGCCGCAACCGCAGCTGCAGGAGATCGACTGGGCCGGCTTCCTGGCGCGGCTGCACCAGCACATCCCGTTCCACCTGCGCGAGGACGCCGGCGACATCCGCAGCCGCATCGACGTGGTGCAGATGGAGCAGGCCCTGTTGAACCTGCTCAAGAACGCCCACGAGGCCTGCGCCGAGGCCACGCCGCCGAACGAGGACGTGGAACTGCGCCTGACCCGCCTGCCGCAATGGCTGCGAATCGAGGTGCTCGACCGCGGCAACGGCATGAACGAGGCGGTGCTGCAGAACGCGCTGATGCCGTTCTACTCGACCAAGCGCAACGGCACCGGCCTCGGCCTGGCCCTCACGCGCGAGATCGTCGAAGCCCATGGCGGGCGCATCGCCCTGCAGAACCGCCAGGACGGCGGCCTGTGCGTGACGCTGCTGCTGCCGGCCTAGCGGGCCCGGCGCGTCAGAGCGGGCGCCACATCGCCACGCGCAGGTGCATCGGGAAGCCGAGCGCGGCCTCCTCCGCCATCACCTGGCGCAGGCCCGGCCCCCACTGCCCGGAAGGCAGCGGCCGGAAACCCTCGCTGGCGTAGAACGGGGCATTCCACGGCACGTCGGCAAGCGTGGTCAGCAGCGCCTCGCGGTACCCTTGCGCCCTCGCCCGTGCCAAGGCATGCCGCAGCAGCCTTCGCCCGTGGCCCTGGCGGCCATGGCTGGGATCGACATCCATCTGCAGCACGTGGAAGGCGCCGTCGAGCTCGCCGCCCAGCAGGTAGCCGACCGCTTCGCCCCGGGCTTCCACCCGCCACAGCTGGCCGCGTGCGAGGCCGGCCCGGAGGCTGGCCAGGTCCAGGCAATGCCCGGCGAACACCGCATGGGCCTCGTGGCCCCGGAGCAGCTCGCCGGCGCGCCGCTCGATCGCGAGCAGCGCGTCCAGCTCGTCGGCCCACGCGAGCCGCGGCTCAGGACTTCTTGCTGGGACGCTGCCAGCCATCGACGGTCTGCTGGCGCGCGCGCGCCACGGTCAGCTTGCCTGCCGGGGCACTGCGCGTGAGCACCGTGCCGGCGCCCAGCGTCGCGCCCTCGCCCACCTCGACCGGCGCCACCAGCGACGAATTGGAGCCGATGAACGCGTTGTCGCCGATCGTGGTCCGCGACTTGTTCACGCCATCGTAATTGCAGGTGATCGTGCCGGCCCCGATGTTGACCTTGCTGCCGACCACCGCATCGCCGAGATAGGTCAGGTGGTTGGCCTTGCTGCCCACGCCCAGCACGACCTTCTTGGTCTCCACGAAATTGCCGACGTGCACGCCGTCGGCCAGCACCGTGCCCGGGCGCAGCCGCGCGAACGGGCCGATCAGCGCGGCGCCCTCGGTCGTCACGCCCTCCAGGTCGCAGTGCGCGCGCACCTCGGTGCCCGGACCGAGTTTGACGTTCTTCAAGCGCGTGAACGGCCCGACGCTGACGCCGTCGGCCAGTTCCACCTCACCTTCGAAGATCACGTCGACGTCGATGCGCACGTCGCGTCCCACCGTCACGCGGCCGCGCTGGTCCACCCGCGCCGGGTCGGCCATGTGCGCGCCGGCCTGGCACAGCGCGCGCGCGGCGCGCAGCTGCCAGGCGCGCTCCAGCTGGGCGAGCTGCCAGGGATCGTTGGCGCCTTCCACTTCCTGCGGGTCGTCCACGTGCACCAGCTCGGCCGGGGTGAACTCGGCCGCGGCGCTGGCGAAGATGTCGGTCAGGTAGTACTCGCCCTGCGCGTTGTCGTTGGACAGGGCCGAGAGCCAGCGCGCCAGTGCCGTGGAATCGACCGCGACGATGCCAGTGTTGACGGTGCGGATGCGGCGCTGTTCCTCGTCCGCGTCCTTCTGCTCGACGATCGCCGCGACCTTGCCCTCCAGGTCGCGCACGATGCGCCCGTAGCCGGTCGGGTCGGCCAAGTCCGCCACCAGCACCGCGATCCGTCCCGGCGCCTGCAGCAGGCGCCGCAACGTCTCGGCCCGGATCAACGGCACGTCGCCGTAGAGCACCAGCACCGTCGCCGTGTCGGGCACGCCCGGCATCGCCTGTCGCACGGCATGGCCGGTGCCGAGCTGCCGCGATTGCTCGGCCCAGACCAGGTCCGGCTGGTCGGCGAAGGCCGCGCGCACCTGCTCGCCGCCATGGCCGTAGACCACGTGGATGCCCGCCGGCTGCAGCTCGCGCGCGGTGTCGATCACGTGCGCCAGCATCGGCTTGCCGGCCAGCGGCTGCAGCACCTTCGGCAGCGCGGACTTCATGCGCTTGCCTTCGCCGGCGGCCAGGATGATCACGTGCAGGGGCAGGCTCATGTGCGGCGTTTCTCCATGGATTGCTGCGGATTCTACGGTTTCGCGGTTAGCATGGCGTCCCTCGCCTGGAACGCATCGCATGAAACTGCTCCGCCAGGGTGGCCAATTCATCCTCGTCGGCCTGCTGCAATTGCTGCTCGACTGGGCCGTGTTCGTCGCCGCCACGGCGCTGGGCATGCCGGTGGCCGGCGGCAACCTGCTCGGCCGCGTCAGCGGGGCCATGCTCGGGTTCTGGCTCAACGGGCGCTACACCTTCGCAGAAGCGGACGGCGCCCGGCTCGGCTGGCAGCGCCTCCAGCGCTTCGCCCTGATGTGGATCGCGCTCACCGCGGTCAGCACCTGGCTGCTCTCGGTGACCACCCATTCGCTTGGCCTGCAATGGGCCTGGCTGGCCAAGCCGTTGGTCGAAGGCGCGCTGGCCGTGGTCTCGTTCTTCCTCAACCGGCATCTGGTCTATCGCTGAAGGCCGCGCCCGCCAGCGCCGCGGTCATTGGCAGAAATCGCCAAGGCTGCGGCCCAGCGCGACACGATGCACGTCGTCGAGCCGCCTCTGCCGAGCGTACGCCGCCGCCTCCCGGGCGACGGCCGAGGCGCAGTCGGGCCTGGCCCGCAGCGACGCGCTCCGTGCCAGCGCATCGAGCAGTTCGCCTTGCAGCCGGTCCAGGCGGGCGCGCAGCGCCGCCAGGTCCGGCCGGGGCCGATCGGGGGCATGGCCCATCCGATGCCAGCGTTCCAGCAACTGGTACTGCACCAGCTTGTTGGCCTCGATCTGCGCGGCGAAGAAGCGTGCGGCCGGTTCGGGCTCCAGCCCGTGCGCCGGCGCCTGCTCGCGTACGCTTTGCAGCACCGCCGCCTCGCGCGCGGCGTCCAGCACCGGCTTGCCGCTGTCCCATTTGCTCAACGCGACCTGGTCGCCGATCGCATTGCGCTCGGCCAACCGCTCCAGCAACGGCAAAAGCGCCGTGGGCGCATCGCGCGCCTGCCCGCAACCGGACAGCCCCAGGCCAAGCGCCAGCAAGGCCAGCGCGGCGATCTTGCGCGATGGCGGGAAATGCACGTTCATGGCGTCGATCTCCGAGAACGGGGGATGCCGCGGGTGCGGCGACGCGCCATCTTGCCCCGCCTGCTCGCCGCTCCGCCTGCACCGTGCGTTGCCGCGTTGTGCGAACGCTCAGCGAACGCCGGCGCCCTGAACGACGATGCCGGCGCAAGGCCGGCATCGCGACAACCGTTTCGCCCGCGAACGGGCGCCTGGCGGGTGCTCAGTGCTTGAGCGTGCGGCGCAGGCGCTCCAGCGCCTGCAGCTGGACCACGGCCTCGGCCAGCTTGGCCTGGGCTTCGGCCACGTCCATCGCCTCGCCGCGATTGGCCAGGATGCGCTCGGCTTCTTCCTTGGCCTTGCGCACCGCGGCCTCGTCGATGTCCTCGGCGCGGATGGCGGTATCGGCCAGCACGGTCACCACCTGCGGCTGCACCTCGAGGATGCCGCCGGAGATCGCGAAATCCAGCTGCTCGCCGCTGGCGGTGGTGACGACCACCTTGCCCGGCTTCAGTCGCGTGATCAGCGGCGCGTGCTTGGGCGCGATGCCCAGCTCGCCCAGCTCGCCGGTGGCCACGACCAGGGTCGCCTCGCCGTGGAAGATCTCCTGCTCGGCGCTGACGATGTCACAACGGATGGTGCTCATGTGTCCCTCACTGCGTTCGGAACGTGATTCGTGATTCGGGATTCGTGATTGGCGAAAGCCAAAGACCTCGCCACCCCAAGAACACCGCTCCTACGAATCACGAATCACAAATCCCGAATCCCGGCTGTTAGGCCTTCTCGGCCATCTTCTTGGCCTTCTCGACGGCCTCGTCGATCGTGCCGACCATGTAGAACGCCTGCTCCGGCAGGTGGTCGTACTCGCCGTCCACGATGCCCTTGAAGCCGCGGATGGTTTCCTTCAGCGGCACGTACTTGCCCGGCGAGCCGGTGAAGACTTCGGCCACGTGGAACGGCTGGCTGAAGAAGCGCTCGATCTTGCGCGCGCGCGACACGGCCAGCTTGTCCTCCTCGGACAGCTCGTCCATGCCCAGGATCGCGATGATGTCCTTCAGCTCCTTGTACTTCTGCAGGGTCTGCTGGACGCGCTGGGCGGTGTTGTAGTGCTCCTCGCCGATCACCAGCGGGTCCATCTGGCGGCTGGTGGAGTCCAGCGGGTCCACCGCCGGGTAGATGCCCAGCGAGGCGATCGAGCGCGACAGGGTCACGGTCGAGTCCAGGTGCGCGAAGGTGGTCGCCGGCGACGGGTCGGTCAGGTCGTCCGCGGGCACGTACACGGCCTGGATCGAGGTGATCGAACCGGTCTTGGTCGAGGTGATGCGCTCCTGCAGCACGCCCATTTCCTCGGCCAGGGTCGGCTGGTAGCCCACCGCCGACGGCATGCGGCCCAGCAGCGCCGAAACCTCGGTACCGGCCAGCGTGTAGCGGTAGATGTTGTCGACGAAGAACAGCACGTCGCGGCCCTTGCCGCTGGCGTCCTTCTCGTCGCGGAAGTACTCGGCCATGGTCAGGCCGGTCAGCGCGACGCGCAGGCGGTTGCCCGGCGGCTCGTTCATCTGGCCGTAGACCATCGCCACCTTGGAGTCCTTCGGGACCTCCAGGTTGACGACGCCGGACTCGGCCATCTCGTGGTAGAAGTCGTTGCCCTCGCGGGTACGCTCGCCCACGCCGGCGAACACCGACAGGCCCGAGTGCGCCTTGGCGATGTTGTTGATCAGCTCCATCATGTTGACGGTCTTGCCGACGCCGGCGCCGCCGAACAGGCCGACCTTGCCGCCCTTGGCGAACGGGCACATCAGGTCGATCACCTTGATGCCGGTCTCCAGCAGCTCGGTGGCCGAGGCCTGCTCGTCGAAGCTCGGGGCGTCGCGGTGGATTTCCCACGTGGTGCTGGCATCGATCGGGCCGGCTTCGTCGATCGGGTTGCCGAGCACGTCCATGATGCGGCCCAGGGTGCCGGCGCCGACCGGCACGGCGATGGCCTTGCCGGTATTGGTGGCGACCAGGCCGCGCTTCAGGCCGTCGGTCGAGCCCAGGGCGATCGCGCGCACCACGCCGTCGCCGAGCTGCTGCTGGACTTCCAGGGTGATGGCGGTGTTCTCGACCTTCAGCGCGTCGTACACCTTCGGCACTTCACCGCGGGGGAATTCGACGTCGACGACCGCGCCGATGATCTGAACGATCTTGCCCTGACTCATTGATGGATCCTCTAGATGAATACTTGACTGCGCGCCTTAGACAGCGGCGGCGCCGCCGACGATTTCGGAAATTTCTTGCGTGATCGCGGCCTGGCGGGCCTTGTTGTAGACCAGCTGCAGGGTGCCGATCAGCTTGCTGGCGTTGTCGCTGGCCGCCTTCATCGCGACCATGCGCGCGGCATGCTCGGAAGCCACGTTCTCCAGCACCGCCTGGTACACCAGCGACTCGATGTAGCGCGTCATCACGTGCTCCAGCACGGTCGCGGCATCGGGCTCGTACAGGTAGTCCCAGTCGTGGTGGGCCACCTTCGCCTCCGACGCAGGCAGCGGCAGCAGCTGGTCGAAGCTGGCCTTCTGCGTCATCGTGTTCACGAAGTGGTTGTAGACCAGGTAGACGCGGTCGACGCGGCCCTCGGTGAACGCGTCCAGCATCACCTTGATCACGCCGATCAGCTGCTCCACGTGCGGCGTGTCGCCCAGGTGGGTGACGCTGCCGACCATGTTGACCTTGATGCGGCGGAAGAAGGTCGAGGCCTTCTGGCCGATGGTCACCACGTCGACCTCGGCGCCCTTGTCCTGCCACTGGCGCACTTCGCCGAGCATCTTGCGGAACAGGTTGTTGTTCAGCCCGCCGGCCAGGCCGCGGTCGGAGGAGACCACGATGTAGCCGACGCGCTTGACCTGCTCGCGCGCCACCAGGAACGGATGCTGGTAGTCGGTGCTGGCCTGGGCCAGGTGGCCGATCACCTGCTTCATCGCCTGCGCGTACGGGCGCGAGGTCTTCATCCGGTCCTGGGCCTTGCGGATCTTGGAGGCCGAGACCATTTCGAGCGCGCGCGTCACCTTGCGGGTGTTCTGCACGCTCTTGATCTTGGTTTTGATTTCGCGTCCGCCTGCCATACTCGCTTCGCTCGCCGTGATTAGTGATTCGTGATACGTGATTCGTGGTGGAATCCGCCAGGCAAGCGCCTTTGCGAATCACCAATCACGAATCACGAATCACGCTGGGTTACCAGCTGCCGGTGGTCTTGAACTCTTCGATGCCCTTCTTGAAGGCGGCCTCGATCTCGTTGTCCCACGCGCCGGTGGCGTTGATCTTCTCGATCAGCGCGCCCTGGGTATTGGCGAAGTGGGCGTGCAGGCCTTCCTCGAACGCCAGCACCTTGCCCACCGGCACGTCGTCCAGGTAGCCCTCGTTGACAGCGTAGATCGACAGCGCCTGGTTGGCGATCGACATCGGCGCGTACTGCTTCTGCTTCATCAGCTCGGTGACGCGCTGGCCGCGCTCGAGCTGCTTGCGGGTGGCTTCGTCCAGGTCCGAGGCGAACTGCGCGAAGGCCGCCAGCTCGCGGTACTGGGCCAGCGAGATGCGGATGCCGCCCGACAGCTTCTTGATGATCTTGGTCTGGGCCGAACCGCCGACGCGCGACACCGAGATGCCGGCGTTCACGGCCGGGCGGATGCCGGCGTTGAACAGGTCGGTTTCCAGGAAGATCTGGCCGTCGGTGATCGAGATCACGTTGGTCGGCACGAACGCGGACACGTCGCCGGCCTGGGTCTCGATGATCGGCAGCGCGGTCAGCGAACCGGTCTTGCCCTTCACCTCGCCGTTGGTGAACTTCTCCACGTACTCGGCCGACACGCGCGCGGCGCGCTCCAGCAGGCGCGAGTGCAGGTAGAACACGTCGCCCGGGTAGGCTTCGCGGCCCGGCGGGCGCTTCAGCAGCAGCGAGATCTGGCGGTAGGCCACGGCCTGCTTGGACAGGTCGTCGTAGACGATCAGCGCGTCTTCGCCGCGGTCCATGAAGTACTCGCCCATGGTGCAGCCGGCGTAGGCGCTGATGTACTGCATCGCGGCAGACTCGGACGCGGTCGCGGCGACCACGATGGTGTGGGCCAGCGCGCCGTTCTCCTCGAGCTTGCGCACGATGTTCGCCACGGTCGAGGCCTTCTGGCCGATCGCGACGTACACGCACTTGATGCCGGTGCCCTTCTGGTTGATCACTGCGTCGATCGCCATCGCGGTCTTGCCGGTCTGGCGGTCGCCGATGATCAGCTCGCGCTGGCCGCGGCCGATCGGGATCATCGCGTCGACCGACTTGTAGCCGGTCTGCACCGGCTGGTCGACCGACTTGCGCCAGATCACGCCCGGCGCGACGCGCTCGACCGGCGCGGTCAGCTTGGCGCCCAGCGGGCCCTTGCCGTCGATCGGCTCGCCCAGCGCGTTGACCACGCGCCCCAGCAGCTCCGGGCCGACCGGGACTTCCAGGATGCGGCCGGTGGTCTTGGCCACGTCGCCCTCGCGCAGGTGCTCGTAGTCGCCCAGCACCACGGCGCCGACCGAGTCGCGCTCCAGGTTCAGCGCCAGCGCGAACGTGTTGTCCGGCAGTTCGATCATTTCGCCCTGCATCACGTCGGCCAGGCCGAAGATGCGCACGATGCCGTCGGACACGCTGGTCACGATGCCTTCGTTGCGGGATTCAGCGGACAGCTTGACCTGCTCGATGCGGGTCTTGATCAGTTCGCTGATTTCGGAGGGGTTGAGCGTGGTTGCCATCGTTCAGTCCTAGGTGCCGGCCGCCAGGGCCGTGCGTTCAAGTGAATTCAGTTCGCGAGCGAGTTCTGCAGGCGCGCCAGCTTGCCCTTGAGCGAGCCGTCGATCACCACGTCGCCCGCGTCGATCACCGCGCCGCCGATCAGCGAGGCATCGACCGCGGTGGTGACTTCCACCTCGCGGCCGAAGCGCTTCTTCAGCGCCGCGACGATCTTGTCCAGTTCGGCCTGCGACAGTTCGCCGGCCGAAGTCACGGTGGCCTTGACCACGCGCTCGGCCTCGGCGCGCAGCTGGTCGTACAGCCCGGCGACCTCCGGCAGCAGCGCCAGGCGCCCGGCTTGCGCCAGCACGCCGAGGAAGCGGACGAACGACTCGCCGGCCGCTTCCGGGGCCAGCAACGCGATCGCCTGCGACCGGTCGAGCTCCGGGTTCGCCAGCAGCCCGGCCACGCGCGGGTCGGCGGCGACCTGCGCGGAGAAGCGCAGCGCCTGCGACCATGCGGCCAAGCCGCCCTCGTCGCGCGCGACCGCGAAGGCGGCGCGCGCGTAGGGACGGGCAAGGGTCAAAGCCTGGCTCATCGATCAGATCTCCGAGGCCAGTTCGTCGAGCAGCGCCTTGTGCGCGTTCGCATCGATCTCGCGCTTGAGCAGCTTCTCGGCGCCGCTCACCGCCAGCGCGGAGACCTGCTTGCGCAGTTCCTCGCGGGCGCGGGTGGCGGCCGCCTCGATCTCGGCCTGGGCCAGTTCCTTCTGCCGGTTCGCCTCGGCGATGGCTTCGGACTTGGCGGCCTCGACGATCTGGTTGGCGCGCGCGTGGGCCTGGTCGATGATCTCGTTGGCCTTGGTGCGCGCGTCCTTGAGGGCCTCGTTGACCTTTTCCTGCGCCTGCGCCAGGTCCTTCTGGCTGCGATCGGCCGCGGCCAGGCCTTCGGCGATCTTCTGCTGGCGCTCCTCGATGGCCTTCAGCAGCGGCGGCCAGATCTTGGTCGCCACGATCCAGATCAGGCCAGCAAAGGCCAGCGCCTGGGCAATGATGGTAAAGGTGATGTCCATGGGTCGCTCAATCGATAGTTACGGGTGGCCGCGCCGCCGTGGCGGCGCAGGCCGGGCCTTCATCCGCGACCGGAGCGCGCCAGGCGCTCCGGCCACATCCCGCTATCGCTGGATCAGCCGCCGATCTGCGGCAGGCGCGAGACGAACTCGCCGACCAGCGGGTTGGCGAAGGCGAACAGCAGGCCGACGGCGACGCTGATGATGAACGCGGCGTCGATCAGGCCGGCGGTGATGAACATGCGGACCTGCAGCACCGGGATCAGCTCCGGCTGGCGGGCAGCCGACTCGAGGAACTTACCAGCCATGATGGCCAGACCGAGACCAGCACCCAGCGCGGCCAGGCCGATCATGATGCCGACGGCGAGGACGGTGGAGCTCTGGACTTGGGCGAGGTTGGTCAGGACGGCGAGGTACATGGTTTTCTCCAGGAACGAAGTTGCTTAAGGGTGATGAAGCGGATGAAGGGTGCAGCGAAACTCAGTGGCTGTCTTCCGACAGGCTCAGGTACACGATCGACAGCATCATGAAGATGAAGGCCTGCAGCGGAATGACCAGCAGGTGGAACAGCATCCAGCCGAAGCCGAAAGCGCCACCGGCGATCGCGCCGAACACGCCGGCGCCGCCGAGCACCCAGATCAGCAGGAACACGATCTCGCCGCCGAACATGTTGCCGAACAGTCGCATCGCCAGCGAAATCGGCTTGCTCAGCCACTCGACGATGTTGAGGATGAGGTTGAACGGCATCATCCACTTGCCGAACGGCGCGGTCAGGAACTCGTGGACGAAGCCGCCGATGCCCTTGGAGCGCAGCGAGAAGAACACCATCAGGAAGAACACGCTGATCGACATGCCGAGGGTGGCATTGACGTCGGCGGTCGGCACCGGCTTCCAGGCGTGGATGCCGACCCAGCCCAGCGGGGCGACGATGAAGTCGGCCGGGATCATCTTGATGAGGTTCATCAGGAGGATCCAGAAGAACAGGGTGATCGCGATCGGCGTCACCAGCTTGCTGCTGCCGTGGTAGGTGTCCTTGGCCTGGCGGTCGACGAACTCCAGGCAGATCTCCACGAACGCCTGCCACTTGCCCGGCACGCCGGCGGTGGCCTTGCGGGTCGCCAGCCAGAACGCGAACACCATCAGCAGGCCCATCAGCACGGCCATCACCAGCGTATCGACGTGCAGCACCCAGAACTTGCTGCCTTCCTTGAGCGGAACGGTCAGGTTGTGCAGGTGGTGCTGGATGTAGGAGGTGGGGGTCAGTGCCTCGCCTGCCATGTTGTCCGGAGCCCTTTAACTTGAATTTGGTTCAACGTCTGGCCAGGGCCAGAACCTGAAAGATCATCGCGACGGCGATACCCGCCAGCAGGGCCGTTGCAGGCAGCCGCCACCAGGCAAAGCCCAGCGCAAGCGCCACGATCACCAGCACCCACTTGAGCACCATCGCCAGGACCAGCCGGGTCATCGCCGCGCCTGCGGCCTGGACCCCGCCTCCCAGCGCGGTACGCGCCGCGACCCAGCCACCGGCGACGGTGGCGATGCCGGTCAGCGCGACGCCGAACGCGTACCTGCCTCCCACCAGAAGGAACAACAAACTGGCTATAGCTACCGCGACCAACGGATATACCGCTGCGCGCAGCATAAGCCGCCGACCCGTTTCCACGGGGTTCAGCACGTGAGTTCCTTTGACCTGAAGATGGAGGTAAGACGCGGATGCGCCTCGTCGAGCCGCGAAATTATAGCAATGCCGCAATTTGCGAGACAACCGGGACAAGTCATGGATTTGCTGCGGCGCAAAATCGCCAAACCCGCTCGTTGTAAGCGTTTTTTCGCGCGGAACTTTTGCCGAAGCGGCCTGTCTGAGCTTGCGGGCCTGCTTCCATTCCTCGTCGACAGCTCCTTGGCAGGCCGTGAAGCCCCGGGCAACCGGGGCTTCCTTTTGCGGGATCCGCAAGGCTCCGCGCGCGGATCCGCCTCCATTCGGCCCGTCGTGACGACGCGCCCACCGCCGTGACCCTGCCATGAACGCGAGGGCAGCGGGAGACCATACCTTCACGGATGTTGGACGAACGCGCTTTGCATAGTCGGGGCTCCGGGCGCGATCGCCCACGCCATCGAACACGGAGCCCCCGATGAAACACCTGCTCGCCCTCGTCCTGCCATGCGCGCTCGCCGCTGCGACGATCCCGCTCGCCCACGCCGCCGACGGCGACGACCGTTTCCAGCTGCGCCTGGGCGCGATGAACATCGACAACGACAACACGCTGCGCGGCGACACCGAGATCGACGGGCGATCGCTGTCCGGCTCGGAGGATTTCTCGTTCGGCGGCAAGGAATGGGAGCCGCGCGTGGATGGCCTGTTCCGCATCAGCCAACGCCAGCGCCTGATCTTCGACTACTTCAAGTACGACAAGGACCGCCGCGAGACGCTCGGCGAGACGGTCAGCTACGGCGGCGTGACGGTGCCGTCGGGCAGCTTCGTCAAGGGCGAGCTGAAGTACCAGGTGGCCAGCCTGGTCTACGACTATTCGGTTGTGGACACGCCCCGCGCCAGCCTCGGCCTGCAGATCGGCGCGGAGTGGGCCAAGGTGTCCGCGAAGGGCTATGCCGACCTCGGCGACCTCTATACCGGCACCTTCGCCGACGAGAAGGAGGACGGCACCGCGCCGGTGGTTGGCCTGCGCTTCACCGCGCATCCGGGCGAACGCTGGCTGTTCAACATCCAGGGCCAGTACCTCAACACCGACTGGGGCGACTTCGGCGACTACGACGGCGACCTGAGCCGCGCCAACGCGATCGTCGAGTACCGCTTCACGCCGAACTTCGGCGTGTTCGTCGGCTACGACTGGTTCAAGCTCGACGTCGACCGCAAGGAGGACGCCGTGACGACCATCGGCCTGAAACAGGAGTTCAAGGGGCCGGTGGCGGGCATCACGCTGGCCTTCTGAACCGGCGGCGGGGTGCGAAGCGGGGCGCCCGGCAGCGGGCGCCCCGCGGACTACGGATTCGCGGCGGGCGGAGGCATCAGGTGCGTGGCGACGCAGATGTAGTCGGCCAGCGGCATCTCGCCGATCCCGGCGCGCCGTTCGTCGATCCGTTCCGGTGCCTCCATCGGCTTGGGAACCCACTTCCCGTCCACTGCGAGGAGCTGGCTGCCGTAGCGTTGCGGCTTGCCCTGCGCGGCCAGCACGCGATCGGTCAGCATCGCGAACTGGCGGGCGTCACCTGTCCGCTGTCGAGCAAAGGCGCCAGCCGCGCCAGCACGTCGGCCTGGAATCCGGGATCGCGGTCCGCGTGCTGCACCAGCAGCCACGCGGCAGCCAGGCCGTCCTCCCCCACCCTGGCGACGTCCGGCAGCCCGCCGTGGTCGGCGACGATGCGCTTGATCCTGGAAAGGTTCGCCGCATCGACCTCGGCCATCCGCTGCACCGCCGCTTGCGACCAATCGCCGTTGCGGGCCTCCTGGTCGATCCGTTCCATGTCCAGCAATTGCCGGCGGAGTTCCGGCTCGCTCGGCGGCGCGGTTTCCGTGCCGGGGCCTTTGCGCTGCAAGGGATGGCCATGCACGCGGACGAACTCCGCGGTCCCGGGGCATTGGGCGAGCGCCGCCGCGAGGGCCGGGTCGTCCGCCGGTTGCGCCATGGCCGTGCCCGCCCAGGCCAGGAACGCCATCGCGATCTTCCGTCGCATCCGCACCGCTCCATGCGTGGTCGAAAGCCGATTATGCCCGCGCCGCCCGGGACCGGCACCCCAGGAACGACGACGCCCCGGCAAGCGGGGCGTCGTCGCGTCCGGCGGAAGCGTTCCGCCTACTTCTTCTTCGGGATG
Source organism: Xanthomonas boreopolis (assembly GCA_014654535.1). GTDB lineage: Bacteria > Pseudomonadota > Gammaproteobacteria > Xanthomonadales > Xanthomonadaceae > Pseudomonas_S > Pseudomonas_S boreopolis. Next base: position 41,528 of record BNBA01000028.1, read on the forward strand.
TACAGGTCGGTGATGGTGCCGTCGTAGACCTCGGCGCTCATGCCGACCGATTCGCTCAGGGTCGGGTGGGCGTGGATGGTGTGGCCGATGTCCTCGGCTTCGGCGCCCATCTCGATCGCCAGGCCGATCTCGGCCAGCAGGTCGCCGGCGTGCACGCCGACGATGGCACCGCCGATCACGCGGTGGGTCTCCTCGTCGAAGATCAGCTTGGTGAAGCCCTCGGTGCGGCCGATGCCGATCGCGCGGCCGCTGGCGGCCCACGGGAACTTGGCCACGCCGACCTTCAGGCCCTTGGCCTTGGCCTCGGTCTCGGTGACGCCGACCCAGGCGATTTCCGGGTTGGTGTAGGCCACCGACGGGATCACCCGCGCCACCCATTCCTTCTTCTCGCCGAAGGCGACCTCGGCGGCGAGCTTGCCTTCGTGCGTGGCCTTGTGCGCCAGCATCGGATTGCCGACGATGTCGCCGATCGCGAAGATGTGCGGCACGTTGGTGCGCATCTGCCGGTCGACCGGAATGAAGCCGCGCTCGGTGACCTGCACGCCGGCCTTCTCGGCATCGATCTTCTTGCCGTTCGGCGCGCGCCCGACCGCGACCAGCACGCGGTCGAAGGTGCCCTGCTCCAGCGCCGGCTTCTCGCCCTCGGTGGCCGATTCGAAGCTGACCGTGATGCCCTTCTTGTCGGCGCTGACGCTGGCGGCCTTGGTCTTCAGGTGCACCTCGATGCCCTGCTTCTTCAGGCGGTCGGCCAACGGCTTGACCAGGTCCTTGTCGGCGCCCGGCATCAGCTGGTCCATGAACTCGACCACGGTGACCTGGCTGCCCAGCGCGCTGTACACGGTGGCCATCTCCAGGCCGATGATGCCGCCGCCGACGACCAGCAGCTTCTTGGGCACCTCGGCCAGCTCCAGCGCGTCGGTGGAATCCATCACGCGCGGGTCGCCCCACGGGAAGTTCGGCAGCTTCACCGCCTGCGAGCCGGCGGCGATGATGCATTGCTCGAAGCGCAGCAACTGGGTCTTGCCGTCGGCGCCGGCGATCTCCAGCTCGTTGGCCGAGACGAACTTCGCCACGCCGGTGACGGTGCGCACCTTGCGCTGCTTGGCCATGCCGGCCAGGCCCTTGGTCAGGGTGCCGACGACCTTTTCCTTGTACTCGCGCAGCTTGTCGAGCGCGATCTTCGGCTTGCCGAACTCGACGCCGAAATCGCCGGCATGCGCGACCTCGTCGATCACCGCGGCGGCATGCAGCAGCGCCTTGGACGGGATGCAGCCGACGTTGAGGCAGACGCCGCCGAGCGAGGCGTAGCGCTCGACCAGCACGGTATCCATGCCCAGGTCGGCCGAACGGAATGCGGCGGTGTAGCCGCCGGGGCCGGCACCGAGCACGACCATGCGGCATTCGATGTCGGCCTTGCGGCCGCTGGACGGCAGCGCCTGCGCGACCACCGCCGGGTCCGGCGCGCGGTGCGACGGGGTCACCGGCGGCTTGCTGGCCGGGACCTCGGCCTTGGCCGGCGCCGGCTTGGCGGCGGCCTCGCCCTCGCTGTCCAGCACCACGACCACGTCGCCCTGCGACAGGGTGTCGCCGACCTTGACCTTCAGGGCCTTGACCACGCCGGCCGCCGAGGACGGCACCTCCAGGGTGGCCTTGTCCGACTCCAGCGTCACCAGGCCCTGGTCCTTGGCGACGGTGTCGCCGACGGCCACCAGCACTTCGATCACCGGCACGTCGCTGTAGTCGCCGATATCCGGAACCTTGACCTCGATCTCCGCCATGGGATTCTCCTCATTGCCCCGCCGCCGGGTCGCGGCGACGGGTATTGCAGCATGTGTAGGGGCGGCGCCAGGCGGCGCCGGAGCGGGCGCGGCGCCTCGTTACAGCAGCACGCGCCGCATGTCGGCCAGCACCTGGCTCAGGTAGGTGGTGAAGCGCGCGGCCAGCGCGCCGTCGATGACGCGATGGTCGTAGCTCAGCGACAGCGGCAGCATCAGGCGCGGGGCGAACTGCTTGCCGTCCCAGACCGGCTGGATCGAGGACTTGGACACGCCCAGGATCGCCACTTCCGGCGCATTGACGATCGGCGTGAACGCGGTGCCGCCGATGCCGCCGAGCGAGCTGATCGAGAAGCAGCCGCCGCTCATGTCGACCGGGCCGAGCTTGCCGTCGCGCGCCTTCTTGGCCAGCTCGGCGGTCTCCTGCGCGATCTGGTTGACGCCCTTCTTGTCCACGTCACGGATCACCGGCACGACCAGGCCGTTCGGCGTGTCGGCGGCGAAGCCGATGTGGAAGTACTTCTTGAGCGTGAGGTTCTCGCCGCCCGCGTCGAGCGAGGCGTTGAACTCGGGGAACTGCCTGAGCGCGGCCGCGCTGGCCTTGATCAGGAACGCCAGCATGGTCAGCTTGACGCCCGACTTGGCCTTCTCGGCTTCCTTGTTGAGCTGCACGCGCAGTTCTTCCAGCTCGGTGATGTCGGCCTGGTCGAACTGGGTGACGTGCGGGATCATCGCCCAGTTGCGGGCGAGGTTGGCGCCGGAGATCTTCTTGATGCGCGACAGCGGCTGGGTCTCGACCTCGCCGAACTTGGCGAAGTCCACCTTCGGCCACGGCAGCAGGTTGAGGCCGCCGCCCGCCGCGGCGGCTCCGCCGGCCGCGGCCGGCACGCGGCCGCTCAGCGCGGCCTTGACGAACTTCTGCACGTCCTCGCGGGTGATGCGGCCGCCCTTCTCGGTGCCCTTGACCTGGTTCAGGTCGACGCCCAGTTCGCGCGCGAACACGCGCACCGCCGGGCTGGCGTACGGGACCTTCGACGGCAGCACGCTGTCGGCGTCGAACGTGACCGGCGGGGTGCTCGGCGCGCCGGCGGACGGCGCCGCCGCCACCGGGGCGGCCTGCTCCTGCCGGATCTCGCGCTCGGCGAGCCGGTCGGGCTGGGCCGGGTACGCCACCGGCGCGACCTGGGCGCCGGTCTCGGCGGACGCCACGCCGCGCGTCGGCACCGCGGCGGCGCCCTCGGCCTCGATCAGCGCGACGATGCTGCCCTGCGACAACGCATCGCCGACCTTGACCTTGATTTCCTTGACCACGCCGGCCACCGACGAGGGCACTTCCATCGTCGCCTTGTCCGACTCGAGCGTCACCAGGCCCTGGTCCTTGGCGACCGTGTCGCCGACCGACACCAGCACCTCGATCACCGGCACGTCGGTGTAGTCGCCGATGTCCGGCACGCGCGCCTCGACCACGCCGCCGGAGGCGGGCTTGGCGGCCTCGGCCTCGGCCTTCGCCGGCGCAGCCGGGGCCGGCTCGGACTTCGCCGCGGGCGCCGGGGCGGCGGCCTTCGCGGCCGGCTGGGCGCCTTCCTCGGCGGCTTCGATCAGCGCCACGACATTGCCCTGCGACAGCGTGTCGCCGACCTTGACCTTGATCTCCTTGACCACGCCGGCCACCGACGAGGGCACTTCCATCGTCGCCTTGTCGGACTCGAGCGTGACCAGGCTCTGGTCCTTCTTGACCGTGTCGCCGACCGACACCAGCACTTCGATCACCGGAACATCGCTGTAGTCACCGATATCGGGGACAAGTGCTTCCTTGATTTCGGCCATTACGGTACTCCGGCAACTGATGGGAAACCCCTATTGTGGCCGGCCGCGGGCGCAGCGCCAACCATTGCCGGGAAAGCTGCGCAAATGGCATGGCCCTCATTCCGTTTTGGCATCGCCGGCATCGCGCGACTTCAGTTCCACGCGCAACAGATCCAGCGGTGCGCCCGAAGGGAGACGATACGCCAGCGCATTGTCGAGGGCGTCCAGCGCCTGCATGCGCTGGCACAGGCGCAAGGCCAGCGGTTCGAGCCTGCGCGCCTGCGGTTCGACGATCTTCTCGATGCGTGCGTCCAGCCCGTCCAGCGAGCGCAACCGCGGTTCGCCGCCGGCCAGCGCGACCTGCACCGCGCCTGCGACGGCATCGCCGATCACCTGCGGCAGCAGCTCCTCGACCAGCGAGCCGATCTCGCCGTCGATGTCCACCTCGGTGAACTTGCCGCCGCTGAAGTCCTGGCGCAGGCGCGCGTCGAGCTTGTCGCGCACCTGCCCGAGCTGGTCGCGGGTCCTGGCGGGATCGCGGCTGAACCCGGCCGCGACCTCGCCGAGCGCGGTCAACGCGATGTCGGCCGCCTGCCGGCCGACTTCCTGCGCCAGCGGCACGGTCTGGCGCGTCTCGCGCTCGAATGCGGCGACCCGCTCGCCGTCCTCCTTCGACAGCGCCACCCACGCGTCGTCGACGAACATCCGGCCCTGGCGCATCACGATGCGCCGGGGCGCGCCGTCCTGCTTGATCAGGATCAGGCTGCGATCGTTGAGGGTGAGGTCGTAGTCGCTTTCGACGTCGCAGCGGACATTGCCGAGGCGGGTGTCGGCGTACAGCGCCGGGCTGGCGAGCAGCAGGGTGGACACGGCAAGGAATCGCAACATGGCACGGCTCCGCGTGGTCATTACCCGGCATGTTGCCGGGACCGCCCGCCCGCCGCCCGTGCCGAAGGCGGGCATGACTTCCGGCAGCGCCGCGCTCAGCCGCGCAGGTACGGCAGCAGCGCGCTCCAGGCCCGTTCCAGGCGCGCCAGCGTGAACGCCGCATTGGCCGGACTGGTGGACGGCAGCGCCAGCACCGCCGGCGCGCGCGGCGACGCCGCCAGCTGCGGTGCGATATGGCGGCGCCACGCCTGCGCCGCGGTCGCGCCATTGCAGGCCACCACCGATATCTCGGGCAACGCGGCCAGCAGCTCCGGCAGCGGGTTCGGCACGATGCTCGCGCGGTCGATCGACGCATCGAGGCTGCCGTTGCGGACGCATTGCCCGATCACGTCCCACACGCCGACGCCGGAACGTTTCAGCGCGGCGATCCTGGCCGGGTAATCCAGCGCCGGATCGAACCGGAGCAGTCGCGCCATCAACGGCCAGAACCGGTTGCGCGGGTGCGCGTAATAGCGCGATTGCGCCAGCGATTGCGCGCCGGGCATGGAACCGAGCACGAGCACGCGGCAATGCGCGTCGAGCTGCGCTGGCAAGCCTTGGAGGAGCGTGTTCTTCGTCACGATGGCTGCATCTGGATGAACATCGGCAATGGCATGGAACCAGCGACGCCGCGGGTTTTCCCGCGAATTGCTGAATGAAAACGACGATGTGCCGCTCGGGGTCGGCATCGATTCATATCGGCCGGACTACGGTGTGCCGCGCCCACCTCCACGGGCCTACGAGAAGAAAGAGGAGTCACCTCATGCGTTCGATTTCCATCCTGAGCCTGGCCACCGTCACTGCCCTCGCCTTTGCGCCTGCCGCGTTCGCGCAGGATACGGCCACCGCGCAACAGGACATCTACGGCAACCCGGTCAGCAACGAAACCGCTTCGGGCAAGCACTGGGCCGTCGTCGGCAGCGCCACGATCCTGCAGCCGAAGAGCGATCCGGCCACGGGCGTGAAGAAGCTCGACGGCGATGTCGCGCCCACGATCAGCGCCAGCTACTTCATCAACGACAACTGGGCGGTCGAATTGTGGGGCGCGGCCGACAAGTTCAACCACCGCGTCAAGAGCGACGCCGGCAAGATCGGCACGGTCGAGCAGCAGCCGGTCGCGCTGAGCGCGCAGTACCACTTCGGCCAGGCCGACAACACCTTCCGCCCGTTCGTCGGCGTGGGCTACTACGAGTCGAAGTTCAGCAACGAGAAGATCGACGCGCTGGCGGGCGCCGACGGCCGGGTCGGCGTGGACAAGGCCAAGGGCGCGATCGGCACGGTCGGCGTCGACATGAACATCAACTCGACCTGGTTCGCCCGTGCCGATGCGCGCTACATGCACGCGCGCCCGGACGTCACCGTCGGCGGCGAGGGCACCGGCCAGGACCTGAAGCTGGATCCGTGGACCGTGGGCGTCGGCATCGGCGCGCGGTTCTGACCGCATCGTCCATCGCGATCTCGGAAGAAACGGGCCGCAAGGCCCGTTTCTTCTTGGCGGCCCCGGAACGCCCGTTCCACGCCGGGCGCCGCGGTGCGCGCCGGCGCCGGCTGCCCGCATACGGGCACGCCTTCCGCGGAGAAAACCGGGTCGCGCGCCCGGGATCAGAACGCCGGCAGCACCGCGCCGTGGTACTTCTGCTCGATGAAGGCCTTCACTTCCGGGCTGGTCAACGCCTTGGCGAGCTTCTGCACGCGCGGGTCGTCCTTGTTGTCGGCGCGGGCGACCAGGTAGTTCACGTACGGCGAGTCCTTGCTCTCGATCGCCAGCGCGTCCTGGGTGGGATTGAGGCCGGCATCGAGCGCGTAGTTGGTGTTGATCAGCGCCAGATCGACCTGGTCGAGCACGCGCGGCAGCATCGCCGAGTCCAGCTCGCGGAACTTCAGGCCCTTGGGGTTCTCGACGATGTCGCGTTGGGTCGACAACGCATTGGCGGGATCCTTCAGTTTGATCAGCCCGGCCTTGTCGAGCAGGATCAGCGCGCGGCTGTTGTTGCTCGGGTCGTTGGGGATCACCACGTCCGCGCCCTGCGGCAGCTCGGCCAGCGACTTGTAGCGGCGCGAGTAGGCGCCGAACGGCTCGATGTGCACGCCGACCACGGTCACCAGGTCGCTCTTGCGGTCGCGGTTGTAGGCGTCCAGGTACGGCTCGGTCTGGAAGTAGTTGACGTCGATCTGCTTCTGCACCACCTGGTCGTTGGGCTGCACGTAGTCGTTGAACACGTGCACGTCGAGCTTGACGCCCTCCTTTTCCAGCAGCGGCTTGACCACGTCGAGGATCTCGGCGTGCGGCACCGCGGTGGCGGCGACGCTGAGCGTGTCGCCCTTGGAGGACGACGCGCCGCCGCAGGCGGACAGCGCCAGCGCGGAGGCGACCAGCAACAACGGACGGAGCAGGAAGGTCTTCATCGGCGATTCCAAGGGGGGAGAGTGGGAAACCGTAGCAAAACAGACTGCCTGTGGAAGGGTTTCAACCGCTCCCACGGGCGGATCGACCCGCAGGCGAACCGGCTCAACGCCGGCTGTAGTGCGCCACCAGCCGGTCGCCGAGCATCTGCAGCACCTGCACCAGCACCAGCAGCAGCACGACCGTGACCAGCGCGACATCCGAGCGCGAGCGCAGGTAGCCCTCGCGGTAGGCGACGTCGCCGAGTCCGCCCGAGCCGATCGCGCCGCCCATCGCGGTGAAGCCGATCAGCGCGATCGTGGTCACGGTGGCGCCGGCGATCAGGCCCGGCAGCGCTTCCGGCAGCAGCACCTTGAACACCAGCTGGCGGGTGGTCGCGCCCATCGCCTGGCTGGCCTCGACCACGCCGCGGTCGACCTCGCGCAGCGCGGTCTCGACCAGCCGCGCGTAGAACGGCGCGGCGCCGACCACCAGCGGCAGGATCGCGCCGCGCACGCCCAGCGAGGTGCCCATCAGCGCCAGCGTCAGCGGGATCATCGCGATCATCAGGATGATGAAGGGCACCGAGCGCAGCAGGTTGACCACCAGCGCCAGCACGCCGTGCAGCACCGGGCGGCGGCGCAGCTGCGGCGAACCGCTGAGGAACAGCAGCACGCCCAGCGGCAGCCCGATCAGCAGGGTCAGGGGCAGCGAACCGGCCAGCATCGACAGGGTGTCGAGCGTGGCGCGGCCGATCTCGCCCCACTTGGCGGCATCGAGGTTGCGAAAGAAGCCGTCCGCGGCGGCGATCAGCGGGGCGTTCATGCGCGCAATTCCTCCACGTGCACGCCGGCGGCGGCGAACCCCGCCTGCGCCGCGGCGATGTCGCCGCCGACCAGCGCGACGGTCAGCTGGCCGTACGGCGTGTCCTTGATGCGGTCGATGCGGCCGGACAGGATGTTGTAGTCCACGCCGGTATCGCGCGCGATCCGGCCCAGCAGCGGCTGGTAGGTGTCGCCGCCGAGGAAGGTCAGGCGCACGATGCGCCCGGCCACCGCGTCGAAATCGCGGTGCAGTTCGCCCTCGTCGACGTGCTCGGCCTCGGAAACGAAGCGGCGCGTGGTCGGGTGCTGCGGATGCAGGAACACCTGCGTCACCGGCCCGCTCTCGACCAGGTGGCCGGCATCGAGCACGGCGACGCGGTCGCAGACGCGGCGGATCACGTCCATCTCGTGGGTGATCAGCACGATCGTCAGGCCCAGCTCGCGGTTGATCTTCGCCAGCAGCGCCAGCACCGCGGCGGTGGTCTGCGGGTCGAGCGCGCTGGTGGCCTCGTCGCACAGCAGGATCCGCGGACGCGTGGCCAGCGCGCGGGCGATCCCGACGCGCTGCTTCTGCCCGCCCGACAGCTGCGCCGGGTACTTGCCGGCATGCGCCTGCAGGCCCACGGTGCCCAGCAGCTCGGCCACGCGCGCGTCGATCTCGGCGCGCGGCGTGCCGGCCAGCTCGAGCGGGAAGGCGACGTTGCCGGCCACGGTGCGCGAGGACAGCAGGTTGAAGTGCTGGAAGATCATGCCGATCCGCCGGCGCAGCGCGCGCAGACCGTCGCGGTCCAGTGCCGTGGCGTCCTGGCCGTCGATCAGCAGGCGCCCGCCGCTGGGCTCCTCCAGCCGGTTGATCAGCCGGATCAGCGTGGACTTGCCGGCGCCCGAATGGCCGATGATGCCGAACACCTCGCCGGCCCGGATCTCCAGGTCCAGCGGATGCAGGGCGACGACCTCGCGGCCGGCGACGGAATAGGACTTGTGCAGGCGCTGGAACTGGATCACCGCGCTGGGAACCGGGTCGGGGAACGGGGGGCGTGAAGCCTACCAGCGCAGGGCCGGCGCCGGGGGCTTCGAAAGGTGGAATCTTATTCCCATTGGTTCTCAGGCGCCCCGCCAGGTCAGGGTCGCGGCCCCGCCGCGGGACCGTGCCCGGCGGCGGCTTCGTTACGGCGCCCCGGTCCGGCTGCTAGGGTGACGGCCGGCAGACCAGGGGGCAGGACCGTGAGCGCGCCAGGACCGGACGGCAAGGACTACGAGATCAGCCCGCATTGGCTGTGGGCCACGCCGTTGGCGCTGGGGCTGGCGGTGCTGGTGGTGACCGCGCTGATCGTGAAGGGCCGTTATGCCTCGCTGGACGATGCCCTGCGCACCACCGGCAAGGTCGTCGCCCTGCGCGAGCGCTGGCTGAACACCCGCGAGGACGGCCTCGTCAAGTACTACTGCCCGCAGGTGGCGTTCGAAACCGCGCGCGGCCAGCCGGTCCAGTTCGTCGGCGAGGCCTGCTCGACGCAGCGATCGCCCGCGGTCGGTGCCGAGGTCAAGGTCTACTACCGCCCGGACGCGCCGGAGCAGGCGATCGTCGGCGGGTTCGTCGGTACCTGGGGCACGCCACTGATCTGGGGCGGGCTGGGCCTGCTGTGCACGGCGCTCGGCCTGTGGCTGGCCGCGCAGGCGATGTCCGCGAAACGCCGGCCGTCGCGCCGCGGCCGCCGTCAACGGAAGCCGGACGGCCGCTGAGCTCCGTCGGACCGGCGGCCTACGGATGGTCCAGGGGCGGCAGCGGCTTCACCTTCCGCACCCGCTCGCGCCGCAGCAGGTAAAGCCCGCTGGCGACGATGATCGCCGCGCCGATCCAGGTCGCCCGGTCCGGCAGCACGCGCCACAGCAGCCAGTCCCAGCCGATCACCCAGACCAGGCCGGTGTACTCCAGCGGCGCCACCATCGAGGCTTCGCCCGACTGGAACGCCCGGGTCAGCGCGACCTGGCCCAGCGCGCCCGCCAGGCCCATGCCGGCGATCAGCGCGGCATGCGCCGGCTGCAGCGGCACCCAGCCCGGGATCGCCAGGACCGCCGCGCCGACCGTCATGATCAGCAGGAACCACACCACCATCGACTGCGAGGTGTCGGTGCGGGTGAGCAGGCTGACCGTGACCGAGGCCACCGCGTACGACACCGCCGCCAGCAGCACCATCAGCCCGGGCAACGAAATGATGCCGTCGACGCCCGGCCGCAGCACCACGATCACGCCGACCAGGCCGATGGCGATCGCGGTCCAGCGCCGCGGCCCCACCCGCTCGCCCAGCAACGGCACCGAAAGCGCCGCCACCAGCAGCGGCGAGACGAAGTAGATCGTGTAGGCGGTGGACAGCGGCATGCGCTTCAGCCCGTACACGAAGCAGCCGATCATCGCCATGCCGAGCGCGCCGCGCAGCAGGTGCAGGCCCCAGCGCACCGGCACCATCGAGCGCACGCCGGCGCTGGCCAGCACCCAGGCCAGCACGAACGGCAGCGAGGCGCCGCCCCGCAGCATGGTCACCTGCAACGGCGGGTAATGCGCGGACAGCAGCTTCATCGCGGCGTCCATCAGCGAGAAACTGGCGACCGCGGCCAGCATCCACGCGACCGCGCGGACAGGGGAACGAGTGTTGGGCATGCCTCATTATCGCCGGCGACGGCCGCGAAGGCACCGCATCGCCGGCCGGACGCGTGCGCAGGGCGCCGGCGCGGTGCCCCAGGTCGCCACGGCGGCCGCCCGGTTCTAAACTGGACGTCGTTTTTCCCGGGAATACGCCATGCCTTCCTTCGATATCGTCTCCGAGGTCGACAAGCACGAGCTGACCAACGCCGTGGACCAGGCCAACCGCGAGCTGTCCACCCGCTTCGACTTCAAGGGCGTGGACGCGAAGTTCGTGCTCGAGGACGACAAGCTGATCACCCAGTCGGCGCCGAGCGACTTCCAGCTCAAGCAGATGACCGACATCCTGCGCCAGCGCCTGGGCGCGCGCGGCATCGACTTCCGCTGCCTGGAATTCGGCGACGTGGAGACCAACCTCGCCGGCGCGCGCCAGAAGATCACCGTCAAGCAGGGCGTCGAGCAGAAGGTCGCCAAGCAGATCGCCGCCAGGATCAAGGAGGCCAAGCTCAAGGTCGACAGCCAGATCAACGGCGACAAGCTGCGCGTCACCGGCAAGAAGCGCGACGACCTGCAGGAGACGATCGCCCTGCTGCGCAAGGCCGAGTTCGAGGTGCCGCTGCAGTTCGACAACTTCCGCGACTGAGGCGGGCGATGCAGCACGACGACGCTCCCGCCGCCAGGCCCGACTACCTGGGCGATACCCGCCGCTGGATCGAGCGCGCGGTGATCGGCATGAACCTGTGCCCGTTCGCCAAGGCGGTCTACGTCAAGGACCAGGTGCGGCTGGTGCTCAGCGACGCCACCACGCCCGAGGCGCTGCTGGAGCAGCTGGCCGAGGAACTGGTGCTGCTGCGCGATACCCCGGCCGAGCGGATCGACACCACGCTGATCGTGCACCCGGACGTGCTGGGCGATTTCCTCGACTACAACGACTTCCTCGACAACGCCGACGCGGCGGTCGAGGCGCTGGACCTGCAGGGCGTGCTTCAGGTGGCCAGCTTCCACCCCGACTACCAGTTCGCCGGCGCCGCGCCGGACGACATCGGCAACTACACCAACCGCTCGCCGTGGCCGACCCTGCACCTGCTGCGCGAGGACAGCGTCGAGCGCGCCGTCGCCGCGTTCCCCGATCCGGACGTGATCGTGGAGCGCAACCTCGAAACGCTGGACAAGCTCGGCCATGAGGGCTGGGAGAAGCTGTTCCGCTGAATTCCGCCCCGCCCGGTCGTACGTAGAAGGGGCTTTCGCGGGAGCGGCCTCAGCCGCTCCTGCAGGGTTGTTCCGCCAGCCATTCCGTGCCTGCCTCTCTTGCCGTTCGGAGGAATCCCATGTCACTGACGCCCCCCATATCCGCCTGGCCCGCCGCCCCGCTGCAGGACCGGGTGATCCTGGTCACCGGCGGCGCCCAGGGCATCGGCCGCGGCATCGCCCAGGCCGTGCTCGGCGCCGGCGGCCGCGTGCTGATCGGCGACCTCGACGCGGAAGCCGGCAGGGCCTGCCTGCGCGAGTGGAACCTGCCCGGGCGGTGCGCGTTCGCCAGGCTGGACGTCGCCAGCGAACGCAGCGCCGCGCGCTTCGCCGCGGCCGCGCTGGCCCGGTTCGGGCGCATCGACGGGCTGGTCAACAACGCCGGCATCGCCGACCCGCACGTGCCGCCGCTGGACGCGCTGGACTGGAGCGAATGGCAGCGCCGGCTGTCGTCGCTGCACGGCGCGTTCCTGTGCAGCAAGCACGCCCTGCCCGCGCTGCGCGAAGCCGAGGGCGGCGGCGCGATCGTCAATATCCTCTCGACCCGCGCCTACCAGTCCGAGCCGCACAGCGAGCCCTATGCCGCGGCCAAGGGCGGCCTGCTCGCCTTCACCCACGCGCTCGCCCTGAGCGAAGGACCTGCGGTGCGGGTCAACGCGATCGCGCCGGGCTGGATCGCCACCGACGACTGGCAGGCCCCCGCGCGGCGGCGCACGCCGAAGCTGTCGCGCCGCGACCATGCCCAGCACCCGGCCGGGCGGGTCGGCGTGCCGCCGGACATCGCCCAGCTGGCGGTATACCTGCTCTCGCCCGGGCTGTCCGGGTTCGTCACCGGCCAGGACTTCGTCGTCGACGGCGGGATGACCCGCAAGATGCAGTACGCCTGAGCCTGCCGGTTGCCGTTCCGCGCCATCGGATGGCGCGCGCGGCCATTCGTTCAAATTCCGTCAACATTTCGCAAAGGTTTCGACATACAGTGCCGCGGCGCGGAAAGACACCGTGCGGTCGCCGGCCTTGCGCAGGGCCGGAAGGAACCCAGCCAGCGCACCAAAGGACCCGATCCATGCCGTTGCACCCCTCCGTTCTCCCGGCGCCGCATGGCGCTGCCGCCCCCGTTCGCCCGGCCCTGCGCCGCAACGCGCTCGCCTGCGCCTGCGCCGGCCTGCTGCTGGCCTCGGCCGCCGCTTCGGCGCAGGACGCCGCCCCGCGCGGTGCCGACACGGCCACCTCGCTCGACCAGATCACCGTCACCGCCGAGCGCCGCGAGCAGAACCTGCAGGAGGTCCCGGTCTCGGTCGGCGTGATGCAGGGCGAGGCGATGCGCAACATCACCGCCGGCGGCGACGACACCCTGCTGGCGCTGTCCGGCCGCGTGCCCAGCTTCTATGCCGAGACGACCACCGGCCGCATCTTCCCGCGCTTCTACATCCGCGGCCTGGGCAACATCGACTTCTACCTCGGCGCCTCGCAGCCGGTCTCGATCATCCAGGACGACGTGGTGCTCGAGCACGTCGTGCTGAAGTCCAACCCGGTCTACGACCTGGACCAGGTCGAAGTGCTGCGCGGCCCGCAGGGCACGCTCTTCGGCCGCAACACCACCGCCGGCATCGTCAAGTTCGACTCGATCAAGCCCAGCGACGAGTACGCCGGCCGGGTCAGCGCCAGCTACGGCAGCTACAACACCGTCTCGCTCGACGGCGGTTTCGGCGGCCCGGTCAACGACGTGCTCTCGTTCCGCGTCTCGGCGCTGTACCAGCACCGCGACGACTGGGTCGACAACACCTACCGCGGCCCCAGCGCCGACGGCACGGTCACGCCCAAGAAGGACGCGATGGGCGGCTACGACGACCGCAACGCGCGCCTGCAGTTGCTGCTCAAGCCCAGCGACGAGTTCTCGATCCTGGCCTCGGCGCACACCCGCGACTACGACGGCACCTCCACCCTGTTCCTGCGCGGCGCGCTCACGAAGGGCTCCAACAAGGTCGACGTGCCGCGCGACGAGGTCGCCTACGACGAAGCCCACGACAACCCGCAGGCCTACAAGACCCACGGCGGCTCGATCAAGGCGGTCTACGACTTCGGCAACGTCTCGCTGACCTCGATCAGCGCCTACGAGACCACCTCCGGCTACAGCCGCGGCGATACCGACGGCGGCGCCGCGGCCGACTACCCGGTCAACGGCGTGCCGAACGGCTACGGCCAGTCGATGGGCCAGGTCCGCGACCTCGACCAGTACACCCAGGAACTGCGCCTGGCCAGCGACGAGACCGATCCGCTGTCCTGGCAGGTCGGCGCGTTCTGGTTCGACGGCCGCGACACCACCGATTTCTACCAGCGCGCCTATTTCCTGGAAGGCGCCGCGCACAACCCGAACAACTGGGTGCGCCTGCGCAACAGCAACACTTCCTGGGCCGGGTTCGGCCAGGTCAGCTGGAAGGCCACCGACCAGCTGACCCTGACCGCCGGCGTCCGCCAGACCCGCGACTCCAAGGAAACGCGCCTGCTGAAGACCGCCGACCGCGCCGACGGCACCGTCACCTATACCGGCCGCCGCGACGTGAAGATGGCCGACACCCAGCCGAGCTGGGACCTGAGCGCGATGTACCAGTTCACCCCCGAGTTCGGCGCCTACGCGCGCGTCGCCCGCGGCTTCCGCGGCCCGACCATCCAGGGCCGCTCGGCGGTGTTCAACGCCGACTTCACCACCGCCGACTCGGAAACCATCCTGTCGTGGGAAGCGGGCATCAAGAGCAGCCTGTTCGACAACCGCCTGCGCCTGAACGCCACCGCGTTCACCTACACGGTCGACGACATCCAGCTCAACGGCAACGACTCCAACGGCAACGGCGTGCTGTTCAACGCCGACAAGGCCAAGGCCTACGGCCTGGAGGCCGACCTCGACTGGCGCCCGGTGCCGAACCTGGCGATCAGCGCCGGCCTGAGCCTGCTGCACAGCGAGATCAAGGACAAGCGCGTGTACGCCCAGGTCTGCGGCCTCAACGGCGTGGTGGTGTGCACGGTCGACGACCCGACGATCAAGGTCGGCGCCAACACCTTTGCCCAGATCGACGGCAACCCGCTGCCGAACGCGCCCAAGTACAACCTCAACCTGAGCGCCCGCTACGACATCCCGGTCGACGACGGCGGTTCGTACTTCGTCGCCACCGACTGGAACAAGCAGGGCTACACCAGCTTCGTCCCGTACGACAGCACCGAGTTCAACGCCAAGGGCAGCTTCGAGGGCGGCCTGCGCGTGGGCTACACCGGCGGCTACGGCGCCTGGGAAGTGGCCGCGTTCGCGCGCAACATCACCAACGAAAAGAACCTCAAGGGCGTGATCGAGAACTACATGGCCGCGGTGTACAACGAACCGCGCATCGTCGGCGTGTCGTTCAACCTCAACTGGCCGTGATCCGCGGGCGGTGATTCACGAAGGGCCGGCTGCCTGCAGCCGGCCCTTCGTATTTGGACGTGCGGGACTCGGGACTCGGGACTCGGGACTCGGGACTCGGGACTCGGGACTCAAAAACAGGAGCTTCGGCCTCGCTTGCCTGTCAAGTGTTTTTTTTAGGCTTTTTGCGCCGATTCTTGCTCTTTTGCGGGAGGGGCTTCAGCCCCGACAGAAGACCGGCAAAGCCTGTCGGGACTGAAGTCCCTCCCACATCGGCACTCGATCCGAAGCGGGCTTGTTGCTTTTCCAGGTCCCCGGTCCCGGCTTCTCAGGTAAAGCCCGTCGAGGCTGAAGCCTCTCCTACAAACAGCGCTCGATCCGAAGCAGGCTTGTCGCCTTGCCTAGCCCCAGTACCGAAACCCGAGTCCCGGCCTCATCCAGACCGGCATTCCTCCAGCAACCGCTGCGCCTCGTCCAGCGATGCCACGATGCGATGCCCCAAGGCCAGCACCGCCTCGTCGGGCGCCACCAGGTCGGGAATCTGGATCGGCGTCATGCCCGCCGCCAGCGCGGCCTGCACGCCGGTCGGGGAATCCTCCAGCACCAGGCAGTGCTCGGGCGCGATGCCCAGCTTGCGCGCGGCCAGCAGGTAGATGTCCGGCGCCGGCTTGGCGTGCTCCACGTCGCTGCTGGTCGCGACCGCGTCGAAGCGCCACAACAGGTCGGCCGCCTCGAGCTTGCGCAGCGCCAGCGGCCGCTGGGTCGAGGTGCCCACCGCGCGCGGGATGCCGTTCGCCGCCAGCCATTCCAGCAGCGCGATGATGCCCGGCCGGTGCGGAATGCCCTGCTCGACGACATCGCCGTACAGCTCGCGGGCACGGCCGAGCAGCGCATCGGCACGCACCTCCCCGATCCGTTCGGCCAGCATCGCCCGGCACGCCGCATCGCCCTTGCCGACCATGCCGAGCCAGTAGTCTGGCGCGATGTCCTCGCCCAGCAGCGTGCTCGCCTGCGCCAGGCACTCGATGATCGCCCGCTCGCTGTCGAGCATCAGCCCGTCCATATCGAAGATCACCGCCCTCGGCAACGACGGCAGCGGCAAAACCGCGTTCATGTGGATTCTCCTGCGAACAACGCGTCGAGATCGGCCTGCGCCAGCGCGCGCCATTGTCCCTCGGGCAGGCCGCCCAACCCCAGCCCGCCGATGCGGCTGCGGTGCAGCGCGACGACGCGGTTGCCGGTGGCGGCGAACATCCGCCGCACCTGGTGGTAGCGCCCCTCGTGCAGGGTCAGGCGGGCGCGGCGGGCATCGAGCACTTCCAGCTCCGCCGGCAGCAGCGGCTTGGTTTCCGACTCGAGCATCAACGTGCCGCTGGCGAACAGCCCTGCCTCGTCGCCGCGCAGGTCCTGCGCCAGCTCGGCCTCGTACACCTTGCCGAGCCTCGACTTGGGCGAGACGATCCGGTGCAGCAGCGCGCCGTCGTCGGTCATCAGCAGCAGGCCGCTGGTGTCGCGATCGAGCCGCCCGACCGGCGAGATCAGTGGCGAGCGCAGCCGGAAGCGCGGCGGCAGCAGGTCATAGACCAGCCGGCCGCTGTCCTTGGTCGAGCAGGTGTAGCCGACCGGCTTGTGCAGCATCAGCGCAAAGCCCGGCGGCGGGTCCAGCGCCTCGCCGTCGAAGCGGATCGCCTCGTGCGGCACCTGGTCGTCGGCGTACAGCACCTCGCCCTGCGCGTCGGTGAACAGGCCCTCGCGGAACATCTGCTGCACCTGCTTGCGGCTGCCGTAGCCAAGGTTAGCGATGTGCTTGACCAGCTTCATGCGCGCGCCCCGCGCACCGCGGCGATCGCCTTGAAACCGTCGCGTTCGGCGAGCACCTGCACCGCGTCGAACTGCGCGCCCAGCACCTGCTCGTAGGGCAGGTGCCGGTTGGCGACGAGCAGCAACCGGCCACCGGGCCGAAGCGCGCGGGCCGCCACCTCGATGAAGCGCCGGCCGATGTCCGGCCTCTCCTCGCGCGACGGCGCGTGGAACGGTGGATTGCTGACGATGAAATCGAAGCTCCCGCTCAACCCGGCGGTGACGTCGTGCCAGTGGTAGCCGAGCCGCACCTCGTCCTCGAACGAACGCAGGTTGGTCCGCGCCAAGGCCAGCGCGCGCGCCTCGGCCTCGTAGAGATCCAGCGCCCGCACCTGCGGGCAGCGCCGCAGCAGCTCGCTGGACAGGTACCCGTAGCCGGCGCCGAGGTCGGCGCCGTGTCCGGCCAGATCGGGCGGGAACTGCTCGGCCAGCAGCGCCGAGGCCGCATCGATGCGATCCCAGGCGAACACGCCCGGGCGGCTGCTGAACCGCCCATCGAGGATCGGGCGCGGCACGTCCAGCGCCAGCCAGCGCGCCAGCAGGTCGCCGTCATGTCCCCCCTGCAGCGGTGCGGTCCAGTAGACGCGGCAATGGTTCTTGGTCAGCTTGCCGCCGAGGCCCGCCAACTGCTGCAGGTCGCTCTCGCCGGACTTGGCGCCCTCGTCGTTGGCCTGGCAGGCCAGCACGACGCCACCCGGCGCGGCCAACGACACGGCCCGCGCGAACAGCGCCCGCGCTTCGTCGCGCTGCCGCGGCGGCAGCACCAGCACCAGCGGATAACGCGCCCCGGCCGACTCGACCGCGGCCTCGTCGAGCACCGTCCAACCGCCCCGCTCCAGCGCATCGGCGAACGGCCGGAAACTCTGCTCGCACAACAGCCCCTCGGCGGCGGCATGCCGGCGCAGCGGCCAGCCCTCGCGCGCGCGTAGGAACAGCACGCGCCCGGCCGGCCAGCGCAATGCGCCTTGCGCGAACGGCAGGAACAGGGTTTCGAGCGGAGCGTCTTGCGTGGCGGGCATTGCGGGCGACGACAACGGGGAGCCGCATATTTTATCGATTGCGGACGAAGGCCGCTGTCCGGCCCACCATCTGCCCCGAGCCAGCGCCCTCCTTGGTTTTGTCTTTGCTGTCGCTGCTGCTCCTGATCTTGCCCTGGATAACACCTCCTCGCGCAGCGGCGCGCCGACCTCCCCTGCGGCGTGCGTGAGGCGCACTTGCGCCGGATGTTCCACCCCGGAACATCCGGCGCAGGTGGCCGTGGTTCCGGTCTTCGCCCATCCGGGGGAGGCCGCCAGCGGCATCGCGGCGTTCGTGGTCCGCGCGCAACTCGACGTGCGCGAGGCCTTCTCCGCGATGAAGCTGCGCCTGCCCGCCTACATGGTGCCTTCGGAGATCCACGCGCTGGACGCGCTCCCGCTCAACAGCAACGGCAAGACCGACTACGCCGCCCTGGCCGCGCGCCTCCAGGCGAAACCGCCGGTGGCGCGCACGCATCGGAGCACGGACAAGGCGAGGGTGGAATGAACGGACAGGCGGCGACACGGTGCATCTTCTGCGGCATCGCCAGCGGCAGGCTGCCGGCGAGCGTGGTCCACGAGGACCCGGACTGGCTAGTTGTGTAAACCCAGCACGTTGTTCAGTGGGATACGGGAGATGGGCGGTTTGTAGCCAAGGCTGGCATGAGGCCGATGCCAGTTGTAGTGGTGCAGCCAGTTCTTGAAGGCACTGGCGCGCTGC
>BNBA01000029.1 GCA_014654535.1 Xanthomonas boreopolis
CTTGCCGGAGCCGGAGGGTCCCATCAGGGCGACGAAGTCGCCGCGCTCGATCTGCAGGTCGATGCCGTGCAGGACCTGGACTTTCTCCGGGCCGCGCTGGTAGGTCTTGGTGACGTTGCGGAGGGTGGCTAAAAGTGCTGATTCTCGATCGATATTAGCGATTGCTGGTTCCACAAAACGCGTCCTTTTGGATGAGAGTAGCTGGAAGAAGACCGCCTATAATGGCTATCAGTGAGCAATAAAATATAGTAGCTGCGCAAACTTCCCAAGATATTGAGAAATGGGCATATATCGCTTGATCGAATGTTGATGTTCCAAAGCTCCTTCCGTCCAATAATATGACTGCGAGTATGGAAGTAGTTAGAGAGGATGCAAATCCAATTAGTATTAGCTCTGTAAAGATGGAGAGTAGAATAATTTCTGTGGAAAACCCCATGGCACGCCATATTCTAATAGCGTCGCTCTTCCCTTCAATGGCTAACGAGGCGGATGCATAAATCGTTATAGCTGATGCTAGGCCCATTAGAAGTGAAATTAAGTACGCTGCATTTTTAATTATGTCGGATATTTTATCTATCTGGTGTTTGTAATATGCCTTTTGGCCGATAAATCTAATGTTTGCCAGTCGAGGGTCTTTATCTGCAAGTCGCTGGAGATGATCTGCGCTATTATCCTTGGTGGTCAAAATCCAAAGAAGAGATGCTTGGCTATTCGTATTATACAAAGCCATAATGGTTGACATCTCCCCCCAAACCTCAGATTCCCAGAGGCTCCCGGGAACGGCCAAGCGATAGACTGTCTCGAACTTCTTGTTTCTTATTAAAATTGGCTCCCTCAGCCCATTGCCGTAAAGCTGGTCGCCTGCCAGAATATCTCTTGGCTCTATATTTTCATTAGGGAAGTTTATTCCATTTTTTTTTAGAATGCTAATAGTCTCTTGAGTTACTCCGCGGATTAAGGTTCTTGTTGAATATCCCGTGGAGGATACATTTGCGGAAGCTATAAATTGAGCAGCAACTTGAGGATTTCCATGCTCATCCTTCGAGATGCCATCAAGATTCTTAATTAAATTGATTTCGTCATTTGAGAGCTTGCTGGAAGCTTCGTCTGAACTGCTCTTGGATAGTGCCAGCGTGACATTTGGTAAGCCGGTAGTAGAGGCTATGTCATCGATCCCTGTCGGAATGGAAAGCAATGTAATAATTGTTGTTGAGCACACCGTAAATCCGAGGAATATAATTAAGGAGAGTGTCGGGCGATGAATATCTGTTTGAATAATCAATAATAGTGTTCTAATAAATTCCTTGTAAATTGATATTTGTCTCATTGTCTTCAGTAAGCATGTCGACAAGTGGCTGAAATCTTCATTATTTTCGTTATGACTATTGCTAATGGAACCGTAATGCTCACAAGCGTAATGACCGGCGTTGATAATTGAATGGATATGGGCGTAGACAGAGTTCCTGTGATCCAGGAAATCTCGGATGAAATAAAGTCTATAACGAAGCTGGAAAGCAACCCGCCTGCCAGCATTCCAGCTAAGCAGAAAGTGATAATTTCAGCAGAAAAAGCCGCAATTAGCTGACTTTTTTTTACTCCAATTGCGAGTAGTGTGGCCATATAACCTTGGCGTTCGAATATCATTTGGACGATCGTGGTGGTCATAGATATAAAGGTGCTTATTAATATTGCTGCCATAATGAAATACATGAGAGCTTGCACCTGGCCAAATCGTCCCAGACCCGCATTAATATCATTGGGCGTTATGACTTCAACTTGCGGGGCGCTACTAGAAAAATATAGCTCGATTTCCTTCGCAAGATTGTTGGCGTTCCTGTAGTCCGTCGGTTGGATATAGTATTTTAGTACCTTTCCTTGGCCCTCTTTAGGGAGTTGCTTATTGAAGTAATCATAGCGACCATAAGCAATTACGCCCGTTTCTGTGCCGTTTCTTCCCGTAATTTTGGATGATACTTTAAACTGGATTTTTGTTCCAGTTAGTAGATCTCGTAGTTCATACTGATTAGAAACTCTCATCCCACATTTTTCTGCGATTTCATTTCCAATGATGATAGAATTCTGGGCGTTGCTCCAAGTGTGAATATCTTCTGAATTGGCGCCTAGCGACTTCAGCATAGCGGTTAAGCCTGATCCGCCATAGGCATTAACAGTAAGTAGTGCAGAAGTGGTGGGGCATGGGAAAACAAAAATACTTAAATATGATACGTTCCTTATTCCTTCCATCTTTCCCAAAGGAGCAACGTAATTCAAGGGGAGGCCTGCTGTTGAGGATGTTGCATTGATCACTTCCAATTTTGCATCTAATGATTCACTAATTGTTTTTAGTGCAAAAGGTGATCCAAAGGCGGATAGAATCCATATAGACGCAGTCATCATTGCAGTGCATAATGTTAGAATTATGTCTCGGGCTGGATTGGACTTGAACCCCAGCCAGGATAAGTATATGGTCATTCTAGTTGCTTAGATATATTCTGGTTAGATCAATTTCTGATCCCTTGGGCACAGAGCGGAGTATGTCAGTATGGAATTTTTCACATTTATCTAGGCATTCTTGGGGTGAGACTATTATTATTTTCCAAGTCTCTCTATGGGGCTCTGGTTGCTTCAAGATTATTCTTTCTTGAAGGGCTCTAATTTTTTGATATGGAATTTGCTGCGATGTCTCGGCCCCCGTGGGGTTCGTTGCCGTACGCATGTTAGATTCACGCATTTCTATTCTGTTGAAGTAATCTTTATGTGGTGGATTGATTAATGCAAATGGAATTGATATTGTCGCCTCTTCAGGATTTACAGTCTCTAAGTAAGAAGAGAAGAAATCTCTCGCGGAAATTGTCGTTTTTGTTTCTTGGGCCATTGCATAAGATGAAGTCATGCCTAATAAGGCATGCAATGCAATTTTTGCAAGTAATTTTTTAATTTTCATGGTGTAAATTTATGGTATAAATAAGCTGCGGCATTTCTGCCGCAGCTATTTTTTTTGAATTTATTACTCTCGTCCAACAACTATGACGCGATAAAGCGTGCACCTATCTCCGTCGCAGCAGAAAATGCCTTCCGGCCATGGAGTACATGCGACGGATTCAGGAATAAGCTCAGGGGGTAAGGGCTTCTGAGCTGCTGAACTTGCTAGAGGTAGTCCAATCAATACGCAAGCGATGAATATCTTTCTCAAAAACATACTATTTCTCCTTGTTTGAGGATTATTCGATACACTGCGAGTTTGCTATTGGCGAACGTCGTTTTTCGAACGTTCATGTTTTGTCTACATCAATTTAATGTCCTTGTCAAGCAAGTCTTTTATGAAAAAAGCAGTCGTACTCCTCTCTGGCGGCATGGATTCCGCGGTCGTCGTCGCGATGGCGCGCGAGCAGGGCTTCGAGGTGCATGCGCTGAGCGTGCGCTATGGACAGCGGCACACGTCCGAACTGGCGGCCGCGGCGCGGGTGGCGCAGTCGCTGGGCGTGGCCGAGCACAAGGTGGTGGACGTCGACCTGCGCAGCATCGGCGGTTCGGCGCTGACCGCCGACATCGACGTGCCCGATGCGGGCGGCCCGGGCATCCCGGTTACCTACGTGCCGGCACGCAATACCATCATGCTGTCGCTGGCGCTCGGCTGGGCCGAGGTGCTCGGCGCCAACGACCTGTTCTGCGGGGTCAACGCGGTGGACTATTCCGGCTATCCGGATTGCCGTCCCGAGTTCGTCGCCGCCTTCGAGGCGCTCGCCAACCTGGCGACCAAGGCCGGTGTCGAGGGCGCGGGGCTGCGCGTGCATGCGCCGCTGCAATACCTGAGCAAGGCCGAGATCGTGCGCGAAGGTGTCCGGCTCGGCGTGGATTTCGGCCTCACGGTGTCGTGTTATCGGGCCGACGGGGACGGTCGCGCCTGTGGGCATTGCGATGCGTGCAGGCTGCGTGCGGCCGGTTTCGCCGACGCCGGCATCGACGATCCGACCCGCTATTCGATTTCGCGTTGACGCCCCCTTGGGGTAGAATGCGCACCCCCGGCGCGAGCCGGATGTTCGTTTTTGGGCCGTTAGCTCAGTCGGTAGAGCATCGGACTTTTAATCCGCTGGTCGTTGGTTCGATTCCAACACGGCCCACCATTGACGACGAGGCTCCAGGCCCGGCCTGCCGCTCCGCAATCCTTGGCCCGCTCCGCGATTGCCCTGCGCGCGGCGTTCTTCCGCAATGCGGCCTCACGCCGAGACCCGGCCCGTTTCGAGGGGCCGCCAGACATGTCGCCGTTCCCGCCAGTTCGAGGGCCGGGCACCGGCCGGCCGCGTCCGTCCGGATCGCAGCCGCACGGGACTGGACGCGAAGCCTCAGGGCGTCGGCCGCAGCACGCCATCGGCGCCGCGTTTGAGCGGGTAGGGCTGCTCGGGCAGCGGGGCGCCAGGGGCCTGGTCGATGGTGACGCCGTGCGGCCAGTCCGGGGGCGCGATCGCGACGTAGCGCGCGAAGCCGCCCGTGCCGCCTTCCGGCTTGGCGTAGCCGATCGCGATCAATGCGCCGGCCTCGGGGACCTGGTCGAGGTTGGCCACGCCTTCGGCCTGGGCGTAATTGTGGTGCAGCAGCCAGTGCTCGCCCTCGAGGTTGTCGGTGGCGTCGGTGTCCAGCGGCTCGTGCCCGTGGAACAGGATGCGACGCTGCAGGTGCAGGTACTTCAGCGCGTCCAGGGTGATGCCGGGGAACGGCTTGCGCGCGAAGCGCCCGGCGTCGTTCCAGCGCTTGGACCAGTCCGACCGGACCATCACCACCGAGCCTTCGGGGATGGGGCCATGCCGCTCTTCCCACGCCTGGATGTCGGCCACGGTGGCGTGATAGCCGGGGTCGCGGGCGACTTTGTCGTGGACGTCGATCACCACGAGCGGGCGCACCGCGTAGGTCGGCGGCAGATCGCTGATGGTGGCTCCCTTGGGATTCCAGTGCGCCGGCGGGTCGAGCTGGGTGCCGTACTGGTCGGTGGTCAGGTCGTACGCGGTGGCGACGAAGCCGTGCTTGCCGTAGGTGAACTCGTCGCCGGGCTTGGCATAGTCGCCGAGGTCGTTGCCGGCGACCGCGGGCTTGAACCGCGCCGGCGCGAAGCCCGGCCAGACCGGCTGCCCGGGGGAGAACGCATGGGTCAGGTCGATGTACTTGGCGTGCCTGAGCGTCTGCTCGTAGCTGGTCCAGAGCGAGAGGTCGGCAGCGGCCCAGGCGGTAGGAAGCGGTGCCAGCAGCAGAACGAGGGCGAGCGGAACGCGGAGGGCGGGCATGGACGACACCGGCGGCGGAGGTCGAGCCATGGTAGTGGGACGTGCCGGCGGAAGGGAGCGCCGGCGTGCTCATATCGATATGCCGGCCGTCGCGCCGGGAGCGGGGAGCCCGCGCTTACCAGATCGGGCCGTGGCCGTAGCCGTAGGGGTGCCCGAAGTAGCCGGGGCCTTCGCTGCGGCCGACGCTGATGCTGATGCCGACTTCGCGCGGGTTGCCGTCGTCGTCGTAGTAGGTCTTGCAGCTGTGCAGGTTGGCGCCCTGCCAGTTGCTGTTGCCGCCGCGGCTGGAATAGCCCACGCCGGCGGCGACGCTGCCGTGCAACTGGCCCTGGCACTGTTCGGCGCGCGCGGCGATCCGCTGCTGCTCGCGCACGGTGGCCGAGGCGGACTTGCCGCTCTTGTCGCCGTAGAAGGTGCCGGGCGGGTCCTTGGCGTAGGTCGGGTCGCTGCGGTACTGGATCGGGGCCTGGGGCACGCTCAGGTCGAGGTCGCTGGCCGACGTGCCCGCGCCGGCAGGCTCCTGGGCCATCGCGCTGGCGCAGGCGAGCAGGGCACCGAGGAGAAGGAGAGTGCGGTTCATTGGGCGAGGCTCTCGGAGGGCGGGCGTCCATGCCGGTGGCATGCCGTTGAAGCTAGCAACGCGAGATTGAATGTGCGCTGTCGATTTCCCGGATTTTTCTTGCAGGCCTGACACGGAGGCTAGCCCTGCTCGCGGATGATGTCGACCAGTTGCTGGCCGTAGCGGGCCAGTTTGCTGCCGCCGATGCCGCCGACCCGGGCCAGTGCGTCCAGGCTGGTGGGGCGCTGCTCGGCGATGTTGCGCAGGGTGCTGTCGTGGAAGATCACGAAGGCCGGCACGTTCTGCTCCTTGGCCAATTGGGCGCGCAAAGTGCGCAGCGCGTTGAACAGGCCCAGGTCCTCCGGTTGCACCGGCAGGCCGGTACGCGGGGTGCTGCTGCGATCGCCGCGCTCGCGCGCGGCGGTCTGGTCGCGCCGCATCATCACCTGGCGCTGGCCCTTGAGCACCTGGCGGCTGGCGTCGGTCAGGCGCAGGCCGCCATGGCCCTCGCTGTCCACTTCCAGCAGGCTGGCGGCGACCAGTTGCCTGAACACGCTGCGCCAGGCGCGCGCGTCCAGGTCGCGGCCGATGCCGTAGGTGCTGAGCTGGTCGTGGCCGAACTGGCGGATCTTGTCGTTGTCCGCGCCGCGCAGGATGTCGATCAGGTGCCCGACGCCAAAGCGCTGGCCGCTGCGGTAGACGCAGCTGAGCGCCTTCTGGGCCGGGACGGTCGCATCCCAGGCCGCGGCCGGGGCCAGGCAGTTGTCGCAATTGCCGCACGGCTGCGCGTAGGTCTCGCCGAAGCCGGCCAGCAGCACCTGGCGGCGGCACTGCATCGACTCGCAATAGCCGAGCAGGTGGTCGAGCTTGGCGCGCTCCAGCCGCTTGCGCTCCTCCGGCGCCTCGCCCTGCTCGATCATCTGCTTGAGCAGCACCACGTCGCCCAGGCCATAGCAAAGCCAGGCCTCGGACGCTTCGCCGTCGCGCCCGGCGCGACCGGTCTCCTGGTAGTAGCCTTCCATCGACTTGGGCAGGTCGACGTGGGCGACGAAGCGCACGTCCGGTTTGTCGATGCCCATGCCGAAGGCGATGGTGGCGCACATCACGATGCCGTCCTCGCGCAGGAAGCGGCGCTGGTTCTCGGCGCGGACCTCGGCCGGCAGGCCGGCGTGGTAGGGCAGCGCGGTATAGCCCTGCGCCGCCAGGAATTCGGCCGTCTCCTCGACCTTGCGTCGCGACATCGCGTAGACGATGCCCGCCTCGCCGCGGTGGCGGCCGAGGAAGTCCAGCAGCTGCCGGCGCGCATTGTCCTTCTGCACGACGGTATAGCGGATGTTGGGACGGTCGAACGAGCTGATGAAATGCTCGGCGTGCTCCAGGTCCAGGCGCTCGGCGATCTCGCGCTGGGTCGGCGGATCGGCGGTGGCGGTCAGGGCGATGCGCGGGATGTGCGGCCAGCGCTCGTGCAGCACGGTGAGCTGGCGGTATTCCGGCCGGAAATCGTGGCCCCATTGCGACACGCAGTGCGCTTCGTCGATCGCGAACAGGGCGATGCGGCTGCGCGCCAGCAGCGAGAGGAAGCGCGGGGTCAGCAGTCGTTCGGGGGCGACGTAGAGCAGGTCGAGTTCGCCGGCCTGCAGGTCGCGCTCGACCCGCGCGGCGGTCTCGGCGTCCAGCGTGGAATTGAGGTACTCGGCGCGCACGCCGAGTTGCCGCAGCGCCTCGACCTGGTCCTGCATCAGCGCGATCAGCGGCGAGACGACGATGCCGGTGCCTTCGCGCAGCAGCGCCGGTACCTGGTAGCAGAGCGACTTGCCGCCGCCGGTGGGCATCAGCACCAGGGCATCGTTGCCGGCGGCGACGTGCTCGACGATGGCCTGCTGGTTGCCGCGGAAGGCGTCGTAGCCGAAGACGCGCTTCAGCAGTTCATGGGCGGGGGAAGACATGCGACTAGGATAGCGCGCAGGGTTCGGGCGTGGCCCGCCATGCGGGCTACGCCGCCCAGGATTGTGCTGCGCAAAACCCTGGGCCCCGCTTCCGGCTTCGCCTATCCCCCGCGCCTTGCGCGCCCCCCTTAGCAGAAGGGGGGCTTTCCTCCAGCAGGGTTCCTGAGGGTAACGCCCTCGGCGATTTCCCGTTTACGCCAGCAGCGAGCGCAGCATCCAGGCGTATTTCTCGTGGGTCTGCAGGCGCTGGGTCATCAGGTCCGCGGTCGGATCGTCGCCGGCATCGTCGGCGGTGCTCAGCACCTTGCGGGCGGTGCGGCAGACCGCTTCGTTGCCGGCCACCAGCTGGCGTACCATCTCGCGCCAGTCCGCGCTGTCGGTCAGGCCCGGTTCTTCCGGGATCGAGGTCAGCGCAAGGTATTCCTTGTACGAGCCCGGCGCGTTGTAGCCCAGCGCGCGGATGCGCTCGGCGACCTCGTCGAGCGCGCCCCACTGTTCGGTGTACTGCGTTTCGAACATGGTGTGGAGCGAGTTGAACATCGGCCCGGTGACGTTCCAGTGGAAGTTGTGGGTCTTCAGGTAGAGCGTGAACGCGTCGGCCATGTAGTGCGACAGGCCGTCGGCGATCTTCTTGCGATCGCCGCTCTTGATCCCGATATCGATGTTCGGTGCGGACGCGGCCGCTTCGGCCAGGGTCCTAGTGCCGCTCTTCTTGCCGGTGCTCTTGCTCTTGGCCATGGGGATTTCCTTGCTCCGTTGATTGGACGTCACAATAGACGCGATATGCGATTTATTGAAATTCAATATTCATGGTCTAACAATTGATGTCACCTATTGAATCCGATTCCAGCGTTGGGCTCCGTGAAGGGCGCGCGGCGATCGAAGGCGGGTTGACCCGCGACCGCGGCCGCTTGCTGGGGCTATGGTCGCGCTGGCGCGGCCAGCCGGGCAACCCGAAGTTGCGCGAGAGCTTCGAGCAGGCCGTGCGGGCATCCGTCGCGCAGCGCGAGGCGCGGGCGGCGGAGCAGCCGGCGATCGTCCTGGACGAGCAACTGCCGATCGCGCGCGAGGCCGAGCGCATCGTCGAGCTGATCCGCGCGCATCCGGTGGTGGTGATCGCCGGCGAGACCGGCTCGGGCAAGACCACGCAGCTGCCCAAGCTGTGCCTGGCGGCCGGCCGCGGCATCGCCGGCATGATCGGCTGCACGCAGCCGCGCCGGATCGCCGCGCGCGCGGTGGCCACGCGCGTGGCCGAGGAACTGAAGTCGCCGCTGGGCACGACGGTCGGCTTCCAGGTGCGCTTCACCGACAAGGTCGGCGACGCCTCGCGCATCAAGTTCATGACCGACGGCATCCTGCTGGCGGAGATCGCCAGCGACCGCTGGCTGTCGGCCTACGACACGATCATCGTCGACGAGGCGCACGAGCGCAGTCTCAACATCGATTTCCTGCTCGGCTATCTCAAGCAACTGCTGAAGAAGCGTCCCGACCTGAAGGTGATCGTCACCTCGGCGACCATCGACACCGCGCGCTTCTCCAGGCACTTCGACGATGCCCCGGTGATCAGCGTCGAGGGACGGACCTATCCGGTGGAAGTGCGCTACCGCCCGCTCGAGGGCGAGGGCGAGGGCGACGCCGGCGGCGAGCCGCGCGAGGGCGACCGCACCGTCAACGACGCGATCGTGGCGGCGATCGACGAGATCACCCGCAGCGATCCGCGCGGCGACGTGCTGGTGTTCCTGCCCGGCGAGCGCGAGATCCGCGATGCGCACCACGCGCTCGAGCGGCGCAAGTACCGCGAGACCGAGGTGCTGCCGCTGTACGCGCGGCTGTCGGCCAACGACCAGGACCGGGTGTTCAACCCGGGGCCGAAGCGGCGCCTGGTGCTGGCCACCAACGTCGCCGAGACCTCGCTGACCGTGCCGCGGATCCGCTACGTGGTCGACCCCGGCTACGCGCGGGTGAAGCGCTACAGCCCGCGCCAGAAGCTCGACCGCCTGCACATCGAGCCGATCAGCCAGGCCAGCGCCAACCAGCGCACCGGCCGCTGCGGCCGCATCGCCGAGGGCATCTGCTACCGGCTCTATGCCGAGGCGGATTTCCTGGCGCGCCCGGAATTCACCGATCCGGAGATCCGGCGCTCGTCGCTGGCGGGCGTGATCCTGCGCATGCTGCAGCTCGGGCTCGGGCGGATCGAGGATTTCCCGTTCCTGGAGGCGCCGGACGAGCGCGCCATCGCCGACGGCTGGCAGCAGCTGGTCGAGCTCGGTGCGGTGGACGGCGAGCGCAAGCTGACCGCGATCGGCCGGCAGATGGCGCGGCTGCCGGTGGACGTGAAGCTGGCGCGGATGCTGGTCGCCGCGCACAAACACGGCTGCCTGCGCGAGATGACGGTGATCGCCGCATTCCTGGGCATCCAGGACCCGCGCGAGCGTCCGCCCGAGGCGCGCGAGGCGGCCGACAACGCGCACGCGAAGTTCGCCGACCCGCGCTCGGAGTTCGTCGGCATCCTGCGCCTGTGGGAGGCCTACCGGCAAGCGCACGAGGACCTGACCCAATCCAAGCTGCGCGACTGGTGCGAACGGCATTTCCTCGGCTTCCTGCGCATGCGCGAGTGGCGCGAGCTGCACCGCCAGTTGCGGTTGCTGTGCGAGGAATTGGGCTGGCAGGAATCCGGCGCCGGCCTGTCGCCGGCCTTGCTGGCCGGGCCCCCCGCCGCTGCCGGGCAGGGCGACGGCCCGGGCCGGCGCTCGAGCCGTGGCGAGTTGCACCGCGCCGCGCGCCTGGCGCGCGAAGGCAAGGCTGCACTTGTGGGTGGGACTTCGGTCCCGGCGGGTTCTGCCGGCGTAGCCTCCGCGGGACTGGAGTCGCTCCCGCAGGCGCCGCGCATCGGCGAACGCGAGCGCGCCTCGGCCTACCAGGCCCTGCACCGCGCCTTGCTCGCCGGCTTGCCGACGCAGGTCGGCCATCGCACCGAGAAAGGCGATTTCCAGGCGCCGCGCCAGCGCCGCTTCCTGCTGTTCCCCGGCTCGGCGCTGGCCAGGAAACCGCCGCCGTGGGTGCTCGCCGCCACGCTGCTGGATACCCAGAAGGTCTGGGGCCTGACCAACGCCGCGATCGAGCCGGACTGGGCCATCGCCGAGCTGGGCCACCTGCTGCTGCGCAAGCATTTCGACCCGCACTGGTCGCGCGCGCAGGGACAGGTGCTGGCCTCCGAGCAGATCAGCCTGTTCGGGCTGGTGCTGGCGCCGAAGAAGCCGGTGCATTACGGGCGCATCGACCCGGCCGCTTCGCACGACATCTTCGTGCGCCAGGCGCTGGTGACCGGCGAGATCAACACGCGGGCCGGTTTCGTGGCCGACAACCTGAAGGTGCTGGAGCAGGCGCGCGAGGAAGAGGCGAAGCTGCGCCGCGCCGGCCTGGTCGCCGACGAGGACTGGCAGGCGCGCTGGTATCTCGACCGGGTGCCGCCGGAGATCCATTCCGCCAGCGCGCTGGACGCCTGGTGGAAGACGCTGCCGGAGGACAAGCGGCGCGGCCTGCATTGGACGCTGGCCGACCTGCTGCCCGGGGAAGGCAGCGAGGAGGACCGGTACCCGAAGTACTTCCCGCTCGGCGATGCGCGCCTGGCGCTGCACTACCGGTTCGAGCCGGGCGCGGGCGACGACGGCGTGACCCTGGAAGTGCCGCTGCACCTGCTCAATGCGCTCGATCCGGCGCGGCTGTCGTGGCTCGCCCCGGGCTTCGTCGCCGACAAGGCCTCGGCGCTGATCCGCTCGTTGCCCAAGGCGATGCGGCGCAACTACGTGCCGGCGCCGGATTTCGGCCGGGCGTTCTTCGAGGCGTTCCCGAAGCCTTCGGCGGACGACATCCGCGGCGAGCTGGCCCGCTTCCTCGGCAAAGCCACCGGCGCGCAGGTGGCCGCGATCGACTTCGACGAAGCCGCGCTGGAGCCGCACCTGCGCATGAACCTGCGCCTGCGCGACGAACGCGGCCAGGTACTGGCCGAATCGCGCGACCTGGACGCGCTGCGCGCCCGCTTCGGCGAGCGTGCCGGGCGGGCGTTCGCGGTACGCGCCGGGCGTGAGATGGCGGCGGAGGGCTTGCGGGAGTTCCCGGCGCAGGCCATCCCTGCGCAGGTGCCGGGCGAGGCCGGCGTGCCGGCGTATCCGGCGTTGGTGGATGCGGGGGAGACCGCATCGCTGCGCATCTTCGCCGATCGCGCCGAAGCGCTGGAGGCGCATCCGCGCGGCGTGCGCCGGCTGCTGGAGATCGCCCTGGCCGACAAGGTCAAGCAGGCGCGCAAGCAACTGCCGGTGTCGCCCAAGACCGGGCTGTTGTACGCGGCCATCGAATCGCAGGAGCGCCTGCGCGGCGACCTGGTCGACGCGGCGATGAACGCGGTCCTGGCGGAAGGGCTGGGCGACGTCCGCGACCGTGCCGCGTTCGACCGGCGCCGCGAGGACGCCGGCAAGCGCCTGTTCGGCGAGGCGATGGATCGGCTGAAGCTGGCCGAGTCGATCCTGTCGCTGGTGGGCGAGCTGAAGCCCTTGCTGGAGGCGCCGCTAATGGGCTGGGCGCGCGGCAACCTGGACGACATGGAACGGCAGCTGGCCGGGCTGGTCCACGCCGGCTTCCTGCGCGAGACCCCGGCCGATGCGCTGGCGCAGTACCCGCGCTATCTGCGGGCGATGATCCTGCGCACCGAGCGCGCCAAGCGCGATCCCTCGCGCGACCAGCAGCGCATGCTCGAGCTCAAGCCGTTCCTGGACGCGCTGGAGGACGCCGCCGCGCAAGGCCTGCGATCGCGTCCGCAATGGCAGGCGCTGCGCTGGGACATCGAGGAACTGCGCGTGTCCACGTTCGCACAGGAGCTGGGCGCCAAGCCGGGCATCTCGGCCAAGAAGCTCGCGCAACGGGTGGCGGCGCTGCAGGCCGGAGCATAGGAAAGCCCGCCGTCCGCCCCGTGCGGGGACGGCGGGGAGGTGGACGCGACGGCGCGCCTATGCCTCGCCGTCCTCGACCCGCTCGCCCATCATCTCGCGCTGGCGCTTGTCGAGTTCCTCGGCATAGCGCTTGCGCACGAAGGCTTCCGACAGCACGCCGAGCAGGTGGCCCTCGGCATCGACCACCGCCATCTCGTCGCTCTGGGTCTCGTCGAAGCGGCGGATCACGGTCAGCACGTCGGCATCGGGCGGCAGCGCCATGTTGCGGTTGCCGGCGAAGGCCGCCAGGGTGGCGTCGGCCTTGACGCCGTCGGCATACACCGTGGCCACCGGCACGATGCCGGCGTAGCGCTGTTGCGCGTCCAGCAGGGCCACGCGCGTGCTGGAGCCGAGCGGGAAGCGGCGGCGGAACTCTTCCACGGAGGCGTCGGCGGCGATCGTGCCGGTGCCTTGGCGCATCATCTTGCCGGCGGTGAGCGCATGCACCCAGCCGACGTCGCGCGCGCTGGTGATCGTGCCGCCGCGCAGGTGCAGGCGCCAGGTCGAGAACGAGTAGCCGAACGCCTGCCGCACCACCGTGTTGGCGACCAGCACCGCGGCCATCACCGCGCTGGCGAGCACGAAGTCGTGGGTGCCTTCCAGCACCAGCATCGCCATCGTCATCGGCGCGCCGACCACCGCCGCGGCCAGCGCCGCCATGCCGGCCAGCGCGGCGGCGGTGCCGTCCACCAGCGCGCCACCGCCGGCGAGGTTGACCAGGCCGGCGAACAGCGCCCCCACCAGCGTGCCCATGAACAGCGAGGCGAAGAACAGGCCGCCGCGGAACCCGAAGCCCAGCGAGATGCCCGAGGCCAGGCACTTGGCCAGCAGCAGCCCGCCGATCCACAGCAGCGGCAGGTGCGTGGTGAGGTCCACGTGCAGCGCGCCATGCCCGGAGGACAGCACCTGCGGGGTCGCCATCGCCAGCGGGATCAGCAGCAGCCCGCCGATCACCGGCCGTCCCCAGCCCGGCAGCGGGCTGCGATTGACGCGCTGCTCGATGCCGGTGACCAGGCGCATGACGGCGATGCCGACCAGCGCGCAGACCAGGCCGAGCACCGCGAATATCGCGTAGTCGCGCGGATGCAGGCCGATCTCCGATGCCGCCGGCAGCATGTAGGGCGGCACGCCGGCAGCCTGGGCGATGAAGCTGCCGGCCAGCGCGGCCACCGCGACCGGCGCCAGCGCCGAGGGCGTGTAGGCGCCGATCACGATCTCGAACGCGTAGAACGCGCCGGCCAGCGGCGTGCCGAACGCGGCGGCGATGGCGCCGGCGGCGCCCGCGCCGACCAGCGTGCGGGTGTCCGAACGCCGCAGGCGCAGCGCCTTGGACAACTGCGAGCCGCTGCCGGCGCCCATCTGGGTATACGCCGCTTCCAGCCCGACCGAGGCGCCGAAGCCGTTCGACAGCAGCGTCTGCAGCGACACGATCAGGTTGTCGCGCATCGACATGCGGCCGCCGTGCAGCGCATTGGCTTCCACCGCGTCGAGCAGGCGCCGCTTGCGCAGCGTCGCGGCCAGGCTGACCAATCCGACCAGCAGGCCGCCGATCGGCAGCGCCAGCAACGCGGTGAATTCCACCCGCGCGCTGGAGCTCAGGCGCATGTCCTCGTCCAGGCCGTACAGCCAGGCCTGCAGCGCATGCGCCAATCCGCTCTGCAGCAGCGTGAGCAGGCCTGCGATCAGCCCGGCCAGCAGCGCGAGCACGATGAGCCAGCCATCGCCGGTGCGGAACCGCCTGCGTATCGCCTGCAGCATCCGCTGCATCGGGCCGGCCGGCGCGCTCATCGCGGATTACTTGACGCGGCGGACCTTGGCCTGGGTGTTGTAGTTGCCGACCTGCATGTACCACACGCCCATCATGCCCGGCTTGATCTTCACCTTGGGCGACTGCAGGCGCACGCCGGACAGGCTGGCCGGCTCGATCTGCTCCCATTCCTGGCCGTTGGCGAGCACGAAGGTCTTGCCCTTGCCGAAGCCGTTGAAGTCGCCCACCAGCGTGCTTTCGATCGGCTCCTTGGAACCGAAGTCGAAGAAGCCGCGGTTCTTGGTGATGACTTCCTGGCGGCCTTCTTCCTTGGCCTTCTCCAGGGCGACCTGGGTTTCCTTCTGGACCTTGCCCTGCAGCCAGCCGTTGAGCGCGGCCAGTTCGGCCGGGCTGAGCTTGTCCAGGCCGGCGGCCTTGAACTCGCTGGGCGTCATCTCGCTCTGCAGATCGCCCGAGACCGTGCGTTGGGCATGGGCGGGGGCGATGGCGGCGAGGGCCAGGCACAGGGCGACGGGAAGGGCGCGCGAGAGCGGCATCGGTGCGGTTCCGGAAGAGGGTGGCGCCTAGTGTAGCGCCGCGCCGGCGGGCCCCATCGGCCCGGATCGAAAGCCGCTGCCGCGATCGCGGGAAGAGCTCCGGTGCGGATCGGTCCGGTCGACCGCGGCCGGATCGTGCCGGGCGTTCGCGCCGGCCCGTCCGCGCTGTTCGCCGCTGCGCCGGCGCGTTAACTTAGGTGCTATCTTCGATGGACGATCTGCTGCTGTGACGCTTTCTTCCTCCGACGGCATGGAGGCCTTGCTGCGACGCCCGGCGGCTTCGGTGCTGGCGCCGGCGCTGCGCGAGGCCCTGGCGCAGGCATGGCGCGCGCGTTCGCCCGCCACGGCGGAACCGGCGGTGGCCTGGCCGGTGCTGGCCGACACGCTGGATGCGCTGGCGCTGTTGTCGGCGGACGAGGCCACGCTGCTGGCCGCGCTGTTGTTCGACCTGCCGCCGCTGCGCGCGCAGCTGGCCGGATTGCCGTGGCCGGACGCGCAGCGTCGCGCGGCGGTGGAGGGCCTGCTGGACGGACAGGACGCCGCCGACCAGGTCTGGGCGCTGCATGCCGGGCGCGAGGCGGGCCGCAACAGCGAGGGACTGCGCAGGCTGCTGCTGGCGATCATCCACGATCTGCGGGTCGTGCCGATCCTGCTCGCGCGCCAGCTGGCGAAGATGCGCGCCGCCGTCGGCCTGGCCGACGGGGAACGCAGGGCGCTGGCGCAGCTGACCCGCGACATCCACGCGCCGCTGGCCAACCGGCTCGGCATCTGGCAGCTGAAGTGGGAGCTGGAGGACCTGGCGTTCCGCTATCTCGAACCGGACACCTACCGGCACATCGCGCGCGAGGTCGACGAGACCCGCCTGGAGCGCGAGCGCTACATCGATTCGGTCAAGCGCCAGCTTTCGCAGGCACTGGGCGAGCAAGGGCTGGAGGCCGAGGTCAGCGGCCGGCCGAAGCACATCTACAGCATCTGGCGGAAGATGCAGAGGAAGCACCTGGCCTACGACCAGCTCTACGACATCCGCGCGGTGAGGGTGATGGTCGACAGCGTGGCCGACTGCTACGCCGCGCTCGGCGTGGTGCATGCGCTGTGGGCGCCGGTGCCGAGCGAGTTCGACGACTACATCGCCCGCCCCAAGGCCAACGACTACCGCTCGCTGCACACCGCGGTGATCGGGCCGGAGGGACGCACCGTCGAGATCCAGATCCGCACCCACGAGATGCACCAGCAGGCCGAGCTGGGCGTGGCCGCGCACTGGAAGTACAAGGAGGGCGGACGCGGCGCGGAAAAGGCCTTCGAGCGCAAGATCACCTGGATGCGGCAGCTGCTGGAGCAGTCGCAGGAAGGCGAGCAGGGCGGCCTGGCCGGCGCGTTCGATGCCGAACTGGTCGAGGACCGGGTCTACGCGCTCACGCCCAGGGGCGAGGTGATCG
The DNA here is from genome assembly GCA_014654535.1 of Xanthomonas boreopolis. Lineage (GTDB taxonomy): Bacteria > Pseudomonadota > Gammaproteobacteria > Xanthomonadales > Xanthomonadaceae > Pseudomonas_S > Pseudomonas_S boreopolis. Next base: position 16,507 of record BNBA01000029.1, read on the forward strand.
ACCTGCCGCAGGGCGCCACGCCGCTGGATTTCGCCTACCACGTGCACACGATGGTCGGGCACCGCTGCCGCGGCGCCAAGGTCAACAACCGGATCGTGCCGCTGACCTATCGCCTGCGCAGCGGCGACCGGGTCGAGGTGCTGACCGCCAAGGAACCCGATCCGCGCCGCGATTGGCTGCTGCCGGCCAACGGCTTCCTCGCCAGCGGGCGTTCGCGCGACAAGGTGCGCACCTGGTTCCACAAGCTCGACCGCGCGCGCAACGTGCAGGCCGGCAAGGAACTGCTGGAACGCGAGCTGCGCCGGCTCGGCCTGTTGCAGGCGGACCTGGCGCCGATGGCGAAGAAGTTCCATGCCGACAGCGTGGAGGACCTCTACATCCAGGTCGCGCTGGGCGATACCGGGCCGAGCCAGGTCAGCCGCGCCCTGCTCGAGGCCGAGCGTGCCGCCGCGCAGCCGGCCGCGCCGCCGATGCCGCGCCCGACCGCGCGCCGCGACGACCTGGGCAAGTCCAAGTTCACCGTGCAGGGCGTGGGCAACCTGCTGGTGCAGCTGGCGCGCTGCTGCCACCCGGTCGCCGGCGAGCCGATCGTCGGCTATCTCACCCGCGGCCGCGGCGTCACCGTGCATCGCAGCGACTGCGCGGCGCTGGCGCGCCTGGCCGCCGCCCATCCGCAGCGGGTACTGCCGGTCGAGTGGGGCAAGCTCGGCGGCAGCTACGAGGTCGACGTGCTGATCCGCGCGGTGGACCGTCGCTGGCTGCTCAAGGACATCACCAACCTGATCGCCCAGGAGGATGCGCACGTGCTGGAGATCAACAGCGACAACACGCGCGACAGCGGGCGGGCGCAACTGCGGCTGCGCCTGAAGGTGGCCGACTATGGGCAACTGGCGACGCTGCTGGGCAAGCTCGACGCGCTGCCCGGGGTCAACGAGGTGCGCCGGCTGGGCTAGCGCCGGCAAGGAGCGTGCCGCCCTCGACGGCATCGTTATCGCCGGGACGCTACCATTCGCGCGTCAACGCGTCCGGTCCGGTCGCGCCCGGAATCACGCCGCCGCATGCCAAGCACATCGCGATGGGCCAGATCACGGCTGTGGTCGCCACTCAGGTCGCCCCGCTTCTGGTGGAGCGTGCTGGCCGTGGTGGTCGCGATGGCGCTGCTGGCGGTGGCGTTCCGGCGGCCGCTCTCGGACTGGATCTGGCCCGATACCCGGATCCAGCAGTTGCTTGGCCGCGCCGAAGGCGCGCTGGCGCGCGGGCACCTGAGCGCCGGCGATGGCAGCGGCGCGCGCGAACTGTTCGAGGCGGCCCTGGCGCTGGACACCGACCGCGACGAAGCCCGCGACGGACTCGCCCGCACCGGGCTGGCGGCGGTCGCGCAGGCGCAAGCGGCGCTGGCCGCCGGCCGCCTCGACGCGGCGGCGCAGGCGCTCTCGCTGGCGCAGGCCTTGCAGGTGCCGCGCGCGCAGGTCGGCCCGCTGCTCGACGATCTGCGGCGGGAACGCGCCCGCAGCGCGGGGCTCGACGAACTGCTGGCCCGCGCCGCGCGAGCCCGCGCGGAAGGGCGCCTCGACGGCACGCCGGACAGCGCGTTGCCGCTGTACCAGCAGGTGCTGCAGCTGGCGCCCGAGCGCACCGAAGCGCTGGAAGGGCGCGAGGACGCGCTCTCGGACTTCATCCAGCAGGCCTGGGCGAGCTTGCGCAGGGACGACGTCGCCGCGGCGGCCCCGATCCTGGCGGCGGCGCGCCGCTACGATCCCGGCCATGCCGAACTGCCGGCCGCGCAGGCCGAGTTCAACCGCCTGCTGGAGCGGCATCGCCGCAATGGCGAGGTGCAATTGCGGCGCGGCCGGCTCGATGCGGCGGCGCGCAGCTTCCAGGCGGTGGCGAAGGCGCAGCCGGACGATGCGCAGGCGCGCGCGGACCTGGCACGCGTGGCGGCGGCCTTGGCCGCGCAGGCCGCGCGCGAAGCGGCGGATTTCCGTTTCGACGCCGCCGGTGCGGCGCTGGCGGCCGCGCGCGACCTGGACCCGGGCAATCCCGCGATCGCCGCCGCCAGGGAGAGCGTCGAGCGCACCCGCCAGGCCCACGACGCGCGCCAGCCGAAGTTGTCGCCGGCCCAGCGCGAACGGCGCCTGCGTACCCTGATGCAGCAGGTGGAGCGGGCCGAGACCGCGCAGGACTGGCTGACGCCCCCGGGAGCCAGCGCCTACGACAAATTGCGCGAGGCGCAGGCGATCGCGCCGCAGGACAAGCGGGTGCTGCATGCGCTGCGCCGCATCGTCGAGGCGACGCGCGGCTGCTTCGAGGACGAACTGCGCGGCAACCGCCTGCGCGCCGCGCGCGTCTGCCTGGACGCTTGGGAAGCCACGGCGACGCGCGAGGCGGAACTGGCCGCCGCGCGCCGGCGGCTGGCGCAGCGATGGATCGCGGTGGGCAGCGAACGGTTGCGGGCGGCGGACGTGGCGTTCGCGCGCCAGGCGCTGGCCGAAGCGCGCGGCCTGGATCCGGCCACGCCGGAACTTCGCGACTTCGCCAGCCAGGTGGAAGCGGCGGCCCTGCGCTGAGCCCGGCGGCTTCAGCGCAGGAATACCCGTTCCACCGTCGCGCGCGCGGCATCCAGCGAGAAATGGCGCGCGATGTTGTCCAGTCCCTGGGTCGACAACCGCCGCCATAGCGCCTCGTCCCGGTAAAGCCGGACCACGGCGTCTGCGAAGGCGGCGGTCCCGTCGGCGACGAGCACGTCCTCGCCGTCGCGCAGGTGCATGCCTTCCACCGCGCAGGTCGTGGCGACTACCGGCTGGCCGTGCGCCATGCTGAGGTTGACCTTGCCCTTGACGCCGGCGCCGAATCGCAATGGCGCGACCGCCACGCGCGCGCCTTCCATGTAGGGCACCAGATCCGGCACGTGGCCATGCAGGATCACGCCGGGGCGGGCGTTGGCCAGCGCCTGCAGTTCGTCGGGCACGTCGATGCCGATGCAGTGGAACGCCACGTCGGCAAGCGCCGCCCGGACCAACGGGAACACCTCGCCGATGAACCAGCGCATCGCATCCAGGTTCGGCGGGTGGCGGAAGCCGCCGACGAACACCAGGTCGCGGCGCTGCGCCCAGGGAAGGCCGGGGCCGGCGAGGTCGTGCAGGTTCGAGAGCAGTTCGGTATGCACTTGCGGCGCGTCCTGCCCCAGTTGCCGCTGTTCGGCCTCCGAGACCAGCAAGGTCACGTCGACGCGCGCCATCACCTGCAGCTCGCGCTCGCGGGTGCGCTCCGCCTCGCGAAGCAGGTTGGCATCGCCGGCGACCTCGGCGCCGCGGCGCTCGCGCAGGTAGTGCAGGTCGACGGTATCGAACACGGTGCGCGCCTGGGGCGCGAACGAAGCGAGCAGCGGCAGGCAGGCATGGGCGACGTGGTGGCGTACCAGCAGTACCACGTCGAAACGGCGGCCGTGCTCGCGCAGCCAGCTGCCGATGCCCTGCAGGTAGGGTGCGTACCACACCTCCACCCCGAGCTGCTGCAGCGCCGCGGTGTGGCGGCCGGCATGTTCGCGCAGGGTCGGCACGAACACGACGTGGACGCCGGCTTCGACCAGCATGCGGATCAGGTTGAACTGCCGCAGCGAGGCGGAGTCGCGGTCCGGTTGCGGGACCGCTTCGTCGAGGATCAGCACCTGGCGCTGGCGGCGATGCAGCAGCGCGGGCGAGGGCACTTCGCCGGGCGCGGGCTGCGCAGGCAGCAACCCGGCCCATTTCGCCGCGAACACGCCCTGGTTGCGTACCTGGTAGGCCTTCACGCCGCTGCCGGTATCGGTGCCGTTGCTGGTGCCCTCGTCGTGCACGACCACGCTGGCCGGCTGCACCCGCGCGCGATAGCCGGCGGCGCGCACCGCGAAGGCCAGGTCGGTGTCTTCGTAATAGGCCGGGGCGTAGCGCGCGTCCAGGCCGCCGAGCGTGGCCAACAGGGCGCGCGGCAGCATGATCGCCGCGCCCGAGCCGTAGTCGATCTCGCGCACGTAGCCGTAGCGCGGGTCCTGCGCGGATTCGAAACGGCCGTAGCTCCAGGCGCTCCCGTCGGCGAACACGACGGCGCCGGATTCCTGCAGCCGCCCGTCCGGGTACACCAGTTGCGCCGCCGCCAGGCCGGTATCGGGGTGGCGGGCGAACGTGCCGGCCAGGGCGTCCAGCCATCCGGGTTGCGGGATGGTGTCGTTGTTGAGCAGGACCACGTATTCGCCGCGGGCGAGCGCGATGCCGTCGTTGCAGGCGGCGATGAAGCCGCCGTTGGCGGTGCGACGGTGATAGCGCAGGCCGGCGACCTGGGGCAGCCATTGGGCGGTGGCGTCGCCGCTGCCGTCGTCGACGACGATCACCTCGCACGCGACCTCGGGCGGGTGCGCGGCGATCGCGCGCAGGCAGGCCAGGGTATGTTCGACGTGGTTGTATACCGGGATCACCACCGATGCGCGCGGTGCCTCGGCCGCCGGCACCGCGAACGGCGCGAAGGGGGCGGCCTGCGGGAACCAGAGCGGCTCGCGCGGCAGCTCGGGCGCGCGCCGGGCATGCACGCGGATGCGCTCCCAGGTCGCACGCCAGCCGCGGGTCCGCAGGCTGGCCAGACTGCGGCGGAACAGGCCGACGACACGGTTGAACAGATAGCGCGCGTCGGCCAGCGACATCGACATCTCCTTTGTGCGAGTCCTTCGCAACAGCCCGCGCATCCATGCGCGGGGGTTCAATGGGGCGGGTCCCTTGCAGGCCGTGCATCACCTGTGCGGGGATTTAACGGGGATCGTGGCGGGTCCGCACGGCCGATGGGGCTGCGCTAGACTCGCCGGAATTTACATTCTCGCATCCCCGTGCCACGACGCTACGATTACGAAGACTCCGAGGAATTCGAGGACGACGGCCAGCCGCTCTGGCGGCGCCGCCTGATCGTGTGGGGCCTGGCGGCGCTGGCCCTAGCGCTGGGCTTTCTGATCCCCTACACGCTGTACCTGAACGGACAGGTCACCCAGCGCTTCGGCGAGCTGCGCTGGCAGATCCCCACCCGCGTGTATGCGCGGCCGCTGGTGCTGGTGCCGGGCAAGGCGCTCGACGCCAAGACGCTCAAGACCGAACTGGATGCGGCGTCCTACCGCGACGACGGGGTCGGCAAGCTTCCCGGCACCTACCAGCAGGACGGCGGCCGGTTCGTGATCTCCAGCCGGGGCTACGTCGACGTGGACGGGCGCGTGCCCGCGCGGCGCATCGAGGTCGGCGTGGGCGGCGGCAGCGTCGCCGGGTTGCGCGATGCCGACAGCCGCAAGAGCCTGAAGAGCGCGCGCCTGGACCCGGCGCGGATCGCCACGCTGTACGGGCAGAAGCAGGAGGAACGCCGGCTGGTGCGCCTGGAAGAGGTCCCCGAGCTGCTGGTCACCGGGCTGCAGGCGGTCGAGGACCGCGATTTCAACTACCACCACGGCATCGACCTGAGCGGCATGGTGCGCGCGCTGTGGGTGACGGTGCGCAGCGGCGGCCATACCCGGCAGGGCGCCAGCACCCTGACCCAGCAGCTGGCGCGCAGCGGCCTACTGGGCATCGGCAAGGAGCAGACGCTCACCCGCAAGTTCAACGAGATCCTGTACGCGCTGATCATGGAGGCGCGCTACGACAAGCGCACTATCCTGGAGGCCTACCTCAACCAGGTCTACCTGGGCCAGCGCGGCGGCCAGGCGGTGCACGGCATGGCCTCCGGCGCCGAGTTCTGGTTCGGCCGCCAGCTGGGGTCGCTGACCACCGAACAGGTGGCGCTGCTGATCGGCCTGGTGAAGGGCCCGTCCTACTACGATCCGCGCCGCTATCCCGAGCGCGCCCTGGACCGGCGCAACTTCGTGCTGGAGAAGCTGCACGAGAACGGCCTGATCGACGACGCCGAGTACAAGCGCGCGCGGGCCGCGCCGCTGGGCGTGCCGGCCGAGCCGGGGCTGGTGGCCGCCAACCGCTTTCCGGCCTACATCGACCTGGTGCGCCGCCAGCTCGCCCACGACTACCCGGAAAGCGCGCTGCAGGGCGCGGGCCTGAGCGTGCTGACCGGCATGTCGCCGTCCGCCCAGGCCTATGCGGAGGGTGCGGTGATGCGCACGATCAAGTCGCTGGAGAACAAGAAGCGTCCGCCGCTGCAGGCCGGCCTGGTGGTGACCGACGTGCACAACGGCGACGTGCTGGCGGTGGTCGGCAGCCGCGACGTGTCCACGCCCGGGTTCAACCGTGCGCTCGAGGCGCAGCGACCGGTGGGATCGCTGCTCAAGCCCTTCGTGTACCTGCTGGCGCTGGCCTCGCCGAACCGCTGGTCGCTGGCCAGTTGGGTCGACGATTCGCCGGTGACGGTGCAGCTCAGCCGCGGCCGTACTTGGTCGCCCGGCAACGCCGACAACCGCAGCCACGGCACGGTGCGGCTGGTCGATGCGCTGGCGAATTCCTACAACCAGGCGACGGTGCGGGTTGGCATGCAGGTCGGGCCCGAGCGGATCGCGCAGCTGATCAACGTGCTGGCGGGCCTGAAGGCCGACAGCAACCCGTCGCTGATCCTGGGCGCCACCGACCAGAGCCCGTATGCGATGGCGCAGCTGTACCAGTTCCTCGCTTCCGGTGGCGAGATCCAACCGCTGCACGCGGTGCGCGGCGTGCTGGACCCGCAGGGCAAGCTGCTCAAGCGCTACGACAAGACCCCGGCGCCGGCGCAGGAGGGCGATTCGATCGCGGCCAACCTGATCGGCGTGGCGTTGCAGCAGGTGGTCAGCTATGGCACCGGCCGCGCATTGCTCGGCGACGGCCTGGGCCGGCTGTCGCCCGCCGGCAAGACCGGCACCTCCAACGACGGCCGCGACAGCTGGTATGCCGGCTATACCGGCGACCATCTGGCGGTGGTCTGGATGGGCAACGACCAGAACGCGCAGACCGGCCTGTATGGCGCCACCGGCGCGATGCGCGTGTGGGCGGGCATCTTCGCGCGCCTGCCGAGCGCGCCGCTGCGGGTCAACGGCAAGGGCCTGGACTGGCAATGGATCGAGCCGGCCGGTTCGGGCGCGACCGATCCGTCGTGTCCGGGGGCGCGCCAGTTCCCGTTCGTGGCCGGGTATGCTCCCGCCCATGTTCCGTGCAGCGCCGGGATGGCGCCGCCGGCGGAAGAAGCCCAGGGCGAGAGCGGCGGCGGTTGGCGCAGCTGGTTCGGCCTGGACAAGAAGGAGGCGCCGGCGCAGCCCGCCTCCGAAGCTCCCCCACGAGGCCAGTAGTCCATGTCCAAGCTGCGTTATGCCCTTGCCGTCGCCGTTTCCGCCGCGCTGGCGGCCTGCACCAGCACGCCGCCCCCGCCCCCCGCGCCGGTGGCCACCGTCACGCCGGCCCAGCGGATGGCCGAAATCGAAAAGATCGCCGGCGTCGACGATACCGAGCTGACCGTGCAGCCGTTGCGCGACCCGCAGGTCGACGACTTGCGCGAAGCGGCCGGGTCCAAGCGCACCGCCGGGGACTTGGCCGGCGCCGCCACGGCGCTCGAGCAGGCGCTGAAGCTGGTCCCGAACGATCCGGGCGTGCTGCAGGAACGCGCCGAAATCGCGCTGCTGCAGCAGGACTACGCGGGCGCCGAGCGTTTCGCCAAGCAGGCGGTCGACCTCGGTTCCAGGACCGGCCCGTTGTGCCGGCGCCACTGGGCGACGATCGAGCAGGCGCGGCTCGCGCGGGGCGAGAAGGAAAATGCGGCATCGGCGCATGCGCAGATCGAAGGGTGTACGGTGCCTGGGATCAAGCGTTATTGATGATGCTGGGTTTCGGGACCGGGACCCGGGTCCCGGAAGAGCGACAAGCTCACTTCGGATCGCGTGCTGTTGTGGGAGGGACTTCAGTCCCGACAGGCTTTACCGGCCCTCTGTCGGGACTGAAGTCCCTCCCACAGAAAAAAAGCAAAAATCGGGGCAAAGCTTAAAAACACTTGACAGGTAATCGAGGCCAAAGATCCTGTTTTGGAGCCCCGAGCCCCGAGCCCCGAGCCCCGAGCCCCGAGCCCCGAGCCCCGAGCCCCGAGCCCCGAGCCCCGAGCCCCGAGCCCCGAGCCCCGAGCCCCGAGCCCNAACTCGCCACCGCCAGCCGTGAAGCGCTCAGCGAAGGCGGTGCGCTCGCCAGTCGTCTCGAGACGTTCGTCCCGCGCGCCGCGCAACTGCGCCTGACCGAGGCGATCGCCGATGCCTTCGACCAGCGCGACGTGCTGCTGGCCGAGGCGGGGACCGGCACCGGCAAGACCTTCGCCTACCTGGTGCCGGCGCTGCTCTCGGGGCTGAAGACCATCGTTTCCACCGGCACCCGCGCGCTGCAGGACCAGCTCTACCACCGCGACCTGCCGCGCGTGCGCGGGGCGCTCGGCGTCGGCCTGCAGACCGCGCTGCTGAAGGGGCGCGCCAATTACCTGTGCAAGTACCGGTTGCAACAGGCACGCGGCGAGCCGCGCTTCGCCTCGCCGGAGCAGGTCGCGCAGTTCCAGCGCATCGTCGCCTGGAGCGGGCGCACCCGCGCCGGCGACATGGCCGAACTGGAGGCGCTGCCGGACGATTCGCCGTTGCTGCCGATGGTGACGTCCACCGTCGACAACTGCCTGGGGACCGATTGTCCGTTCTGGGACGAATGCTTCGTCGTGCAGGCGCGCCAGCGCGCCCAGGCGGCCGACCTGGTGGTGGTCAACCATCACCTGCTGCTGGCCGACCTGGCGCTCAAGCAGGAGGGGTTCGGCGAGATCCTGCCGGGGGCGCAGGCGTTCGTGATCGACGAGGCGCACCAGCTGCCGGAACTGGCGGCCAACTTCTTCGGCGAAGGCTTCGGCATGCGCCCCTGGCAGGAACTGGCGCGCGACTGCCTGGCCGAGGCACGGCTGGTGGCAGGCGCGCAGTCGGCGCTGCAGGAGCCGGTGCGCCTGCTCGACGAGGCGCTGCGCAGCCTGCGCACCGCGATGGAAGGCCTGCCTCCGCGCGGCACGCAGTGGCGGGCGCTGGCCAAGCCGGACGTGCGCGACGGCTTCGATACGGTGATGTCGGCGTTGGCGCAGTTGGGCGAGGCGTTGAAACCGCTGCGCGACGCCTCGCCCGGCCTGGATGGCTGCGCCGCGCGGGCGGTCGAGGCGCTCAATCGCCTGTCGCGCTGGTTGGGCGAAGAGCCGAGCCCGGCGGTCGAGAGTCCGGGATGGGACATGCCCGCCGCGGATGGCGAGCCGGTTTCTCCGGAGTCCCAGGCTTCCGCCTCCGATGCCGATGTCTTCTGGTACGAGCTGACCCCGCGCGGCTTCCGTTGCCAGCGCACGCCGCTGGACGTCTCCGGGCCGCTGCGCGAACACCGCGAAAAGACCCACGCGGCCTGGGTGTTCACCTCGGCCACGCTGGCGGTGGACGGCGATTTCCAGCACATCGCCACGCGCCTGGGCCTGCACGATCCGATGACGCTGCTGCAGCCGAGCCCGTTCGACTGGGCGCGGCAGGCGTTGTGCTACCTGCCGCCGGGCCTGCCCGATCCGGCGGCGCGCGGGTTCGGCACCGCCCTGATCGCGACGTTGCGGCCGGTGCTGGAAGCGTCCGAAGGCCGCGCGTTCCTGCTGTTCGCCTCGCATCGTGCGTTGCGCGAGGCGGCCGAAGCGTTGCGTGGCGGGCCGTGGCCGCTGTTCGTGCAGGGCGAGGCCCCGCGCGCGACCTTGCTGGAACGCTTCCGCGCTTCCGGCAACGGCGTGCTGCTCGGCAGCGCCAGCTTCCGCGAAGGCGTGGACGTAGTCGGCGAGGCGCTGAGCGTGGTGGTGATCGACAAGCTGCCGTTCGCCGCGCCGGACGACCCGGTGTTCGAGGCCCGGCTGGACGCGATCCGGCGCGAAGGCGGCAACCCGTTCCGCGACGAACAGTTGCCGCAGGCGGTGATCGCGCTCAAGCAGGGCGTGGGGCGGTTGATCCGCAGCGAGCACGACCGCGGCGTGCTGGTGTTGTGCGATCCGCGCTTGCTGTCCAAGGGGTATGGGCGCAAGTTCCTGGACTCGCTGCCGCCGATGCCGCGGACCCGCGATATCGCCGAGGTGAGAGGGTTTTTCGGTTGGCAGGATGCGGGACAGGAGCCCCGGGACCCGGCCACGCCCCGGGACGGCGCGGACTTGCCGTAGGGCGCTTGGCGGGGACCGAGGCCAGCCGCGCCCGTCCCGGGGCCCGGGCCCTCGATGCTAAGCTTTGCCGCTTATTCGGATCCCGGCTCCATGAACGTCCTCGCCTTCGAAACCTCCACGGAAGCCTGTTCGGTCGCCCTCCATGCCGGCGGCCGGACGCTGGAGCGGTTCGAGGTCGCCCCGCGGCGCCATGCCGAGCTGGCATTGCCGTGGGCCGAGCAGCTGTTGGCCGAAGCCGGGCTCGCGCGCGCGCAGCTGGACGCGATCGCGGTCGGCCGGGGTCCCGGCGCGTTCACCGGGGTCAGGCTGGGGATCGGACTGGCGCAAGGCATCGCCCTGGCGCTCGACCTGCCGCTGCTGCCGGTGTCCACGCTCCAGGTGCTGGCACTGCGCGCGCCGGCCGATGCGCCGCGCGTGCTCGCCACCATCGACGCGCGCATGGGCGAGGTCTACGCGGCCGCGTACGAGCGCCGCGACGGCGTGCTCGTGGCGGCATCCGACGAGGTGGTGCGCGCGCCGGAGGCGGTGACGCTGCCCGGTGCGGACGATGGCTGGCATGCGGTCGGCACTGGCCTGGCCGCCGCCAACGGCGTGCTGGCCGAACGCCTGGCCGCGCGCCTGGCAGGCGTGGACGCATGGGCCTTGCCGCATGCGGCGGACCTGCTGGCATTGGCGCTGCCCGCCTTCGCCCGTGGCGAGACCGTGGCGCCGGAGAGCATCGAACCCGCCTACCTGCGCGACAACGTCGCGCTCACGCTGGAGCAGCAGCGGAAAAGCCGGGATTCGGGATCGGGGCTCCGGAATTCGTGAAAGCGGCATCCGCGAGGCTGCTGTTCCGCTTCCCCGAACCCCCCTCCCGGCTTCTTCAGCGGTCGTCGCGCAACTCGCCGCCGGGCAGGAACAGCCAGGTGCGGGTGACCTGCAGGATGTCGACGCCGTCCTCGGTCTTGGGCAGCGGCGGGAATGGCTGCGCCAGCTGCACGATGCGCAGGGCGGCCGAATCGAGCATCGGCGTGCCGCTCGAGACCAGCACGCGGCTGCTTTCGATGCTGCCGTCGCGGCGCACGCCGACGGTGATCACCACGCGCCCGCCGAGGCGGCGCCGGCGCGCTTCGTCCGGATAGTTGAGGTTGCCCACCCGCTCGGCGCGGTCCACCCAGGCGCGCAGGTAGTTGGCGTAGGCGTACTCGCGGGTGCTGGCCGAGACGAACTTGCGGTTGGGGCGCTTGGCATATTGCTCGGAGCGCAGGTGGACCTCGGCGGCCAGGCGCGCCATCTCCGCGTCGCGTCGTTCGCGCTCGGCATCGGCCGGCGTCGCCGGCCGCTCGGTTTGGGGGCGGGGCTGCGGCGCCGGCATCGATTCTTCGCCATGCCGGCTGCTTACCACGCGCGCCTGCGGCGCAGGCGCCTGCGCCGCGGTCGTGGCCTGCTGCGGCTGCGGCGCCAAGCCGGCGTGCGGCTGCGGGACCACGCCCGGCTGGCTGTCGCGCGGGCGCTGCGCCTTGTCGCTGTCGCCGCCGCCCTGCTGGTTGGCCTGGGCGAGGAAATCCGCCTGCCTGGGCGTCAGCGGCGTGCTGGTCTGGCTGAAGATCACGTCCAGCGTCGGCACCAGCGGCGCCTCGTCGCTGACCGCGAAGCCGACGCCGAGGATCAGCAGGCCATGCACCAGCAGCGACAGCGCCAGGGTCGCGATCAGGCGCTGGCTTGCATCGATGTGGGGCGCTGCGACCGCGGCGCTCATTGCGGACGGCCGGCCTCGATCGCGTCGAACAGCAGCCCGGCGATGTTCAGGCCGAACTGCGCGTCCAGTTCGCGCACGCAGGTCGGGCTGGTGACGTTGACCTCGGTCAGGTAGTCGCCGATCACGTCCAGGCCGACGAAGCGCATGCCGCGCCGCTTCAGTTCCGGACCGACCTGGGCGGCGATCCAGCGGTCGCGCTCGCTCAGCGGGCGGCCCTCGCCGCGGCCGCCGGCGGCGAGGTTGCCGCGGAACTCGTCGCCCTGCGGGATGCGGGCCAGGCAGTAGTCCACCGGCACGCCGTCGACCAGCAGGATGCGCTTGTCGCCGGCGCTGATGTCCGGGATGAAGCGCTGCGCCAGCGCGAGCTTGCGGCCGCCGTCGGTCAGCGTTTCCAGGATCACGTTCAGGTTGGGATCGCCGCCGCCGCTGCGGAAGATCGAGCGCCCGCCCATGCCGTCCAGCGGCTTGAGCACGGCTTGGCCGTGCTCGCGCACGAACGCCTTCAGCGCGGCGGCGTCGCGGCTGACCAGGGTCGGCGGGCAGCATTGCGGGAAGAGCAGCGCCGCCAGCTTCTCGTTGTAGTCGCGCAGGCCCTGCGGGTCGTTGACCACCTCGGCGCCGGCGCGCTGCGCCACGGTCAGGACCTGGGTGTCGTAGATGAATTCGGGATCGACCGGCGGGTCCTTGCGCATCAGCACGACCTGGCCGGGGCCGAACGCCAGTTCGGCGAACTCGCCCAGGGCGAACCAGCCGGCCTTGTCGTCCTTGACCGACAGCGGCGCGACCTGGGCCACCGCCACGCCTTCGCGCAGCGCCAGTCCGCCGGGGCGGACGTAGTGCAGGCGGTGGCCGCGGCGCTGGGCCTCCAGCAGCATGGCGAAGGTGGTGTCCTTGGCGATCTTGATGCTGGCGATGGGGTCCATCACCACGATGACGTCGAGCGGCATGGGGGAAACCTGGCAGAGAGGCGCCGATGTTAACGGTTGCCGCGGCGGCGGTGCGATCCGGAGGGCCGCCGCCGCCGCCCGGAACCGCGAACCCGGTCGCAGCGGGAACCGCTTCCAGGTGCGACGTTCGTCACGCGCCCTTGACAGCATGCGCCGGTGCTGGGATATAGATGCCGTTTCGCAGTGGCGCCGGAGGGATGAAGCGCCACGCGCCCCGGGGATATTGGAATGACAGAAAACATTGCTGCGGGCGGGGAGCTCGCAGGACTCAGAGTGATGGTCATCGACGATTCGAAGACCATCCGCCGCACCGCCGAGACGTTGCTCAAGCGGGAAGGGTGCGAGGTGGTCACGGCGACGGACGGCTTCGAGGCGCTCGCCAAGATCGCCGACCAGCAGCCGCAGATCATCTTCGTCGACATCATGATGCCGCGGCTGGACGGATATCAGACCTGCGCGCTGATCAAGGGGAACCAGCTGTTCAAGTCGACGCCGGTGATCATGCTGTCATCCAAGGATGGTTTGTTCGACAAGGCGCGCGGCCGCATCGTCGGCTCCGAGCAGTACCTGACCAAGCCATTTACCCGTGAAGAACTGCTGAGCGCGATCCGCACATACGTCAACGCCTGACCAGGGGGGAAGGGCAACAACATGGCTCGAATCTTGTTGATCGAGGACTCGCCCACCGACAGGGCGGTCTTCAGTCAGTGGCTTGAAAAAGCCGGCCACCAGGTGGTGGCCACCGACAACGCCGAGGACGGCCTCGAGCTGGCGCGCGGGCAGGCACCGGACCTGGTGCTGATGGACGTCGTGCTGCCCGGCATGAGCGGTTTCCAGGCCACGCGCGCGATGGCGCGCGACGAGGCCACCCGCCACATCCCGGTGCTGATCGTCAGCACCAAGGGCATGGAGACCGACAAGGCCTGGGGCTTGCGCCAGGGGGCGGCGGACTACTTCGTCAAACCCCCGCGCGAGGAAGACCTGATCGCGCGGATCAAGGAATTGGTGGGCTGATGCGTTCCCCGTTCGAGATCCTGGAAGGCTACGAGCGGCGCAGCCTGGCGCACGCGGTGCAACTGCCCGAGAAGCAGTTCGCCGCCGACCTGTGGCGCGGCGTCGGCTACCGCGTCGGCACGCGCCGGCTGGTGTCCGACTTCCGCGAGGTGGTGGAAATCGTGCCGATGCCGCCGGTGACGCCGGTGCCCGGCGCGCAGCCGTGGCTGCTGGGCGTGGGCAACCTGCGCGGCAACCTGTTCCCGGTGGTCGACCTGAAGCAGTTCATGGAAGGCCGGCGCACCGTGCTGCACGAGGGCCAGCGCGTGCTGATCATGCGCCAGGCCGGCGGCGACGTCGCGCTGACCATCGACGAACTGTACGGGCAGCGCAGTTTCGAGCAGGCGCAGGCGATCGAGCCGGGCGAACTGGCCCAGGGCCGCTACGCGCACTTCATCGACCGCGCCTTCCGCAGCGACACGCAGGAGTGGGGCGTGTTCTCGCTCTCGCTGCTGTCGCGCACCCCCGAATTCCGGCAGGCCGCCGCCTGAGCGCGGCCGCCACGCATCCGACCGAGAGGTTCCCATGAGCACCCCCGCCCCGGCCGCCACCAAGAGCCACAAGCTTGGCAGCGCCAACACCGGTTTCTGGCTTGGCCTGCTGATCCTGTCGATGATCGTGTTCGGCGCCAACACCGGCGTTGCGACCTGGCAGGGCAGCCGCCTGGCCGGGGCCAGCACGGGCGCGGCCGACCTGCAGGTGCTCTCGCAGCAGATCGCCAACCAGGGCCGCGAGGCGGTCGGCGGCGACGCCAAGGCGTTCGCCGCGTTCAAGGACACCAAGTCGCGCATCGACAACACCGTCAGCGAGCTGGAAGGCCAATACGGCAACGAGGCCGGCGTGGCTTCGCCGATCCGCCAGCTCAAGGCGACCTGGACGCCGCTCGGCAAGAGTGCCGGGCAGGTGATCGCCTCCGAACCGGCCGTGCTGGCGCTGTCCGGCAACGCCGACCGCTTCAGCGCCAGCGTGCCGCAGCTGCAGGCGCAATTGAACGAAGTAGTGCGCGCGATGACGGTCAGCGGGGCGCCGGCCTCGCAGATCTACAACACGCTCCAGCAGGTGGTGGTCGCCGGCACCATGGCGCGGCGCGTGACCGAAATGCGCGCCGGCGGCGCCGGCGCCGCCGCTGCCGGCGACGCGCTGGCGCGCGACGCGGTGGTGTTCGGCCAGATGCTGGACGGCCTGCGCAACGGCAACGAGGAGCTCGGCATCGCCCCGGTGCGCAATGCCGCCGCGCTGTCTGCGCTGGAGCAGTCGCAGGCGCAGTGGACCTCGATGAAGACCGACCTGGACGCGATCCTGGCCAGCTCGCGCAGCCTGTTCGCCGCGCAGTCCTCGGCGGCGGCGCTGACCGCCGGCTCGGGCAAGATGCTCGAAGACAGCAAGAAGCTGTTCGACGCGTTCTCGGCGTTCGGCTCGACCCGCGACACCCGCATCTTCCCGAACTTCTGGCTGAGCGTGGCGTCCGGCCTGCTGCTGGTGCTCTCGCTGGCGATGTTCGTGTGGTCGACGGTGCGCGCGCGTTCGCGCGAGCAGGAAGTTCGCTACCAGACCCAGGTCGAGTTCAACAGCCGCAACCAGCAGGCGATCATGCGCCTGCTGGACGAGATCAGCTCGCTCGGCGAGGGCGACCTGACCGTGAAGGCCTCGGTGACCGAGGACATGACCGGCGCGATCGCCGACGCGATCAACTACGCCGTGGACGAACTGCGCCACCTGGTGACCACGATCAACGACACTTCGGCCAAGGTCGCCGTGTCGGCGCAGGAAACCCAGTCCACCGCGATGCAGCTGGCCGAGGCGGCCGGCCACCAGGCCAACCAGATCACCACCGCGTCCGAGCGCATCAACGAGATCGCCTCGAGCATCGAGCAGGTATCGCGCAACTCCACCGAATCGGCCGAGGTGGCGCAGCGCTCGGTGGTGATCGCCGCCGAAGGCGCCGGCGTGGTGCGCGAGACCATCCAGGGCATGGACCAGATCCGCGACCAGATCCAGGAAACGTCCAAGCGCATCAAGCGGCTGGGCGAGTCCTCGCAGGAGATCGGCTCGATCGTCGAGCTGATCAACGACATTTCCGAGCAGACCAACATCCTCGCGCTCAATGCGGCGGTGCAGGCCGCCTCGGCAGGCGAGGCCGGCCGCGGCTTCGCGGTCGTGGCCGACGAAGTGCAGCGCCTCGCCGAGCGCACCTCCAGCGCGACCCGGCGCATCGAGAGCCTGGTGCAGGCGATCCAGGCCGACACCAACGAGGCGGTCACCTCGATGGAGCAGACCACCTCCGAGGTGGTGTCTGGCGCGCGCCTGGCCGAGGACGCGGGCACTGCGCTGACCGAGATCGAGCGCGTGTCCAACGCGCTGAACAATCTCATCAAGAACATCTCGATCGCCGCCCACCAGCAGGCCGCGGCGGCGACCGACATCACCCAGACCATGAGCGTGATCCGGCAGATCACCGGCCAGACCTCGCAGGGCGCCGGCCAGACCGCCGAATCGATCGGCCGGCTGGCGCAACTGGCATCGGACCTGCGCCGGTCGGTTGCCGACTTCAAGCTGCCGGCATGACCGGCGCCGAGCTGGGGAAGGACACGCAGATGACGTACCGTGACACGCCGATGCAGCACGCGAGCGCCCGCCCGGCGCGCGCGCCGGGGAGCATGCGATGAGCGCGCTGGCCGATGCGATGAACCACGCGGCGCTGGGCTGGGTGAAGCCGGAGCTGGACGAGACCCTGCGCCAGGCGCGGGCCGAGATCGAGGCCTTCGCCGAGGCGCCTTCCGACACCGGCCGCATGCGCTTCTGCGCGGGCTACCTGCACCAGGTGCAGGGCACCTTGCGGATGGTGGAGCTGTACGCCCCGGCGATGGTCGCCGAGGAACTGGAACTGCTCGCCCAGGCCGTGCAGGCCGGCCGGATCGAGGACCGCGACGAGGCCTGCGCGATGCTGATGCGCGGCACGGTGCTGCTGCCGGACTACCTGGAGCGCCTGCAGAACGGCCATCGCGACATCCCGATCGTGCTGCTGCCGCTGCTCAACGAGATCCGCGCCGCGCGCGGCGAACCGGGGTTGAGCGAGAGCGTGCTGTTCGCGTTCAACCCGGACGCCGGCAACGCCACCCCGGCCGAGCTCGAGCATGCCCGCGGCAGCCTGAGCGGGCGCAATCGCGAACTGCTCGACACGGTCGGCAACGCGGTCAAGGAGGAACTGCTGCGGGTCAAGGACGCCCTGGACCTGCACCTGCGCACCGGCGGCGAGCCGGCCGAACTGCAGGCCCAGGTCGCCGAACTGGGCGCGGTCGCCGACACCCTGGGCATGATGGGGCTCGGCGTGGCCCGCAACGTGGTCGTGCAGCAGCGCGATGCGCTGCGCCGCATCGTCGACGGCCAGCAGGCGATCGACGAAGGCCTGCTGCTCGACATCGCCGGCGCGCTGCTCTACGTGGATGCCTCGCTGGACGACCAGGTCGCCAATCTCGGCGCCTATGCCGAGGGTGGCGACGACGCCGGCGCCAGCGCCAACGCGTCCGAAGTGCGCCGCACCGTGGAGGTGCTGGCGCACGAGGCGATCGCCAATTTCGCCGCCGCGCGCGAGCACTTCGTCGCGTTCATCGAGACCAACTGGGATCACGCGCGCCTGGCCGACGTGCCGGCGTTGCTCGACGAGGTCGGCGGCGCCATGCGCATCCTCGACCTGCCGCAGCCGGCCGACTACCTGGAAGGCGTGCGCCGCTATGTCCAGCACGAGCTGATCGACAAGCGGCGCATCCCGAGCGGGCGCCAGCTCGACACCCTCGCCGACGCGATGGCCAGCCTCGAGTACTACCTGGAGGCGCTGCGCGAGCGCCGCCCCGGGCGCGAAGAGATCCTCGACATCACCCGCAACAGCCTGGAGACGCTGCGCTACTGGCCATTGCCGGTGGCGACGGCGGCGGCCGAGCCGCAATGGCACCCGGCACCGGCAACGGCGGTGCCTGCCGTTGCCGCCCAAGCCGAAGCCACGCTGGCGATGGAGGCCTGGACGCTCGCCCCGGCGGAGCCGGAACGCGGTCCGGCCGACGTGGCCGCACCTGGCGATGCGCCTGCCGAGGCGGCGGGCAGCGCGTTCTCCTTCGATCCGGTGGCGGCGGAAGAAGCGCTGCACGGGCTCGATGGCTTGCCGCAGGCGCAGGTCGCGCCGATCGACCTGTCGGTCGACGGCGGCCAGGCCCCCGCGCACTGGCGCAACGATTTCGCCGGGCAGGGCGCGGCACCGTCGGCATTCGATCCGGTGGCGGCCGAATACGTGGAGCACCCGCCGGCCGGGGCGGAAGAGATCCGCTATACCTTCGATGCGGCGGCGCTCGACGACGTCCCGGCGCCGGCCGTGGCGGAGCTGCCGGCGAGGGCCTACGACGCGCTCGCGGAGCTGGCCGCACCGGAGGCCGCCGCGATCACGCCGCCGTTCCTGGCCGAGGTGCCTGTCGATGCGGTGTTCGTCGGCGAGCCGCAAGCCGACGCGGCCGAACCTGACGAGGCCGTGCCCGTACCGGCACCGGCCGATGTCGCCGGCGCGGACGGCGAGGCCGTGCAGCCGCTGGCGATCGAGGAGGACAACCCGTTCGTCGAGCGGATCGAGGCCGTCCCGGTTCCCGACGCCGAGCCCGCGTCCTCCGCGGCGCAACCGGGCGTGCACGAGGCGGTGATCGGCAAGATCGAACTCGACGAGGCCGCGCGTGCGTTCCTTGCGGAGCTGGATGCGGCCGCGGCCGGGTTCTCGCTCGATGAACCCGAAGCGCCCGAGGAGGCCGAGCCCACGCCGGCCGAACCGGTCGCCTCGGCGCCGCTCGCGGTGCAGGGCGGATTCGAGGACAGCGGCGGCGAGATCGACGACGACATCCGCGAGGTGTTCCTCGAGGAGTTCGACGAGGAGCTCGCCAACCTGTCCCAACTGCTGCCGGTCTGGCTCGCCGCGCCCGGCAGCCTGGACAACCTGCGGCCGATCCGGCGCGTGTTCCACACGCTCAAGGGCAGCGGCCGCCTGGTCGGCGCGCGTACCCTCGGCGAGTTCAGCTGGAAGATCGAAGGCATGCTCAACCGCGTGCTCGACGGCACCCGTCCGCCCAGCCCGGCGGTGGTGGCGATGGTCGAGCAGGCCTATGCCGTGTTGCCGCAGCTCAATGCCGCCCTGCGCCACGGCACGCCGGTCCATGCCGACCTGATGGCGATGGAGGCGGTGGCCGACCGCATCGGCGCCGGCGAGGAAACCTTCTACGTCCCGCATGCCGACGCGGACCCCGTCGAACCCGTGCAGGCGGCGGAGGGCACCCCGGCGTCCGTGGACAGCGTGCTGCGCGAGATCCTCGAGGCCGAGGTCGCCACCCACCTGGAAACCGTGCACGCCTGGCTGCAGGCCTCGCAGGTCGAGCCGCAGCCGGCGACCGAGGCGCTGTTGCGCGCGGTGCACACGATGAGCGGCGCGTTCGCGATGACCGACGTGCCCGAGATCACCTCGGTGACCTTGCCGGCGGAAAGCTACGTCAAGCGCGCCCTGGCGGCGGGCGTGACGCCCTCGCACGAAGGCGTGGAGGGCCTCGGCGCGACCGCCTCCGCCATTTCCGCCACCATCGACGCGCTCCAGGCCGAGTCGCCGCGGGTGCCGTCGTTCGCGGCGCTGGCCACGCGCATGCGCGGATTGGCCGACAGCCTGCCCGAGGCGCAGTGGCCGTTGCAGCATTTCGACGAGGAAGCCGAGCTGGAAGCCGAGCCGCCGTCGGTCCCGGAGCAGCCCGGCGAGCTCACCGGCGTGGAGGACCTTAGCGCCTACCTCGACGAGTCGGCATTGGCGGCGGCGGAGATCCACGCGCCGTTGCCGGTCGAGCCGGCGGAAAGCGTCGAGCCGGCCGCTTCGCTGCCGGTGGAGCCGCTCGGGTTCCCGGCGGCCGGAGCCGAGGCTTTCCTCGACGCTCCGGAAGCGCCCGCCGAGATCGAAACCGAAGCCGAGACCGACGCCGAAGCGGCAGCCATCGGCGATGCGCCGGCCATTGCCCAGGCGGACGATGGTGCAAGCGACGCCGATCCCGCCGATGCGGATGCGTTCGGCGAAGCGGAAGACATCACGCTGGAAGCGCCCGAGTTCGTTGGATCGGAAGAACACGTGGCCGATGTGGCGTTCGATGCGTCGTCGATCGCAGGCGAACCGGCCAACGATGCCGATGGCGGGATCCCGTTCGACCGGGAAACCGCCGCGGCAGCGCCGGGAACGGTCATCCACGAAGACCAAGCCCAGGACGAACCGTATGCCGGGCTGCCGGCCGTCGCGGAGTTCGCCGGGCTGTCCGGCGTGGCCATCGAGCACGGCCAGGACGATGCGCCGGCCGATCTGCGGGAGCTGGCCGAAGTGGCCGAGGAAGCCCTCGCCACCGAAGGCTACGAAGAGGCCAGCGACCTCGACGCGCATGCGGCATTCGACGTCGCCGAGCCGCCCGCGATCGACGCGCCGGCGGACATGCAGGCCGCGGTGGAAGCCGAGGCCGCGACCGCCGAGGCCGACCCGAACGACCTCGGCCCGCTCGACTTCCAGGAGCTGGACAGCGAGCTGGTGGACATCTTCGTCGAGGAAGGCAAGGACCTGCTCGACCATTGCGACAGCCTGCTCGCCGGCCTGCGCGAGACGCCGGACGAGCGCGAGCTCCTGATCGGGCTGCAGCGCGACCTGCACACGCTCAAGGGTGGCGCGCGCATGGCCGGCATCAATGCCATCGGCGACCTCGGCCACGGCATCGAGTCGCTGCTGGAAGCCGTCGCGGCGCAGCGCACCGCGCTGGCGCGCGAGGATGTGGGCCTGCTGGAACGCGGCTTCGACCGGCTGCACCGCCTGCTGGTGCTGACCGGCCAGCATCGCGCGGTGGCGATGCCGGTCGATCTGATCGAGGCATTCGAGGCGCGGACCCAGGGCCGCGGCGAGCCTGCCGTGGAGGCGCCCGTGGCGTTCGCCCGGCCCAGGCCGGCCGCCGAGCTGGTCGAACCGGCGCCGCTGTCCGCGCCGGTGCCGCTCGAGCCGCAGCCCGAGGAAGAACTGCTGCCGCGCGTGCAGCAAGAGCAGGTGCGCGTGCGCGCCGACCTGCTCGACAGCCTGGTCAACCATGCCGGCGAGGTGGCGATCTACCGCTCGCGCCTGGAACAGCAGCTGGGCGCGTTCCGCGGCGCGATGGCCGAACTCGACCGCACCAACGTCCGCCTGCGCGACCAGTTGCGCCGCCTGGACCTGGAGACCGAGGCGCAGATCGTCGCGCGCTACCAGCGCGAGCAGGAGCATGGCGACCGCGACTTCGATCCGCTGGAGCTGGACCGCTTTTCGACCCTGCAGCAGCTCAGCCGCGCGCTGAACGAATCGGCCGCCGACCTGGCCGGCCTGCAGGGCGTGCTCGACGACCTGGCGCGCCAGTACGACAGCCTGCTGCAACAGCAGTCGCGGGTCAGCTCGGAACTGCAGGAAGGCCTGATGCGCGCCCGCATGGTGCCGTTCGACGGCCTGGTGCCGCGCCTGCGCCGCGTGGTGCGGCAGGCCGCCGGCGAAACCGGCAAGCAGGTCCAATTGGTGCTCGACGGCACCCACGGCGAGCTCGACCGCAACGTGCTCGACCGCATGGTCGCGCCGCTGGAGCACATGCTGCGCAACGCGGTCGCGCACGGCCTGGAGGCGCCGCACGCGCGGCGGGCGGCCGGCAAGCCGGAGGAAGGGACCATCACCCTCAGGCTTCGCCGCGAGGGCTCGGAAATCGTGCTGGAAGTGGCCGACGACGGTGCCGGCCTCGACCGCGAGGCGATCCGCCGCCGCGGCGAGCAGCGTGGCCTGGTCGCGCCCGGCGAGGCGCTCGCCGACAGCGAACTGGACGAATTGATCTTCGCCTCCGGCTTCAGCACCTCCGAGCAGGTCAGCCAACTGGCCGGCCGCGGCGTCGGCATGGACGTGGTCCGCAACGAGGTGCGCCAGCTCGGCGGTTCGGTCGACATCCACTCGGTACGCGGCGAGGGCGTCACCTTCACCCTGCGCCTGCCGCAGACGCTGGCGGTCACGCAGGCGGTGTTCGTGCGCATCGGCGAGACCACCTTCGCCGTGCCGGTCGCCTCGGTCAGCGGTATCGGCCGCATCGCCCGCGCGCGCTACGACTCGGGCGAGGGCGGCTACCGCTACGGCGGCGAGGACTACACCCTGTACGACCTGGGCACGCTGGTCGGGCAGGCCGCGGCCACCGCCGACGGCGCCGCGCAGGTGCCGCTGCTGCTGGTGCGCTCGGGCGAACTGCGCGCGGCGGTGGCGATCGACCAGGTGCTCGGCAACCGCGAGATCGTGGTCAAGCCGGTCGGGCTGCAGATCGCCTCGGTGCCGGGCATCTACGGCGCCACCATCACCGGCGACGGCCGCGTGGTCGTCATCCTCGACGTCGCGCCGCTGGTGCGCCGCCATCTCGCCCAGCCGGCGCGCCCGGTGATCGAGGCCCCGGCCGAGGTGCAGCGCATCGCGCCGCTGGTGATGGTGGTGGACGACTCGCTGACCATGCGCAAGGTCACCGGCCGCGTGCTGGAGCGCCACAACCTGGAGGTGGTCACCGCGCGCGACGGCGTGGAAGCGCTGGAAAAGCTCGAAGAGCGCATCCCCGACCTGATGCTGCTGGACATCGAGATGCCGCGCATGGACGGCTACGAGCTGGCCACGGCGATGCGCGCGGACGCGCGCTTCAAGGCCGTGCCGATCGTGATGATCACCTCGCGCAGCGGCGACAAGCACCGCCAGCGTGCGTTCGAGATCGGCGTGCAGCGGTATCTGGGCAAGCCCTACCAGGAGTTGGATCTGATGCGAAACGTGTACGACCTGCTGGGGATCGCCCGTGTCCGCGAGTAATCCCGCAGGTGAAGCCAAGCCGGTCGCGCTGCTCGGGCGCGCCGGTCCCGCGCGCGAGCGCCTGCGCGAGGCGCTCGCGCTGGCCGGCGCGCATGTGGTGCTGGAAGACGAGCCGGCCGCGGTGGATGCGCAGGCCTTGCGCGATGCCGAACCGGTCGCGGTGCTGGTGGCGCTGGAGCCGGCCATCGAGGATGCGCTGGACGCGCTCGAACCGGCGCTGAGCGCGCCCGGGCTGACGGTGATCTTCGACGAGGCCGATCTCGCCGCCCGGCGCGAAGGCTGGGACGCGCAGCGCTGGGCCCGCCACTTGGCGGCCAAGCTGCACGGGCATGGCGACGTGCTGCCGCCCGGCGCGGAAGTCGAACCCGCCTTCCTGCCCGAGCCCGGCCTGCCGGTCACGCCGGCGCAACTGCATTCGCACCACCCGGTGGACGCGCACCTGGAAGCGGCGGCGTTCGAGCTCGACCGCGTGCCGGGCGATGCCCTGTTCGACCCGGTGGACGTGCCGGGCCCAGGCGCCGGCCCTGCCGTGGTCGCGGCCCCCGCGCCCGTGCAGGCGTTGGGCGATTCCAGCACCTGGGGCCTGATCGACGTGGCCGTGGACGAGACCCCGCGCGTCGCGCGCGATTTCTCCGACCTGGCGACCGGCGACCTGGCCCTGGTCGCGATCGAGGAGGAGGAGGCAGGCTCGCCGGCCGGTGCGGTGCTGGTGATCGCCGGCATCGGCGGGCCGGATGCGATACGCCGCCTGCTGTCCGCGTTGCCTGCCGAGTTCCCGCGCGCCGTCCTGGTGCGGATGGCGTTGAACGGCGGCCAGTACGGCAACCTGGTGCGCCAGATGGGCCGCGTATCGACGCTGCCGGTCGAACTGGGCGAAGCCGGGTTGCCGATCCGGCCGGGCAAGGTCTACATCCTGTCCGATGGCGTGTCGGTGGCCGAGGCGGAGGGCGGATTGGCGTTCGTCGCCGGCGACGATGCCGCCGCGCTGGTGGCGTCGCTGCCGGCGGCGGACAGTGCCATGCTGTTGCTCAGCGGCGCCAGCGAAACCCTGGTCGAAAGCGTGCTGGCGGCGGCGCAGGCCGGCGCCTGGGTGGCCGGGCAGTCGGTGGACGGCTGCTACGACCCGGCGGCGGCTTCGCGGCTGGCGCTGCACGGCCGGCCCACGGCCGACCCGTCCCAACTCGCGCAGGCGCTGGCCGAGCGCTGGCCGGCCTGACATCGGAGAGTGCAGTGAGCTACGCCAACAACGACGAAATCCGCGGCGTCCTGATCCAGGCCGGCCAGGAACGCCTGCTGCTGCCGAACGCGACCGTGGCCGAAGTGATGTCGCGCGTGCCGGTCGAGCCGTTGGCCGACGCGCCGCGCTGGCTGGTCGGCCGGATCGCCTGGCACGGCTGGAAGGTGCCGCTGCTGTCGCTGGTGCGTTTCAGCGGCCTCGGCGAGGAGCCGCCGGCGGTCAACAACAAGGTCATCGTGCTGAAGGCGCTGGGCGGGCATTCCTCGCTGCCGTACTTCGCCTTGCTGACCACGTCGTTCCCGCAGCTGATCTCGGTGCCGCGCGACGGCCTGCTGGTCGACGCGTCGGAGGACGCGCTGCCGCAGGGCGTGCACATGCGGGTGCTGCTCGGCGAGCAGAGCGCGTTGCTGCCGGACCTGGAAGCGATCGAGGCGCGCCTCTTGGAACCGTCAGCCGCGTTGTAGATAAACGCGTCGCCACGCGCCAGGGAGGGGGAACGATCAGGCTGTTGCCGTTCCCCCTTCCTGGCGCGTGGCGGCGCGTTCGTCATGGCGTCGGCGCCGGGTCTCTCCTGGCGCCCTACAGATCCCCGAACCGCGCCTGCAACGCCGCGATCGCCGCCAGGCCCGCGGTCTCGGTGCGCAGGATGCGCGGCCCGAGTCGCAGCCCCTGGAATCCGGCCTGCGCCAGCACCTCGCGGTCGCGCGGCGACCAGCCGCCCTCCGGGCCGATCGCGACCACGACCTGCGCGGTGGCGACCGCCATCGACTTCAACGCGTGTTCGCCCTGCGGGTCGAGCGTCAGCCGCAACGCATCGGCGGGAAGCCGGGCCGCCAGCTGGTTCAGCGCGGCCGGCGGCGCCAGCGACGGCAGCGTCGCCCGCCCGGACTGCTCGCAGGCCGAGACGATCACGCTGTGCCAGTGCGCCACGCGTTTCTCGGCACGGGCGGCGTCGAGCTTGACCTCGGTGCGCTCGGCATTGACCGGGATCACCGCGGCCACGCCCAGCTCGGTGGCCTTCTGCAGGATCAGGTCCATCTTCTCGCCGCGCGCGATGCCCTGCACCAGCGTGATCCGCAGCGGCGACTCGTTCGCCACCGGCTGCGCCGATTCGATCCGCACCCGGGCATCGCGCTTGCCGGCGGCGACGACGACGGCGGCGTAGTCCTGGCCGTCGCCGTTGAAGAGCACGCACGCATCGCCCTCGCGCAGCCGCAGCACGCGCAGCAGGTGGTTGGCGGCGTCTTCCGGCAGAGCGAGCTCGCTGCCGGCCTGCAACGGCTGCCCGACATGGCAACGGGTCAGGCGCATGCGGCGGCCTCCTCGATCGCGGCCAGGGTGGTCTCGGCCAGCAGCGCCAGCTGGGACTCGTCGATGCAGTACGGCGGCATCCAGTACAGCACGTCGCCGAGCGGGCGCAGCACCACGCCCCGCTTGAGCGCCGCCCTGTAGGCGCGCAGGCCGACCCGGGCCGAGGCCGGGAACGGCGTGCGCCTGCCGCCGTCGCGCGCCAGTTCGAACGCCAGCACCATGCCGGCCTGGCGCACGTCGGCGACGTGGCGGTGGTCGCGGAACGGCATCGCCAGCTGGCGCATCGTCTCCGCGGTGGCGCGGTTGCGTTCGAGCACCTGGTCCTGCTCGAAGATGTCCAGCGTCGCCAGCGCCGCCGCGCACGCCAGCGGGTTGCCGGTATAGCTGTGCGAATGCAGGAAGGCGCGTTCGCGCGAATCGTCCAGGAAGGCGTCGTACAGCTCCTGCGTGGCCAGCACCGCCGCCAGCGGCAGGAAGCCGCCGGTCAAGCCCTTCGACAGGCACAACAGGTCCGGCACGACCTGGGCCTGCTCGCAGGCGAACATCGTGCCGGTGCGGCCGAAGCCGGTGGCGATCTCGTCGGCGATCAGGAAGGCCCCATGCGCGTCGCACAGCTCGCGCACACGCTTGATGTACACCGGGTCGTGCATGCGCATGCCGCCGGCGCATTGCAGGCGCGGTTCGAGGATCACCGCGCAGATCTCGCCCGGGTGCCGGTCGAACAGGTCGGCCAGCGCATCGGCGGCGTGCAGCGCACGCTCGGCGGCGGACTGTCCCGGCGCGGCCAGGTAGGCGTCGGGCGAGGGGGTGAACAGCGCCTCGGCCAGCAAGGGCGCGTACACGCGGCGGTACAGCGGGATGTCGCCGACCGCCAGCGCGCCGATGGTCTCGCCGTGGTAGCCGTTCTCCAGCGCGACGAAGCGCGTGCGGCGTTCCTCGCCGCGATTGCGGAAGTAGTGGAAGGCCATCTTCAGCGCCACTTCCACGCCCGCCGAGCCGTTGTCGGCGTAGAACACCTTGGCCAGCGGCGCGCGCCCGGGCTGCCGCGGCGCGATCGCCAGCAGGCGCTCGGCGAGCTGCACCGCCGGCTCGTGGGTGAAGCCGGCGAGCATCACCTGCTCCAGCTGCGTGGCCTGGCGCGCGATCGCCGCGCCGATGCGCGGCTCGGCATGGCCGAACAGGTTGGTCCACCAACTGCTGACCGCGTCCAGGTAATGGCGGCCGTCGTGGCCGATCAGCCAGGCGCCGTCGCCGCGCGCGACCGGCACCAGCGGCAGCGTGTCGGGGTGCTCGCGCATCTGCGTGCAAGGGTGCCAGACCACCTCGAGGTCGCGCTGGCGCCAGCGGGCCGACAGCCCTGCGTCGTTGGCGTCTGCTAGCATTCCGGGTTCATGAACATGTTTCTGCATCCGCGCATTCTATCGGCCCTGCCGGCCGCCCATCGTGGCGCGTGGTGGCCATGAGCCGTTCCTTGCCGACCATCCACAAGGTCACCGAGATCGCCGACGGCGGGTTCCGCCGCCAGCAGCTTGATCTCGAGTTTTCCAACGGCGAACGCCGCCTCTACCACCGCCAGGTCAGCCAGGGCCACGGCGCGGTGGTGGTGGTGCCGATGCTGGACAGGGAGACCGTGCTGCTGGTGCGCGAGTACGCCGCCGGCGTGCACCGCTACGAGCTCGGCCTGGTCAAGGGCCGGATCGATGCCGGCGAGACGCCGGAGCAGGCCGCCGACCGCGAGCTGAAGGAAGAGGCCGGCTACGGCGCCCGCGACCTGGTCGTGCTGCGCGCGATGACGCTGGTGCCGACCTACATGACCCACCAGTCGTGGCTGGTGGTGGCGCGCGACCTGTACCCGGAGCGCCTGCCGGGCGACGAGCCGGAGGAACTGGAAGTGGTGCCGTGGAAACTGGCGCGCCTGGACGAGCTGATGCTGCGCGAGGACTTCTCCGAAGGACGTTCGCTGGCCGCGCTTTTCATCGCGCGCGAGTGGCTGGGGCGTCAGGCATGATCCGCCTCACCGCCGACCTGCGCGAGACCGTGATCGCGATCGCCGCCGATGCCGGGGCCGCGATCATGGACGTGTACGCGCGCGACTTCGACGTCGAGACCAAGAGCGACCGCAGCCCCTTGACCGAAGCCGACCTGGCCGCGCACCGCGTCATCGTCCAGGGGCTGGCGCGGCTCACCCCGGAGTTGCCGATCCTCTCGGAGGAATCGGCCGCGGTGCCCTGGGCCGTGCGCCAGCAGTGGACCAGCTACTGGCTGGTCGATCCCCTGGACGGCACCCGCGAATTCATCAAGCGCAATGGCGAATTCAGCGTCAACATTGCCCTGATCCACATGGGCACGCCGGTGTTCGGCGTGGTGCAGGCGCCGGTGGACGGCCGCGTCTGGCACGCGATGCGCGGCGAGCAGGCGTACCGTCGCGACGGGGCATACGACACCGCGCTGCGCGTGCGCAGTCCCGCGCATGCGCCGCTGCGCGTGGCGGCCAGCCGCTCGCACCGCGACGCCCGCACCGAGGCGGCGCTGGCGCGCATGGGCGAGATCGAACTGGTCGCGCAGGGCTCCTCGCTCAAGTTCTGCCGCATCGCCGAAGGCGAGCTGGACGTGTACCCGCGCTTCGGCCCCACCTCCGAGTGGGATACCGCCGCCGGGCAATGCGTGCTGCTGTCCGCCGGCGGCGCGCTGGTGTCCGCCGCGACAGGCAAGACCTTCCGCTACAACCGCCGCGAGAGCCTGCTCAACGGCGATTTCGTCGCGCTGGGCGATACCGCGCTGCCGTGGCGGGACTGGCTGGCACAGTCGTAGGCATCATGTGCCCTTCTCCCTCCGGGGGAGGGCGCGCTGCTTGCGAGCCACGGGTTCGCGCGCGCCTGGAGGCTTGGCGCGCTGCGCCAGGCCGGGGCGCGAAGCGAGGAGTCCCGAAGGGGCGGACGAGGGTACGAGCGAAGCCTCGCGTTGCTTGGTTGCATGAGGCTTCGCCCGTATCCTCGCCCCAACCTGCACCCTGGCCGCACGCCAGCGGCGCGCGTGCCTTATCGCCCCAGCGGGAGAATGGCTTGCCAACTGGATTTTCAACGACTATGCGGAGCCACGGCGTGGACCAGCCGAGCAACCCCGGACAGCGCGACATCACCGAACTGCTGCGCATCATGGCGCGGCTGCGCGATCCCGACGGCGGATGCCCGTGGGACCTGGAGCAGACCTTCGCGAGCATCGCGCCCTATACCGTGGAGGAAGCCTACGAGGTCGCCGACGCCATCGACCGCAACGACCTGGCAGGACTGAAGGACGAACTGGGCGACCTGCTGCTGCAGGTCGTGTTCCATGCGCAGATGGCGTCCGAGCAGGGCGCGTTCGGGTTCGGCGACGTGGTCGCTGCGATCTGCGACAAGCTGGTCCGCCGCCATCCGCACGTGTTCGCCCGGACCGAGGTCGAGGACGCCGAGGCGGTGGCCGCCAACTGGGAGTCGATCAAGCGCCAGGAGCGCAAGGACGCCGGGCATGCCGACGACTCCGCGCTGGCTGGCATCTCGCGCGGCCTGCCGGAGTGGATGCGCGCCGCCAAGCTGCAGTCGCGGGCGGCGCGGGTCGGTTTCGACTGGCCCGGCCCGGAGCCGGTCATCGAAAAGCTGCTGGAAGAGATCGGCGAGGTGCGCGAGGAACTCGCGCGCGGGCCGGTCGAGGGCAACCACGCGCGCCTGCAGGACGAGATCGGCGACCTGCTGTTCGTCTGCGCCAATCTCGCCCGCCATGCCAAGGTCGATCCTGGCGCGGCGCTGCGCCAAGCCAATCTCAAGTTCGAACGCCGGTTCCGCGCGATGGAGGCGGCGGCGGCCGCGGATGGCACCTCGCTGGCGCAGCTGCCGCTCGAAGAGCAGGAGCGCTACTGGCTGCGCGCTAAGCTGGCCGAGCGCGGCATCCCGTGAAGACGCTGCTGCTGTTCGTGCTCACGGCGCTGGCCGAGCTGGTCGGCTGCTACCTGCCGTACCTGTGGCTGCGCAGGCAGGGCAGCGCCTGGCTGCTGGTGCCGGCCGCATTCAGCCTGGCGCTGTTCGTCTGGCTGCTGACATTGCACCCGGCCGCCTCCGGCCGCGTCTATGCCGCCTACGGCGGGGTCTACATCGCCACCGCGCTGCTCTGGCTGTGGTGGGTGGACGCGATCGTGCCGACCCGCTGGGACCTGCTCGGCGCCGGCCTGTGCCTGCTCGGCATGGCCGTCATCATGTTCTCGCCCCGCCCGGCCTGATCGCCAGCGCCCATGGCGGGCGTATGCTGCCGGCGGGAGGGCAGGGCCATGAAGCGATTCCGGAATTTCTCCGAGTTCTATCCGTTCTACCTGAGCGAACACGCCAACCGCACCTCGCGCCGGCTGCATTTCGTAGGCAGCTGCGGGGTGCTGCTGCTGGTGCTGCTCGCCATCGTGCGCGGCCAGCCATGGTGGCTGCTGGCCGCGCTGGCCTGCGGCTACGGCTTCGCCTGGGTGGGGCACTTCTTCTTTGAGAAGAACCGGCCGGCCACGTTCCGGCACCCGTTCTACTCGTTCATGGGCGACTGGGTGATGTTCCGCGACATCCTGCTGCGGCGCATCCCGTTCTGACCCCGGGCTTCCGGCATACTGGATCCCGTTCGCGTAACCGAAAAGGAGAAGACGATGTTCTCAAATGGATTCCTGGCGCTGGTGGTGCTGGTCGCCGGCGTGATCGTGCTGTTCAAGACCGTGCGGATGGTGCCCCAGGGCTACGAATGGACGGTGGAGAAGTTCGGGCGCTACACCCACACCATGAGCCCCGGCCTGCACTTCCTGATCCCGATCGTGTACGGCGTCGGGCGCAAGGTGAACATGATGGAGCAGGTGCTGGACGTACCCAGCCAGGACGTCATCACCAAGGACAACGCGGTGGTGCGCGTGGACGGGGTGGTGTTCTTCCAGGTGCTGGACGCGGCCAAGGCGGCGTACGAAGTGGCTAACCTGGAGGTCGCCACGATCGCGCTGGTGCAGACCAACATCCGCACCGTGATCGGTTCGATGGACCTGGACGAGTCGCTGAGCCAGCGCGAGACCATCAACGCGCAGCTGCTGAGCGTGGTCGACCACGCGACCAACCCGTGGGGGATCAAGGTCACCCGCATCGAGATCCGCGACATCCAGCCGCCGCGCGACCTGGTCGACGCGATGGCGCGGCAGATGAAGGCCGAGCGCGAGAAACGCGCGCAGATCCTCGAGGCGGAGGGATCGCGCCAGTCCGAGATCCTGCGCGCCGACGGCGAGAAGCAGGCCGCGGTACTGGAGGCCGAAGGCCGCAAGGAAGCCGCCTTCCGCGACGCCGAGGCGCGCGAGCGCCTTGCCGAGGCGGAGGCCAAGGCGACCCAGATGGTGTCCGACGCCATCGCCCAGGGCAACGTGCAGGCGATCAACTATTTCGTCGCGCAGAAGTACGTGGAGGCGTTCCGCGAGCTGGCCACCGCGCCCAACCAGAAGTTCGTGCTGATGCCGATGGAGTCCTCCGGCATCATCGGATCCATCGCCGGCATCGCCGACCTGGCCAAGGAAGCGCTGGGCAGGTCGAACGAAGCCGCCTCGCAACGGCCGCCGCAACCGCCTCGTTTCGGGAACTGAGCCATGCGCTGGGACGTGGTGGGATGGGCGGCGGTGGCCTTGCTGCTGTTCGCCGCCGAAGCGATGGCGCCGGGCGCCTTCATGCTGTGGATGGGGCTGGCCGCGGCGGTGGTGTTCGTCGGCGTGCTGCTGGTGCCGGGAACCTCGCTGCTGCTGCAGGTGGTGGCGTTCGTGCTGCTCAGCTTCGTCTCCATCCAGATCTATCGGACCTGGTTCCGCCACCGCGACCGCCCGAGCGATCGGCCCTTGTTGAACCGCCGCGCCGAGCAACTGGTCGGGCGCGTGGTCGTGCTCGACCAGCCGATCCGCGACGGGCAGGGGCGCGCCAAGGTCGACGATGCGTTCTGGGTAGTCGCCGGCCCGGAACTGCCGGCCGGCACTTCGGTCAGGGTCGTCGCCGTGGACGGGATGACGTTGAGGGTGGAGCGGGCCTGAGGCGGGAAGGCCGGGGCCCGGGCATGGGAACTCGGGACTCGGCGAAGCGACAGCCTGCCCCGGATTGAATGCTGTTGCGGGAGGGGCTTCAGTCCCGACGGGCTTTGCCGGCCTACCTGTAGGGACTGGAGTCCCTCCTGCGAAAAGCAAAAAAGCACCGGGTCGCCTGGCGCCGAACCCAGGCAAGGATGCTTGTCCCGAGTCCGAACCCTGGCCTCCCTGGGTCCGACCCCATGGGATAATGCCGGACTTTCCCTTACGGACTCCGGCCATGACCCAGAAGACGGTTCTCAACGACACCCACCGCGCGCTCGGCGCCAAGATGGTCGACTTCGGCGGCTGGGACATGCCCATCCATTACGGGTCGCAGATCGACGAGCACCACCAGGTGCGCCGCGACGCGGGCATGTTCGACGTCAGCCACATGACCGTGGTCGATCTGCATGGCGCGCGCGTGCGCGACTTCCTGCGCCGCCTGCTCGCCAATTCGGTCGACAAGCTCAAGGTGCCGGGCAAGGCGCTCTATAGCTGCATGCTCAATGCGCAGGGCGGGGTGATCGACGACTTGATCGTCTACTACCAGGCCGAGGACTTCTTCCGCCTGGTGGTCAACGCCGCCACCCGCGAGAAGGACCTGGCGTGGATCGGCGAGCAGGCGGCGGCGTTCGGCGTGCAGGTCCAGGAGCGCCCCGACTTCGCCATGATCGCCGTGCAGGGGCCGAACGCGCGCGCCAAGGTGATCGGCCTGCTGGTCGAGGGCGACCGCGCCGCCGCCGAGAAGCTCGGTCGCTTCGCCGCGCTGCAGGCCCGCTCGACCGACGGCGTGCCGCTGTTCGTCGCCCGCACCGGCTACACCGGCGAGGACGGCTTCGAGATCGTCCTGCCGGAAGACAAGGCGGTCGCGTTCTGGAACGCGTTGCTGCAGGCCGGCGTCAAGCCCGCCGGGCTCGGCGCGCGCGACACGCTGCGCCTGGAAGCCGGCATGAATCTCTACGGGCAGGACATGGACGAGCAGGTCTCGCCGTACGAGGCGGCGCTGGCCTGGACGGTCGCGCTGGACGAAGGCCGCGACTTCATCGGCCGCGGCGTGCTGGAGCAGCAGAAGGCCGCCGGCGCTCCGCGCCAGATGGTCGGGCTGGTGATGGACGAGAAGGGCGTGCTGCGCCATGGGCAGAAGGTGCTCACCGCCAACGGCGAGGGCGAGATCCTCTCCGGCACGTTCTCGCCGACCCTGGGCAAGGCGATCGCGTTCGCGCGCATTCCGGCCGGGGAACCGGGCCAGGTGCGGGTCGACATCCGCGGCAAGGAAGTGCCGGTGCGCGTGGTCAAGTTCCCGTTCGTGCGCGATGGCCAGGCGCAGCCCGGCGTGCTCGGCTGACGCCGGGCGCACACTTTATTTATATGTGCGCCATCCCCGATGCCGTGGATGCCCGCGCCTGCGGACGGGCATCCGTCTAAAACGGCATGACACCCTCTAAACTATCTTCCTGTCACGAACCCTGTTTCCCCGGAGCATACCCATGAGCGAGATCCCAGGCGACCTCAAGTTCCTCAAGTCCCACGAGTGGGCACGTGTCGAAGGCAACGGCCGCGTCACCGTCGGCATTTCCGACCATGCGCAGGGCCTGCTGGGCGACCTGGTCTACGTCGAGTTGCCCAACGTCGGCGACACCGTCGAGGCGGGCGCCGGCGCGGCCGTGGTGGAGTCGGTCAAGGCGGCTTCGGACGTCTACAGCCCGGTCAGCGGCACCGTGGTCGAGGTGAACTCGGCGCTCAGCGACAAGCCGGAGACCATCAACGAGGATGCCTACGGCGACGGCTGGATCTTCGTGGTGGAAGTCAGCGACCCGGACCAGCTCAACGACCTGCTCTCGCCCGACGACTACGCCGAACTGCTCGCGGACGAGGACCACTGAGTCCACCCGCGATCCGACGACGTCGAGGACGGCCGCGCAAGCGGCCGTTTTCGTTTCCGGACGAGGTGCCGGTCGACGTGAGCGCCGCGTGAGTTGGCACGAGGAATGCGAACGGTCGGACATGCCGCGTCGAAGACCGTTTCCTGCTCCGGCAGGCACGAGGCGCGAGTCTTCGACGCGCCTCGGAGGTGTTCGAAGTTTGCGCATTTCCGCTTGTGCGACGCCGGAACGGCGCCTTCGGCGAAAAAAATTTTCAGGCGGCAGACAGACGCGGTTGCGCTTTCCGCCGAGGCGGGCGCGCGGCGGCGGCGATGCCTGGATGGCGTGCGCCTGCATGCGCGCGATGCGCGCGCGCAGCTGAAAACAAGCTTTTTTTTTCGATGCGTGGCGGCGGCGGTGCGCGCGTGCGGGCAAGGCCGGTGGCACTTCTTTCGCCACCGCCTGGCGCCGTGCCCGGCAGCGTCCGGGCGGGCCGGAAAAAAAGTTGCGCGCGAGTGTTGACAGTAAAAAAAACCGTGATTAGGTTTCGCCCCAGCAGACGATGCTGCCGAAGAGAGTGAGCCGAATCGACATTCTGGCGACAAGCACAACCCACGCGTCCACCGGCAAACCTACGAGGGTGGAGTTGGGCCAGCTTCCCTCCAAGAAAAGCAGCATCGTCCCCGAGCAAGCACCCGCGTCGGCGCCTGATGCGGGTGTTTCTGTATCCGCCGAGCCACGCTTCGCGTGTTGGCGGTTCCCGCAGGCAGTCCATCGCCGCGGATTTGGTTCAACTGGGCGTTTTAACTTCATACTTCACTGACGAGGAGCCATCCCATGGCCACGAAGAAAGCTGCGAAGAAGAAACCTGCCGCCAAGAAGGCGGTGAAGAAGGTCGCTAAGAAGGCCACCGCCAAGAAGGCGGTGAAGAAGGTCGCCAAGAAGGCCACCAAGAAGACCGCCAAGAAGGCGGTGAAGAAGGTCGCCAAGAAGGCCACCGCCAAGAAGACGGCGAAGAAGGCCACCAAGAAGACCGCCAAGAAGGCGGTGAAGAAGGTCGCCAAGAAGGCCACCGCCAAGAAGGCGGCGAAGAAGGCCACCAAGAAGACTGCGAAGAAGGCTGCCAAGAAGCCGGCGAAGAAGGCTGCTGCCAAGAAGAAGCCTGCTGCCCGCAAGAAGAAGGCTGCTCCGGTTGCGCTGCCGGCGACCCCGGCTCCGCTGATCTGATCGATCCCGGTCGCACCCCATAAACTCTCTCCCCGGTGCCCAGCGGGGAGGGAGTTTTTTTATGCCCGGGCCAGGCGCGCGACGGGCCCGGCCGCGCAGGCACGAAAAAGGCGGCCGGAGCCGCCTTCCACGGTGGGAACGCAGGTGGCGCTCAGCGCGGCGAGGCCACCGACCTGCTGGACGAAGCTCCCTTCTTCTTCGGGTCGGGCTTGTCGGCCAGGATGTTGTCGCTGCCGAAGTCGCTGTCCACGTCGATGTCCAGCCAACGCTGCGCCGGCAGGCCTAGCGCGCGGTCGAGGATGGTCGGCATCAGCCCCGAGGGCAGGCTGCTCTCGCCGTTCCACATGATGGCGATACCCAGGTCGCGCTCGGGCAGCAATGCGACCAGGCCGCGATACCCCTGCACCGCGCCGGCATGGAAGACCACCTGGTGCCCGGCATAGTCGAACACGCGCCAGCCGAGCGCATAACCGGCCGAGTTGATGCGCTGGTGGCGCCAGCCGGAGCGCATCTCGCCCGGCGTGGAAATCAGCGAGGCGTGCAGCGTGGCCAGCAGCGGGGCCGGGAGCACGTCGGGGCGATGCCCGGTATGCGCCAGCAGCCACTGCGCCATGTCGCTGGCGCTGGCGTTGACGCCGGCGGCGGGAGCCAGGCGGTAGTAGGTGGGCTTGGGCATCAGCGACACCCAGCCGTTGCGGCTGCGCACGTGCGGGCGCGCCCAGCGCGGACTGGCCTGGATGCCCGCCAGGCCGAGGCTGGCGTCGTTCATGCCGAGCGGCTTGAAGATCCTGCGCTCCACCGACTGCTCGTAGAAGCTGCCCGAGGCGGCGAACACCACGTCGCCGACCAGGCTGAAGGCGACGTTCTGGTAGGCGTAGCACTCGCCCGGCGCGCAGCGCAGCGGCGCCGAGGCGAGGCGATGGGTCAGGGTGTAGTAGTCGGCGTTGGATTCGATGTCGCGGTCGTAGGCGTTGCGGGTCAGGCCGACGCGATGGCTGAGCAGGTCGGCCACCGTGAGCTGGCGGGTCGCCTGGGGATCGCTGAGCTGGAAGCCCGGGACGTAGTCGGTGACCTTGCTGTCCCAGCGCAGGACGCCATCGTTGACCAGCAGGCCGGCCATCGTGCCGGCGAAGGCCTTGGACAGCGAGGCGAGCCGGAACACGGTATGCGCATCGACCGGTTCGGGGTTGTTGACGTTGGTGACGCCGTAGCCCTTGGCGCTGAGCACGCGGCCGCCCTGCACGATGGCCATGGCCATGCCGGGCACGCGCTGGCCGTAGGTGAGCTGCTCGGCCATCGCCTCGAAGTCGGCGACGTTGAAGCCGGCGGCAGGCGGCTGCACGTCGGCGGTGCCCAGCGTGGTGCGATAGGGAGCGGGTTGGGTCAGGGCGGCGCCGGCGACGGGCTGCAGGGACTGCGCGACCGGGGCAGGCGTCTGGGCGGTGGAAGACAATGCGAACGGGACCAGGATCCCGAGCAACCCCGATGCGACCGGCCGCATGCGCCGGTGCCTGCTCTTCTCTTTCATACGTCTGTCCGCCGAAGGCCCTACCTTCCCGGGATTCTAGCGCCGCATTTCTGAATTGCACAAACAAGGCAAGGATGAATGGGCATCGCATTGAAAACCCACGATTTGCGGCATCAAAACGGTGTGAAGCGTGCCGCATGCGGCGGGAGGCGGGTGCAGGCGATGCTATCCGCCTGCCGGCTGCGATTGCTGGCACGTTTCTCTTGGTCCATCGCTCGCTAGCTGTGATCTCTCAGTAGGTTGTTCATCCGTGGCATCTCTGGAAGATGGGGGGTTGCGAAGCCAACCCAGCCCCAGGAGCCCCGGATGAACCTGCATAAACATGCCCGTTTGAGCCCTCGCGG
>BNBA01000030.1 GCA_014654535.1 Xanthomonas boreopolis
CCACCTGGCGCGACAGCAGGATGTGCTCGCGGGTCTGCGGCATCGGGCCGTCCGCGGCCGAGCACACCAGGATCGCGCCGTCCATCTGCGCCGCACCGGTGATCATGTTCTTCACGTAGTCGGCGTGACCCGGGCAGTCCACGTGCGCGTAGTGACGGGTCGGGCTTTCGTATTCCACGTGCGCCGTCGAGATCGTGATGCCGCGCGCCTTCTCTTCCGGCGCCGCGTCGATCGCGTCGTACGCCTTGAACTCGCCACCGAAACGCTCTGCGCCGATCTTCGTCAGGGCAGCCGTCAGCGTGGTCTTGCCGTGGTCGACGTGACCGATGGTGCCGACGTTGACGTGCGGCTTGGTGCGCTCGAACTTACCCTTGGCCATGGCTGCTTCTTCTCGGTGATCGTTGAATGTGGTGGCGACTGGATATGGTGCTCACGAATGGAATCGAACCATCGACCTCCTCCTTACCAAGGAGGTGCTCTACCGACTGAGCTACGTGAGCGGAGTTGTCTATTGTGCCATGCATTGGAGTCCAATGGAGCGGGAGACGGGAATCGAACCCGCACCATCAGCTTGGAAGGCTGAGGTTCTACCATTGAACTACTCCCGCACCGGGATGCCGCATGTCACAACAAAAACTGGTGGAGGGAGGTGGATTCGAACCACCGAAGGCGTAAGCCAGCAGATTTACAGTCTGCCCCCGTTGGCCGCTTGGGTATCCCTCCGGATTTCGCCCCGCCGGCTTGCCCTTCGGCAAATCGACCCGGGGTGAAAGAGCCCGCAATTCTGGGCTCGCTTTACGATTCTGTCAACAGAAATTTTCACTTCGCCGCATGGCCGCACCCGGGATGAATGCGCCATGCGCCGCCGTCAGACGTTGAAGCGGAAATGCAGGACATCGCCCTCCTGCACGCGGTATTCCTTGCCCTCCAGGCGCAGCCGCCCGGCGTCGCGGGCGCCGGCCTCGCCCTTGTACTTGACGAAGTCGTCGAAGGCGATCGTCTCGGCGCGGATGAAGCCCTTCTCGAAGTCGGTATGGATCACCGCCGCGGCCTGCGGGGCGGTCGCGCCGGCCTTCACGGTCCAGGCCCGGACCTCCTTCACGCCCGCGGTGAAATAGGTCTGCAGCCCCAGCAGCCGGTAGGCCGCGCGGATCACCCGGTTCAGGCCCGGCTCGTCCAGGCCCAGGTCGGCCAGGAACGCATCGCGGTCGGCGTCGTCGAGCTGCGACAGCTCCTCCTCGATCGCCGCCGACACCGGCACCACCTGCGCGCCCTCGGCCTCGGCGCGGGCGCGCACGGCATCCAGGTGCGGGTTGTTCTCGAAGCCGTCCTCGAGCACGTTGGCGATGTACATCACCGGCTTGAGGGTGAGCAGGAACAGGTCGCGGACCAGCGCCTTCTCCTCCTCGTCCAGGCCCAGGCTGCGGCCCGGCTTGCCGTCGGCCAGCGCCGCCTGCAGCTTGGCCAGCACCGGCTTGCGCGCGATGGCGTCCTTGTCGCCGCCCTTGGCGGCGCGCTCGGCCCGGTTCAGCGCCTTCTCGACGCTGTCCAGGTCGGCCAGCGCCAGCTCCAGGTCGATGGTCTCGATGTCGGAGATCGGGTCGACCCGGCCGGCCACGTGCACGATGTCGCCGTGCTCGAAGCAGCGCACCACGTGGGCGATCGCGTCGACCTCGCGGATGTGGGCCAGGAACTTGTTGCCCAGGCCCTCGCCGCTGGCGGCGCCGGCGACCAGGCCGGCGATGTCGACGAACTCGACCGCGGTCGGCACCAGCTTCTGCGGCTTCACGATCTCGGCCAGCTGGTTCAG
This sequence comes from Xanthomonas boreopolis, assembly GCA_014654535.1. Lineage (GTDB taxonomy): Bacteria > Pseudomonadota > Gammaproteobacteria > Xanthomonadales > Xanthomonadaceae > Pseudomonas_S > Pseudomonas_S boreopolis. The sequence continues at coordinate 1,811 of BNBA01000030.1, forward strand.
GCGCGGGTCCGGCACCGGCACGATGCCGACGTTCGGCTCGATCGTGCAGAACGGGAAGTTGGCCGCGGCGATGCCCGCCTTGGTCAGCGCGTTGAACAGGGTCGACTTGCCCACGTTGGGCAGGCCGACGATGCCGCATTTGATACCCATGTCGTAAGTCCGGGATTCGGGATTCGGGATTCGGGATTCGCAAGGCGAGCGCAGCGCCGCTCCGTCGAATCCCGAATCCCCAATCTCTAATCCTTGCCAGTATGCAATCGCTTCATCGCCTCGTTGAAATCGCCCGCGACCGCCAGCGGCAGCACGTCCAGGGCATCGTCGATGGCCCGTTCGAGCAGCACGGCGTCGGCCGGCGACGGCCGCCCCAGCACCCAGCCCACCACGCGGTCCTTGTGGCCGGGATGGCCGATGCCCAGGCGCAGGCGATGGAACCGGGCGTGGCCGAGCAGGCGGATGGTGTCGCGCAGGCCGTTCTGGCCGCCATGGCCGCCGTCGAACTTCAGCCGCGCGCTTCCGGGCGGCAAGTCCAGTTCGTCGTGCGCGACCAGCATCTGCTCCGGCTCGATCTTCCAGAAGCGCAGGGCCGCGGCGATCGACTTGCCGCTGAGGTTCATGAAGGTGGCCGGCTTGAGCAGCCAGACCGGCTGCCCGGCGACCGCGACCTTGGCCACCTCGCCGAACAGTTTGGATTCCAGGCTCCAGCGCGCGCCCTCGCGGCGCGCGAGGGCCTCGACGAAATGAAACCCGGCGTTGTGCCGGGTTTGGGCGTGCTCCGGACCGGGGTTGCCGAGTCCGACGATCAGTCGCAGGCCTGTCGCCATCTGGCAGCTCTTCGCGACGATCCCCGCGCCGGACGGCGCGGGGACCGCAAGGCGATTACTTGGCCTCGCCCTCGCCCGCCGCCGGCTCTTCCTCGGCCGCCGCGTGCTTGGCGATGACCACCGCCACGTCGTGCTCCTTGCCCAGCTTCAGGGCCGGCAGCTCGACGCCCGCCGGCAGCTTGATGTCGGACAGGTGGACCACCGCGCCGACCGCCAGGGCCGACAGGTCGACCTCGATGAACTCCGGCAGGTCCTTCGGCAGGCACTGCACCTGGACTTCGTTCAGCTCGTGGGTGACCACGACGCCGGCGGTCTTGCCGGCCGGCGACTTGTCCTCGCCGACGAAGTGCAGCGGGACCGAGGCGTTCAGCTTCTCGTTCTCGTTCACGCGCTGGAAGTCGATGTGCATGATCAGCTGCTTGTACGGGTGGCGCTGCAGGTCACGCAGCAGCACCTTCTGCACGTCGCCGTTGAGGCTCAGGTCCAGGATCGAGGAGTAGAACCACTCGTTCTGCTGGGCCAGCCACACTTCTTCGTGGTCGAGCTGGATGTTGACGGGCTTGAGATCGCCACCGTAGACGATCGCCGGGATCTGCCCCGCGCGACGCAGGCGGCGGCTCGCACCCTTCCCCTCGTCTTCGCGGCGCTGGACCTTGATCACATGAGTCTCTGCCATTTTCTTACTACCTTAGGTTGATGAACCGCCTCGCGGCGGTATTGCGGCTCCCCCGCGACCAGGGGAGCCGTGTTGCCGGCGGCCGCAGCCGCCGAATGCGGCGTCAGTCGACGTACAGCGAGCTGACCGATTCGCCGAACGCGATGCGGCGGATCGTCTCGGCCAGCAGCTCGGCGACGCTGAGCTGACGGATCTTGCTGCAGACGCGGGCGGCGTCGGACAGCGGGATGGTGTCGGTCACCACCAGCTCGTCGAGCTGGGAGTTGGTGATGTTGTCCACGGCCGGGCCGGACAGCACCGGGTGGGTGATGTAGGCCACGACCTTGGTGGCGCCGCGCTGCTTGAGCGCCGCGGCGGCCGCGCACAGGGTGCCGGCGGTGTCGACCAGGTCGTCGACCAGCACGCAGGTCTTGCCCTGCACGTCGCCGATGATGTTCATCACCGTGGCGACGTTGGCGCGCGGGCGGCGCTTGTCGATGATCGCCAGGTCGGCGTCGTCCAGGCGCTTGGCGACCGCGCGGGCGCGCACCACGCCGCCGACGTCCGGCGAGACCACGATCAGGTTGTCGGTGCCGTAGGCGCGCCAGATGTCGGCCAACAGCAACGGCGAGGCGTAGACGTTGTCGACCGGCACGTCGAAGAAGCCCTGGATCTGGTCGGCGTGCAGGTCCACGGTCAGCACGCGGTCGGCACCGATCGCGCTGATCATCTTGGCGGCGACCTTGGCGGTGATCGGCACGCGCGAGGAGCGCATGCGGCGGTCCTGCCGCGAATAGCCGAAGTACGGGATCACCGCGGTGACGCTGGCGGCGCTCGCGCGCTTGAGCGCGTCGATGATCACCAGCAGCTCCATCAGGTGCTCGGCGCTCGGCGCGCAGGTCGGCTGCACGACGAACACTTCCTGCCGGCGCACGCTCTCCTCGATCTCGACCTGGACCTCGCCGTCGGAGAAGGTCGACACCAGCGCCTTGCCCATCCGCACGCCCAGCTCCTTGCAGATGCTTTGCGCCAAGGGCTTGTTGGCATTGCCGGAGAACACCAGCAAATTGCGTTCGTCTTGCATTGGAGAGTCTCTCGGGCGGCGGCGTGGAGCTTGAATCCGAAAAGCGTTCTGTCGAACCAGACCCGGCGTTCGAAGCCACGCCCCGAACCACCGGCCCGGCGTCCAACCCAGGCTTTTCCGTCGAATCCCCGCACATGGATGTGCGGGCTTTTGCAGGGGGACCTGCATAACCAACATGGCAGGGGCGGTAGGATTCGAACCTACGAAATGCCGGGATCAAAACCCGGTGCCTTAGGCCTCTTGGCGACGCCCCTGCATCAAAGCTGCATCGTTTCCAGCGCGGCGAGCAGCGGCGAGCGCACGACGCCCTCCGCCACCCACGCATCCAGGCCGTCCGGCAAGGCGACCCGCGCCCGCTCTGCGGCGTCGCGCGTGTCGAATTCGACGAAGCAGCCGCTGCCCGACCCGGTCAGACGCGGTCGCCCGACCCTCGACAGCGCCTGGAACGCGGCTTCCACCGCGGGTTCCCGGCGACGCAGGACCGGTTCGAACGCATTGCCGAGCAAGGCCCCGGAAGCGAAGTCCGCTATTTTCGCGGGCGCGGCATCCCGCGTCAAATCCGGGGACCGGAAAAGTTCAGGGGTCGGGACATGCACGCCGGGATTCACGAGCAGGTACGCCGCCGCCGGCAGGTCGATGGGCGCCAGCCGCTCGCCGATCCCCTCGGCCCAGGCGTTGCGGCCGCGCACGAACACCGGCACGTCGGCCCCGAGCCGCAGCCCGAGGGCGGCCAGCGCGTCCTCGTCCAGGCCGGTGCCCCAGAGCGCATTCAGCGCCACCAGCACCGTCGCCGCATCCGAGGAGCCGCCGCCGAAGCCGCCGCCCGCGGGAATGCGCTTTTGGACGCGGATGTCGGCACCTAGCGCGCAATTGGACGCAGATTGCAGCGACCTTGCCGCGCGCACCATCAGGTCGTCGGCCTCGGCGACCCCGGCCACGGACTCGCCTTCGCGCCGGACCAGGCCGTCGGCGCGGACGCGCAGGTGCACGGTATCGCCCCAGTCCAGCAGGCGGAACACGGTCTGCAACAGGTGGTAGCCGTCGGCGCGGCGCCCGGTGATGTGCAGGAACAGGTTCAACTTGGCCGGCGCGGGCCACGCCGACCAGGCACGCTCGGCGGTACTCATTGCGTGGGGATGTCCCACTGATCGAGCATCAGCCTGACCTTGGCGTCGCCGCTGCCCGCCTCGATCCGGCGCGGCAGGGCCGGGCGGCCGTCCTGGGCCGGGTACCACTCCAGGAATTCGATGGTCCAGCCCTGCTGACGCAGCGTCCGCGGCCGGCCGCCGGCGTCGAAGTCGACCTCGCCCTGCCCCTCGGCCACCTGCCCGCGCACCCAGCCGGGCAGCTGGTTGACGGGGATCCGCCAGCCGGTGGCCTCCAGCAGCACCTGCTCGGCATCGGCGCCCGCGCGCGGGCCGCCGGCCAGGCCTTCCAGGCGACCGCTCCCCGTGCGCAGGTCGCCGTCCAGGGTCCAGCTCTGGCGGGTCACCGGCGCGCTGAGCTGGATCCGGTAGACCTCGCCCCGCTGCTGCCAGTCGACCCGGCCGCTGCCGCCGTTGCGCCCCTTGGCGATCGCCGCGCGCCCCTGGAACGACCAGTCCGGATGCGCCGCCAGCCAGGCCTGGCGCTCCGCCTCGGCCTGGCGCGCCTCGGGCGGGACGTGCTCCACCACCTGCCCGGCCACGGGCGCCGGGCCGCGCGGCATCGTCGAGCACGCGGCGAGCGCGAGCATGGCCGCCAGCACCGGCAGCCGCGGCAGGATCGCACGGTTCATGGGCCCAGCTTCTCCTCGGCGCGCTTCAGCGCGCGATTGTCGGGGTCGAGCTTGCGCGCCTCGTCGAAGTAGCGCCGGGCCTCGTCGCGGTCGCCGCCGACCCACAGCACCTCGCCGATGTGGGCGGCGATCTCCGGGTCCTTGAACAGGCTCCAGGCCCGGCGCAGTTGCACCAGCGCCTCGCGGGTGCGGCCCATGCGGTACAGCACCCAGCCGTAGCTGTCGATGATCGCGGCATTGTCCGGGTCCGCCGTGCGGGCGCGGTCGATCAGCGCCAGCGCCTCCTTGTAGCGGGTGGTGCGGTCGGCCAGGGTGTAGCCGAGCGCATTCAGCGCGGCCACGTTCTCCGGCTCGGAGACCAGGATCTTGCGCAGGTCGGCCTCGGCGCGGGCGATGTCGTCGCGGCGCTCCCAGGCCAGCCCGCGCGCGTACAGCAGCGCGCTGTCGTCCGGGTAGGCCGCCAGACCGCGCGCGAACACGTCCAGCTCGCCGGCGTCGTCGCCGTCGCGCTGGCGCAGCTCGGCCTCCAGCAGGTAGGCGTCGCGGCGGGCATCGTCGTCCGCGTCGGCATCGGCCTGCAGCGCGTGGACCTGGTCGAACGCCTCCTGCTTGCGGCCCAGCTCGAACAACGCGCTGGCCGCCCGCAGCTGCGCTTCGCTGCGCAGCGGCCCGCCGGGCACGCCGCGATACCAGTCCACGGCCTCGGCATAGCGCTTGAGGTACTCGGCGATCTTGCCGAGCAGCAGGCGGCGGTCCGGCTGCGGCTTGTCGGAATCGGCCTTGAGCTCCTCGTACAGCGCGACCAGGCCCGGGTTGTCCTGCTTCTTGGCCAGCAGCGAGGCGCGCAGGCCGTAGGTCTGGGTGTCCTGCGGGCCGACCGCGAGCACGCGCGCGGCGTCGGACACGTCGCCCATCGCGTCGTAAGCCAGCGCCAGCGCGCCGCGCAGGTCCGAATCGTTCGCCGCCTTCGGCTCGACCCCCTTCAGCAAGGCCAGCGCCTCGTCGCGGCGGCCCGCCTGGCTGAGCTGGTTGGCGTGCAGCAGGGCCACGCGCGGCTCGTTCGGGAAGCGGCGCACGACCTCGCCGATGATGCGCTGGGTCAGCTCCGGCTTCTCCATCCGCAGCGCCAGGCGCCCGAACTCCTGCCAGGCCTCGATCCGGTTGGGAATCGCGCCGGCCTTGACCAGCTCGTCCAGCGCCTTGGCCGAGACGTCAGGGTCGCGCGAGTTGGCCAGCGCCACCAGGGCGAAGCGCCAGCCGCGCGGGTCGGGATCGCGCAGCAGCGCCAGCAGGTCGCGGCGCGCCAGCCGCAGCTCGCCCTTGCGCAGCGCCAGCGACGCCTCGGTGCTGCGCATCGCCAGCGATTCCGGGGCGCGCTGGCGCCACAGCGCCAGCGCCTCGGTCGCGCGCGCGTCGTCGTTGGCCAGCATCGCGATCCGGGTGGCGCGCTCGGCCAGCCCGGCATCGCCGGCCTCGGCCTGGGCGGCCTGCAGGTACCAGCGCGAGGCGTCGTCCAACTGGCCCGCCTGCAGGGCGAATTCGCCGGCGAGCACCGGCTCCAGCACGCCGCTTCCGGTCGCGGGGGCCGTTCGCGCGGGGGCCGCCCAGGCCGCGCAGGCCAATGAAAGCAGCAGGGGAACACTCAGGATGCGAATCGATACGGGCATCGGATACGACCGGGCCGTAAAATGGTGGCCCTGAATGGCCAGCAGCTTATCGCAAGCGACTGAACGAATGACGTTGTGGGTGCTCGGACTGAACCACCAGAGCGCGCCGGTGGACCTGCGCGAACGCGCTGCGTTCAGCGGCGATACGCTGCCGGGCGCGCTGGCGTCGCTGCGCGCGCTGCCCGAGGTCGACGAGGCCGCCCTGCTGTCCACCTGCAACCGCACCGAGCTGTACGCGATCGCCCGCGACCCGCGGGCGCTGGCGCAATGGCTGGACGGCCATGCCCCGGGCCTGTCGGGCTACCTGTACCAGCACCATGACGCCGCCGCCGTGCGCCACCTGTTCCGGGTCGCGACCGGGCTGGATTCGATGGTGCTGGGCGAACCGCAGATCCTGGGCCAGGTGAAGGACGCCTGGGCGGTCGCGCGCGCCCATGGCGCGCTCGGCAGTCGCCTGGACCGGCTGTTCCAGCAGGCCTTCTCGGTCGCCAAGCGCGCCCGCACCGACACCCGGGTGGGCGCCAATCCGGTCTCGGTGGCCTCCACCGCGGTGCGGCTGGCGCAGGAATCGTTCGCGCGACTGAGCGAATCGACGGTGCTGCTGGTCGGCGCCGGCGAAACCATCGAGCTGGCCGCCAAGCACCTGAGCGAGGGCCGGGTGCGCCGGCTGCTGATCGCCAACCGTACCCTCGCCCATGCCCAGGCGCTGGCCAGCCAGCACGGCGGCTATGCGCTGCCGCTGGACGAGCTGGAGCGCCACCTGGCCGAGGCCGACGTGGTGTTCTCGGCCACCGCCAGCCCGGCGCCGGTGGTGAAGCGCGCCCAGGTCGAGCAGGCGCTGCGGCAACGCAAGCGCAAGCCGATGCTGCTGTTCGACCTGGCGGTACCGCGCGACATCGAGCCCGAGGTGGCGCAGCTGGCCGATGCCTTCCTCTACACCGTGGACGACCTGGAGCGCGCGGTCGAGGACAACCGCCGCAGCCGCCGCGAGGCGGCCAACGCCGCCGAGGAGATCATCGACCTGCAGGTGGCGCGCTACGTCGAGATCCTGCAGGCCGGCGGCCGCCAGGCGCCGCTCAAGCGCCTGCGCGCCTTCGGCGACAGCACCCGCGACGAACTGCTGGGCAAGGCCCGGCAGCAACTGGCCAACGGCAAGCCCGCCGAGGAGGTGCTGGAGCTGCTGGCGCATTCGCTGACCAACCGCCTGCTGCACCCGCCGACCGCGGCGCTGCGCGAGGCCGCGCTCAGCGGCGACGCCGAGCTGACCCGCGCCGCCGACCGGCTGTTCCCGGAAAAGCCGGGCTACCGCCACCCCGACATCAACACCCCGATCGTGAGGACCGATGACGCCGACCCTGCGCCGTAAGCTGGAAGCGCTGGCCGAGCGCCGCGAAGAACTCGAACGCCTGCTCTCCGACCCGGACGTGGTCGGCGACAACGAACGTTTCCGCAGCCTGTCGCGCGAATTCGCGCAGCTCGAACCCGTGGCCGCCGCGCTGGCCGAGGAAGCCCGCGCCAAGGCCGACCTGGCCGCCGCCGAGGCGATGCGCGCCGATCCTGAAATGCGCGAGCTGGCCGAGGAGGAGATCGCCGCCGCGCAAGCCCGCCTGGCCGAGCTGGAGCAGCGGTTGCTGTTGCTGCTGGTGCCGCAGGACCCGCGCGACGAGGGCAACCTGTTCCTGGAAGTGCGCGCCGGCACCGGCGGCGACGAGGCCGCGATCTTCGCCGGCGACCTGTTCCGCATGTACGCGCGCTATGCCGAGCGCCAGGGCTGGAAGGTCGAGGTCGAGTCGGATAATCCCGGCGAGCACGGCGGCTACAAGGAGATCGTCGCGCGCATCGTCGGCCGCGGCGCGTACTCGAAGCTGAAGTTCGAATCCGGCACCCATCGCGTGCAGCGCGTGCCGGCGACGGAGTCGCAAGGGCGCATCCACACGTCGGCGGCGACGGTGGCGATCATCCCCGAGGCCGACGAGATCGAGGAGATCGAGATCAACCCGGCCGACCTGAAGATCGACACGTTCCGCTCCTCCGGCGCGGGCGGGCAGCACGTCAACAAGACCGAGTCGGCGATCCGCATCACCCATATCCCGACCGGCGTGGTCGTGGAATGCCAGACCGAGCGCAGCCAGCACGCCAACCGCGACAAGGCGATGAAGCGACTCAAGGCGCAGCTGGTCGAGACCGAACGCAGCAAGCAGGCCGCCGCCGAGGCGCAGACCCGCAAGCTGCAGGTCGGCAGCGGCGACCGCAGCCAGCGCATCCGCACCTACAACTTCCCGCAGGGGCGGATCACCGACCATCGCGTCGAGGGCCTGACTCTGTACGACCTGCCCAACATCATCGAGGGCGACCTGGACGGCCTGGTCGAGCGGCTGCTGCACGAGCACCAGGCCGACGAACTGGCGCGACTGGCCGAGGGCACGTGAGCCGCCTCGCGCATCCCCCGCGGGAGCGGCTTCGGTCCCGGCACGGCCGGGCCGGCAAGGCGCCGGGAACGGGATTCCTGCCGCAAGCACGGCGATGAACGGCCACGACGCATCGCCGCCGGAAGTGCTGCAGCTGCGCGAGGCGGTCCGGCGCAATCCGCAGGATTTCGTCTCCTGGCTGATGCTGGGCGATGCCGAGATGGAACGGGGAGCGGTCGCCGCCGGCGAGGCGGCGGTGCAGCGCGCGATGGCGCTGCGGCCGGGCCATCCGGAAGCGCTGGCCCGGCTCGGCCGGGTGCGCTGGATGCAGGGACGCCACCGCGAATCGGCCGACCTGCTGCGCCAGGCCGCCCGGCTGGCGCCGCAGCATCCGGGCATCGCGCTGTGGCTGGGCCACTCGCTGGAAGATGCCGGCGAAGCCGAGCCGGCCGCCGCGGCCTACGAGCATGCGCACCGGCTGCTGCCGGACGAACCGTACATCGCCGCGCACCTGTTGAACTGGCGCCGCAAGCTGTGCGACTGGCGCGACCTCGACGCGCTCTCGCGGCAGGTGCGCACGGCGATCGCCCGGCAGCGGCCCGGGGTGGAACCGTTCGCCTTCCTCAGCGAGGACGCCACGCCCGCCGAGCAACTGGCCTGCGCGCGCTTGCGCGCGGCGCCGCTGGCGCGCTCGGTCCGGCCCTTCCCGCCGGCCCGGGTGCGCGACGCGGGAGCGTTGCAGGCGGGATTCCTCTCCAACGGCTTCGGGGCGCATCCGACCGGGTTGTTGACGGTGGCCTTGTTCGAGGCATTGCAGCGGCGGCACGCCGGCACGCTGCAGGCGCACCTGTTCGCGCTCGACCGCGACGACGGCAGCGCGATCCGGCAACGGCTCGCCGCGGCCACGCGCCTGCACGACGTGGCCGGCCTGGACCACCTGCGCACGGCCGGGGCGATCCGCGAGCAAGGCATCGACGTGCTGGTCGACCTGCGCGGCTGGGGCGGCGGCGGCGCGCCGGAAGTGCTGGCGCTGCGGCCAGCCCCGGTGCAGGTGAACTGGCTGGCCTATCCGGGCACCAGCGGCGCGCCATGGATCGATTACGTGCTCGGCGACGCCTTCGCGCTGCCGCCCGCGCTGGAGCCGCACTACAGCGAACGCGTGTTGCGCCTGCCGCGCGCGTTCCAGCCATCGGACAACACCCGCGAAGTCGCCGAGCCCCCGCCCCGGCGCGACTGCGGGTTGCCCGGCGACGGTTTCGTGTTCTGCTGCTTCAACAACAGCTACAAGCTCAATCCGCGCAGCTTCGCGCGGATGCTGGCGGTGCTGCGCGAGGTCGAAGGCAGCGTGCTCTGGCTGCTGTCGGGGCCGGGGCAGGCCGATGCGCGCCTGCGGGCCGCGGCACAGGCCCAGGGCGTGGCGCCGCAGCGGCTGGTGTTCATGCCCAAGCTGCCGCATCCGCACTACCTGTCGCGCTACCGGCATGCCGGCCTGTTCCTCGACACCGCTCCGTACAACGCGCACACCACCGCCTCGGACGCGCTGTGGGCCGGCTGCCCGGTATTGACGGTCCCCGGGGCGAGCTTCGCCTCGCGCGTGGCCGGCAGCCTCAACCACCACCTCGGCCTGGACGCGCTGAACGTCGCCGACGACGCGGCCTTCGTCGCCATGGCCGTGCATCTGGCGCGCACGCCCGCCGCACTCTCGGCCGTGCGTGGGCGGCTGGAGGCGGAACGCCGCCGCGCCGGCGGGCTGTTCGACATGGACGCCTTCGCCGACGACTTCGTCGCGCTGCTGCAAGCCGCGACGAAAGCCCCGCTCCCCCCGGAATGACAAGGCGCGGGCGAAGCCGCGCCGCAGAGACCATCCGTGGCTGCATGGATGGACGCGTCGCCACGCGCCCGGCCGGAAACGATCCCGGCGTCGCCCGAATCGCCTGGCCACCCAATGCTTCGCCCGCCCCCCCCATCCGCCCCTGCGGGGCACCTTCTCCCGCGCGGGAAGGAAACACTGTCCCTGGTCCACTCGGCCCGCTAGGCTTCGCCCATGACCCACGCTCCCGACTTCATCCCGCTGCGCCTGTGCGTGCTGACCGTCTCCGACACCCGCACCCTGGCCGACGACAAGTCCGGCGACTATCTCGCCGCCGCGCTGGCCGAGGCCGGCCATGTGCTGCACGAGCGCGCGATCGCGCCGGACGACCGCTACCGGCTGCGCGCCATCGTCTCGGCCTGGATCGCCGATCCGGCCGTGGACGGCATCCTGGTCAGCGGCGGCACCGGCTTCACCGGCCGCGACAGCACGCCCGAGGCGCTGGAACCCCTGCTCGACAAGCTCATGCCGGGCTTCGGCGAGCTGTTCCGCGCGCTCAGCTTCGAGGAGATCGGCACGGCGTCGCTGCAATCGCGCGCGTTCGCCGGGCTGGCCAACGGCAGCTTCGTGTTCGGCCTGCCCGGCTCGACCTCCGCCTGCCGCACCGCATGGGAAAGGATCATCCGCGCCCAGCTCGATGCGCGCACCCGCCCCTGCAATCTCGCGACGCTGCGCCCGCGCCTGCGGGAATGACCCGCCCATCGCCACCGGAGAGCCGCATGCCTTCGCTCAAGGGAAAGGAATACAAGAAACTGCTCAAGCCGATGCAGCTGGAACTGGTGGCGATGGCGCGCTGGCTGCAGCACACCGGCCAGCGCGCGCTGGTGCTGTTCGAGGGCCGCGACACCGCCGGCAAGGGCGGCGCGATCCAGGCGGTCGCCGAGCACCTCAACCCGCGCCAGTGCCGGGTGGTGGCGCTGCCCAAGCCCAGCGACCGCGAGGCCACGCAGTGGTATTTCCAGCGCTACGTCGCGCACCTGCCGGCCGCCGGCGAACTCGTGCTGATGGACCGCAGCTGGTACAACCGCGCCGGCGTCGAACGGGTGATGGGCTACTGCACCGACGCGCAATACCACGCGTTCCTGGAGCAGGCGCCGCGCTTCGAGCAGTTGCTGGTCGACGACGGCATCCTGCTGTTCAAGTACTGGCTCACGGTGGACCAGCGCGAGCAGGAAAAGCGCTTCGCCGAACGCCACCAGGACCCGCTCAAGGGCTGGAAGCTGTCGCCGGTCGACCTGCAGTCGCGCGAGAAGTACGCCGACTACACCCGGGCCCGCGAGGCGATGCTGCAGGCCACCCACACCGCGCACGCCCCGTGGACGCTGGTGGACTTCAACGACCAGAAGCGCGGTCGGCTCACGCTGATCCGCGACCTGCTCGACCGGATGCCGGACAGCTCCGTGCCCGACGACGAGCTGCCGCTGCCGCCGCTGCGCGGCAAACTGCACAAGGAGAAGTTCGGCGCGCTCGAGCCGATCGACGACTACGCGGCCGATCCCTGACCCAGCCGCGGCGGCGCCAGGGGCCGGGCGCGCTCGGCCGAATCGGCCAGCGCCACCAGCACGTCCAGGCTGTCGCGCAGCAGCGCGGCCATCCCGACGTGCAGCGGCCGCATCGCCTCCACGTAGCCGATCGCGTCCGTCTCCCCGTCCTGGCTCGCCCCATCGCAGCGCGAGAGCAGGAACGCGTCCAGCCGCACGCCACCGGCCAGCGCCACGCCCGCGGCGCGTTGCAGCCAGCCCGCCAGCGCCGTGCGGTATTCCTCGGCCAGCGCGTAGCCGACCTCGACCTGGTCCAGGTCGGCCTGGTCGTTCCAGGCCAGCGCCAGGACCACCTGCGAACGCGCCTCCAGGCCGCGCTCCTCGGCCGCCAGCGCCTGCAGTTCCGACAACCGCTGCCACTGCGCCAGCGCATCGGTACGCGACGCTTCCGGCAGCGCCTGCAGGGCGAAGGCGATGCGGCGCGCGAACAGTTCCGGCACCTCGGCCAGGACGGCAGGGCCTTGGTCGACCTCCAGCAGCAGCCGTTCGGTACGCAGCGCGGCCACGTCCGGCAGGCTGCCGTCCTCCAGTGCGCGCACCACGCCGCGATCGGACAGCTGCAATACCAGGTCGAGCCAGAGCAGGCGCCGCCACCGCGCTTCGCGCTCGGCCTGCGCGGCCAGCCAGTGCTCGCGCAATGCGTGCAGGCGATCGATGCAGGCCTGCCAGCCCGGCCCGTCCGCATCGGCCGAGGCCGGCTGCACCCTCAGCGGATCGAGCATGCCCTGCCCGAACCGCTGCCAGGCCGGCGATGCCGCCGGGGCAGGCCCCAGCCGCGGCTCGATCGAAGCCGGCAGGCATGGTTCGTCGTCCAGCGGCTCCATCGAGGATTGCAGGCACTGCTGCAGCCGGCGCAGCAGCCAGCCCGGAGCGGACGCCAGGGTCGCCCACAGCCCCCTTCTGAACAGCGGGACGGCGGCGACGAAACGATCGGCGGTCGGGTGCATGGCTCCTTAACCTCCCGTGCCCGGTGGGGGCGCGACAGGACGTTATCGGCCGACCGCGGGAAACTTTAGGGCCGCGGATCGCCAGGACCGGCCATCGGCCCGGCCCGGCGCCGGGCCGGGCATGCGCCCCTGCTCAGCCCGCCTTTCCGCCGGCCGCGGCCACCGCGGCCTCGATGTCGTGCGCGGTGACCGGACCGAGGAACTGCTTGGCGACCTTGCCGTCCGGGTCGATCAGGTAGGTCATCGGCAGCCCGCGCGGCGTGGCGAAATCCTTGGGCGGGTCGTAGGTGTCGAGGATGGCGATCGGATACGACACCGGGTGCTCCTTCAGGAACGCCTGCATCTGCGCCGGCTCGATGTCCTCGTAGGCCAGGCCGACCACCTCGATGTTGTCGCGCATCGTGTGCAGCGCCGACAGCTCGGGCATTTCCTTCAGGCACGGCGCGCACCAGGTCGCCCAGAAATTCACCACCACCCATTTGCCGCGATGCTCGGCCAGGTCGTAGCGGCCGCCATCGACCGTGGGCAGCGCCAGGGCCGGCCGTTCGGCGGTGGCCTGCACGACGCCAGCGGAAGGTGCCGCGGGCGCGTCCTGGTCCGCCGGCGCCTGCGCCGGGGCCGCGGCCTGCGTGGGCGCTTCCGGAGCGCGATTGCACGCCGCCAGTGCCATCAGGACCGGCAGGGCGAGGATCGAAAAACGGTTCATACGGATTCTCCGGGCAGGTGTCGGTAAATGTCGGCGACCGGGCGGTCCAGCTGCGCGCGCAGCGACAGCCGCAATTGGTCGAGCGCGCCGCCGGCGACGCGGCCGAGCGGGTCGTCGCTGCAGGGCAGCGGCCGCTCGTCCGCGGCGATGCGCAATCGGCAGCTCTCGTAGAGCTCGGCCAGGGTCACCTCGTCCAGGTCGCGCGCCAGCAGCCACTCGCCGCGCTCGTCGCGGCGCAGCAGGCGGATGCGCTGCAGCTCGCCCAGCAGCTCCTGCTGCAGCGCGTCGGTCAGCATCGGCTCCAGGCGCAGCATCGTGTCCTCGTCCAGCCCGCCGCCGTCGCGGCGCGCCAGCTGGAAACGCCCGAGCAGGCGCAGCAGGGCATAGAACTCGTACCCGGGCGGCACCCGCATCGCCACCGGCTGGTAGCGGAACGCGGCGATCGAGGACGCCAGCGAGGCGCCGAGCAGCACCGACACCCAGCTCAGGTAGATCCACAGCAGCAGGATCGGCAGCGCCGACATCGCGCCGTAGATGCGCTGGTAGGTCTGGAAGTTGCCCAGGTACAGGCCCATCCCCCACTTGACCGTCTCCAGGCTGGCCACCGCCAGCAGCGCGCCCGGCACCGCATGGCGCAGGCGCACGCTGTGCTGCGGCACCACCCGGTACACCAGCACGATGCCGGCGAATTCCACCAGCATCGGCGCCAGCCGCCACGCCGCGTGCGCCACCCATTTCCCCTCGGACGTGTGGAACAGCGGCAGCGCGAACACGTAGGCCGCCGTCGCCATCGACGCGGCCGCGAGCATGGTGCCGAGCGTGAGCACGGTCCAGTAGATCAGGAAGCGGGTGAACTTCGGCCGCGCCGAGGCCACGCGCCAGATCCGGTTGAAGGTCTGCTCGACGCTGTGCAGCGTGATCAGCAGCGAGGCCACCAGCGCGATCACGCCGGCCGCGGTGAAGGTGCCGACGTCGCTGAGCGAGTTGTTGATGAAGTCCTGCACCGAGCGCGCTGCGCCGGGCACGAAGTTGTTGAAGATGAAGTCGGTCAGCGCGCCCTGCCAGCGCTCGAACGCCGGGAACGCCGAGAGCACGCCGAACGCCACGATCGCCAGCGGCACCAGCGCGAACACCGTGGTGTAGGCCAGCGAGCCGGCCGCCTGGAACAGGCGGTCGTCGAGGAAGCGCTTCCACAGGAAACGGCCGAAGCTGGTCATGCGGGCGCGGTCGCGCAGCCGCTCCTTCCATTTTTCCATGGTGTCCCTGGGTGCACCGGGCTCCGTAGCGGATGGGCAAGCGTACCCGATGCACCGCGAAGCCCGCATCGCCGATACTGGGCGTTCCCGGAGCGAATGGAAGGACGATGGCGGACATCCTGGTGCTGTACTACAGCCGTGGCGGCTCGGTGGCGCGGCTGGCGCGGCAGATCGCGCGCGGCATCGGCGAAGTGCCCGGCATGCAGGCGCGGCTGCGCACGGTGCCGCCGGTCTCGGCGCTGACCCAGCCGCTGGCGCCGCAGGTACCGGAAGAAGGCGCGCCGTACGTCTCCCCCGCCGACCTCGGCGAATGCGCCGGCGTGATCCTCGGCAGCCCCACCCGCTTCGGCAACATGGCCGCGCCGGTCAAGCACTTCCTCGACGGCCTGGGCGCCGAATGGGCCAACGGCACGCTCGCCGGCAAGCCCGCGGCGGTGTTCACCTCCACCGCCTCGATGCACGGCGGCCAGGAGTCCACGCTGCTGTCGATGCAGGTGCCGCTGCTGCACCACGGCTGCCTGATCGTCGGCATCCCCTTCACCGAGCCGGCCCTGAGCCACACCCGCAGCGGCGGCACGCCCTACGGCGCCAGCCATGTGGCCGGTGCCGCGGACGACCCGCAGCCGACCGACGACGAAGCGCAGCTGGCCCGCGCGCTCGGCCGGCGCGTGGCGGACATCGCGCGCAGGCTCGCCACGCCATGACCGCGCGCGCGCCCCGCCTGGCGCTGTGCGGCGCGCTGCTGGCGCTGGCAGCGCTGTACGTGGCCTGGTTCCACGACGACCGCCACCGCGTGGCGGCGCTGCTGGTGTTCGCGCTGCCGCCGCTGCTGCTGGCATGGCTGGCCTGGCGCGGCGCGCGCGCGCGCTTCTGGGCCGGCGTGCTGGCGCTGGCCTGGTTCAGCCATGGCGTGATGTCGGCCTGGAGCCACCCGGAAACCCGGGCGTTCGCGCTGGCCGAGGTCGCGCTGTCGCTCGTCGCGATCGGCGCCGCCAGCTGGCAGGGACTGCGCGCCCGGTTCGGCGGGCAGCGGCGGGGCTGAGCGCCCCGGTACAGGCGGGGACGGCGGCGACGGGCGCCCGGTATCATGTCGCCCCCGCCGCCGCGCGCGACGGCCAAGACAGCCAGGAAACAAAGATGGACGAGCTCCTGATCGTCACCACCGGTGGCACGATCGACAAGATCTATTTCGACGACAAGTCCGACTACCAGATCGGCGATCCGCAGATCGGCATGATCCTGCGCGAGCTGGGCGTGACCTTCCGCTTCAGCGTGATCCCGATCCTGCGCAAGGACTCGCTGCACATCACCGAGGCCGACCGCGAGCTGATCCGCGCCACCATCGCCGCGCAGCCGACCCGCCACGTGCTGGTCACCCACGGCACCGACAGCATGGTGCAGACCGGCGAGGTGCTGAAGTCGATCCCGGACAAGACCATCGTGATGACCGGCGCGCTCAGCCCGGCGCGCTTCCGCGGTTCGGACGCCGAGTTCAACATCGGCTGCGCGATCGGCGCGGTGCAGAGCCTGCCGGCCGGCGTGTACATCGCGATGAACGGCCGTATCTGGGACCCGGCCAAGGTGCGCAAGAACGTCGCCGCCAACCGTTTCGAGGCGGCCTGATCCGGAGCGATCCGGGCGATTGGACGATCCTGCGGGAGGGACTTCGCTCGCGGCGCCTTGCCCGCGCACATGCTGCCCCGCCGTCCTGGCGGGGCAACATGCCGGCATCCCTGCCCTGCGACGTCGTCAGTAGGTCGCGGTCAGGGTGACGCCGGAGAAGGTGCTGTAGGCCTTCACGCGGATGTAGTACGTCCCGTTGACCGGCGAGTTGATCGTGCAGGTCTCGCTGTTGCCGCTCAGGTACGGCCGGCAGGTGTAGGCCGTGTCGGTCGGCGCGCTGCCCTGGCGCACGTACAGGTCGGCATCGCCGGTGCCGCCGCTGATCCGCACCGTCAGCGTGCTGCGGCCGGAGGGCACCGCGATGGTGTAGTTCAGGTCCGAACCGGTGCTGGCCGAGAGCCCGGTCACCGGCGTGCCGCTGGTCAGCGCGGTCCCGCCACCGCCACCGCCGCTGCCGCCCGACTTGGCCGCCGTCACCGCCGCGTTGGCGTCGAGCAGGCCCGCGCCGCAGCCTTGCGAGCAGCTGAAGCTGGCCGCGGTGCTCTTGATCGTCGACTCGACCTGCGCCGGGGTCAGCGGGCTCGGGGCGACCGACTGCATCAGTGCGACCACGCCGGCCACGTGCGGGCTCGCCATCGACGTGCCGTTGTAGGACGCGTAGCTGGCGCTGCCCGGCGAGGTGGTGCCCGAGTTGAGCGTGGACAGGATGCTCGAGCCCGGCGCGGAGATGTCGATGCCCGCGCCGTAGTTGGAGTAGCTCGCTTTGGCGCGCGAGGAGGTGGTGGCCGCCACCGCGATCACGTTGGAGCAGTTCGCCGGCACCGCGCCGGACACGTTGATGCTGTCGTTGCCCGCCGCGACCACGACCGTGGTGCCGCGCGAGACGGCGCTGTTGATCGCGTTCTGGTAGGTGCTCGAGCAGCTGCCGCTGCCGCCCAGCGACATGTTGATGACCTCGGCCGGGTTGGGGTTGGCCGGCACGCCGCTGACGGTGCCGCCGGAGGCCCACACGATCGCGTCGGTGATGTCCGAGGTGTAGCCGCCGCAGCGGCCGAGCACGCGCACCGGCACGATCTTGGCGTTGTAGGCGGTGCCCGCGACGCCGGTGCTGTTGTTGGTGACCGCGGCGATGGTGCCGGCCACGTGGGTGCCGTGCCAGCTCGAATTGGTCACCGGCGAGCCGCTGTAGCACTCGTTGGCCACCGGGTTCCAGTCGCCCGGGTCGGACGGGTCGGAGTCGCGCCCGTCGCCGTCGCGCGAGACGAAGGTGTCGCTGATGAAGTCGTAGCCCGGCAGGATGTTGGCGTTGAGGTCCGGGTGGCTGGTGATGCCGGTGTCGATCACCGCCACGACCACGCCCTGGCCGGTGGCCTGGTCCCAGGCCGGACGCACGTTGATGCCGGCGGTGCCGGTACCGAACGCCCACTGCTCGGACAGCCGCGGGTCGTTGGGGGTCAGGGTCGGCCGCATCAGCTGGTCGACCTCCACGCTCAGCACGTTCGGATCGGCGGCGAGCTTGCGCATCAGCGTCTCGGCCTCGGCACGGTCGAGCGGGCGGTCGGCCTTGACCAGCTCCGGGCCGATCGCCAGCCGGCGCAGCTTGCTCAGGCCCAGCGCGCGGCCGTTCTTGGCCGGCAGCGCGCGCGCGGCGCTCTTCAGGGACGAGGTCAGCGCCGTGGCGCTGGCCTGCTCGGCACTGCCGTCGCGGTAGGTCACGATGAAGCGCTGGTGGGTCTGGGCAGAGTCCAGGCCGTCCAGGTGGACCTCGCCGGCCATCGCCGGGAAGGTCAGCAGCAGGGAGGTGAGTGCGGAAGCTCCCAGTACGGTCCAAGCGCGCGAACGCGGGTGGTGGTGCTTGGTGGACATCGAATTTCCTTTTCCAGAATGGAATGCCGGCAAGCGGCGTGGCCCCCGGCGGGCCGCCGCGACTGCCAGCGGCGGAGCACCGGAGCGTTCTGGATCGCCCCTGTTGTCGATCCATTCAGCACGCTAGCCGGCCTGCACGGAGCCGCACAATGGGTGCAAACGGTTTCCTTGATAACTATTTTCTATTCCGTGACAGGCAGCGCCAATTTTCTGGCTCGAGCCCGCAACGGTAGTCGAACGTCCGCAAATTTGCCGCTATCTATCACAAAAAACCCCGCCGGAGCGGGGTTCTTCGTCTTGCCGGGCCGTGCTTCAGCCGAGCCGCACCAGCCAGCCGTGGCGGTCGGGCAGGCGGCCGTACTGGATGTCGGTCAATTCCTTTCGCAGCGCCATCGTGACCTCGCCGGCCGGGGCGTTGATGTCGCCCACCGAGAAACCCTCGCCCTTCAGCTCGCCGATCGGGGTGACCACCGCCGCGGTACCGCAGGCGAACACCTCGGCGATCTCGCCGGAGGCCACGCCCTGCTTCCACTCGTCGATGGCGATCTTGCGCTCGACCACCTTCATGCCGCGGTCGCGCGCCAGCTGCAGGATGCTGTCGCGGGTGATGCCCTCCAGGATGCTGCCGGACAGCTCCGGGGTGACCAGCGTGCCGTCGCGGTAGACCAGGAACACGTTCATGCCGCCCAGCTCCTCCAGGTACTTGCCCTCGACCGGGTCGAGGAACAGCACCTGCGAGCAGCCCTGGGCATAGGCCTGCTGCTGCGGCAGCAGCGAGGCGGCGTAGTTGCCGCCGCACTTGGCCGCGCCGGTACCGCCCTTGGCGGCGCGCGCGTACTCGGTGGACAGCCAGATCGACACCGGCGCCACGCCCTTGGGGAAGTACGCCCCGGCCGGGCTGGCGATCACGTAGTAGGACGCCTTCTGCGCCGCGCGCACGCCCAGGAACGCCTCGTCGGCGATCATGAACGGACGGAAGTAGAGGCTGGTTTCCGGCGCCGAGGGCACCCAGCGCGCATCGACGGCGATCAGCTGCTTCAACGATTCGGTGAACAGTTCCACCGGCAGCTCCGGCAGCGCCAGGCGCTTGGCCGAGCGCTGCAGGCGCGCGCCGTTGGCCTCCGGGCGGAAGGTCCAGATCGAGCCGTCGGCGTGGCGGTAGGCCTTGATGCCCTCGAAGATCTCCTGGCCGTAGTGCAGCACCGAAGCGGCCGGATCGAGCTGCAACGGCCCGTACGGCCGTACCTCCGCCCCGTGCCAGCCCTCTTCCTTGTTCCAGGCGATGGCGACCATGTGGTCGGTGAAGTGCACGCCGAAGCCCGGCGCGGCCAGGATCGTGGACAGCTCGTCGGCCGTGCGCGGCGATGGGGAGGGGATCGTACGGAAGGAAACGGACACCGGAGGAATTCCTGTTTGCTGGCGGAAGTGATGGACGCCCGCGCGGCGGGCGTCAGAGCATCCCGGTTTCGAGCCGGGCGGCCTCGGACATCATATGCCGGCCCCACGGCGGGTCGAAGACCAGCTCGACGTCGGCCTCGGCCACGGTGGGGATCATCTCCAGCTTGCTGCGCACGTCGTCGACCAGGATCTCGCCCATGCCGCAGCCCGGCGCGGTCAGGGTCATCTTGACCTCCACCTTGCGCTCGCCGTCCTCGCGGTGGCTGAGCTGGACCTCGTACACCAGGCCCAGGTCGACGATGTTGAACGGGATTTCAGGATCGAAGCAGGTCCGCAACTGCTGCCAGACCAGCGCCTCGACCTCTTCGTCGCCGGCGTCGTCGGGCAGTTCCAGCCCCGGCGGCGGCTCCTTGCCGATCGCGTCGCCGTCCTTGCCGGCGATACGGAACAGGTTGCCCTCGACGAACACCGTATAGCTGCCACCCAGCGCCTGGGTGATGTAGCCGTAGCTGCCGGCGGGAAGGACGACCGAATCGCCCTGCGGGACCATCACGGCCTCGCAATCGCGTTCGAACTGGACGGGTTCGCTGCTGCGGGAATACATGGAGGGGAAATGGGGTCCGGCCCCCGGATGAGCAAGTCGTACATTTTAGGGCCTGATTCGAGCGCGGCCCATCGCGCCGCCGGAACGCTGTCGCGCGGCCATGCCATGACCTCCGGACGATGGGCGCCGGCGACGCCAGGCCTTATCCTGCCGGGCCGCTTCCAGGAACCGTCGATGCCCCCCAAGAACGCGTCCGCCAGGACCGCACACTGGCTCTGGCCCCCGTTGCTGCTGCTGGGGGGCGTCACCGCCGTGATCGCCTGGATGCTGGTGGCGCTGGCGACCGGCCGCCAGGCCGGCTGGATGGCCCCGTTCGCCGCCCTGGAGATCGCCTGGATGCTGCGGCTCGGCACGCTGCAGGCCGGCCGCGCGCGGATCGCGGTGGCCCTGCTGGCGACCGTCGCGGCGATCGTCGCGGCCAACTGGGGCATCGCCTCGGCCCAGATCGGCGCCGCCATGGGCCTGGACCCGTGGGCCTCGGCCCTGAAGATGGGTCCAGGCCTGGCCTGGACCCTGCTGTCGCTCGCCAACGGCGGCCTGGACTGGTTCTGCTACGCCGCCGCCCTGCTCGTGGCGGCGTGGGTTTCGCGCTGACCAGGTCCGGCGCGGCATTCAGCGCTTCCGCTTCAACGAGTCGCCGAGAAAATCGGCGACCTTCTCGGCGAAATCGCTGATCCCCTTGTCGGCCTGGCCTCCCAGCCAACCGCCGACCTTGCGGTCGGTGACCTCGCCCTCGCCGATCAGCGCGCCATCGGACTTGCGCGTCGCCCGTGCCGCGACCGAGAACTTCTGCGCACCGGCACCGAAGCCGACGAAGTAGCGCAGCGCCTGGTTGCCCTTCTTGAAGTCGACGATCCGTCCGTCCAGGACGATCGTCCGGCCCGGATCGGGACAGTACGATCCCGCACCACCCAACGTGGCCTTCAGTCCCGGGATCGTCTCCGGAATGCTGCCAGCGACCCTGCGCTGGATCTCATCGAGCTTGTCCTGTGGAATGCCCGCCGCGCGGGCAGCCTTCTTGTCGGCGATGAAGCCAGTATCGGTCTCGAACCGCATCACTTCCACGCAATCGAAGCCCGCTCCAGGTTCCAGCTCTACCGGCGCGGCAGCGGACGGCGGCGGCGCCTCGGCCCGACCCATCTCCGCCGTCCCGGATGCGGCCCCGGGCACCGGTACCGCGACCTCCGCAGTCGCGGCGGCGCCCTCGGCCGCAACCTGTTCCTGTGCCAACGCCATCGGCGAAACGAGCGCCAACGTCCCGGCGCACGCGAGCGCGCGCCAAATCGTATTTTCCATGTTGTCCCCCTGTTGAGACGGCTGTCCGTGCATGCGCACGGACAGAGCATACCTAATGTCCGCCGCCGTCCAGCGCCTTCAGCTCGCCGACCAGTGCGCCGGCCGCCTCGGCGCCGTCGCCGTAGAGCATGCGGGTGTTGTCGGCGTAGAACAGCGCGTTCTCGATGCCGGCGAAGCCGGTACCCTTGCCGCGCTTGATCACGACCACGTTCCTGGCGTTCACCACGTCCAGGATCGGCATGCCGTAGATCGGGCTGGAAGGATCGGTCCTGGCGACCGGGTTGACCACGTCGTTGGCGCCGATCACCAGCGCCACGTCGGTGACCGCGAACTCCGGGTTGATGTCGTCCATGTCGGCGATCAGGTCGTAGGGCACGCCCGCCTCGGCCAGCAGCACGTTCATGTGCCCCGGCATGCGGCCGGCCACCGGGTGGATCGCGAACTTCACCTTCACCCCGCGCTCGATCAGCCGCTGCGCCAGCTCCCAGATCTTGTGCTGCGCCTGCGCCACCGCCATGCCGTAGCCGGGCACGATCGCCACGCGCTCGGCGAAGGCCATCATCGCCGCCACGTCCGCCGCCTCGATCGGCTTCTGGCTGCCGGCGATCTCCGCGCCCTGCCCGCCGCCGCCGAAATTGGAGAACAGCACGTTGCGGATCGGCCGGTTCATCGCCTTGGCCATCAGCCGGGTCAGCAGGATGCCGGCCGCGCCGACCATCATGCCGGCGATGATCAGCGCCTCGTTGCCGAGCACGTAGCCCTCGAACGACACCGCCAGGCCGGTGAAGGCGTTGTACAGCGAGATCACCACCGGCATGTCGGCGCCGCCGATCGGCAGCGTCATCAGCACGCCCAGCGCGAGCGCGGCGACGAAGAACGCGACGATCGCCAGCGGCTGCAGGGCGACGGCCGCCCAGGCCCCCAGCGCCACCACCGCCAGCGCCACCAGCAGGTTGAACGCCTGCTGGCCGGGGAAGGTCACGCGCCGGTCCAGCCGGCCATCGAGCTTGGCCCAGGCGACGATCGAACCGGACAGCGACACCGCGCCGATCGCCGAGCCCACCACCGCCAGCGCCACCGTGGCGGCCGCCGGCTGGCGCGCCGCGAGATCGGCGATGGCCTGCGCGCTCCAGTGGCTGGTATCGCGGTGGGCGAGGAACGAGAACCGCAGCAGCTCGACCGCGCCGATCGCCGCGGCCGAGCCGCCGCCCATGCCGTTGTAGAGCGCGACCATCTGCGGCATGTCGGTGATCGCGACCTTGTTGGCCGACACCCAGGCCAGCGACGTCCCGATCGCCACCGCGGCGATGATCAGCGGCACGTTGTGCAGCTCGGGCAGGAAGAACGTGGCGGCCGTGGCGATCAGCATGCCCAGGCCGGCCCAGCGGATGCCGCTGCGCGCGGTCAGCGGCGAGGCCATGCGCTGCAGGCCGAGCAGGAACAGCGTCGCGGCGACCAGGTAACTGGCCTTGACCAGCCAGGAAAGCAGTTCGGCGGTGGACATGCTCACGCCTGGTCTCCCTTGCCGCCCGGCTTCTTGCTGGACTTGAACATCTCCAGCATGCGCTCGGTCACCACGTAGCCGCCGGCCGCGTTGGCCGCGCCGAGCGCCACCGCGAGGAAACCGAGGGTCTTCTCCAGCGTGGTGTCGGCGTGGCCGAGCACCACCATCGCGCCGATCAGCACGATGCCGTGGATGAAGTTCGACCCCGACATCAGCGGGGTGTGCAGGATCACCGGCACCCGCGAGATGATCACGTGGCCGGCGATGGCCGCCAGCATGAAGATGTACAGCGCTACGAACCCGTCGCTCATCGCGTTCCTCCGGTGGCCTGGGCCGGCCGGCGCCGGCCCGGCCGGCATCATAACCAGCCCGGGACACGCCGGTGGCGGGCTTGTCAACCCGGCCGGCGCCCATCCGTTTATCCCGTCATTCCATCCGGGAAGCTACGCTGTGCTGGTGGGCACCCCTCTCGATCCGCAATCGCACGCACCGCAGGCCGTCGCGCCGGCGTCGCTGGACGCGTTCCTGGCCGGCATCGGCCCGCGCGCGTTCCGTTTCGCCGAGGCCGGCCTGCGCCACCGCGAGGACGCGCTGGACGCGGTGCAGGACGCGATGGTCAGGCTGCTCGGCTACCGCGAGCGCCCCGCCGAGGAATGGACGCCGCTGTTCTGGAGCATCCTGCGCAGCCGCATCATCGACCTGCAGCGCCGGCGCAGCTTCCGGCTGAAGTTCTGGGCGCCGGCCGAGGAGCGCGACGAGGACAGCCGCATCGACTGGGCCGATGCCGGCGCGGGCCCGGCGCAGCAGCACGAGCAGCGCGAGGCGTATGCGCGCCTGGTCGCCGCGCTGCGCGCGCTGCCCGCCCGCCAGCGCGAGGCCTTCACCCTGCGCGTGCTGGAGGAACTGGACGTGGCGACCACCGCGCGCGTGATGGGCTGTTCGGAAGGTTCGGTGAAGACGCATCTTTCGCGCGCCCGCGAGGCGCTGCAGAAGCAACTCGAGGAGTTCCGCTGATGAACGAGCATTCTTCTTCCCACGACGCCTTCGACGCGCGCATGCGGGAACTGCATGCGCGCTCGCTGGCGACGCTGCCTCCGCCGACCCTCGCCCGCCTGCGCGAGGCCCGCCAAGCGGGCGGGCGGCCGCGGCGGCTGCCTGCCTGGCTGCTGGCGACCGCGTGCTCGGCGGTGCTGGCGATCGGCTTCGGCCTGCAACTGCACCGCGGGGACCTTGGCCCGTCCGCGTTGCCGCAAGTGCCGGCCACGGCCGCGGCCACCGGCACCGACGACGACACGCTCGACCAGAATCCCGACCTGTACGTCTGGCTGGGTTCGGAAAACGCCCTAGCGATGGAATGACGACCATGAAGCATCCCGCCCGCCTCCCATCCCGTCTCCTGGGCGTGCTCCTGCTCGCCGCGGCCGCGCCGGCGCTGGCCCAGTCCGGTCCGCACCTGCCCCCGCCGCCCCCGCCTCCGCCGGCCGAACCGCCGCTGCCGGACTGGGAACACCTCAGCCCGCAGCAGCGCGACAGCCTGGTCGGCGCCCTGCGCCAGCGCTGGAACGACCTGCCGGAACAGCGCCACAAGATGCTCCGGCACGCCGAGCGCTGGCAGAACATGACGCCCGAGCAGCGGCGCAAGGCCTCCGAAGGCATGCGCCGCTACGAGAACATGTCGCCGCAACAGCGGCGCCAGGCGAAAGTGCTGTTCCAGCAGATGCGCGACCTGCCCCCGGACCAGCGCGACGCCCTGCGCGACCGCTGGAAGTCGATGACGCCCGAACAGCGCGACGCCTGGGTCAAGGCCCATGCCGGCAACGACGAGTGAACCGCGGCGCGAAATCGCCTGCGTAGCGGCTTGAAGCAATATCCGCGCATTGGGTCCTTCGGATCGAGGCGCTGGGGTTTATGTCGACACCGCAGCGGCATTATTGCTGTTGCTGTTGCTGTTGCTCGTGATTTTTCTTGAGCTTTTGACTTTGACTTATCGGGACCCCTCCGAAGCGGCGGAGACGGCGGGAAAAACCCGAAGGGCGACGTGCATGGATGCACGTCGTTTTTCGCCGCGACAGGGCTCGCCGGAAAAAGGCGAAGCACCGCTTCGCCCCGGCGGGCGGGCATTCGCCGCGCGGCGAATGCCCCGGGCTTGGCCGCGCAGCGGTCGAGTCGCGTCGAAAAATCCCGCTGGCTCCGCGAACCCGCAGCGCAGCTGCGGGCGCGAAGGCGGGTGTGCTTGATCAGCCATTCGGCTGCTGTGAAGCGCTTCTTTTGGTTACTTTTCTTTACGCGGCACATCCTTGTGTCGCGCCCTTCGGGCCGGCTTCGCCGTGCGGCGCCGCTCCTGCGGCGCGCGTGCACAAGCAAAGAAAAGTGACTCGCCGCAAGGCGAAAGCCGTTGCCGTTGCTGTCACTACAACGTAAAACCCACAAGCAAAGTCCCTGGATCCCCGGCTTCGCGGGGATGACGGTAGAGAGATTGCGCACGGCAGTGAGATTGCGTGGGCTGGACAGATAACATCAAAGACGCAGGGTCTTCGACCCCCGGCTATCGGACATAGCTCGATAGCACTCAGCGCTGCGCGAGCCAGTGGCTAGCAAGCAGCCGCCCTTCGCTCCGTCTAGGCGCGGACGATGATGGAGAGGTCGCGTGAACGAAAGCGCAGCAATCTCACCCCACCCAACGCGTCCTCGCCAACAACTCGTCGTCCCAATCGAACCCGATCGCTCCATCCTTGAGGAACAGCGCGACGAAGTTGCAGACATTGCGCGCGAACATCTCGCTCGCGTGCACCGCCCCCATGCTGGCCAGGTCGAGCGGACCCGCCACCGTCACCCCGCCGACCTCCACCGTCCGGCCCGGCTCGGTCGCCTCGCAGTTGCCGCCGGTCTCCGCGGCCAGGTCCACGATCACGCTGCCGGGCCGCATCCCCGCCACCATCGCCGCGCTGACGATCTTCGGCGCGGGCTTCCCCGGCACCGCCGCGGTGCACACCACCACGTCCACGCCCTTGAGGTGCTCCGCCAGCCGGCGCTGCTGCTCGGCCCGTTCCGAATCGGTGAGCTGGCGCGCGTAACCGCCCTCGCCCGCCGCGCTCACGCCCAGGTCGAGGAACTTGCCGCCGAGCGACTCGATCTGCTCGCGCGTCTCCGGGCGCACGTCGAAGCCTTCCACCTGCGCCCCCAGCCGCCTGGCCGTGGCGATCGCCTGCAAGCCGGCCACGCCGGCGCCGACCACCAGCACCCTGCTCGGCCGGATCGTGCCCGCCGCGGTGGTCAGCATCGGGAAGAAGCGCGGCGCCAGCTGCGCGGCGATCAGCGTGGCCTTGTAGCCCGCCATGCCGGCCTGCGAGCTGAGCACGTCCATCGCCTGCGCGCGCGTGGTGCGCGGCAGCCTTTCCAGCGGGAACGCGGTGACGCCCTGCGCGCGCAGCGCCTCGCCGCGCGCGGGATCGGCATCCGGGTACAACATGCCGACCAGGCTCGCGCCGGGCTTGAGCCGCTGCAGCCGCGCCGGGTCGGGCGACTGCACGCACAGCACCAGGTCGGCCTGGGCGATCGCGTCCTCGGGAGCCGGCTCGGCGCCGGCCTGGCGATAGAGGTCGTCGGGAATGCCCGCGCCGGCGCCGGCATCGGCCTGGACCCAGACGTTCGCGCCCAGCGCGACCAGTTTCCTCACCGTCTCCGGCGTCGCCGCCACGCGGCGCTCGCCCTCGGCCAGTTCCTTCAGCACCAACACCTGAACGGCCATGCCTTCCCCGGATGTCGACCCATGTCGGGGAGCGATGCTAGCAGAGCGATGGGAGGCCCCAGCGGCGCCTCCGCCGGGACGATGGCGGCAGGCCGCCGCATCCCGCGCTAATGCACCGCGCTGGCCTGCGGATCCAGCTTGTCGATCACGCCCTGCATCGCGCTGTCGAACGCGCCGTCGCTGGCGTGCGGCCGCAACCGGCCGAGCCGCACCATTACCGCCAGTTCCTCCGGCGAGGCCACGCAGAAGCGCACGCCACGGCGGTTGACGAACAGCAACCGCGCCGAGATCGGGCTCACCCAGGACAGCTTGCCCGCCTGCACCTTGCCGTCCTTGTCGATGAAATCGAGCCAGGTACCGATCGCCATGTCGCGGAAGCGGTCGGCATCGGCATTGTCGAAATCGTCGCCCTTCGCCTCGACGCCGAGATCGACCGCGGCGGTTTCCGGCGCTGGCTGCGGCAACACCACCGACGGCAGTTCCGGCAGCGGCCTTTCCAGTTCCGGGCGCGCCTCGGCGATCGCCTGCAGCGTGTCGTGCAGCGCGCCGATCGCCCCCATCGCCGCATCCCCGTGCAGGCCGACGCTGCCGAACACCTTCTGCAGCGGTCCCTGCCAGGCCTGCAGCCAGGGCTTGCCGACGACGTGGCGGCGCGCCTCGGCCAGTTCCTCCAGCACGCCGTCGCCGACCGCCAGGGCCTCGGCCATCGCCGTGCCGTCCTCGCCGTCGCGCAGGATCGCCATGGTCAGGTTGTGCTGCCACGGGTGGCGCAGGAATTCCTCGACCGCCGCCGGCAGCTTGCCGACCAGGCGTTTTTCCAGTTCCAGCTGCGCGCGCGCGCGCGCCATGTCCAGCTTTTCCTGGCCGCGCTGCGTCTCGGCCGCGCGCCGCTCGGCGATCTCGACCCGGCGCCGGTGCTGGACCAGGAACTCCCGGAACTCCTCTTCCAGGGTCAGGAAGATCGCCAGGTTCTCGTTGAACTCGGCCACCAGCCGCTCGATGATCTCCTCGACCTTGGTCATCAGCACGCGTTCGGCCGGGCTCTCGCCGGTGTTGCCCTCGCAGGCCTCGGCCAGCGAGTTGAGCAGGCGCCGCGCCGGATGGGTCTTCTGCACGAACATCTTGCGGTCGAGCATCGCGACCTTGACGAACGGCACGATCAGGCGGCCGATCAGCTCGCGCGAGCGGCCTTCCAGGTCGCGCTCGTCCAGCATCACGTCGAACAGCATGCCGACCAGGTCGATCGCGTCCTCGTCCATCGGGTCCAGGCGCGCATTGGCCGGATCGACGCCGAGCCGGGTCGCGCCGGACAGCACTTCGCTCTTGAGCCTCTGCGCCAGCGACTCGCCCTGCTGGCCGATCGCCGCGTTGAGGGTGGCGCTGGGCGTGGCCTGCAGCAGCGACAACACCGACAGCATCTCGCGCTGGCTGAGCGGACGCTGCTGCTGCGCCGCCACCGAGGCGACCGAAGCGGCGGAAGTGGCGTTGTCGCGCATGCCGCGCGCCTGCTGCAGCAGCTCGTGCAAGGCGTCGAGCAGCATGCCCTGCCCGGCGGCCCCGCTGTAGTCCTCCCCGAGCTCGTCCAGCGACTCGCGGCCGCGCTGGGCGGCCTGGGCGCGGCCGCGTCCCTGCGCCCAGCGGTTGACGAAGCGGCTGGCCCAGGCCGGCGCGGCATAGTCGCCGTAGTCGTCCCCGGCACCGGCGGACGCGCCGAAGCCGTCCGCGCCGGGCGCCTCGTCGGCATCGCGCGGCACCGGCCGCGGCGCCGGCCGGCGCGGCCGGGAGATCTCCGGCATCACTCCGGCCTTGGCGAGCTGCTCGTCCAGCCCCTGGTAGAGCTTGGCGAGCGGCTCGGCCAGGTCGCGCTCGCACAGCTTGATCAGCACGAGGCGGATCTCCGGCGCGAAGTCGCTGGTGGCGAAGGCCTCGTGCACGGCCACGCCGATGTGCTCCGGCCCGATCGGGTCGGTATCCGGGCCGAGCTCCAGCCCGCCCGCGATCCAGCCCAGGCGGCGATCGATGCGCGCCAGCACCGGCTTGCAGTCGCGCAGCAGCACGCTGGCCAGGTTGCGCACCGCCAGCCTCGATTCCAGTTCGTGCTCCGGGACCAGGCTAAGCGTGCCGCTGCCGTTGCCCTGCCCGGCCAGCAGGACCTCGGCCGACAGGGGCTGGCCTTCTTCCAGCGCGCGCCAGGCCAGGTCGAGCTGCGCGCGCAGGCGCGCGGCGATCTCCTCGCGCCGGCGGCGCAGTTCGCGCATGCCGTCCAGGTACAGCATCTGCGAAGGGCCGGCCGTCTCGGCGCGGTCGAACAGCACGTCGTCGAAATGCGCCAACGCCGAAGCGAAGGCCTGAGACAGCGCGGGCAGGAACGCGGCGCGTACCTGCTCGAGCAGGCGCGCGTCGCGCGCCGGATGCCCGGGAATGCCGGGATTGGACGTCATGCGCAAAGGCTCCCCAGCCACGCAGGCGGCACTCTGGAATCAAGAAAACATGCGGCCGCGCCCCAAGCACCCGCGCGCCGATGGTAGGCGCGGAGCCCTATACAGGAACGTGATGGCATGCGCATTTCCTACCCTGGCGAATCGTGCAACCCGACGCTACATCGTAATCCGCGGCCATGTCCCGCGTCTTGCCGATTACGGGCATGCCGCGGAGGCGATTAAGCAAAGCCGCGGCGCCCGGGCCTCGAGCGCTTCCCGTCGCCGCGCACCGAGTTTGCTTGCCGGCGATGGAACCGGCCGCGCGGCGACGGCTGGCGGTCAAGAACAGCCCCCTATAATCCGGCCATGCATACCCTTCATTCGCTGCAGGCGCTGGACGAGCGCCGCTCCGTGCCCTCCATGCAGCTGGGCGAACCCGGTCCCGACGACGCCACCTTGCTGCGCATGCTGCAATCCGCCGTGCGGGTGCCGGACCACGGCAAGCTGGTGCCGTTCCGGTTCCTGCGCATCGCGGGTGCCGCCCGCGACCGCCTCGGCGAATTCCTGGCCGAGCGCAGCCGGCAGCGCGATCCGAACGCCCCGGCCGCCGCCGTGGAAAAGGACCGCAAGCGCTTCTCGTACGCGCCGTTGATCGTGGCCGTGGTCGCGCGCCTGCAGCGCGACCACAAGGTGCCCGAGCAGGAGCAGCTGCTGACCGCCGGCTGCGTCTGCTTCGCGCTGCTGCAGGCCGCGCAGGCCCATGGGTTCGGCGCGCAATGGCTGACCGCCTGGATGGCCTACGACGACGCCGTGGCGGCGAAGCTGGGGCTGGCCGCGAACGAGCGGATCGTCGGCTTCGTCCATATCGGAACCGCGCGCACGCCCGCGCCGGAGCGCGAGCGCCCCGATGCCGCCGCGCTGCTGACCGACTGGACCGGCGAGCGTGCCTAGCACGGCACGCCGCAGGGGGTGCCCGGCATGAAGCCGCTCTACCTGGTCGATTCCAGCCTGTACGTGTTCCGCGCCTGGCATTCGATGCCGGACGAGTTCCGCGATGCGCAGGGCTGGCCCACCAACGCCGTGCACGGCTTCGCCCGGTTCGTGCTGGAGCTGCTGGAACGCGAGCGCCCCGAGCACATCGTGCTCGCGTTCGACGAGGCCCTAGACAGTTGTTTCCGGCATGCGCTCTACCCGCTCTACAAGGCCAACCGCGAGCCGGCGCCCGAGGAACTGCGCCGCCAGTTCGCGCATTGCAAGGCGCTGTGCGCCGCGCTCGGGCTGGCCGTGCTGGCGCACCACGAGTACGAGGCCGACGACCTGATCGGCAGCGCGCTGCATGGCGCGCGCCCGCACGGCTTCCACGGCGTGATCGTCTCGGCCGACAAGGATCTCTCGCAGCTGCTCGGCGAACACGACGAGCAATGGGACTACGCCCGCCAGCAGCGCTGGCGCGCCGATGGCGTCAAGGCCCGCCACGGCGTGCATGCGCACCAGATCGCCGACTACCTGGCGCTGTGCGGCGACGCCACCGACAACATCCCCGGCGTGAGCGGCATCGGCGCCAAGACCGCCGCGGTGCTGCTGGCGCATTTCGGCAGCCTGGACGCGCTGCTCGAACGCATCGACGAGGTGCCGTACCTGCGCCTGCGCGGCGCCGCCCAGGCCGCCGCCCGGCTGCGCGAGCAGCGCGAACAGGCCCTGCTGTGGCGCCGCCTGGCCACGATCGCGCTCGATGCCCCGGTCGACGGCACCGCGGGCGCGTTCCGGCGCGCGGCCGCCGACGCCGGCATGCTGGCCGGGCTCTGCGACGCGCTGCGCTTCGGACCCCTCACGCGCCGCCGCCTGTTCGCCGCCGCCGGCCTCCCCGCTTCCGTATCCGACACGAGTCTGCCAACGCCATGAACCACAACGATGCCGAACCCCAGGTCGTCTACGAGGGCAAGTACCAGCGCATGGTGGTGCGCGGCACCTGGGAATACTCAGAACGCGTGCACGCCGGCGGCCTGGCCGCGATCATCGTCGCGGTGACGCCGCAGGACAACGTGCTGTTCGTCGAGCAGTTCCGCGTGCCGCTGCAGGCGCGCACGATCGAGATGCCCGCGGGCCTGGTCGGCGACATCGAGGCCGGCGAATCGATCGAGGTCTCGGCGATCCGCGAGCTCGAGGAGGAGACCGGCTGGACCGCCGAGCACGCCGAAGTGCTGATGGTCGGCCCGACCTCCTCCGGCGCCAGCAGCGAGAAGGTCGCGTTCGTGCGCGCCACCGGCCTGCGCAAGGTCGGCGAAGGCGGCGGCGACGCCACCGAGGACATCGTGGTGCACGAAGTGCCGCGCAATCGCGCCGCGGCCTGGCTGGTCGAGAAGATGCGCGCGGGCTTCGAGATGGACGCCAAGCTCTGGGCCGGGCTGTGGATGATCGAACACGAACTGGACGGGACCCCGCGTGGCTGACGCTTCCACCGAAATGCAGGCACGGCTGCTGGGCAGCGAAGACCCGCCGCCGTTCACCGTCTACCGCGCCGACGGCGCATCGCCGTTCGTGCTGCTGGCCGACCACGCCGGCCAGCGCGTGCCGCGCGCCCTGGCCGAGCTGGGCCTGCCGCAGGCCGAACTGGACCGCCACATCGGCTGGGACATCGGCATCGACGACACCACCCGCCTGCTCGCCGGCCTGCTGGACGCCTTCGCGATCACCCAGACCTATTCGCGCCTGGTGATCGACTGCAACCGGCCGCTGGATTCGCCCACCTCGATCGTCGCGGCCAGCGACGGCACAACGGTGCCGGGCAACCTCGGGCTCGACCCGGCCGCGCGCCAGGCGCGCATCGACGAGATCTTCGCGCCGTACCACGGGCGCATCGCCGCCGAACTGGATGCGCGCGCGGCCGCCGGGCGCCCGACGGTGCTGATCGCGATGCACAGCTTCACCCCGCGCATGAACGGCTTCGAACGTCCCTGGCACGCCGGCGTGCTGTACAACCGCGACGGCCGCCTCGCGCATGCGCTGCGCGTCGCCCTGCAGGAAGAAGGGCTGGTGGTCGGCGACAACGAGCCCTATGCGATCAGCGATACCAGCGACTACGCGATCCCGGTCCATGCCGAGGCCCGCGGGCTGCTGCACGTCGAACTGGAGATCCGCCAGGACCTGATCGCGGACCACGCCGGCCAGCTCGAATGGGCGGAACGGCTGGCGCGCCTGCTGCCGCCGCTGGCCGCGCGCCTGATGTAGGCCCGGGCCGGGTTTTCCCGCTGCCGTGCCGCCGCTCCGTTCGCGGCGGCGGCACGGCGGGAAGGACCCGATGGGCGACGCGCACGGCGCGCCGGGACCGGAGTCCCTCCTGCGAGGGCAGTGCGCCGCCCTCGCCCGGCAGGCTCAGGCGAAGCGATCGGTCGCGCGCACCAGCGCGTCCAGGTTCTCGGCCTCGAACGCGGAATGGCCCGAGGCCGGGGTGATCTCGAGCTGGGCCTTCGGCCAGGCCTTGTGCAGGTCCCAGGCGTTCTGCACCGGGCAGACCACGTCGTAGCGGCCGTGCACGATCACG
This sequence comes from Xanthomonas boreopolis, assembly GCA_014654535.1. Taxonomy (GTDB): domain Bacteria; phylum Pseudomonadota; class Gammaproteobacteria; order Xanthomonadales; family Xanthomonadaceae; genus Pseudomonas_S; species Pseudomonas_S boreopolis. The sequence continues at coordinate 34,543 of BNBA01000030.1, forward strand.
CCCGGGATATCGGCGATGCGGTGCGCGTCGCGCAGCAACTGGTCCTCGACCTCGAAGAAACCGCCGTTGACGAAGTAGTGGTTCTCGATGCGGGCGAAGGCGAGCGCGAACCTGGGGTCCTCGTGCCCGGCGACGAAATCCTCGTCCACGTGCAGGAAGCTGGTCGCCCCTTCCCACACGCTCCACGCCTTGGCCGCGGCCAGCCGGGTGGCCTCGTCGTCGCTGGTCAGGCGGCGGTGGAACGCCGAGATCAGGTCGTGCCGCTCCACCGGCGGGATCGCGCCGATGTAGTGCTCCCAGGCATCCGGGAACAGGCGGTTGGCGCCTTCCTGGTAGAACCATTCCAGCTCCCAGCGGCGCAGCATGAAGATGCCGCGCAGCACCAGTTCGGTGACGCGCCCCGGATGGGCCTGCGCGTACGCCAGCGCCAGGGTCGAGCCCCAACTGCCGCCGAACACCTGCCACTTGGCGATGCCCAGCTTCTCGCGCAGCTTCTCGATGTCGGCCACCAGGTCCCAGGTGGTGTTGTCGACCAGGTCGGCATGCGGCGTCGAGCGGCCTGAACCGCGCTGGTCGAACAGCACGATGCGGTACTTGGCCGGGTCGTGGAAGCGGCGCATCTTGGCGCTGATCCCGCCGCCGGGGCCGCCGTGCAGCAGCACCACCGGCTTGCCGCCGGGATTGCCGCACTCCTCGAAATACAGCGTATGGCGATCGTCGACCTTCAGCGTGCCGGTGTTGAACGGTTCGATCTCGGGATAGAGGGTGCGCATGCGGCGGTCCTGCGGGGAAAAGCCGCATTGTATCGGGCGTGGTTGCGGGAGGGCTTGCGGGAGATGTTCTATGGGAGGGACTTCAGTCCCTCCCACAACCGAGCTCCCGCAGAAAGTGGCAAGCCCTATGGCGGCCAGCGGCCCAGCGTGACGCGGTCGCGATCCTCCAGGTCGCGGTGGGTGGCGACCTCGGCGAAACCGCGGTCGCGCAACAGCGCGGCCACCGCCTCGCCCTGGTCCCAGCCGTGCTCGAACAGCAGCCAGCCCCCCGGCAGCAGGCGATCGGGCGCGCCGGCGACGATCTCGCGGATCGCATCCAATCCGTCGCGGCCGGAGGCGAGCGCCGCGGCCGGTTCGTGCCGCAGGTCGCCGAGGTCCAGGTGCGGGTCGCCCTCGGCGATGTAGGGAGGATTGCTGGCGATCAGGTCGAAGCGCTCGCCGGCCAGCGGCGCCAGCCAACTGCCGTGGCGGAACTCGACGTTGTCCAGCGCATGCCCGGCGGCGTTCGCGCGCGCCACCGCCAGCGCGCCCTCGCTGACATCGGTGGCCACCACGCGCGCGCGCGGACGCTCGCTGGCCAGGGCGAGCGCGATCGCGCCGCTGCCGGTGCCGAGATCGGCGATGCGCCGTCCCGGCGCCTGGTCCACCCGTTCCAGCGCCAGCTCGACCAGCGTCTCGGTCTCCGGGCGCGGGATCAGCGTGTCCGGCGTCACCTGCAGGTCCAGGGTCCAGAACCCGCGGCGGCCGGTCAGGTAGGCGACCGGTTCGCCCGCCTCGCGCCGCGCCACCAGCGCCTCGAAGGCGGCGGCGACCGCCGGATCGACCGGATCGCGCCCGTGCGCGAACAGCCAGGCGCGGTCGCGGCCGAGCGCGTGCAGCAGCAGCGGCTCGGCGTCGGCCCGCTCGATCCGGGCGGTGGCGGCGCGCAGCAAGGCGTCGGCGGGAGGAAAAGGCATGGCGGTCAGGGCTTCACCCTTGCGAAACGTCGGATCGCCATTATCGGAGCAGCCGTTGATGCATGGCACCAAAGAGCCGGGCTCGTTTAACGATAGGCAAAATCTATCTATCCAATGCCATCAATCGATTTGCGATATCTATCGCCCCTACCTACCATGGCGCCTGTTCCATCCCCCTCGCCCTTTGCCAACAGAGGAAACGCAATGTCCGTAATCAACACCGAAATCCTGCCGTTCGAAGCCGACGCCTACCAGAATGGCGAGTTCATCAAGGTCTCCGACGCCAACCTGAAGGGCAAGTGGTCCGTGGTGGTGTTCTACCCGGCCGACTTCACCTTCGTGTGCCCGACCGAGCTGGAAGACCTGGCCGACCATTACGAGGAGTTCCAGAAGCTCGGCGTCGAGGTGTACTCGGTCTCCACCGACACCCACTTCTCGCACAAGGCCTGGCACGACACCTCGCCGGCGATCGGCAAGATCAAGTACGCGATGATCGGCGACCCGACCCACCAGATCTCGAAGAACTTCGACGTGCTGCGCCCGGCGGGCCTGGCCGACCGCGGCACCTTCATCATCGACCCGGCCGGCGTGATCCAGTCGGTGGAAATCACCGCCGAGGGCATCGGCCGCGACGCCAAGGAACTGCTGCGCAAGGTCAAGGCCGCCATCTACGTCGCCAACCACCCGGGCGAGGTCTGCCCGGCCAAGTGGAAGGAAGGCGAGAAGACCCTGGCTCCGTCGCTGGACTTGGTCGGCAAGATCTAAGCCGTCCCGCGCTCCCGGTCCCGCAGCCGCGGGACCGGGGGTGAACCGGAGCCGGTGCGGCCGCCGCGCCTTCCGTGCGCCGGCTGCGGTTCACCCCCTTCCATCATCGACCGGCGACCCGCCCCACGGCGGCGCCAAGCGCTTCTTCGCGAGTCCATCGCAGGGCGGCGCGCGTCCATGCGCGCGGATCCTTCTTCCCTGCGAGCCCCCGCAGGAGCACGGCGCAGCCGCATGCCGGTGCCCTTCCCCACTTACCCGCCATCAGGAGTTCTCCATGTTGGACGCCAATCTCAAGACCCAGCTCAAGGCCTACCTGGAGAAGGTCACCCGCCCGATCCAAATCGACGCTTCCGTCGACGACGGCGCCAAGTCCCAGGAAATGCTCGAGCTGCTCAACGAGCTGAAGGAACTGTCGGACAAGATCACCGTGGACGTCTGGCGCGACGACGCCGAGCGCAAGCCGTCGTTCGGCCTGACCTCGCCCGGGCAGGACATCAAGCTGCGCTTCGCCGGCCTGCCGATGGGCCACGAGTTCACCTCGCTGGTGCTGGCGCTGCTGCAGGTCGGCGGGCATCCCTCCAAGGCCGCGCCCGAGCTGCTGGAGCAGGTGAAGAACCTGCAGGGCGAGTACCGGTTCGAAACCTACTTCTCGCTGTCCTGCCAGAACTGCCCGGACGTGGTGCAGGCGCTGAACCTGGCCGCGGTGCTGAACCCGAACATCAAGCACGAGGCGATCGACGGCGCGCTGTTCCAGGAGGAGGTCGAGGCGCGCGAGATCATGTCGGTGCCGACCGTCTACCTCAACGGCAAGCTGTTCGACCAGGGCCGCATGACCCTGGAGCAGATCGTCGCCAAGCTCGACACCGGCGCGGCCGACCGCAACGCGAAGAAGATCGCCGGGAAGGCGCCGTTCGACGTGCTGGTGGTCGGCGGCGGCCCGGCCGGCGCGGCGGCGGCGGTGTACGCCGCGCGCAAGGGCATCCGCACCGGCGTGGCGGCCGAGCGCTTCGGCGGCCAGGTGCTGGACACGATGGCGATCGAGAACTTCATCTCGGTGCCGGAGACCGAGGGCCCGAAGATGGCCGCGGCGCTGGAACAGCACGTGCGCGCCTACGACGTGGACGTGATGAACCTGCTGCGCGCCGAGCAGCTGGTGCCGGCCGGCGACGACGGCCTGATCGAGGTCAAGCTCGAGAACGGCGCCTCGCTGAAGTCCAGGACCGTGATCCTGTCCACCGGCGCGCGCTGGCGGCAGATGAACGTGCCGGGCGAGAACGAGTACCGCAACAAGGGCGTGGCCTACTGCCCGCACTGCGACGGCCCGCTGTTCAAGGGCAAGCGCGTGGCGGTGATCGGCGGCGGCAACTCCGGCGTGGAGGCCGCGATCGACCTGGCCGGCATCGTCTCGCACGTCACCCTGATCGAGTTCGACGCGCAGCTGCGCGCCGACGAGGTGCTGCAGCGCAAGCTCCGCAGCCTGTCCAACGTGAAGATCATCACCAGCGCGCAGACCACCGAGGTGCTGGGCGACGGCAACAAGGTCACCGGCCTGGTCTACAAGGACCGCGCCGGCGGCGACAGCCACCGCGTCGAGCTGGAGGGCGTGTTCGTGCAGATCGGCCTGCTGCCCAACACCGAGTGGCTCAAGGGCACGGTGGAACTGTCGGCGCGCGGGGAGATCGCCATCGACGACCGCGGCCAGACCAGCCTGCCGGGCGTGTTCGCCGCCGGCGACGCCACCACGGTGCCGTACAAGCAGATCGTGATCGCGATGGGCGCCGGCGCCACCGCCGCGCTGAGCGCCTTCGACCACCTGATCCGCAGCACCGCGCCGAAGAGCAGCGGCGCCGTCGCCGAGGCCGCCTGAGCCCGGTTGCGCCCCTCCGCGCGGAGGGGCGTAAGCTGGTGCGAACGCCGCTGCAATCGTCCCCTGTTTCAGCGAGGCCCGTAGTCCATGAACCTGCGCGATCTGAAATACCTGGTGGCCCTGGCCGACCACAAGCATTTCGGCCGCGCCGCGGCGGCCTGCTTCGTCAGCCAGCCCACCCTGTCCACCCAGATCAAGAAGCTGGAGGACGAGCTGGGCGTGCCGCTGGTCGAGCGCGCGCCGCGCAAGGTGATGCTGACCCCGGCCGGGCGCGAGGCCGCCAACCGCGCGCGCGGCATCGTGGCCGAGGTCGAGCAGATGAAGGAAGCGGCGCGCCGCAGCCAGGACCCGGAAGCCGGCACGGTGCGGCTGGGCATCTTCCCCACGCTCGGCCCGTACCTGCTGCCGCACATGGTGCCGCGCATCCGCCAGCGCTTTCCGCAACTGGAACTGCTGCTGGTCGAGGAAAAGAGCGACCAGCTGCTGCGCCAGCTGCGCGAGGGCAAGCTGGACGCCGCGCTGCTGGCGCTGCCGCTGCACGACGACCAGCTGCACGCCGAGTTCCTGTTCGAGGAACCGTTCGTGCTGGCGGTGCCGGAAGGCCACCCGCTGGCGCAGAAGCAGGACCTGACGCTGGCCGAGCTCTCCGAGCAGCGCCTGCTGCTGCTCGAGGACGGCCATTGCCTGCGCGAACAGGCGCTGGACGTGTGCCACCTGGCCGGGGCGCTGGAGAAATCCGAGTTCCAGGCCACCAGCCTGGAGACGCTGCGGCAGATGGTCGCCGCCAACGTCGGCATCACCCTGCTGCCGATGCTCGCGGTGAAGCCGCCGGTGGCGCGCTCGGACAGCATCCGCCTGCTCGACTTCCGCGCCGACAAGCAGCCGAGCCGGCGCATCGCGATGGTCTGGCGGCGCAGCTCGGCGATGTCCGCGTTCCTGGAAAGCCTGGCCGGCCTGTTCAGGCAGCTGCCGGACGAGCTGTTGACGCTGGCCCCGGCCCCGCATGCGGCGCCGCGCAGCATCGAGGCGGCCTGAACGGCCCCGCGCCCGAGGTCGCATCCGGCGGCGATTCTTCCGACAATAGGCGCGGGCGGCCTTCCGGTCGCCTTTTGCTTGTCCGTCCTCCAAGGAGAATCCCATGGTCCAATCGCAGCACAGCAGCGGCCTGCCGCCTTCCATCACCATTTCCTCCCGCGATCTCGCCCGCCTCGAGGCGATGCTCGAATCCCCCGCGCTGAGCCGGCACCCCGCCGCGATCGCGCTCTCCGAGGAACTGGGCCGCGCCCGCATCGTCGCGCCCGAACAGATGCCCGCCGACGTCGTCACCATGCATTCGCGCGTGGAATGCCAGGACGAACTGCAGGGCGACACGCATACCCTCACCCTGGTCTACCCGAACGAGGCCGACGTCGAGCGCCACCGCGTCTCGGTGCTGGCACCGGTCGGCAGCGCCCTGCTCGGCCTGTCGCTGGGCCAGTGCATCGACTGGGAGACGCCGCAAGGTCGCAAGCTGCGCCTGCGCGTGACCGCCATCCACTACCAGCCCGAGGCGGCGGGCGACTTCCATCGCTGAGCGCGCTACCGTAGCGTCCCGCTCGCACCATCCGTCCCGAACCGAAACGAGAGACCGAAATGACCGCTTCGCAACCTTCCAAACTGGCCCAACTGCGCGAACTGTCGGTGGTCGTCGCCGACACCGGCGACTACGAGGCGATCAAGCGCCTCAAGCCGGTGGACTGCACCACCAACCCGACGCTGGTGAAGAAGGCGCTGGACCTGCCGGTGTACGCCGAGCTGATCGAGCGCGAACTGGCCTGGGGCCGGCAGCAGTCCGGCAGCGGCGACGCCGTCGTCAACGAGGTCGCCGACCGCCTGACCATCGGCGTCGGCACGATGCTGGCCGAACTGGTGCCCGGCCGCGTCTCCACCGAAGTCGACGCCGACCTGGCCCACGACACCGCCGCCACGGTCGCCAAGGCGCGCAAGTTCATCCAGATGTACGCCGAGCGCGGCGTGCCCAAGGACAAGATCCTGATCAAGGTCGCCGCGACCTGGGAAGGCGTGGAGGCCGCGCGCCAGCTGCAGGCCGAAGGCATCGACTGCAACCTGACCCTGATCTTCAACCAGACCCAGGCGCTGGCCTGTTCGGAAGCGGGGGTGTTCCTGATCTCGCCGTTCGTCGGCCGCATCCTCGACTGGTACGTCGCCAACGGCCAGGCCCCGGCCAGCATCGACGAGGACCCGGGCGTGAAGTTCGTGCGCGGCGTCTATGCCGAGTTCAAGAAGCGCGGCTCCAAGACCGTGGTGATGGGCGCCTCGTTCCGCTCGACCGCGCAGATCGAGGCGCTGGCCGGCTGCGACCGCCTGACCATCTCGCCGGACCTGCTGGAAAAGCTCGACGCCGACCACGGCGAGCTGCCGCGCAAGCTGTCGCCGCAGCCGGCCGACGGCGCGGCGACCACGCCGATCGACGCGGCCCGCTTCGCCGCCGACCTGGCCGCGGACCCGATGGCGACCGAGAAGCTGGCCAGCGGCATCGATACCTTCGCCAAGGACCTGCAGGCGCTGCGCGCGACGATCCGCGGCAAGCTGGCGGGCTGAGCCCGGGCCACGGCCGCAGGACGGCACAGGCCGCGACGCCCCACCGCCATCGGGGGTCATCGCGGCTTGCGTCGCGCCTACGGGCGATCGCCGCCGGAAATAAGGAAGCAAGTCGCTGGGTCCCCGCCTGCGCGGGGACGACGGCCGAAGGTTTCCGGAGCAAGCCACCTTGCCGATGAAGCCATGCTTCCATCGTCGTCCCCGCGCAGGCGGGGACCCAGCGACTTGCGCGGAACGACCCGCGCAGTACGCAGCCCCTGCGCGGTCCCCTCAGCAAAGAAGGCTCAGGCCTCCAGCCCGATCGGGCAGCTCACCCCGGTACCGCCCAGGCCGCAGTAGCCGGCCGGGTTCTTCGCCAGGTACTGCTGGTGGTAATCCTCGGCGTAATAGAACGGCCCCGCCGGATAGGCGATCTCGGTGGTGATCTGGCCGTAGCCGGCCTCGTGCAGGCGCTGCTGGTAGGCGTCGCGGCTGGCGAGCGCGGACTCGAACTGGTCCTCGTCGTGGCAGTAGATCGCCGAGCGGTACTGGGTGCCGGTGTCGTTGCCCTGGCGCATGCCCTGCGTGGGATGGTGGTTCTCCCAGAACGTGCGCAGCACCGTGTCGCGCGAGACCTGGGCGGGATCGAACACCACCCGCACGACCTCGGCGTGCCCGGTCATGCCGGAGCAGACTTCCTCGTAGGTGGGATTGGGCGTCAAGCCGCCCTGGTAGCCGACCGCGGTGGTGTACACGCCCGGCAGTTGCCAGAACTTGCGCTCGGCGCCCCAGAAACAACCCATGCCGACGTCCAGCGTCTCCAGGCCGGCGAAATCCGCCCGCAACGGATGGCCGTTGACGAAATGCACGTTGTGCAGCGGCAGCGGCGCGGCGCGTCCGGGAAGCGCCTCGTCGGCGCGTGGCAGGCGTTGCTTGAACTGGCGGGCTCCCAGCATGGCGATGCTCCGGCGATGGGGGGACTTCCGCTGCATGGGACCGGCCGGCCCGGCTTTCAAGCAGGGCCGGCCTGCGCCGTGCCGGATGGCCATGCACGGTTGGAACGGCGCGCACCGATCCGGGCCGGCTTCCTGCCGGTGATCGCGCCGCCCGCCGGGACCGTGGCGCTGTTCAGGCGGCTGCGCGCATTGGCAGCGGCCGAGGCGCGCCGGGCCATCCGCTTTTGTGGGAGCGGCTTCAGCCGCTCCCACAAAAGCGCGCCCACAGGCTACAGCGCGCGCTGGGCCTGCCCGTCCAGGCCCAGCGCCAGCACCACGTCCTGCGCCTGCTCCAGCGCCTCGTCCGGCACGCATACCCGCAGCACGCCGAACAGCGGCAGGTCGCCGCCGGCACCGAGCAGGGATTCGCCGAACACGAAGGCCATGATCCCGGCGTCCTCCAGCGCATGTTTCACCAGATGGGCGTCGAACAGGTTGTCGGCACGGTAGGCGACCTGCATGGCGGAGCTCCTCGCGGCTTGCCGGCCAGAATACGCCGGGCGCCCCGGCGCGATAAACTGCGCGTCTTTCTGCATCCAGCCCCGGCATGTCCAGCACGCCCACCCCCGCACCCGCCGCCGACGCCCTTCCCGAAAAGAAGGATTTCATCCGCCAGATCGTCCGCGAGGACCTGGCCAGCGGCAAGCACGCCACGATCAAGACCCGCTTTCCGCCCGAGCCGAACGGCTACCTGCACATCGGCCACGCCAAGGCGATCTGCCTGGACTTCGGCGTCGCGGCCGAGTTCGGCGGCACCTGCAACCTGCGCCTGGACGACACCAACCCGGCCAAGGAAGACCCCGAGTTCGTCGCCGCGATCCAGGACGACGTGCGCTGGCTGGGCTTCGACTGGGCCAGCCTGCGCCACGCCTCGGACTACTTCGAGGTGTACTACCTGGCCGCCGAGAAGCTCATCGAGGACGGCAAGGCCTTCGTCTGCGACCTCACTGCCGAGCAGGTGCGCGAGTACCGCGGCACGCTGACCGAACCGGGCCGCAATTCGCCGTGGCGCGACCGCAGCGTCGAGGAGAACCTCGACCTGTTCCGGCGCATGCGCGCGGGCGAGTTCCCCGACGGCGCGCGCACCCTGCGCGCCAAGATCGACATGGCCAGCGGCAACATCAACCTGCGCGACCCGGCGCTGTACCGGATCAAGCACGTCGAGCACCAGAACACCGGCAACGCCTGGCCGATCTACCCGATGTACGACTTCGCGCATTCGCTGGGCGATGCCATCGAAGGCATCACCCACTCGCTGTGCACGCTGGAGTTCGAGGACCACCGCCCGCTGTACGACTGGTGCGTGGACAACGTCGACCTCGCCGGACACCCCGAGCTGCTGGCGCCGCTGGCCGCCAAGGGGCTGCCGAACGAGGCGGCCAAGCCGCGCCAGATCGAGTTCTCGCGCCTGAACATCAACTACACGGTGATGAGCAAGCGCAAGCTCACCGCGCTGGTCGAGGAAGGCCTGGTCGAGGGCTGGGACGACCCGCGCATGTACACGCTGCAGGGCCTGCGCCGGCGCGGCTACACGCCGGCGGCGATGCGCCTGTTCGTCGATCGCGTCGGCATCTCCAAGCAGAACTCGGTGATCGACTTCTCCGTGCTGGAAGGCTGCCTGCGCGAGGACCTGGACGCGCACGCGCAGCGCCGGCTGGCGGTGATCGACCCGCTCAAGCTGGTGCTCGCCAACCTGCCGGAAGGCCACGAGGAAACGCTGACCTTCTCCAACCATCCCAAGGACGAGACCCAGGGCGAGCGCAGCGTGCCGTTCTCGCGCGAGCTGTGGATCGAGCGCGAGGATTTCGCCGAGGTGCCGCCGAAGGGCTGGAAGCGGCTGGTGCCGGGCGGCGAGGTCCGCCTGCGCGGCGCCGGCATCGTGCGCGTGGACGAGGCGGTCAAGAACGCGGCCGGCGAGATCGTCGAGCTGCGCGGCTGGCTGGACCCGGAATCGCGCCCGGGCATGGAAGGCGCCAACCGCAAGGTCAAGGGCACCATCCACTGGGTCAGCGCGCGGCACGCGGTCGAAGCGGAGATCCGCCTGTACGACCGCCTGTTCTCGGTCGAGAAGCCGGACGACGAGTCCGAGGGCAAGACCTACCGCGACCACCTCAACCCCGAGTCCAAGCGCATCGTCACCGGCTATGTCGAGCCGGCCGCGGCGCAGGCGGCGCCGGAGCAGTCGTTCCAGTTCGAGCGGCTGGGCTACTTCGTCGCCGACCGCCGCGACCACGGCGCGGTCCGCCCGGTGTTCAACCGCAGCGTCACGCTGCGCGACGCCTGGGCCAAGTGATGGCCTCCCGCGCCTGGCCGACCGGTTCCGCCAGGCGCGGCGGCGCACGGCAGGCGGCGCGATGACTGGCGCCCTGCAATTGCGCCGCTATGGCCGCGACGGCCATCTCCACCACCACGCGCACGTGCAGGTGGTGTTGCCGTTGCGCGGCACGCTGGAGATCGAGGTCGGCGGGCGCGGCGGCCTGGTGGATGCCGGGCAAGCCGTCGTGGTCGCGCCCGGGACCGAGCACGACCAGGGCGCCGACGGCGACAACCGCTTCCTGCTCGTCGAATGCGACCTCGGCAGCTTCGGCGAGGCGCGCATGCAGCAGCTGCAGCAGCGGCCGTTCGTGGCGATGACGCCACGCCTGCGCGCGCTGGCCGGCTTCGTCGATCGCCAATGCCGCGAGCGCGACGAGGTTCCCCTGCCGCTGGTCCGGCACTGCCTGCCGCAGCTGCTGCACGCGCTCGGCAGCGACCCGGCGCCGCTGCGCCGCCTGCAGGCGTTGTGCGACGCCCTCGCCGCCGCCCCTGGCGAAGCCTGGCCGGTCGAGCGCATGGCGCGCCACGCCGGGCTGAGCGAGAGCAGGCTGCATGCCTTGTTCCGCCGCGAGTTCGACCGCAGCCCGCAGCAATGGCTGTCCGCGCTGCGCCTGCAACGCGCCTGCGCGCAACTGGCCGGCAGCGACCGCCCGATCGCGCAACTCGCCCTGGACAACGGCTGGTCCGACCAGACCGCACTGACCCGCGCCCTGCGCCGCGAGACCGGCCTGACCCCGGCCGCCTACCGGCGATTGCATCGCGTTGCGGGAAAGCCCGCCGAGCCGCTTGCTGCGCCATGATCGGCGTCCCCGCGCCAGATGGGGACCGATGGCTTTCGTTCGGGGAAAGCGGAGGCGCTGGGTCCCCGCTTCGCGGGGACGACGGTGGAAAGATTTCCGCGGCTGCTGTTTCTGCTTCGGTTTCGCCTTGACCGCTGCCGCTGCTCGTGATCATGCGCGAGCCTATGGCTCGCAAGCCGCACGTCTTCACCCCGAAGGCGCGAGAAGGAAACCACGGCTGCCCGAGCAACATCGGGAAAGCCCGCCGGGACCGAAGTCCCTCCCACACGGCCCGCCGCATCCGTAACCCGTGCAAGCCAGCGCGACGGCACTTCCCACATCGCCGATCGCCCGCCTGAACGCCGCGCAAGAGCCTGGGTCAATCATTCCCCCGGCCTTCCCGGCATGCTCCCTCTCCCAAGGAGGACCAGGCGCCATGCGTGAACGATTGATCGGCGGAGTCAGCAACGGCGTCATCGCCGGCGCCCTGTGGGGGCTCGTGTTCCTCGCGCCGCAACTGCTGCACGACTTCTCCCCGCTGCAACTGTCCGTATCCCGCTATCTCGCCTACGGCCTGGTCGCCGCCTGCGTGCTCGCGCCGCGCTGGCGGCGCCTGCGCGGCGCCCTCGGCGGCGCCGAATGGTGGGCGCTGGTGCGCCTGAGCCTGCTCGGCAACCTCGTCTACTACGTGATGCTCGGCACCGCGGTGCAATGGGCCGGCGGCGCGGCGACCTCGCTGATCATCGGCCTGCTGCCGGTGGTGGTGACCGTGGTCGGCTCGCGCGCGGCCGGCGCGGTGGCGCTGTCGCGGCTGGCCGCTCCCTCCGCGCTCGGCGTGGCCGGGGTCGCGCTGGTCGCCTTCGAGGCGCTGCACGGGGAAGCCCGGGGCGCCGGCAGCCTGGCCCAGCGCGCGATCGGCCTGGCCTGCGCGTTCGGCGCGCTGTCGTCGTGGTCGGCGTACTCGGTCTCCAATGCGCGCTGGCTGTCGCGCCGGCCCGACCTGTCCAGCGGCGACTGGTCGCTGCTGACCGGCGTGGTCACCGGCGCGCTGTCGCTGCTGCTGGCCGTGCCGGCGTTCGCGCTCGACCGCGCCGGGCACCTGCCGGCCGACTGGGCCCGCTTCTGGGGCATCGGCCTGCTGCTGGCGATATTCGCCTCGGTGCTGGGCAACGCCTGCTGGAACCGCGCCAGCCGGCTGCTGCCGCTGACCTTGGTCGGGCAGATGATCGTGTTCGAGACCGTGTTCGCGCTGCTGTACGGCTTCGCCTGGGAACGGCGCCTGCCGAGCGCGCTGGAAGCGCTCGCCATCGCCTGCCTGCTCGGCGGCGTGCTGTGGTGCGCCTCCGTGCACGTGGAGCGGCACCGGGCGCCCGCCGCGTAGGCGCCGACGACGGGCGGCTCCGGCGAGAATGGCTATATTCGAGCCCTCCCGACCCCGGAGCCCGCGATGAAACGCCTGCTGCCCGCCCTGCTCCTGCTGTTGGCGGCCTGCGCCGCCCCCGCCTCGCAATCGCAGGCCACCGCCCCGGCGGCCGCGCCGGCCAAGATCGACACCACCTGCCGCACCGACGCCGACTGCACGGTCAAGAACGTCGGCAACTGCTGCGGCGCCTACCCGGCGTGCGTGAACGCCGCCAGTCCCACCGACCCGGAGGGCGTGATGGCGCAATGCCGCGCCAGCGGCCGGATGAGCGTGTGCGGCTTCCGCGAGATCAGCGGCTGCCAGTGCGTGTCCGGCCAATGCACCGCAAAGGACGGCGGTGCCGATACACTGCGCCGCCCCCTCGACACCCCCGAACCGGTCCGCTGATGCTGTACGCGCAAGTCCACCTCACCCTGCCCGCCTGGGTCCACGAACACGTCGACACCACCCTCGCCTATCCCGGCGACGCATCGAAGGTGGCCCTGGCGATCGAGCTGTCGCGGCGGAACATCGAACACCGCAGCGGCGGGCCGTTCGGCGCGGCGGTGTTCGGCCCTGACGACCGCATCGTCGCGGTCGGGGTGAACCGCGTGGTGCCGCACGCCACCTCGCTCGCGCATGCCGAGAACATGGCCTACATGCTGGCCCAGCAGCGCCTGCAGACCCACCGGCTCAACGAGATGCTCAAGCCGGTCACGCTCGCCACCTCCTCGCAGCCGTGCTGCCAGTGCTACGGCGCCACGGTCTGGGCCGGCATCGACCGGCTGTTGATCGGCGCGCGCGCCGAGGACGTGATGGAGTTGACCGCCTTCGACGAAGGCCCGCTGCCGGCGGACTGGATCGGCGAACTGAACAAGCGCGGCATCGAGGTCGTGCGCGACCTGCTGCGCGACGACGCCCGCGCCGTGCTGCGCGCCTACGGGGAAAGCGGTGGCGATCGCTACTGACCGCCCGATGCGGCATTCCACGCACCATCCCGCCCTGTCGCCGTCGCTGCCGTTTCCGCGCAAGCGGGAACCCGGGGGCGCTGGTCCGCCGAAGGCGGCGGCCTTGGATTCCCGCCTGCGCGGGAACGGCGCACCGAAGGGACCACGCAACCGCCTCCCCGCCGCCGAGGAGGCGCAATGAAATGAACGGACTGTTGTGCTACTGCCGGCAGGGCTTCGAGCCCGAACTGGCCGCGGAGCTGACCGCGCGCGCCGCCGAGGCGGGATTCGCCGGCTACGCGCGCGCGCAGCGCAACGACGGCTACGTGGTGTTCGCCTGCGAGGACAGCGAAGGGCTGGCCGCGCGCCTGCCCTGGCGCGAGCTGATCTTCGCCCGGCAGAAGCTGCACCTGCTGGCCGAGCTGCGCGGCGTGGACCCGAAGGACCGCATCGCGCCGATCGTGGCCGCGCTGCAGGGCGCCCCACGCTTCGGCGACCTGTGGGTGGAACACCCGGACTCGGATGCCGGCAAGCCGCTGGCGGGCCTGGCGCGCAGCTTCGGCAACGCGCTGCGGCCGGCGCTGCGCAAGGCCGGGCTGCTCGCCGACCAGCCCCAGGCGCGGCTGCCGCGCCTGCACGTGTGCTTCGTGCAGGGCGACCACCTGTTCCTCGCCGCCGCCGATCCGCGCGACAGCGCGCCGTGGCCGCTCGGCATCCCGCGCCTGAAGCTGCTGCCGGACGCGCCCTCGCGCTCGGCGCTGAAGCTGGAGGAGGCGCTGATCGCCCTGCTCTCGCCCGAGGAACGCCAGGCGCGGATGAAGCCGGGCATGCGCGCGGCCGACCTCGGCGCCGCGCCCGGCGGCTGGACCTGGGTGCTGGCCCGCGAGCACCTGCACGTCACCAGCGTCGACAACGGCCCGCTGCGCCAGCACGTGCTCGATACCGGCCTGGTCGAGCACCTGCGCGCCGACGGCTTCCACTGGAAACCGGAACGCCCGCTGGACTGGATGGTCTGCGACATGGTCGAACAGCCCCGACGGGTGGCCGAGCGGATGGCCACCTGGTTCAGCGAGGGCTGGTGCCGGCATGCGATCTTCAACCTCAAGCTGCCGATGAAGAAGCGCTGGGACGAGACCATGCTGTGCCTGGAACTGTTCCGCCGGCAGGCCGGAAGGCCGTTGCAGGTGCGCGCCAAGCAGCTCTACCACGACCGCGAGGAGATCACGGTCGCCGCCTTGGCCTCCCCCTGACCGGAACCCCGCCATGATCCGCTCCGCCCCGTCCCCGCTCCGCACCGCGCTGGCGGTCGTGCTGCTGGCCGCCAGCACCGTCGCACCCGCTGCCAACAACCGCCAGGCGCGCCTGCCGACCGTCTACGTGGCCAGCGACTACGTGCCCGACGGCGTGTTCGGCAAGGGCGTGGAAGGCCCGGCGGTGGGCCCGGACGGCCGCCTGTACGCGGTCGCGTTCGGCGGCGATGGCACCATCGGCCGGGTGACGGCACGGCCCGACGGCACCGGCCAGGCCGAGCTGTTCGTGCGCCTGCCGGAGGGCAGCACCGGCAACGGCCTGCGCTTCGGCGAACACGGCGTGCTGTACGTGGCCGACTACACCGGCCACCGCGTGCTGGCCGTGGACCCGGACACCCGCCAGGTCTCGACCTTCGCCGCCGATGCGCGCATGCACCAACCCAACGACCTGGCGCGAGCGCCGGACGGCACTCTGTACGCCAGCGACCCGGACTGGTCCACCGGCACCGGCCAGATCTGGCGGATCGACCGCGAGGGCCATGCCGAGCTGCTCGAGACCGGGATGGGCACCACCAACGGCATCGAGGTCTCGCCGCGCGGCGACCGCCTGTACGTGAACGAGAGCATGCAGCGCAAGGTCTGGGTCTACGACCTCGACCGCGGCGGCAAGCCCTCCAACAAGCGCCTGCTGATCGAGTTCCCGGACGCCGGCCTGGACGGCATGCGCTGCGATCGCGACGGCAACCTCTACATCGCCCGCTACGACGCCGGCGCGGTGGTGGTGGTCTCGCCGCAGGGCAAGCTGCTGCGCACCGTCAAGCTCAAGGGCAGCAAGCCGACCAACCTGGCCTTCGGCGGCAAGGACGGCCGGCAGGTCTACGTCACCCTGCAGGACCGCGGCGCGATCGAGACCTTCCTGAGCGAGGTGCCCGGCCGCGAAACCGGCCGCAAGGGCGCGTTCTGAGGCGATCCGCCCGCGATGCGGCGCCCGTCTCAGGGCGCGCAACCGCGGCATGGCATCCTGCGCCTGTTCCGCGGAGGAATGAGGAGGGGCGGTCATGCAACCCATCGAGCTCAAGGACCCGGCCGGGTTCGCCAACGAATTCCTGCGGCTGACCCTGCTGCAGGGTTTCCAGTCGCTGACCAAGCGCGACCTGGAGCTGCTGATCTTCGTGCTGCTCGAGCGCGACGGCGCGATCTCGCGCAGCGACTCCAACGCCGCCGTGGCGATGCAATTGCGCGTCACCCCGGCCAAGGTCAAGGCGCTGCGCCGCGACGGCTACGCGCGCTGGCGCGCGCTGGTGCCGGAGGAGAACGATGCGGCGCTGCGCCGGATCGTCGCCAGCGTGCTGACCGAGGACAACCTGCGCTCGGGCGCCAAGCACGTCAGCGAGCGCAGCCGCAAGGAAGGCTTCCTGGCGGTGCGGATCGAGCACCCGGACGACGCGCAGCGCTTCGAGCAGGCGATCCTCGAGGTCGGCGCGCTGCCGGTGTACGAGCGCAACCGCGAGGTCGTCGCGGTGCGTTTCGACACGTTGCTGAAGATCGCCGAGCGCTGGGGCTACCTGCAGCCCGACCCGGAGGCGACGGTGCGCGAACTGAAGAAACTCGCCCCCGCCGCCGAGGAGGTCGCCGACCTGCTGAAGAAGGACATCAAGCAACTGCGCTGGGACGACGTGCGGCGCGCGCTCAACAGCCTCGGCGCCAAGGCCGTCGCCAGCACCGCCGAAGGCGGCCTGAAGGGACTGCTGAAGATCGTGTTCCCGTTCATCCCGGGCTAGCTGTGTAAACCCAGCACGTTGTTCAGTGGGATACGGGAGATGGGCGGTTTGTAGCCAAGGCTGGCATGAGGCCGATGCCAGTTGTAGTGGTGCAGCCAGTTCTTGAAGGCACTGGCGCG
>BNBA01000031.1 GCA_014654535.1 Xanthomonas boreopolis
AGCGCGCCAGTGCCTTCAAGAACTGGCTGCACCACTACAACTGGCATCGGCCTCATGCCAGCCTTGGCTACAAACCGCCCATCTCCCGTATCCCACTGAACAACGTGCTGGGTTTACACAGCTAGGCCGCCAGCGGCCGGGCGCGCAGTTCCTGGACCTCGTGCGCCGTGGAGAAACGCCCCTTGTCGTCGCGCACCACCTGGGCCAGCGCGCACGACGGATCGTGGGTGAAGAACAGGTGCACGTTGCGCGCGAGCTTGTCTTCCAGGAACTCGCGCTTCTCGTCGATCAGCAGCTCCGCGTTGCGGTCGTAGCCCATCGTGATCGGCAAGTGCACCCACGAGCGGCCGGGAATCAGGTCCGCGCAGAACGCCACGCCACCGTGCGCCCGCCCCTGCACCTGTTCGGGCCCGACGATCTCCGACAGCATCAGCCCCGGCGTATGCCCATCGCTGAAGCTGAAGCGCACCGCCTCGCCGAGCACGCGCGAATGCGGGCCATCGACGATCTCCAGCCGCCCGCTCGCTTCGAGCAGGTCCTGCAGTTCGGGAATGAAGCTGGCGCGGTCGCGCGGATGCGGATGCCTGGCGCGTTCCCAGTGCGCGGCGCCGACCAGGTAGGTCGCATTGGGGAACAGCAGTTCCGGCGCGCGCCCCTCGGCCCACGGCGCGAGCAAGCCGCCGGCATGGTCGAAGTGCAGGTGGCTGAGCACCACCACGTCGATGTCCTCGTGCTCGAACCCCGCCTCGCGCAGCGATTCGATCAGCACGTGGTTCTCTTCCTGGATGCCGTAGCGCTCGCGCAGCCTGGGCTCGAAGAACGCGCCGACACCGGTCTCGAACAGCACGGTCTTGCCCGCCAGCGGACTGGCCAGCAAGGCGCGGCAAGCCAGTTCGATGCGATTGGCCTCGTCCGGCACGGCCCACTTTTCCCACATCGCGCGCGGCGCGTTCCCGAACATCGCACCGCCATCCAGCTTCTGGGTATTGCCCCGTATCGACCAAAGTTTCATTTGCAAATCATCGGGGATTCGGCGTTAAGGATTTGGAAGCAGGCTGGGGATTCGGGATTCGGGATTCGGGATTCGGGATTCGGGATTCGGGATTCGGGATTCGGGATTCGGGATTGGGGATTGGGGATGGGGATGGGGATGGGGATGGGGAAAGCATCCTTGCTTGGGCCAGGCGGTCAAGCGACCTGCCGCTTCTTGCTGCTTCTTGCTTTCCTGTGGGAGGGACTTCAGTCCCGACAGCTGGTCGGTAAAGCCTGTCGGGACTGAAGTCCCTCCCGCAACGGCCCCGGAGCAGCCTTTTCCGGCTTCCTGCTCCGGGGGTTCCGGCTCCCTCACTTGTCCAACTGCACCTCGGCCGCCCCGACCTCGTTGCGCGGATCGCTGCCGCCGGCCAGGGTGTTGCTGCGCCTGTCCCATTCCACCGTCTGCAGATTGCCCCAGACGTGGCTGGAGCCGCGCCCGCCGGCGGCGGTGTCGCCCGGCAGCTTGAGCGCATGGCCCATCGCCTGCAGGCCCTTGACCGTAGCCTCGTCGAAGGTGCCGCTCTCGGCCTCGATCACGTCGGGCAGCCACTGGTGGTGGTAGCGCGGCAGCGCCGCGACCTGCTGCGGGGTCAGGCCGTCGTCGTAGCCGAGGATGCCCAGCAGCACCATCGTGATGATGCGGCTGCCGCCCGGCGTGCCCAGCACCACGGTCTTGTCGGCGTTGCGCATGAAAGTCGGCGTCATCGAGCTGAGCGGGCGCTTGCCCGGCCTGGGCGCGTTGGCCTCGTAGCCCATCACGCCGAAGGCGTTCGGCGTGCCCGGCTTGAGCGCGAAGTCGTCCATCTCGTCGTTGAGCAGCACCCCGGTGCCCTTCGGGATCAGGCCGGACCCGTACAGCAGGTTCACCGTCTGGGTCGCGCCGACCAGGTTGCCCTCGTCGTCGATGATCGAGAAATGCGTGGTCTCGTCGTCCTCCAGGGGCGTCGGATTGCCCGACAGCAGGTCGCTGGGCGTGGCCTTCTCCGGGTTGATCGTCGAGCGCAGGCCGAGCGCGTAGTCCTTGCTCAGCAGCACGCGCTGCGGGATCGCGGTGAAGTCCGGATCGCCCAGGAAGAAGGTGCGATCGCGATAGGCGCGGCGCATCGCCTCGACGACCAGGTGGGTGCGATGCGCCGGGTCCATCGCCTTGAGGTCGTAGCCCTCCAGGATCTGCAGCATCGACGCCAGCGCGATGCCGCCCGAGGACGGCGGCGGCGCGGTGGTGATCTTCCAGCCCTTGTAGTCGAACTGGATCGGCGTGCGCTGCTTGACCCGGTAGGCGGCCAGTTCCGCGGCGGTCCACTTGCCGCCGGCCTGGTTGACGCCGGCGATCAGCTTCCTGGCGGTCTCGCCCTTGTAGAAGCCGTCGAAGCCCTTCTCGCCCAGCAACGCCAGCGTGCGCGCCAGTTCGGGCTGCTTGAAGATGTCGCCCTCGGCGATCGGCTTGCCGTTGCGCAGGTACACCTCGCGCGTGCCGGGGTAGCGCTCCATCACCTCGCGCCGCTGCGCGTAGCCCCTGGCCATGCGCGCGTAGACCGGGAAGCCCTCGGTGGCGATGCGGATCGCCGGCGCCAGCGACTGCTTCAGCGGCAGGCGGCCGTGCTTCGTCGCCAGTTCGACCAGGGCCGCCGGCAGGCCCGGAATGCCGGCCGACCACGGGCCGTTGATCGACTTGTTCGGGTCGAGCTTGCCGTCCTTGTCCAGGAACCGGTCGGGCGTGGCCGACTCCGGCGCGGTCTCGCGCGCGTCCAGCATCACGTCCTGCCCGGTCTTTGCATCGTGCAGCAGGAAGAAGCCGCCGCCGCCCAGGCCGGAACTGATCGGCTCGACCACGCTCAGCGTCGAGGACACCGCCACGGCCGCGTCGAACGCGTTGCCGCCTTCGCGCAGGATCTGCAGGCCCGCCTCGGTGGCGAGCCGGTGCCCGCTGGCCACGGCCGCGCCCGGCGGATGCGCCGCGGTGCCGGCGGCAGGTACGGCGGCCGGGGCGGTCCCGGCCCAGGCGACCGGCGACAGCATCAGGCCCAGCAGCAGGACATGGCGGGCGAACGTTCTCATGAGGCGGGGGGCTCCTGTTCGTACAGTTCGGGATGCTCCTGCTGCAGCCGCAGCAGCTTGGCGAGCAGCTGGTCGTGCGTTTCCGGGATGTCCGGGTCGGGATCGATGCACTCCACCGGGCACACCACGACGCACTGCGGCTCGTCGAAGTGGCCGACGCATTCCGTGCAGCGCGCGGGATCGATCACGTAGATCGTCTCGCCCATCGAAATGGCGTGGTTCGGGCAGGCCGGCTCGCAGACGTCGCAATTGACGCAGAGCTCGTTGATCTTCAGGGACATTTAGGGGAATTCGGCACCAACCCGGCCATATTACCGGGATCGGACAGGCAGGTCCGGCCCCGCATGGAACGCTGCGGCCGGCTTTTGCGATGCCGGCTTCGCCGGGGGACGGCCTTCGTGGAGCGCCTTTTGTGGGAGCGGCTTCAGCCGCTCCCACAAAAGGCGGGAGGCGCCCGCCCCGGCCGCCGGTCGCACCGGCGGCGGAAGCACGGCGCCTCCGCGTCGTGGACGGGCGGGCCGAAGCCCGCCGCCCGGCATCACTTCGCTTCGACGAACACGTATTCCGCGCCGGTCGGCTTCACCACGGCCTGCACGCGCTCGTTGTCGGCCGCCTCGCCGATGAACAGCACGCGCACGCCCTTCATCGAGTCGGCCTGCACGTCCTTGAACGAGGCTTCGATCAGGTCCGCCATCTTGGCCGAGGCCGACGAACCGAACGCCAGCATGTTGCCCGGCTGCACGCCACGGCTCAGCGCGGTCTTCACGCTCTCCAGCTGGCGCTCGTAGCTGCCCTGGAACTCGGCATCCGACTCCGGCGGCAGGTAGTACAGGAACGGGCTGTTGGTGATGGTGCCCAGGTTCTGGCCGACCTCGGCCTGCAGGTACTGCTTCCAGCCGGCGTTGTCGTCCTTGGCGGGGGCCTTCAGGGCCTGGACCTCGGCGACCGGGGCCGGGGCCTCTTCCTTCTTGCAGGCCGCCAGGGCCAGCGTGGTCATCGTCGCGAGCGCCAGGGCGCGCATGGTGGTCTTCATGGAACTCCTCCCTCTGTAGGACGTGTGATGATGTGTTTTGGGTCAGGCTTGGCCGCGCGCTTCGCGGACCCGGCGCAGGGCCTCGACGACAGAGGCCGGCACGAAGCCGGAGACGTCGCCACCGAGCCGGGCGATCTCGCGCACCAGCGAGGACGAGATGAAGCTGTACTGCTCGGCCGGGGTCAGGAACAGCGTTTCCACCTCGGGGATCAGGTGGCGGTTCATGCTCGCCATCTGGAACTCGTACTCGAAGTCCGACACCGCGCGCAGGCCGCGCAGCAGCACCCCGGCGCCGACGTCGCGCACGAAGTGCGCCAGCAGGGTGTCGAAACCGCGCACCTCGACGTTGGCATGGCGGGCCAGCGCGCCGCGGGCCAGTTCGACGCGCTGCTCCAGCGGCAGCGCGGGCCCCTTGGACGGACTCTGCGCCACGCCCACCACGATCTTCTCGAACAGCGGCGCGGCGCGGCTCACCAGGTCGATGTGGCCGTTGGTGATCGGATCGAAGGTGCCCGGGTAAACGGCAATGCGGCTATTGGCCACGGTCATGCGTCTGCGGTCGGATTCAGGTCGTCGCGCAGTGTACCAGCGGCCCGCCGGTACAGCGCATAGTGCACCTCGCGGGTCGTTCCCTCGCGGTGCGGGTGCCAGTCGGCGGGCGGGCGCGGATGGGCGTCCTGCGGCGACTCCAGGTACAGCCAGGCGCTGCCGGCCAGCCGCGCCGGCAGCGATTCCAGCACCGCGTCCCAGAGCCCCGCGGCGAAAGGCGGGTCGACGAAGGCGACGTCGAAGTCCCCCTGCCCCGGCTGGCGCAGCCATGCCATGGCATCGGCCTGCACGACCTGCACCTGCGCCCCGGCATCCAGCCTGGCGACCTGCTGGCGCAGTTGCGCGGCGAGGCCGGGATCGCGTTCGACCAACACCGCCGAGGCGGCCCCGCGCGAAACCGCCTCCAGCCCGAGCGCGCCGCTGCCGGCGAACAGGTCGAGCACCCGCGCACCCGCGATCTTCGGCATCAGCCAGTTGAACAGGGTCTCGCGCACCCGCTCGCCGGTCGGACGCAATCCGGGCAGGTCCGGGACCTGCAGGCGCGTATTGCGCCAGCGTCCTCCGATGATGCGGATCTGGCCCGCTCCGCCATGGGCGGGGCGCGGCGACGGGCGTGGTGGTCGGGACATGCGGACAGGCGACGGAGAGCGGCCGGCATGATAGCGCCTGCGAAAGGGGCTCCACCGCGGCCACACGGTGGACCGCGGGAGGGACTCCGGTCCCGGCGGGCTTTCCCGGCGAGGCCCGCCGGGACCGGAGTCCTCCCGCAATCGGCGGGCCGAACGGGCGCCGTGCCTTGAAATCGCCCGTCCAACCCATACCCCGGGCCCATCGGCCGCCACGCGGCCCAGGCCACCACGGAGCAAGACGACGATGACCGTTGAGACGCACAAAGAGACGCTGGGCTTCCAGACCGAGGTCAAGCAGCTGCTGCAGCTGATGATCCATTCGCTTTACTCCAACAAGGAGATCTTCCTGCGCGAACTGGTCTCCAATGCCGCCGACGCGGCCGACAAGCTGCGCTTCGAGGCGCTCAAGGCGCCGGCGCTGCTGGAGGAAGACCCCGCCCTGCGCATCCGCGTCGAGTTCGACAAGGACGCCAGGACCGTCACCATCGACGACAACGGCATCGGCATGAGCCGCGAGGAGGCCGTCGCCCACCTCGGCACCATCGCCAAGTCCGGCACCGGCGAGTTCCTCAAGAACCTGTCCGGCGACCAGAAGAAGGACGCCAACCTGATCGGCCAGTTCGGCGTCGGTTTCTACAGCGCGTTCATCGTCGCCGACCAGGTCGACGTGTACAGCCGCCGCGCCGGCCTGCCGGCTGCCGAGGGCGTGCACTGGTCGAGCAAGGGCGAAGGCGATTTCGAGGTCGCCACGATCGACAAGCCGCAGCGCGGCACCCGCATCGTGCTGCACCTGAAGGACGGCGAGGAAGGCTTCGCCGACGGCTGGAAGCTGCGCGGCATCCTCAAGAAGTATTCCGACCACATCGGCCTGCCGATCGAGATGCTCAAGGAGCACTACGGCGAGGACAAGCCGGCCGAGCCGGAATGGGAGGCGGTCAACAAGGCCAGCGCGCTGTGGACCCGCCCCAAGTCCGAGATCAAGGACGAGGAATACCAGGAGTTCTACAAGCACATCGCCCACGACGTCGCCAACCCGCTGGCGTGGAGCCACAACAAGGTCGAGGGCAAGCTCGAGTACACCTCGCTGCTGTACGTGCCGGGCCGCGCGCCGTTCGACCTCTACCACCGCGACGCCGCCAAGGGCCTGAAGCTGTACGTGCAGCGCGTCTTCATCATGGACCAGGCCGAGCAGTTCCTGCCGCTGTACCTGCGCTTCGTCAAGGGCGTGGTGGACTCGGCCGACCTCTCGCTCAACGTCTCGCGCGAGATCCTGCAGTCCGGCCCGGTGGTCGACTCGATGAAGTCCGCGCTGACCAAGCGCGCCCTGGACATGCTGGAGAAGCTGGCCAAGGACAAGCCGGAGGACTACGCCACGTTCTGGCGCAACTTCGGCCAGGTGCTGAAGGAAGGCCCGGCCGAGGACTACGGCAACCGCGAGAAGATCGCCGGCCTGCTGCGCTTCGCGTCCACGCACGACGCCGGCGGCGAGCAGAGCGTGTCGCTGGCCGACTACGTGGCGCGCATGAAGGAAGGCCAGGACAAGCTGTACTACCTGACCGGCGAGAGCCACGCGCAGATCAAGGACAGCCCGCACCTGGAGGTGTTCCGCAAG
Organism: Xanthomonas boreopolis; assembly: GCA_014654535.1. Classification (GTDB taxonomy): domain Bacteria; phylum Pseudomonadota; class Gammaproteobacteria; order Xanthomonadales; family Xanthomonadaceae; genus Pseudomonas_S; species Pseudomonas_S boreopolis. The sequence continues at coordinate 6,917 of BNBA01000031.1, forward strand.
AAGGGCATCGAGGTGCTGCTGCTGACCGACCGCATCGACGAGTGGCTGATGGGCTACCTGACCGAGTTCGACGGCAAGTCGTTCGTGGACGTGGCGCGCGGCGACCTCGACCTGGGCAGCCTGGACTCGGAGGAGGAAAAGAAGGCGCAGGAGGAAGTCGCCAGGACCAAGGAAGGCCTGGCCAGCCGGATCAAGGCCGCGCTCGGCGACGAGGTGGCCGAGGTGCGCGTCTCCCATCGCCTGACCGACTCCCCGGCGATCCTCGCCATCGGCCAGGGCGACCTGGGCCTGCAGATGCGCCAGATCCTGGAGGCCAGCGGCCAGAAGGTGCCGGAGAGCAAGCCGGTGTTCGAGTTCAACCCGACCCACCCGCTGATCGAGAAACTCGACGCCGAGCAGGACATGGACCGCTTCGCCGACTTCAGCCGGGTGCTGCTGGACCAGGCCGCGCTCGCCGCCGGCGACAGCCTGAAGGACCCGGCCGGCTACGTGCGCCGGCTCAACAAGCTGTTGTTGCAGTTGACGGTGTAAGAGCCGGACTGAGGGTTCAAAAAAAAAGCAGGCCGCGTTCTCGCGGCCTGCCAGGGAAGCCCGCGACCGAACCGGTCGCGGGAAACTGCTTTTCCGAGTCCCGGGTTCCGGCCTCCCTCAGAACTTCACGGTCACCCGGCCCCAGTAGTAGCGGCCCAGCAGGTCGTAGGTCGCCACGTCGGTGTTGGCGTTGTTGACGTTGTTGGCGTAGTACAGCGGCGGCTGCTTGTTGGTGATGTTGTCCACGCCGACATCGAAGCGCAGGTGCCACGGCGTGAAATCGTAGCCGGCCTGCAGGTTGTGGTAGACGTAGCTGCCGATCTCGCGCACTACGCCCGGCGCGCCGGAATCTGCGGACAAGCTCTGCTCCAGGTCGCTGCTGCCGATCTGGGTCTTGCCGACGTAGCGCACGCGCCAGCTCGCGCTCCAGTCGCCCAGGTTCCAGCCCAGCGTCGCCAGGCCGCGCCAGCGCGGGAAGTTGCCGTAGGAATACGTGTACTTGCCGACGTTGTGGATCGTCACCGTGCTCGGGTCGGTGGTGTCGGGCAGGATGTCGTAGCGGGTCAGGTAGGTGCCGGTGAGGCCGGCGGTGAAGCGGCCCCACGCGCTTTCCGGCAGCCGGTAGGTCAGGTTGAAGTCGATGCCGCGCGCCCAGAGCTTGCCGAGGTTGACGGTCGGCTCGGCGATGTAGTTGATCGTGCCGTTGCCGTTGCGATGGATCAGCGCGCAGAACGCGCTGGCCGAGTTGGCGTAGCACTGGTTGAGCACGGTCTGCGCCGACACCGTGGTGATGGTGTCCTCCAGGTCGATGCGCCACCAGTCCGCGCTCAGCGACAGCCCTTCGATCCAGTGCGGATCGTAGACGAAGCCGACGTCGTAGGACTTGCCGGTCTCCGGCTTGAGCTGGTAGCCGGCCACGGCCGCGCCCGACGCCTTGCCGGAAACCTGGCCGTCGGCCTGCTGGTAGCTGCCGTCGGTGGGCACGTTGGCGCAGGCCGCCTCGTGGCCGCCGGTGTAGCCGTTGCACGGATCGTTGGCGGTGGCCGCGTCGCCGGCCACGCCCGCGTACAGTTCGCTGATGTTGGGCGCGCGGAACACCTGCGAGACGGTGCCGCGCAGCAGCAGGTCCTCCACCGGCCGGTACTCGATCGAGAGCTTGCTGTTGGTCTTGCTGCCCACCGAGCTGTAGTCGGAGAAGCGCGTGCCGATGGTGACGTTGAGCGAGCTGACGCCGGGCAGGTCCTTCAGCAGCGGGAACAGCGCCTCGGCGTAGGCCTCCTTGACGTTGAAGCCGCCGTTCAGCACCGAGCCGCAGTACTCGATCACCCCGCACAGGCCGTTCTCGTCGGCGGTCCACAGCGGATCGGCATGGGTGGTGGTCTCTTCCTTGCGATACGACAGTCCGGCGGCGAGGCTGGCGGTGCCGGCCGGCAGGTCGAACAGGTCGCCGTTGGCATTGGCCTCGAACTGCTTGACCGTGTAGATGCTGGTGACCACCGGGTCGACCACCATCGATTCCAGCGCGGCGGTGTTGGACGGATCGTTGATGTTGAAGACGTTGATCGGCGTGCAGCCGGCGATGACGTTGCCCGCGCTGCCGCACTTGACCGTGCCGTCGCTGTCCATGAACGAGGGCCCGACCGCCTGGTTGAACTTGGCGTAATCGAGGAAGCCGTAGTTGGTCGACTTCTGCCTGACCCGCCCGTAGTTCAGTGCGGTTTCCCAGCGCCAGGAGCTCTCGCCGAAGCCGCCGCGCAATCCCGCCGTGGCCTGGAAGTTGTAGGTGTCGTACTGGTAGCGGCGTTTGCCGAGCGAGGTGATGCGCGTGTTGAAATCGTTGTACGAGGTGCCCGTGGCGCGGTCGGTCCCGAAGTTCACGCCGAACGGGTTGTAGTAGCTGTCGGCGGACACCAGGAAGTTGTCGCCGTTGGCGAAGATCGGGATCGGGGCGATCACCGAGGCCGATTCGGTCTTGCTGAACCAGGTGTTGACGTAGGCCTCGACGTTGTCGGTGAGCCGGTAGCTGCCGAGCACGAACGCGTTGGTGCGCTTCTGCGGCGTCTGCAGCAGGTTGAACGGCTGGTAGTTGTACGAATCGGCGGTGGCGCTGTAGCAATGGAAGTCGCCCTGGCCGGGGGTGCCGCTCACGCCGCCGTCGAGCGTCACGCGCGAGCAGCCGTGGCGGGCGGCCAGGGCCTTGGAGGCGTCGGAACCGTCGTTGAAGTTGATCGAACCGGTCGGCGTGGCCGAGGACCCCTGCTTCACCGACTGCCCGTCGATCAGGTACAGCGCGTCCTTGGAGTAGCCGCGCGCGCCGGCCGAGACCGGATCGATGTCGTGGTAGGAGACGCCGGCCACGAGGCTGCCGCGGTCCCACGCCTTGCCGGCGGTCAGCGCGAAGTTGCGGCGGTTGCCGTCGCTCTTCCAGCTGGTGCCGAAGTCGCTGCTGAACTGCACGCCCTCGAACTTCTCGCGCAGGATGAAGTTGACCACGCCGCCGATCGCGTCCGAGCCGTACACGGCCGAGGCGCCGTCGCTGAGCACCTCGACGCGCTCGATCATGCTGGCCGGGATCGCGTTGACGTCGTTGTAGGCCAGGCGGATGCCGTTGACCAGCACCAGCGTGCGCTTGTCGCCCAGGCCGCGCAGCGACACGGTGGAGGCGCCGGTGCCGCCGCCGTTGTTGGTGTACGGGTTGGTCGCGTTGCCGGCGATCGAGGGCAGTTCCTGCAGCAGGTCGCCGACCGTGGCCTTGCCGGTGGCCGCGATCTGCTCGGCGCTGACGGTGACCACCGGGTTGGCGGTCTCGGTGTCGACGCGGCGCAGGCGCGAGCCGGTCACGACCACGCTGTCCAGGGTCTGGGTGGCATCGCCGCCCGAGGGCGCCGCATCCTGGGCGAACGCCGGCGCCGCCACCGCGGAGGCGAGCACGGAAGTGATCGCGAGGCTGAGCCGGCGCGCGGCGGTGCCGGGGGCGATGGGCGGGCGGGACATCGGGGCGGGATTTGACGGATGCAACGACATGCAGCGGACTCCTCGGAGGTGATGTGCAGCATTTTTCGGGCAAAGCGAGGCCACGCCGGCGCGGCCGGCGAATCGGAAGATGGAATGCAGCCGGGCGCAGGCGTCATGCGCGACGGGGGCAGCGCACCCGTGCCAGGACCGCCGGATCCCGCGCTGGAACGCAGGTTCAACGAAAAGCGGGGCAACCTTCGACGCCGTGCCAGGCAACGGCGTCGGGTCTTGCGTTAATCAGTCGGTAACAATGTGCCTGTAGTCCGACATGGCGTCTTGTCGCATTTTTCGTCCATGGCTGCGGAAAACGGCATGATTTCCGCGCGTCGCGCCGCCGCCGGCCGCAAGCCGATACGCCTGCAACCATTCCGCGTCGCGAGGCGTTCCATCAGGCATGCACCAGCCAACCGCCGAACAGCGGCCCGGCGGTATCGCCGTGCTGCGGCTCGAACCTGAACTTCAACGTCTTCGCATCGCGGGTGAGCGCGACGGGCAAGGGATAGTCGCGGTCGACGAAGTCGATCACCTGGCCGCGCTCGACCTGCACTTCCACCGCGAGCGTGCCGTTGACCAGGATGTTGAAGCGGCCCTTGTCGCTGCCCCAGAAGCGCAGGCGCAGCGCCAACGGGCGGTCGCTGCCCTTCATCTCGAACTCGACGAAACCCTTGCCGCGCACGTCGCGGCACTTCTGCCGACGGTACTCGCCGCCGAAGGAGGTATCGCTGGTCAGCCCGTGCGCCTTCTCCGACGCCTCGTCGCCGAACCGGATCGAATCGACGGCGCTGGCCTGCATGGCTTCGAAGGCGGCCTTCTGCTCCAGCCGCCGCTCCGACTCGCGCGCCCATCGCGCGGAATCCATGCGCTTGAAATAGAGCGCGCTGCGACGCTCGTATTGCGAATAGAACGGCACGAACGTGAGTCCCTCCGGGCGCGTGGTGCCGGCCAGGTAGGTCGCCGGCGCAGGACGCTCGGCGAAGCCCGAGAGCGGCGAGGCGTCGGCCACCAGCGCCGGATCCGGCGCATCGTAGGGTTCGCCGGCGGGGCCGAGGTCGGCCGCCAGCGCCAGCGCACCGCGCATCACCACCACCGTGTCCGGATCGCCCGGCGCCGGTTCCAGCCGCAATGGCATGGCGAATTCCAAGTCGATCGTGTCGCCCGCCTTCCAGGCGCGCTCCAGGACGATGTAGCCCTCCCCGGCCTGCGCCTTCCGGGGAGCGCCGTTGATGCGCAGCGCGTAGCGCCCCTCGCACCAGGCCGGCACGCGCAGGCACCACCGGCGCGGCGTCTTCTCGCCGATGCGCGCGACCCGCAAGCGCACCTTCCCGTCGACCGGCAGCCCGCTGTCCAGGTCGAGGGCGAGATCGCGCTCCGGCCAGTCCAGCGCCGAGGGAATGTAGAGGTTGACGTACAGCGATTGCGCGTCGTGCCAGAAGATCGAGTCGCCGAACTGCGCGTGCGCCTCCATGCCGGTGCCGACGCAGCACCAGAACGAATCGAACTTGTCGGAGAACTCGCGGCGCCCGCCGGCGATCATCGGGGTCATGTAGGTGAACATGCCGGTGCCCGGGTGCTGCGCCGCCATCGTGTGGTTGTGCAGGGTGCGCTCGTAGTAGTCGAAGTAGCGCGCCTGCGGCGTCCACTGGTACAGGTGCCGGGTGAGCTTGAGCATGTTGTAGCTGTTGCAGTGCTCGCAGGTCTGCTCGGTCAGGAACGCGGCGATGGTGTCCGGTTGCTGGAAGTACTCGCGGTCGGCGTTGCCGCCGATCACGTAGCTGTAGTGCGCGGTCACCGTTTCCCAGAAGAAGCGCGCCGCGGCCGCCGAATCGGCGTCGCCGGCCACCTCGAACTGGCGCGCCTCGCCGATGAACTTGGGGATCTGGGTATTGGCATGGATGTGCGGCAGCGCATCGCGGCCGGCGATGGCGGGGTCGACCACCTTCTCGTGGCGCAGGCGCTTGCCCACGGCGGTCCAGCGCGGATCGCCGGTGCGCGCGCCCAGCTCGATGTAGGACTCGTTGAGCCCGCCGAACTCGGTGTCCAGCAACTGCTGCATCTGCGCGTGGTCGAGCGCGTCGAACACCCCGGCGAAATAGCCCGCCATCGGCACCAGCACCTCCAGCGCCTGCCGGTTTCCCGCCAGCGCGTGCGCATCGAGCAGGCCGGCGAACAGCTTGTGCTGGGTGTACAACGGCGACCAGCTGCCGTTGAGGTTGAACTTGCTGCCCTTGATGATGCCGCGCCGCACCTCCTCCATCACCTGCTTGCCGCCCTCGATCCCGCCCTTGTCGTTCTTGCGGGTGAAGCCGCCGACGTAGCCGTCCTTGTCGGCCGCCTGCGCGCGCGCCAGCTCGGCGACGATGTAGTCGATGCGTTGCCTGGCGTCGGCGTCGCCGGTCTGCGCGTGCAGCTTGGACAGCGCGCTCAGGTAATGGCCCAGGGTGTGCCCTGAGATGGTGTCGCCCTCCCAGCCGCCATAGCTCTCGCCCTTCGGCGGCAATCCGGCGTACTTGAGGAAGTTGCACAGCAGGCGATCCGGTTCCAGCTCGAACAGGTAGCGGCGGTTGGTCAATACCGAATCCAGGAACAGCGAAGGCTTGAGCCGGACGTTCCCGAGCGGCACCGCCTGCACCTTGCCGGCCTCCGTTGCGGCCGCCTCCAGGGGAAAGCGCAGGAAGCCGGCGGCGACCGCCAGCGCGCTCCATTGCAGGAAGCGGCGGCGCGCCGGATCGTCGATGCCGGCGGCCGCGGCGTGGACGTGGGCGGCCTGCAGACAAGGCGTGTCGGACGCGGGTACGGGAGGAACGGAAGAACGCATGCGGGGTTTCTCTCCTGGCGGCGATCGGCGCGGGACCGATCAAGTGGAAGTCGCCGGTCCGCGCAACGAAGATCCCGGTACCCTTGGCGTCTGCGGGGGAAGGCACGGGCTTGCTGCACCGCAAGAGCGGCGAATCGGCACCGTCGACGCGACGGCACGCAAGTCCCGACTATCGCGCCCTGTGCGCCGCGCGTCTTGACCCGACCCGCGGGCATCGATGCGGAAATCCGCACGAAATCCGGCAAGGCCTCAAGGTGCGTCGCAGTGCGCGGCGCCCGCGGTCGCGGTTTTCGGCAGCCATTGCGGCCGCACCGACAGGGCCATCCACTCCTGCACCGCCACCGCGGCGTGGGCGTCGCCGTCGCCGTCGCCGGATGCATCGAACACCGCGCGCAGGCAGCGCGTGGTCACCGGAGCGAAGCGCACGTGCTGGGGCATGCCGGGCCGGGTGCCGTAACCGCTGGCGTGCCGCACCGGCAGCCAGCGGCCCTCGTGGCGATATTCCAGGTGCCAGGCGCGCGGCGGCGCGATGCCGGTCGTGGCGCCGGCCGGCTGATCGGCGAAGAACACGATCGTGCTGCCGTCCAGCGTCACCGGCAGGTCCCAGGCGTACTGGATCCATGCACGCGCCGGTGGCCGCGGCGTCCAGTTGCTCCACATGTCCGGCGGCAACGGCGCGGCACGGGCGATGCCGTCGTTGAGCGCGGCGATCCAGTACTGGACCGGCACGCCCGGGCTGTTGGACGCGCTGGCGAACGCGGCCGGCGCGAGATTGCGCTGCGGCTTCGGTGCAGGTCGCGGCGGACGGGTCTGGCGCACCAGCCGCATCCGCGCGGGCGTGGCCGCATCGTCCCAGTCGATCCGGTCGATCGCCACGCTGCGGCGGAAATGCCCGCCGCCCCGTGCGTCGGCCGTGTGGTAGACGAGGTACCACTGGCCCTTGTAGAGGATCACGCCCGGATGCGAGGTGGTCGAGGACACCGGGCCCAGGATCACGCCGCGGTAGGTCCACGGCCCGCGCGGCGTGGGTGCGGTGCCGTAGGCGATGCACGCGTGGTAGATCGCCGGCGTGCAGGGCGAATCGGGCCCTGCCTCGTTGCCGGCATAGGCCAGGTAATAGGTGCCGCCGCGCTTGAACAGCCAGGGTGCCTCGAAGAAGCCGTCCAGCGTGGACACCGCGAACTCCGCGCCCTTGGGCGTAAGCATGTCGCGTTCCAGCTCGACGCCGCGCAGCCGGCCAAAGGTGCCCCAGTACAGGTAGACCCGGCCGTCGTCGTCGACCATCACGGTCGGGTCGATGTTCTGGATGTCGTTCTTCTCGGGCACCGACTGGGAAACGATCGGCCCTTGTGGATGCGCATCCCGCCATGGCCCCACTGGCGTGTCGGCCACCGCCACGCCGATCGCGAACCGGTCGGGATTGGTGGAATCGCGCTCTTCCACCGGCGCATAGAGGTAATAGCGCCGGTCCGGCCCCTGCACGATCTGGCCGGCGTAGGCGCGGCCCGGAGCGGCCCATGCGAACACCTGCTCCGGGCGCAGCATCCCCGGATAGTGTTGCCAACGCCCGCCGGCCACGTCGTCGGTGACCAGCATCTGCCATTCCTTCATGACGAAGTCGTTGACTTCCGGTGGTGCCTCGTCGCGGCCGGCGAGGATGTAAAGCTTGCCGTCGGCAACCAGCGGCGCGGGATCGGCCGAGTAGTAATCGCCATCGGCCAGGATCGGATTGCCGTGCGCCTGCACGACGCGCGGAGTGATGCCAGCCGTTGCGTTGGGCATAGCGATCATGCACGCCATCACGACCATCCAACGCGTCATTCCCGCGAAAGCTGGGGTGAGGACGGGTTGCTTGCGAGCCACTGGCTCGCACCCGTTCGAACGCCGGAGCGCTATGCGCGACGGCCGGGGATCGTAGATCCATGGACGCGCTCGCAATCGCCAACGAACGCTTTCGCGGGGCTGACGGCTGGAGAGAAGTCGAAGAATCTTCGATCCTGCCATCACGGTCGTCCCTCCCGCGTGCGCACCACGACCTGCAGCGGCAGCGTGCCGGTTGCGCCGCGCCCGTCGACTTCGCCCTCGACCGTGAGCGTCGTACCCGCCGCGGGCGCGGTTCCGGGCGCAGAATGCCAGCGCACCGCGCGCCGTTCCCGCGAGCCGTCGTTGTACTGCACGGTGGCGAACGCGGGCAGCGCCGGCACCTGGCCAGGCGCTACCCACACCTCCGGTGGAGCATCGACGGTATTGACCTGCCCCGGCTCGCTGGCGCGCACCCAGACCGTGGCGGTCGCGGGCACGCCGCCTTCGGCCAGGCCATGCAGGTCGATGCGTCCATCGCTCGCCAGCCTGGCGGGATCGATCTGCGGCCAGCTCACGCCGACCTCGGCACTGCCGCCATCGGCATACCAGGCCGCGATCCTCTCCGGCAACCGCGGCGCCTGGCCGATGCCGGTACGCACGTCGATCGGCTCCAGCCGTTCCGGCAGATCGGCGAACACCTGCCATTCGTCCACGCCCAGGGCCTTGTAGCCGGCACCGTCGGGTGCAGTCGCGATCACCGCGCGCAATGCGCAGGTCGTCACCGGGGCGAAGCGCGCGTGGCTGGGTGCGCCGTTGCCCGCGAGCGGATAATCGGCGGCGATGTCGAGCCAGCGTCCGTCGCGCAGGTATTGCAGCTTCCAGCCGCGGGGTTCGGCCACGCCGCCCCCGGGCTGGTCGTCCCAGAAGTACAGCGTGCTGGCCGAGATCCGCACCGGTTGCCGCCACTGGTATTGCAGCCACACCGTCGCCGGTTGCTGCCGGCCCCAGCTGCCCCAGCGCCGGTCGCCGCTCGGCGTGCTGCCCGGTGCCGGCACCTCGCCGTCGTTGAGCGCCTGCACGCGATGATGGGACGCGGTGAACTCGGCACTGGCCACGGCATCGCCCTGCACCTGGATACCCTGCCCCGACGCCTTCGCCGCAGCGCTCACGCGCACGTCGGCATGCGATTGCAACGCCCCGTCGCTTGCTGTCAACCGCAGCACGTAGTCGCCGGCCGCGGTGAAGCGCACGAAGGTATCGGTAGCGCCGGCATCCTCGAAGATCGCCTCGCCATCCCGCGGCCCGCTCAGCCTGCTCCAATGCAACGCCAATCGCCCCTGCGGCCAGGCGTCGTCGCCGACCCGGCCGGACAACCGCAACGCCCCCGATGCCGACGCGCGATCCTCCTGCCATGCCACGACCTGCGGTGCCCGGTTCGCCACCGCTTTCGGCGCCGGCATGCCGGTCGCGTATGCCTGGATTTCCTTGATCCCGGTACGCAGCGTGCCGGCATGGAAGACCTTCACCCGGAACCGGGCGGCGCCGATCGCAGGAAAACGCAGCCGGTTGCGGTTGCCCTGCGCGATCGAGGGGTCGCGCACTTGCCCGGGTACGTCCTTCCAGGTGCCGCCGTCGAGGTACTGCAATGTGTACATCCAGGGCGGCGCATAGCCGGCGCGGGTGCCGGACGGAAAGCCATGCTGCTCGCCTTCCGCCGAGGAACTCCGGTAGAAGTACAGCAGCAGCGTGTCCAGCGTTTGCGGCCGGGCGAAGTCCAGCTCGATCCAATCGCTGGCATCGGGCGAACCGGCGGTGCCCCAGAACGGCTCGTTCGCGGTGCTGCCATCGACCGCGCCCTTCGCCTCGAACCCGGCCGTGGCGAAGCTGGCCGAGACCGTCGCGTCGCGCGCCAGGTTGCGTGCGCCGGCCAGCGCCGGGGCGACCTCGATGCCGGCATCGGCCAGCACCTCGGCAGTGCGCGTGCCGGTCTCGATGCGTACCTGTTCCGGGCGCGCCAGCGTGGCGCGCCCGGCGTGCAGCACCGTCGCCGCGACCTGGCCGCGCGCATCCGCGACCGGCTCGACACGGCCGTTGGCCGGGTCGTAGAGCACGTGCGCCAGCCGGTCCACCGTGAACGCCCGCTGGCCATCCAGATACAGCGAATAGCCTTGCGGCACCTTGCCCTGGTAATGGCGTCCATCGCGGTCCCAGACGATGGACAGATCGTGGTCGCGGTAACGGATGCCGTCGGCGGCGAAGTGGTCCCAGCCGATGTCGATCGGATCCAGCTCGATCCTGGCGTCGCTGCGCGGGCGCAGGCCCATCGCGTCCTCGATCACGGTGAAGTTGGTGGCGCCGAGCTGGGTGTGATGAATCCACGAGCGATAACCGATGCTGCCGCCATCGGCGGCGCTGCCCTTGGCCCAGAACTCGTTCTGGTCCGGGTAGCGGTTGTCGCCGTCGATGTAGTGCGCCCAGGCGTTCCAGTACAGCAGCTTGCGATACCACCCTGCATCCAGGTACGGGCTCGGATAGTCGCGCAGCGCCGAAGCCAGCAGGCGGAACATCACGGTGGAGTTGATCACCGAGAAGTTGTTGCTGCCTTCCTCGCCCCGCGCATGCTTGTCGGCCTGGTTCGCGGTGTAGAACGGGAACACCGGGTACTGGTCGGCATCGGCGAACAGGCGCAGCGCGCGCACGTACTTGGGGTCGTAGTCGGTATCGCCTCGCTTGGGCATCAGCCCGACCGCGAACGGGAAATAGTTGTTGGTCTCCTTCCAATCCACCGGCAGTTCCGGCCCGCTGGCCTGGCGGTGCTTGAGCAGGTCGCCGTGCAGGCCCATCGAGTCGGCCGCACTGCTGCGGTCCTGCCACAGCACCGCCAGCACCGAGGCGCGGATGCGCGCCGCCACCTGTTCCATCTGCCGCGCGACGTCGGCATCGCCGGCCAGCCGCGCAGCCTCGGCCGCCGCCTTGGCATTGGCCCAGACATAGGCGCTCTCGGCACGATCCATGCGCGCCTGTCCATGCCGTTTGGCCCAGTCGAACGACACCGCGTCGGCATCGTTGCCGGTCATCGCCGCCCAGTCGTACTCGATCAGACCGTTGCCGTTGCGGTCGTAGGCCTTCAGCAGGCCGAGCACGTCGCCGCGGCCGTAGCCGGCCAGCTTGCCCGCGAGCGCCGCAGGCCCGCCGTGCACCTGGTAGGCGCGCCAGGCCGCGGCGGTGATGTACTGCGCGTAGGAGTTGGACCAATTCTGCGGCGAGCCGGGGTTGTCGACGTACTTGCCGCCACCCGCGACCTCGCCCGCCCCGATCCAGCTCCCGTAGGCATAGACCGGATCGCGCAGGTACTTCAGGTCGTCCAGGAACATGCAGGTCGTCAGCACGATGGCGTTGTCGTAGCCGAGCACGCCCTCGATCGCCACCGGGAACTGGTAGTCGTTGCCCGGCACCGCGGCGTCGAGGAAATTGAAACGCAGCAACCACCAGCGATAGAACAACGTCTTGTCGATGTTGTCCTCGGGGGTGTCGAGGTACGGGATGTTGTCGGCCCACCAGCGGTTATAGGCGAGCACGTGCTCCCGATACGCCTGTTGCGGCGACTGCGCGGCGATCCGTCGATACTCGGCCAGCGAGGAAGGAAGCTCGCGCGTGGTCAGGCCGAGTTGCAGTTTGAACGTGGCGCTCCCGCCTTCTGCCGGCACCCGCACTGGCCGTGCCAACGCGCCGTCGGCCACCGTGAAGCCATCGCCGGAGAAGCGTGGGAATACGGTAGTGACGTCGTTGCGCGCCTGGAATGCGCCGGTCAACTCGACATCATCGGCGTGTACCGCCATCGGAGAGATCGCGCGCAGCGTCAGCGCGTGCGCACGCCCGTCCAGCGCCGACAGCGTGACCTCGGCCACCGCCACGTTCTGCTGGGTGATGAACTTCACCAGGTGCAATCGCACACCCGCGGCGGCATCCTCGAACACCGTGGAGAAGTAGCTGGGCGTTTGCCGCCGCTGCGGCGCGACCTCCTTCAGCGCCAGCGTCTTTCCATCCTGCTCGACCTGCACGCGAAACAACGCGTCGTGTCCGGTTTTGTGCCAGTACGCCACATCGCCGACGAAGCCAGGCTCCTCCGGCTTGTGCGTGTACAGATAGGCGGCACGGCCGCGCGTGAACAGCCAGTTGTTGGTATCCCCGTGGCCACCGCCCTCGCCCGCGCGCGCCAGCATCCGGTCGATCCAGAAGTCGCGCCCGGGCGCACTGCCGGCGCCGGCCGCGAGATCGGCCGCGAACACGCGCTGCAGGTGGCCGCCCGGGACGAAGTCCACGCCGGTCTCCGGTACCGGATGCGCATCGCCGAGGAAACGCGGCTCGCCGATGGCGGCATTGGGATGCGCCGGCGCTGGCTCGCCGGCGGATGCTGCGAATGCGGCCGGCATCAGTGCCAGCCAGGCCAGGAGCAGGCATCGCCATCGTGGGGCACGACAACGCGGGACGGAAACGTAGATATTCATGCAGCCTCGTGGAACCGCCATCCCAACCCGTCGTCCCCGCGAAGGCGGGGATCCAGGGACTTTGGCTTTGACCAGCAGTGTCCTTGGATCCCCGCTTTCGCGGGGATGACGAGCTCCCTCGACGCTCGGATCAGAACTCCCACCTCACCTTGCCCCAGAAATAGCGGCCGATCGTGTTGTAGGTCCAGGCATCGGTGTTGGAAGCGTTGGAGTAATACCCGTAATAGATCGGCGGTTTCTTGTCGAAGGCATTGTCCACGCCGATCGTCGCGGTCAGGCCGAGCGACTTGAACTTGCGATTGACGGTCAGGTCGTTGTAGACGTAGGCAGGCACGTCGAAGTAAACGCAATTGCCGCTCGCGTCGGTATTGTTGCAGTAGCCCTCGTAAGCACTGCCGACCACGCTGGAACCGATGTAGCGCATCGTCCAGGCGGCATGCCAGTCGCCATAGTCCCAGCCCAGGTTGAGGTTGGCCTTCAGGCGCGGCAGGTTGCCGTAGCTGGAGGTCTCGCCGACGTAGTTGTGGCCGTCGTCGCCGACCAGGTACTTCGACATCAGCGTCGCATCCAGGCCGAGCTGGAAACGGCCCCAGCGATCGGTCTCCAGCTGGTACTTGGTGGCGAAGTCGTAGCCGCGGATTTCGACCTTGTCGAGGTTCACCGAGTACGGCACGGTCACGCTGACCAACTGGCCCGTCGCGCTGCGCGTCACCAGCGCGCAGTAGGCAGCTTCGCCCTGGTAGCAGCGATCGAGCACCTGCTCGTAGCCGGTGCCGCTGATCATGTTCTCCAGCTTGACCTTCCAGGCATCGAAGCTCACCGAGAAGCCCGGCAGCCAATCCGGGTCGTACACCAATCCCACGTCGTAGGAATGGCCGGATTCCGGCTTGAGGTCGAATCCGGCGTTGGCGTCGCCGGTGACGATCACGGTCATCGTGCCGGTGTTGACGAAGCTGCCGTCCGCCGGCACGTTCTGGCAGCCGCCGGCACCGGCGCCGCCGGTGTAGTGCTCGCATGGATCGTAGTAGCTTCCTGCATCGTTGATGCCCTGGTAGGGCGAACCGTACAAGTCGCCCAGCGCCGGCGCGCGGAACACTTCGGCGGCCGTGGCACGCACCAGCAGGTCGGAGACCGGGCGCCATTCCAGCGCCAGCGAACTGTTGGTGGTACGGCCCCAGGCGCTGTAGTCGGACAGGCGGCTGCCGATGTCCAGGCTCAGCGAATGCGCCAGCGGCAGGTCCGACAGGATCGGCACCAGCAGCTCGGCATAGGCTTCCTTCAGGGTCTCGGCGTGTCCTTGCTTCATGATGCAGCCGTCCATGTAGTCGCAGGCGCCGTACGCATCGGCCATCGCGACCGAACTCTGCGTGCCCTGGTGGAAATCGTTCCTGCGGTATTCCAGTCCGAAGGCGGCCTTCACTTCGCCGGCCGGGAGCGCGAACAGCGTGCCATTGGTGGCCAGGTTGATGTTCTTCGAGGTGCTCTCGTCCTTCAGGTCCACCGGCAGCAGGGTCGACCGGAGCGCGGCAAGGGTGTCCGGGTCGTTCGGGTTGAAGACGTTCCCGGTTTCGAGCACGTCGACCAGCTCGGAGGTGACCGCAAAGCCGTAGCGCACCAGCTTGTCCTTGTAGCTGGCGTAGCCGACGCTGGCGTCCCACTGCCAGCTCGAATCGCCGAAGCTGCCGCGCAGGCCGGCGACGGCGTTGGTCTGCGCCATCGACGAGACGTACTTGCGGCTGAAGACCGGCGTGCGAAGGATGTAGTCGCTGAGGTCCGAACCGAACGGATTGTATGGATTGCCGGCGACGTCGGCGCCCAGCCCGGCCGCGCTGATGCCATAGGGCTGCAGGTGCGAGGTGGTCTTGCTGTGCGTCCACAGCAGGTCGGCATAGGCCTGGATGCCGTCGGTGATGTCCCAGGTGGCGCGCATCGAGAAGTTGGTGCGGTCCCCCGGCGTGATCATGTACTGGGAATCGTAGTAGTTGTAGCGGTCGCGCGAATCGGTGCCGAACGCATGGTAGTCCGCGGCGGTCAGGGCGCCGGCGCCCACGTCGTAGTTCGGCGTCAGCCGCGTTCCGTCGCTCAGCACGGCACGGGTATTGCTGCCCGTCATGTCGCCGATCACGCCGTTGTTGTAGCTGAGCTGGCTCTTCGCGAAGCCGCGGTCGCGGTTGTAGAGCGCGTTCTGCGAGTTGTGGCTCAGCGCCAGCATCACGCTGCCGCGGCTCCAGGTCTTGCCCCATTCCACCGCGAAGTTGCGGCGGGCCGCGTCGCCATGGCCGCTGATGCCGTAGTCGGCCTCGATCGCCCCGCCGTCGTAGCCGTTCTTGAGGATGATGTTGACCACACCGCCGATCGCATCGGAACCGTAGATCGCCGAAGCGCCGGCGGTCAGCACCTCGATGTGGTCGACCATCGCCGCGGGGATCGAATTCACGTCCACGCCGGGCGCGGCGGCGACGCTGCTGGCCGGGCCGGTCATGCGATGGCCATTGAGCAGCACGAGGGTGCGTTCCGGCCCCAGCCCGCGCAGCGAGACCAACGCGCGGCCATGGCTGAAACCGCTGTTGATCGAAGTGTTGGTCTGGATGCCGGACATCACCGGCAGGCTCTGCAGCATGTCGCCGACCGTCGCCTTGCCGCTGTCCTCGATGCGTTGGCGGTCGATCGTGACCACCGGGCTCGCGGTCTCCATGTCGACGCGGCGGATGTGCGAGCCGGTCACGGTCACCGTGTCGAGCTGCTTGGCCTTCTTGTTGTCCTGCGGCCGGTCGTCGCCGGCCTCCTGCGCGTGCGCCGCGGGCGCGGCCGCACTCATCGCCAGCAGGATCGCCAGCGTCAATGGACACGAATGCCTTGCGGCGCGGAACGCGGCGACGTGCGGGACGGGAACAGCGGAACTGGGCGACATCGGAGGATTCCTCTGGCGATTCTGGCTAAGGGAACGCTGGAATTCGGGCCGAACGACCCCGTCCCGGCGCATGGCGCCGGAAGCGGGATGGTCGATGTGCAACGGAACTTCGGAACGGCGACGCGGCGTGGATCGGCGAATTACCGCGCCCGTGGTGCGTGCCTGGGAACCCTCACGCCTTCCCCCACGTGGAATTCATGTTCCGGTAACGACGGCGCAAACGTCTTGACGCAAATAGCGAAGAAGGATGCGGAAATCCGCACTTTCCGCAGCGGGTTCGGCGTCCCGCGGATCTTCCCGCCATGCCGTCGAACGGCGGGAGGATTTCCCGGTGGCCCGGCTCTTGGATATCCATGGATATCCAAGAGCCGAATACGGGATCCGCCTCGGTCATGCGATATCAAATCCGGATCCGGCGCATACGGATTCAGGCATATCGCGCCCGTACCATCACGCTGCCGCCCGCCTTCACCGGCAACGCAACGCGATCGCGCTGCGGACCGGCGGGAACGGCAGGACGGCCATCGACGCTCACTTCGACCAGGCGCCTGCCCGCCGGCACCCGCAGACTGAGCCAGGCCCGCGACGGCGCGCGTTCCGGCAGTTCGACGCGTCCTTCGATCGTGCCCCGTGCCGGATCGGCCTGCAGGTGCAGGCTGGCGCGCCCCCATGGCGTCGGCGCGCCGCGCAGCGCGACCGGCCTGCCGCTGGCGAGCCAGTCGCGCGGCAGCGCGCGCGCCAGGTACAGCGCGTCGTCCTGGTCGAACGCCAGCATCCAGCGCAACAGCAGCGGCACGGTCATCTGCGCCGGCATGCAGAACAGCGGCATGCCACCGGTGATGCCGGCCACCTCGCCGGCGGTCCAGCTGCCGCGCGTATGCGCCTGGTAGCGATGCGCGTACAGGAACAACAGGTATTCCTCGATCCTGTCCAGGCGCAATAGCTGCTGCGCATAGCCGTAGGAAATGAAGCCTAGGATGTCGCGCCCTTCCGGCGTCGGCTTCCAGATGTTGGAGACGATGCCGAGCGTGGTGCCCCCGTGGCCGCGCAGGCAATCGATCACCAGGTTGGCGAGGTCTTCCGGCAGCACGTCGGCCTGCAGAAGTTCGGCATAGACGCGGTGCGACCAGAGCTGCTCGCTCTTGCTCGGGTCCTCCTGCGACATCGCCTCGCGGAAGGTCTGCGTGGCGCCCGGCAGCGGGCCGATGTACGGCGGCGACAGGTCCCGGCGCACGTTGGCGCGGATGCTCTGCAGCAGGCGCTCGCGCAGCCGCTTCGCGCGCGCGCGCCACTGCGCGGCCTCGGTGCCGCTGCCGCCGAGCGAGGTCCATACCGCGGCGATGTCTTCCCAGCCGCGGATCGCCAACGCGCTGTTGGCGAAGTACGGCTTCCACCACAGCGACGGATCGGGATACAGGCAGGCATCGGACTCGTTCCAGCCATGGATCAGTCCATGGCCGCGGTCGTTCTTCGGCAGCGCCAGCGCGGCATCGTGCAGTTCGGCCAGGATCTGCGCGGTGGCGGCGATCTTGCCGCGATGCTTGCGCAGCAGCGCGGCGTCGCCGGTATAGCGCAGGTAACGCGCCAGCAGCGATAGCGTGAGGCCGAACTGGCCGGTCTCCGGGCCGCGCATGTTGATCATGCCGTCGGCCTGGGTGTACTCGGACAGGTAGTTGTCGAGCACCGCCGCGGCCTGGGCGAAGCGGCCCCACTCCAGGTTGGCGTACAGCGAGCTGGTGAAGGTGTCCTGGAAGCCGTCGTACTCGTTGCCGTAGTAGTCGCGGTCGACCGCGCCGTACTTGGGATAGACCCCGGCCGGGCGTACCACCAGTTCGC
Source organism: Xanthomonas boreopolis (assembly GCA_014654535.1). GTDB lineage: Bacteria > Pseudomonadota > Gammaproteobacteria > Xanthomonadales > Xanthomonadaceae > Pseudomonas_S > Pseudomonas_S boreopolis. The sequence continues at coordinate 24,336 of BNBA01000031.1, forward strand.
GCGCGAAGGCGAAGCGCGCCATGTCGGCCCAGCTCGGGTCGGGCAACTGCGCCTCGGCGGCATCGGCGACGCGCGCCTGCCAATAGCCGGCGAAATCGAGCAGGCCGCGGTAGAAGTCCTCGGCGCTGGCGCCGTTGCGGCGCGGCGGGTACTCCGGATAGCTGTAGCCGTAGACGGTCCTGGCCGCCTTGCCGTTCTCGACCAGCACCGCGCGGTGCCAGGTCTGCACGACGAAGCGGTCGTGCGCATTCACGTCGGCGAACACGATCAGGTCGTACCAGCGGCCCTCGCCGGCCGGCACCACCTTGTGCACCGCCGGGAGCCAGCCGCCGAGCAGGCCCTCCTCGCGGCGGGCGATCTTGCCGGCCTCGCCCAGCTCGGGGAAGTACTGGATCGCCCGGTAGGTGCGGGTGCGCCCGTCCGGATAGACCTGCATGGCGTCGTTGCCCTGCACGGTGCCGACGAAGGTGGTCCACGGCAGGCGGCCGTTGTAGTCCTTAGGATCCAGGCGCGAGGCCGGCGGCGGTGCGGCGTCGCGTACCTCGTCCTCGCGTGGGTCGCCGTCGCGCAGCAATCGGTCGGCGAGCAGGTCGGCCTCGGCCATGGCCACTTCGGCCAGCTTCATGCCGAAATACGGCGGCCGGTCGCTGCCCCACACCGCCTCGGTGCGCTTGCCCAGGTCGAGCACGCCCTCGGCGCAGGCCAGCACCAGCGAACCCTGCGGCGTGCGCAGGTCCTCGTGCACGCTCCAGCGCCGGCCCCGGTGGTCGAACTCGAGCAACTTCGCATGCTCGGGCAATGGGTCGCGCGGCGGCGAGAGCGCCGGCGATGCCATCCCCTCCGCTGCGCCGGCGATCGCCGGCATTTGCCATCCCCACACCATGGTCCCGGCAGTGACGCCGACGCCTCCACGCAAGAACTGTCTCCGGTCCACCTGTCACGCTCCTCTCGAAAAGATCGGGCCGGCGCCGCCCGGCGACCTGGCCGTTCGAAAAACCGTCGTTCGCGGTCCGCTCAACCCGCGTCCAGCCACACCCGCATTTCGCCCTCGCCGCGGTTGGCCCAGGCGAAGTAAGGCACGAACCGCAATCGCTGCGATCGCGCGCGTGCGGGCGGCGGGTCATAGCGGTACAGCGCTTCCCGCCCCTGCGGCTCGCGCCGCAGGCCATCGGCCTCGACCAGCGTCATGCCCGCGAACACGCCATCGCCGGCGACCGGCACCAGCGCCGCGTCAGCCGGCAGCGCCAGCTGGTGCAGGTCGGCGCCGTTGTCGGCCTCCTCCAGGCAATAGACCAGCGGTCCGCGCTGCAGGGCGACCTTGCCGGCCGCCTGGCGCAGGCGCGGGTGCGCGCCGATCCGCCGCACCGGCATCGGCAGCTCCAGCCGCAGGCGATCGCCGGGCCGCCATTCGCGCTCCAGCCAGGCGTAGCCCTTGCGCACCTGCAGCGGCACGTCCTCGTCGTTGAGCTGCAACCGCGGCTGCCCGCACCAGTCCGGCAGGCGCAACGCCAGCGCGGTGGAGAAGGCCTGCTCGGCCAGGACCTCGATCTCGACGCGCCCGTCCCAGGGATAATCGGTGCGCTGGCGCAGGCCGAAGCGGACGCCGTCGCGTTCGAACCACGCCTCGCCGCCGACGTACAGGTCCACGTGCAGCGCCTCGGCGCGGCTGGTGTAGACGTAGTGTCCCAGCGAAGCGATCAGGCGGGCGATGTTGGGCGGGCAGCAGGCGCAGCCGAACCAGCGCTGGCGCGTCGGCTTCACGTGGTCGTAGGCATGGTTGGCCGCCATCGCGCGCGGCACCGTCTCCAGCGGGTTGACGTAGAAGAACGCCTTCCCGTCCAGCGACATGCCTGCCAGCACCACGTTGTACAACGCCCGCTCCATCGCGTCGGCGTAGCCGGCCTCGCCCTCCATCTGCAGCATGCGCTTTGCGAACATCATCAGCCCCACGCCGGCGCAGCTTTCCGCATAGGCGCTGTCGTTGGGCAGGTCGTACGCGCTGGTGAAGGATTCCCCCCAACCCTGCGCGCCGATGCCGCCCGTCACGTACATCTGCCGCGCGCTCATGTCGTGCCACAGGCGCAGGCAGGCCTCGCGCTTGGCGGCGTCGCCGTCCAGCCGCGCCAGGTGCGCCGCGCCGGCCAGCAGGTAGACGAAGCGCACCGCATGGCCGGTGGCGTGCTGCTGTTCGACCAGCGGCAGGTGCGCCTGGCTGTAGGCCTTGTCGCGCACCATCCAGTCCTTGCCATGGTTGTCCCAGTACGAGACGCCGCCGCGCCTTTCGTGCTCGATGTCGTACCAGTGCGGCCGGCTGCCGCGCTGGTCGATGAAGTAGCGCGCCAATGCGCGATAGCGTTCCTCGCCCGTGGCTTCGTACAGGCGCAGCAGCGCAAGCTCGACCTCCGGATGCCCGGGGTAGCCCTGCAGCTTGCCCGGCCCGGTGCCGAACACCGCATCGATATGGTCGGCGAACCGGCAGCACACCTCCAGCAGCGTGCGCTTGCCGGTGGCCTGGAAATACGCCACGCCGGCCTCGAACAGATGCCCGGCGCAGTACAGCTCGTGGCATTCGGCCAGGTTGCTCCAACGCTCGGCCGGCGCCTTCAGGGTGAAGTAGGTATTGAGATACCCGTCCGGCTGCTGGGCGGCGGCGACCAGGTCGATCACCTCGTCGGCGGTGCGCTCCAACGCAGGGTCGCGCTGCTGCGCCAGCAGGTAGGCGACCGCCTCCAGCCACTTGGCCACGTCGCTGTCCTGGAAGATCATGCCGCGGAAATCGCCCTGCTCGCGCCCGGCGGCGATGCGGAAATTGGCGATGGCGTGGCTCGGTTCCGCATCCGGGACGCGGTCGTTGAGCGCCAGCCATTGGTAAGGCACCACCACGTCGCGCACCAGCGCCTGGTAGCCGCTCCAGAACGGCGCGGTCAATGCGATCTGTTTCAGCTGGGGGTCCTGGATGCCCGGCATGCGGTATTTCCTGTGCGTTCGATTCGGCGAAAGGGGGTGGGATGCAGCGAGCGGCTCAGGCGGCGGCCCGCCGGTCCAGGTCCGCGGCGACGCGGCGCATGCACGGCTCGTCCAGCGTGCAGAAGCGCGCAGCCAGTGCCAGCAGCAGATGCAGCGCGGCCGGGATCAGTGTTTCCAATGCGGTGATGCCCTGGCGCGACAATGCGCTCTGCGGCACGTTGGGCTGGTAGGCGACCAGGTACAGCACCGCCGCGATGATCCCGGCGCTGGCCGCCCACGACAGCTTGATCGCCAGCAGGTTGAGGGCGAAGTTGAGGCCCGAATTGCGTTGCCCCGACTTCCATGCGCCGTAATCGTCGGCATACGCCAGCAGCGCGAAATGCAGCGGCAAGGTCAGCCCCAGGACGGTGCCGTTGGCGAACACCACGCCCAGCCAAAGCCCCTGCCAGGATGGCCCGGCCGGCAGGTACCACATCGCCAGCGACGTCGCCGCCAGCAACAGGTTGATGCCGATGTACAGGCGCAGGGTGTCGCGCCCGCGCGCCAGCGGCGCGGCCAGCATCGCGCCGGCGATCGCCGCGAGCGCGACCAGTCCGAGGAACATCGAGGCATAGCGCGTGCCGCCGCCGAGCACGTAGGTCGCGAAGTACAGATAGCCGCCGCCGCGCAGGTTCATCACGTTGATCAACAAGAACGACATCAGCATGGTCAGGCGCAACTGGTCGTTGCCCAGCACGGTCGCCAACCGCCCGCGCAGCCCGGCGCGTTCGCGCGGCAGCGGCACGCGCTCGCGCACGCTGGCGAAGCAGGCCAGGAGCATCGCCACCGCCAGCGCGCAGACCACCGCCACGCCCAGGCTGTAGCCGCGCCTGGCGTCGCCGCGGCCCAGCGCCTGCACCAGCCAAGGCAGGCCCACCGAGACCAGCAGCGATGCGACTCCGCACAAGGTGAAGCGCCAGGACTGGAAAGCCAGTATTTCCCGGCGCGAGGTGGTGATGGCGTTGATCATCGCGCAGTACGGCACGTTGACCGCGGTGTACCCCAGCGACAGCAGGAAGTAGGTAGCGCAGGCCCAGGCCAGCCGGCCGGTTTCGCCCAGCCCCGGCACGCTGAACGCCAACACCCCGGCCGCGCCGACCGGCAGCGCCATCCACAGCTGCCAGGGCCGGTAGCGTCCCCAGCGGCTGCGGGTGCGGTCGGCCAGCATGCCCATCAACGGGTCCGCCACCGCATCGAGCACGCGCACCACCAGGAACATCGCCCCCACCGCCGCCGGCGCCAGGCCGGCGACATCGGTGTAGTAGAAATTCAGGAAGCTCATGATCAGGCAGGTAACGACGGTGCCGCCGGCATCGCCCAGGCCATAGCCCACTTTTTCGTACAGCGGCAGCCGAGCTGTCGTCTCCGGTGCCGCCGGATTCGCCGAAGCATCCATCCTGGCCCTCCCAGGCCCCGGCGCGAACGTCGCGCGCCGAAGTGTTCTTCAACCAGACCGCCGCGCGGGCGCAAGCTCCGGAACTGCGGCAGCGCGGCAAATCGCATAACCAACGCGACCCGACGCCATCGTCGCCAGCGCGTCGCGGCGCCATCCCCGCTGCACGCGTATCCCGGCATATTCCCGTCCAGCCCTTTGGAATACCGCCGGAATCCGGCCCTCGACTGCTTTTCCGGTTCCCATGGCTCCCGCCATGCCGCTTCGATCTTGCGGCCCGTGGCCTCGGCTGTCTTGTTGCAGGACGACGGCCCCCATGCGGCTTTCGGCACAAGCCGCGGCACCTCATGCCTTACCCGGACCGGGATGCCGGGACATGTCGGCATTCATGAGCGGGAATGGCCGCGGCTGTCGCGCGCGGCTCGGTTTTTCGCCCTTGACTTAGCGGAGCCCATTCGCGGCGACGCAGCAGTGGCTCGCCCAAGGGACCAAAACCTTTGCTCCTGGAGCAAAAGCGGAAAAGCCGAAGCCCCTCATCCGCCCTTCGGGCGCCTTCTCCCGTGAACGGGAGAAGGAAACCACCACCCAAGCAATATGGCAAAGTCCGGTCGGATCCCCCTAGACCCCCACCCTGACCCGCAACACCGGCGGATCGGACGCACGGAAATTGAGCCCGTAGTCGGTCTGGTCCCCATTGAGCACCCTCTCGAACTGCCAGCGCCCATCCACATACCGGCCCTGCTCCACCCGCAACACCTGCCCGCGCCGGCCATCGGCGGCCACCCGCGAGAACTCGGCACGCGCGGCGAAGCCGGTCACCAGAAACTCGCCCTCCCCGAGCCGCACCACCAGCAGGCGCCCGCCGTGATCGGCACTGCCCGGCAGGATCGGCGGCGCATCGCCCCAATACGGCGCACCGAACGACACCTTGACCTGCCAGTCGTCGAAAACCAGTGTCCGTTGCGGCTGGCCCGGCTGCTCGGTGACCGCCTGCAACCGGCCTTCGGCATTGGCCTTGGCCAGCAGGCGGTCGATCGGCGCCAACTGGCCGAAGCTGGCCGCATGCGCGGCGATCGCCGCGCGGTTGTCCTCGCTGTCGGCATTGCCGTCGACACCGAACACCGAGAAACCGATCCCGCCCTGCCCCAGCACGTGGAACAGGAAGGGCGCGGTCGCGGCCTCGAATCCCGTTTCGGAGATCCAGGCCGGATTGTCCGGGCGGGCGTACTGGCCGACGACCTTGGTGAACTCGTTGTAATCGCTGGTGTACAGGTCGGTACCGACGAAATCGATCGACGGCGTGGCCGCGCGCCACAGTTCGAACACGTTGACCGTGGCGCCGCCGGACGGATAGTCCAGCCCCGGATAACGCTTGCCCTTGTAGCGCAGCCAGGTGTTCACGTACATCGGCAATGGGTACTCGCGCTTGCCGGCGGCGGCCACCTGCTCGATGTAGGCGGCGGTGCTGTAGGCGTTGAACGCCTCGGCCGCCTCGCTGCCGAACAGTTGCCGCCAGGTACCGGCCGGCTTGCCGAGCTTCGCCGCGATCTGCGCCGGCACCGGCCGTGCGAACGCGGCCTCGCCCAGCGGGCCATGGTCGCGCACGCTGCCGATCGCACCCGGCTCGTTCTCGACCTGCACCAGGATCACCGTGCGCTTGCCGCCGTCCACCTTGCGCAGGTGGCGCATCAACGCGGCGAACGCGCGCGCGTCGGCTTCCAGGCTGGCCGGCGCATGCGGCGACAGCACGTCGATCGGTTCGCCGTCCGCATCGCGCATGCGTGGATAGGTCGCATCGTCGCGCTTGATCCATTCCGGCACGTAGTGCATCTGGCCGTTCTTCCAGGTGCCGAACCACAGCAGCGCCAGTCGCAGCCCGCGCTTGCGCGCCTGTGCGATCAACGCATCCACGTTGGCGGTGTCGTAGCGGCCGGGCTCGGGCTCGAACTGTTCCCAGTACACCGGCGCCTCGATGGTGTTGACGTTCAGCGCCTTGGCCTCGTCCATCGCCTTGGGCAATACCGCCGGCCAGGCGCTGGAGTTGTGCAGTTGCGCGGCGAGGACCAGGTAGGGCGCGCCGTCCACGTAGAGCGCATGGCGGCCGTTCTCGGTGACGTAACGCGGGATCTCCTCGGCCCATGCCAGCAGCGGCAACAGCAGCAGAACCGGCAAGATCCGTTGTGGGAGGGACTTCAGTCCCGACGGGATCTGCCGGGCAAGCGCCGGGACTGGGGTCCCTGCCGTATTCCTGATGACGGGCTTCATTGCGGGCTTTCCTCGAGCGAATTCCAGTGGGGTGTCTGCGCGCCTTGCAGATGGCGCACGAAGAAGTCGTACATGCGGCGTGTGACATAGTCGACCGGCCCGCTGGAGCGGCCCACCGCGTGCTCGCCGCCCGGCACGTTCAGCAGCTCGAAATCCTTGCCCGCGGCGATCAACGCACCGACCACCTGCGCGGTCGAGGCCGGATCGACGTTGCTGTCCTGCTCACCGACGACCAGCAACAGGTCTCCGCGCAGCTTGCCGGCGTTGACCACGCCGGAGGCGCGCGCGTAGCCGTCGTCCACCGGCCAGCCCATCCACTGCTCGTTCCAGCTGATCTTGTCCATGCGGTTGTCGTAGCAGCCGGCCATCGCCACGCCGGCCTTGTAGAAGTCCGGGTGCCGCTCCAGCGCGCCCAGCGTGCTCTGCCCGCCCGCCGAAGCGCCGTAGATGCCGACGCGCGCGATGTCGTAGGACGGGTCCCGCGCCGCCAGCGCCCTGTGCCAGGCGATGCGGTCGGGGAAGCCCGAGTCGCCCAGGTTCTTCCAGGCCACGTCGTGGAAGGCCTTGGAACGGTTGGCGGTGCCCATGCCGTCGATCATCACCACGATGAAGCCCAGGTCGGCCAGCGCCTGCATGCCGATCTGCTTGTCCCCGCCGGAGTGGTAGCCGAAAGGCCAGAACGTCTTCGGTACGAACGAATCGTGCGGGCCGGCGTAGATGTTCTCGATCACCGGGTACTTCTTCGCGGGATCGTAATCGCGCGGCCGCACCACCATGCCCCAGATGTCGGTCCTGCCGTCGCGGCCCTTGGCGACGAAACTCTGCGGCGGCTTCCAGCCGGCCGCGAGCAGGCGCGAGATGTCGCCGCGCTCCAGCGTCCGCACCAGCGTGCCGTCGATGCGACGCAGTTCGGCGACCGGCGCCAGGTCAGGACGCGAGTACACATCCACGTACCATTGGCCGTCGCCGGAGATCGCCACGTCGTGGTCGGCATCGGCCTGCGTCAGCCGGTCCAGGTGCGATCCGTCGAAATCGACCGCGAACAGCTGGCGATGGTACGGATCCTTGCCCGCGTCCATGCCGCTGGCCAAGAACCAGATCCGGCGCTGGCGGTCGTCCACCCTCAGCACTTCGCGCACCACCCAGTCGCCGTGGGTGATCGCCCGCTTCACGCGCCCGCGGTTGCCATCGATCAAGTACAGATGGCGCCAGCCGTCGCGTTCGGAGATCCAGACGATCTCCTTGCCCAGGCCGTCGACCTCGTGGGCGAAGGTCCGGTCGGCATACACGAAGGTCTTCGCATCCTCCTCGACCGCTGCACGCGCCTTGCCGCTGGCGGCGTCCACCGCGATCACGCGCACCCGCTGGAAGCCGCGCTGCACGTACTGGAAGCTGAAACTGGCACCGTCCCGGCGCCACTGGATCGGCGACAGCGAATACGGGTTGGCGAACAGCGCATCGTCGATCTCGCGCCGCGTGCCGTCCACGCCGAACAGCACCGGCCGCTCGATGTCGACCGCATCGCCCGGCTTGGGGTACAGCTGGGTACGCACGATCGGTTGCAACTGGTTCGAGGGCGAGGACTCCACCCGCGTCACCAACCGCGGATAGCCGGGCTTGACTTGGTACAACGCGAAATGCCGCGAATCCGGCGCCCAGGCGATGCTTTCCGGATCGTAGAAAGAATCCGCGCACAGGGATGTGCGCCGCTCCTGCGAGGGACTCGCACAGGAAGAATCCGCGCACACGGACGTATGCGGCTCCTGCGAGGGATTCGCACAGGAGCCGCCATTCGAGAGCCGCCGCACCTGGCCATCCGCAACGCGGCGCAGCGCCACGCCAAGGCCATCGACATACGCCTCCCATCGCCCGTCCGGCGAGCGGCGCGGCGTGTCGTCGGCCGGCACGCGCAGGTCGCGCACCACGCCGAAGGCGCGCGGCCGCGTCTTGTCCTGCACGGGCGCGCAGGCATAGTCGGCCAGGCTGCAGCGCCACGGTGCATAACCGATATCGAAACGGATCGCGCCATGGGGGTCGCCGCCAGCCGCGACGTAGTCGAAGCGGTCGAACGGCAACTGCGACGGCGCATAGGCGTGGCCGCTGGCTTCCGACAGCGCCCGCGCCAACCGTGCCGCATCGAACGCCGGTTGCATCGCATCGCCGCCCGGATCGCCGAGCACGAAGGCGAAGCCGCCTTCGACCGTCTTGCGGTAGTAGAAACGCCCGTCGTCGCGCCACTGCGCCGGGAACGCGACATCGCGGGTCAGGCCGCTCCAGGCTTCACGCAGACCCAGCGAGCGCGTGTAGTCGGCCAGCGCAGGGCCGGCATGGGCCATACCCAGCCAGCCCAGCAGCAATGCAGCAAAGACGCTTCTCATGGGCTTTCCCGACATCTCCGATCATGCTCCTGCGGGAGCAGGTCTACGTGGCCTGGGGCCATCGGCCGCGATGGGGGCTCGCCTGAAGCCGCTCCAGCAAATGCAGAAACTATTCCCCGTCGTCCTCTTCCAGCGCCAGCTCGTCGCTGCGCAAGCCGGTCCGCGCGCCCCAGTGGTAGACGCCGAGCGCGATGGCCGCCACCGCCAGCGTGTCCCACGGGTGCGCGATCGCGCCGATGCCGCCGAAGGTGCCCAGGTACGACACGGCCATCACCAGCACGTAGAACCCGATCAGCCACGACGAGCCGCGCACCTGGCGCAGCAGGCGCGGCCGGGCCTCGCGCGACGGCAGCCGGTACGCCACGTAGGCCGCGAACGCCAGCACCTGCAGTCCCAGCAGCCACGACAAGGTCTTCCAGGTCGACCAGTAGACGATCAAGGCGGCGATCACGAACGAGAGCGGCCCGATCACGCCGAACGCGATCACCCGGAACGGTCGCGCCAGCGCCGGCGCGCTGCGCCGCAGCGCCGCCACGGTCACCGGCGCGACCGCGTAGCTGAGCACCAGCGCCGCCGAGACCACGTTGATCAGCGTCTCCCACGACGGGAACGGCAACGTCCAGAACACCGACAGGGCGAAGCTCAGCCATAGCGCCGGACGCGGGATGCCCGACTTCGCGTCGATCCGGGTCAGCACCGGCAGGAACCCGCCGCTGCGCGCCCAGCCGTACACCACGCGCGGCGTGGCGTTCATGTAGATGTTGCCGGTGCCGCTCGGCGACACCACCGCGTCGCAGACCACCAGCGCCGCCAGCCAGCCCATGCCCAGCGCCAGCGCGATGTCGCGGTACGGCAGCGAGAACGTCCGGTCGATGCCGCTCCAGCCATCGGCGAGATGGTCGGCGGGAATGCCGCCCAGGAAGGCCAGCTGCAACAGCACGTAGATCACCGTGGACAACGCCACCGACAGGATCAGCGCGATCGGGATCGTGCGCTGCGGCTCGCGCACCTCGCTGGCGACCGAGACGATCGGGGTCAACCCAAGGTAGGCGAAGATGATGCCGCCGGCGGAGATCGCCGCCTCCACGCCGGCCGCGCCGAACGGCGCGAAACCGTGCACGTGCAGGTTGCCGGTGTCGAAGTGCGCCAGCAGCAGCACGATCACCAGTACCGGCACCACGAACTTGAACACGCTGACGATGTTGTTGGCCAGCGCGAAGGTCTTCACGCTGAAGTAGTTGAGCCCGAAGAACAGCACCAGCAGCGCGAACTGCAGCAGCCAGCCGGACAGGCTCGGATGGGTGCTGCCGGGCTGGCTCAGCGACGGGAACCAGGCCGCGGCGTACTGGCGGCAGGCCTCGACCTCGATCGCGATCAGGCTGGAGAACGCGATCAGGGTGATGAAGCCCATCAGCGAGCCGAGCAGCGCGCCGTGCGAGTACTCCGGATAGCGCACCACCCCGCCCGCGCGCGGCAAGGCGGCACCGAGTTCGCAGTACACCAGCCCGAGCAGCAGCACCGCGATGCCGCCGATCACCCAGGACAGGATGCCGGCCGGGCCGGCGATCGCCGAGACATGACTGGCGGCGAACAGCCAGCCGGAACCGAAGATCGAGCCCAGCCCGATGAAGGTCAGGTCGGTCAGGCTCAGACTCTTGTGGAACTTGCCTTGTGCAGCCATGGATCTCCCCTGGAAAAGGTACAACCGGCATGACCACCCCGTGGGAGCGGCTTCAGCCGCTCCTACAGTGCAGCATCCTGGGACTTGTTCTTGTCCGCCCACGGCGACTTGCCGCCATCCGCGATGAACCGATCGACCTGCGCCTCCAGTACCGGCAGCGGCACCGAACCGGTCTGCAGCACGGCGTCGTGGAAGGCGCGGATGTCGAACTTCTCGCCCAGCGCCGTCTCGGCCTTGCGGCGCAGTTCGAGGATCTTCAGTTCGCCGAGGTAGTACGACAGCGCCTGCCCCGGCCAGGCGATGTAGCGGTCGACCTCGGTGGTCACCTCGTGCTCGCTCAGCGCGGTGTTGTCGCGCAGGTAGGCGATGGCCTGCTCGCGCGTCCAGCCGCCGTGGTGGATGCCGGTGTCGATCACCAGCCGGCAGGCCCGCCACATCTGGTAGGTGAGATAGCCGAAGCGCTCGTAGGGCGTGGTGTACATGCCCATCTCCTGCCCCAGGTACTCCGAATACAGCGCCCAGCCCTCGCCATAGGCGGAGATGTAGCTGTAGCGGCGGAAGTCGGGCAGCGTGGCGTCCTCCGCCGCGAGCGGCATCTGCAGCGCATGCCCGGGCGAGGACTCGTGCAGCGTGAGCGCCGGCAGGTTGTAGAGCGGGCGCGACGGCAGGTCGTAGGTATTGACCAGGTAGATGCCCGGGCCGCCGCGGCCGCCGGTGTAGAACGGCGCCAGATCGGCCGGCACCGGCTCGATCGCGAAGCGCCGGCGCGGCAGGCGCCCGATGTAGTCGCCGACCTTGGCGTCCACCTTCTTGGCGATCCACGCCGCCTCCTTGAGCAGTTCCTCGGCGCTCTTGGGGTAGAACCGCGGATCGGTGCGCAGGAAGTGCAGGAACGCCGGGAACGTCTGCTCGCCGGCCGGCGCCTCGAAGCCGCTGGCCGCGATGGTCTCGTCCATCTCCTTGCGCAGGCGCGCCACTTCCTTCAATCCGAGCGCGTGGATCTGCCCGGGGTCGAGGTCGAGCGTGGTGAATTCGCGGATCTGCGCGCGGTAGTACTCCTTGCCGTCCGGCAACGCCTCGCCGGCCAGCGTGGTGCGCGCCTTGGGCAGGTATTCCTCGCGCATGAAGCGCAGCAGCTTGGAATAGGCGGGGATCACGCTGGAGGAGATCGCCGCCAGCGCCCGGCCGCGCAGTTCGGCCTGTTTGGCCGCCGGGATCGCCGCCGGCATCCGCTTGAACGGCGTGTAGAACAGGTTGGCCTCGCCCGTCGCCCGGGCCACATCCGCGATCGACTGGTCGCGCCCGTCCAGCGTCACCCGCGGCTGGCTGAAGCCGCGCGCCAGGCCGGCCCGCATGTTGGCGATCTGCTCGTCGAAGTAGCGCGGGATGTCGGCCAGCTGGCCGAGATAGCGGCGGTAGTCTTCCGCACTGTGGAAGCTGCCGCGCGCGGTGAAGCCGAGGTTGCTCCAGAACGCGGTGTCGCTGTTGAACGGCATCTCCCACGCGCGGAAGCGCTGCTGGTCGAGGAACACCGCGATCTGCTGCCGGTAGACCTGGTAGTTGACCTGCTCGGCCTGCGGCAGCTGGTCCTGGGGAATCGCGTCCAGTTCCTTCATCACCTGCTGCCAGTACGCCGTGCGCACCTGCTGCGTGGCCGGATCGACCCTGGGCAGGTGGTCGGCCGGCGCGCCCTGCCCGTCCTCGTCGTCGGCACCGGCGAACTGCTGCTGCCGCCACGCCCACTCGCGCTGGTACAGGGCCTTGAAGCGCTGGGTGGCGGCCTCCGTGGCAGCGGCTTCGGCCCCGGTCGGCTCTGCCCGGACCGCGGCCGGGACCGAAGTCCCTGCCACGGCGATCGCGACGAACAGGGCGGCAGGCAGTGCGTGCAGCCGGCTCATGCTTTCCCCTCGCTTCCGGACCCGCCGGCCGATGCGGCCGGCGCGCGCTTGGTCTGCTCGATCCAGGCGTCGATGCGCGCATCCAGCAGGTCCAGCGGCATCGCGCCGCCGCCGAGGATGGCGTCGTGGAAGGCGCGGATGTCGAACCTGTCGCCCAGTTCCTTCTCGGCCTTGGCGCGCAGCGCCAGGATCTCCAGCTGGCCGATCTTGTAGCCCAGTGCCTGGCCCGGCCAGACGATGTAGCGGTCGGTCTCGGCCTGGATGCTCGGCTCGTCGTCGGACGGATGCGCGTGGAAGAAATCCACCATCTGCTGGCGCGTCCAGCGCTTGTAGTGCACGCCAGTGTCGAGCACCAGCCGGTTGGCGCGCAGCAATTCGCCGCACAACCGGCCATAGTCGCTGTACGGGTCCTTGAAGAAGCCGACCTCCTTGCCCAGCCGCTCGGCATACAGCGCCCAACCCTCGATGAAGGCGTTGTAGCCGGCCTGCTGGCGGAACGGCGGCAGCGGCAGGGTCTGCGACAGCGAGATCTGCAGGTGGTGGCCGGGCACGCCTTCGTGGTAGGCGGTGGTCTCGATGTTGATCAGGGTGCGCTCGGTGGCATCGTTGGCGTTGACCATCACGATCGCCGGCTTGGTGCCCTCCGGATTGCTCTGCCAGTACTCGGCGCCCGGCGCCTCGCGCCGGTACGCCGGCATCGCGCGCACTTCCAGCGGCGTCTTCGGCAGGCGGCCGAACAGCCTGGGCAGCTCGGGTTCCATCCCGGCGATGTAGCGGCGATAGAGATCGAGGATCTGCCCGCTGCTCTTGGCGAAGTGCTTCCTGTCGCTCGCCACCGCCTTGCGGAAGCTCGCCAGGTCCTCGTAGCCCAGCGAGGTCGCGATCGCGGTCATCTCGCCCTCGATCCGCGCCACTTCCTGCAGGCCGATCTGGTGGATCTGTTCGGGGGTCTTGTCGCTGGTGGTCTGGGTGCGGACCGCGAACGCATAGCGCTTGTCGCCGTCCGGCAGCGACCACAGCCCTTCATGCTCGCGCCCCTGCGCCGCGTACTCGTCCTGCACGAACGCGGCCAGCTTCTCGTAGGCCGGACGCACCTGCTGGTCGATCGCGGCGATCACCTGCTTGCGCAGTTCATCGCGCTGCGCGGGATCGGGCACGGCCTTTTCGAGCTTCTTCAGCGGCGAGGCGAACGGGCTGTCGGCGCCCTTGGCCGCGGCGATCTTGCGGATCTGCCCGGGCAACTTCTCCAGCAGGTAGCGCGGTTGCACCAGGCCGTCCTTCGCGCCCTGGCGCGAGGCCTCGATCACCTGGTCGACCAGCGCCGGCACCGCCTGCAGGCGCTTGATCCAGTCCTGGTAGTCCTTGGCCTCCTCGAACGGGAACGCATCGCCATAGCCGGCCAATGCCAGCTGGATGCCGCCGACCGGTTCCAGCAGCATCTCGTGGTTCTTCAGGTCGATCGAATCGAGGCGGTCCTGCAGCTGGCGCAGCATCATCTGCTGGCTCAGCCGGCGCTGTTCGTCCAGGCCGGCGGCGTCCACCGCCTTGAAGCGCCGCAGGAAGTCGGCCGTGGCCTTGCGGTCGGCCGCCACCGCGGCCGGCGAATAATCGCTCCAGCGGTCGTTGTAGCGCTTGTCGCCGATGATGCTGGCGAACTCCGGGCTGTGTTCGAGCTGGTACTGCCATTGCTCGTCGAGGAGCTTGTCGAAAGCCTGGGCCGCCTGTTCGGGAGCGGTGCCGGTGCTGGCCGGATCCGCCTTCGGCGCGGCCGGGGGCTGGGAAGCGCCGCAGGCCGAGAGCAAGGCCGCGGCGAGCAGCGGAACAGCGACGGATCGAATCAGTGGCATGCGGTCTCTCCAGGAAGTCGGGATAGCGTTTTTGAAGGTGCCCTCGTCCGCCCTCCGGGCGTCTTCTCCCGCAGGCGGGAGAGGGCGACATCCGAGAAGCCCTGCCCTCCCATCCCTCCTCCCGCCTGCGGGAGAAGGTGGCGCGGAGCGCCGGATGAGGGCCGTTGTTCCATCACCATCACGCGAACGGCCGGTCGATCGCCACCGACGGCGGGGTGAACCACTGCGCGCCGTCCCCGGTGACATGGAAATGGTCCTCCAGCCGTACCCCGAACCGCCCCGGCACCACGATCATCGGCTCGTTGCTGGCGCACATGCCCGGTTGCAACGCGGTGCGGTTGCCGCGCACGAGGTACGGCGCCTCGTGGATGGCCAGGCCGCAACCGTGCCCGGTGCGATGCGGCAATCCCGGCAGGCGGTAGTCCGGGCCGAGCCCGGCCGCTTCCAATACCTTGCGCGCGGCATTGTCCACGTCCTCGCAGGCCACGCCGGGCCGGATCGCGGCGAACGCCGCGGCCTGCGCCGCCTTCTCCAGCTCCCAGATCCGGCGCTGCTCGTCGTCGGGCGTGCCGAAGATCCAGGTGCGGGTGATGTCGGAGTGGTAGCCCTGCACGGTGCAGCCGGTGTCGATCAGCACCAGTTCGCCCTCGCGCAGGTGCTGCACGCCGGGGATGCCGTGCGGGAACGCGGTGGCGTGGCCGTACTGGACGATGCAGAAGGTCGAGCCGTTGTCGGCGCCGAGCGCGCGATGCGCCGTGTCGATGAAGCGCACCAGTTCGTCGGTGCCGATGCCCTCGCGGGCGATGCCCGCCGCCAGCCGCTGCACGTGCAGGGTCATGTCGCAGGCCTGCTGCATCAACGCCAGCTCGGCCGGCGACTTGCACAGCCGACAACCGTCGATCACCGGCGCGGCATCGACGATCGATCGCGGATCGAGGTGCGCGCGCAGGCCGGTATGGATCGCGAACGCGGCGCCCGGATCCAGCGCCAGCGTGCGCGCGCCGCGCTCGGCCATCGCCTGCGCCACCAGCGCGTGCGGGTCCTCGTGCTCTTCCCACAGGCGCTTGCGCGCGGGAATCTTCAGCACCGCATCGAGCGAGCCTTCCTCGAACGCCGGGCAGACCAGCAGCGGATCGCCCTCCAGCGTGACCAGCAGCGCGACCAGGCGCTCGCTCGCGCCCCACGGCACGCCGGCGAAGTAGCGCAGCGAGGTGCCGGCACCGACCAGCAACGCGTCGGCGCCGAGCGTGCGCAGCAGCATGCGCGCGCGTTCGATCCGCTGCTGGTACTCCGCGCCGGAGATCGCGGGCGCCCGCTGCGCCCACGGTTGCAGTTGCGCCTGCGCCTCGGCGAGCGTCAGGTGGCCGATCTGCGCGCTCATGCCGGCGTCCCGACGTCGGCGGTGGTCCACCGCCCGTCGACCAGACGCTGCACGCCGCCCGGGTTGGCGTCGCGCAGTTCCACCGGCAGCAGCGCATCGGGCACCGCGTCGTAGCTGTGCAGCGCGGCGAAACGCCGGATCGCGCCGGGCATGCCGACCGCGGTGAAGCCCGGGTGCCCCGTGCTCGGGAACGGCCCGCCGTGGTTCTGCGCCGCGCTGACCGCCACGCCGGTGGGCATCTTGCTGTTGATCAGGCGGCCCACGCGGACCCGCAGCACCGGCGCGATCGCGCGCCAGGCCGCGTCGTCCGAGCCATCGGCCGCGCGGTACAGCGTGCCGGTCAGGTTGCCTTCGAACGCGCGCGCCACCGCCACCATCTCGTCGGTGTCGCGCGCCCGCACCAGCAGGCTGACCGGGCCGAACGCCTCGGTCTGCAGCTCGCGCGGACGCGCCAGGAAATCGGCCGCATCCACCGACAGCAGCGTCGGCGGATAGCGGAACCCGGCCTCGCCCCGGTCCGGCGCCACCGCCAGCACCTCGGCGCCGGCCTTGCGCAGCGTATCCACGCCCTGCGCCACGTGTTCCACGCCGGAACGCGAGAACAGCACCATCGGCGACGCCCCGGCGAAATGCGCGGCGGCCTTGGCGACGAAGGCATCGCCCTCGCTGCCGCGCGGCACCACCACCACGCCGGGATTGGTGCAGAACTGCCCGCTGCCGAGCGTGCACGAGGCGAAGAACTCCATCGCCAGCGCCTCGCCCCGTTCGGCCAGCGCACCGGGCAGCATGAACACCGGATTGACGCTGGACAGCTCGGCGTAGAACGGGATGCCGGCGGCGTCGGCGGCCGCCTTCAGCGCCAGCCCGCCGCCACGGCTGCCGGTGAAGCCGATCGCGCCGATCCGCGCGTCGCCGGCCAGCTTCAGCCCGGCGGCATTGTCGAGGTGATGGAGCATCTGCACCGCCGCGGCCGGCAAGCCGCTGGCGAGCAGGGCCCGGTGCGCCAGCTGCGCCATGCGCTGGCTGGTGGCCGGATGCAGCGGGTGCGCCTTGGCGATCACCGGGTTGCGCGCGGCGATCGCCGAGGCGAAGTCGCTGCCGGCGATCGCGTTGAAGGCGAACGGGAAGTTGTTGGGGCCGAACACCACCACCGGCTTGGCCAGCGGCGCCAGGTGCGCGCGCAAGCCGGCGGCGGTATCGATCACCGGCTGCGTCCAGGCGTGTTCGCGCACCGCCTTGGCGGCCTGGCGCAGCTGCCCGCTGGTGCGCGGCAGTTCGTTGCCGCGCAGGCGCGTGGGCGCCGGCAATGCGGTTTCGACGTGCGCCAATGCGACCAGTTCGTCGGCATCGGCGTCGAGCGCGTCGGCGTAGGCCTCGAGGAATGCGGCGATCTTCTCCACCGGTGCGGCGGCCAGTTCGGCCGCGATGGCGCTGGCCGCGGCGACGGCGGCTTCCACGTCGGCGGCGCCGCTGATTGGGAAGGCCGGGCCGATCGCCTCGCCCGTGGTCGGGTCGGCGGCTCGGAAGCTGCCTTTCGCTTCGAGGCTGGGTTGCCAGCGGCCGGCAAGCAGGATGGGTTGGATCGTTTCGTTCATTGCTATGGACCTCGTTGCGTCATTCCCTTCTCCCGTCGGGAGAAGGTGCCCCGAAGGGGCGGATGAGGGTACGGCCGAAGCCTCGTGTAGTCGAACATGCTCAGAGGCTTCGCCCTCGTACCCTCCCCCGCTCCGCGCCCCGGCCCGCGCTTGCGGCGTTCCGGAGCGCGCGCGCCAGTGGCGCGCAAACCGCGCCCTGTCACCCCGGAGGGAGAGAGGTTCCAGGCTTCACGGCTTCGGAGCCGTCGCGATCGCGTGGTCGATCACCTTCAGCACCGCTTCGCGCTCGGCGCCCTCGATCGCCAGGCGCGGCGCGCGCACGGTCTCGCTGCCCATGCCGACCTTGGCCTGCACCAGCTTGATCAGCTGCACGAACTTGGGCACGGTGTCCAGGCGCAGCAGCGGCAGGAACCAGTTGTACAGCCCGGCCGCGGCCTTGTAGCCGCCGTCGCGGGCGAGCTCGAACAACTTCACCGACTCGACCGGATAGGCGTTGACCAGGCCGGCGATCCAGCCTTCGGCGCCCATCGACAGGCCTTCGACGATCGCATCGTCCATGCCGACCAGCAGCACCAGGCGGTCGCCCAGCAGCTCCTTGATCGCGGCGAAGCGGCGCACCTCGCCCGAGGACTCCTTGACCGCCTGCAGGTTCGGGAACTCGGCCGCCAGCTCGGCGATCTGCGAAGGCAGGATGTCGGTGCGGTAGGCCACCGGGTTGTTGTAGAGGATGCACGGCAGGTCGGTCGCGCCCAGCACCGCGCGCGCGTACGCCTTGGCCTCGTGCCAGTCCGACGAGTAGACGTACACCGGCAGCACCATCAGGCCGCGCGCGCCGGCCGCCTTGGCCGCCTGCGCCAGCCTGACCGCCTCGGCGGTGGACAGCGAGGCGATGCCCGGCACGACCGGCACGCGATCGCCGACCGCCTTGACCAGCGTCTGGATGATCGCCACCTTCTCGTCGAAGGACAGCGTCGCCGCTTCGCCGAGCGAACCCAGCGGCACGATCGCGGTGCAACCGGCATCGACCAGCTGGTTGGCGTGCTTGGCGAGGAATGCGTGGTCGACGCTGCCGTCGGCGTTGAACGGGGTGGTGATGGCGGGCAGGACGCCCTTCCAGAAGGAAGCGTTGCTCATGATGTCGTCTCTTGCGGATCGTTGGTGAAGGGATCGGCCAGCGCCGCGAGGCGGACCGGGAACAGCGGCGGCCGGCGGCCGCCATCGGAAGAGGTGCCGGGCCGGTTGACGCCCAGTTCCGCCAGCGCGGTGCCGCAGATGCGGCCCTGGCAGGCGCCCATGCCGCAGCGCGATGCGAGCTTGGCGTCGCGCGCGTCGGCGATGTCGCGCACCGCGCCCAGCGGCACGTCCTCGCAGCGGCACACCAGGGTCTCCGGCTCGGCCAGCGCATGCACGCGCGGGTCGAGCGCGAAGGCGTCGTCCAGCAACGCGGCGAAGGCACGCGCGTGGTCGCGTCGCGGCTTGAGCGCCCGCGCGGCGGATTCCGCGCCCGCGGCCATGTGCCCGGCGATCTCGCCCTCGACCAGCGCGCAATCGCGACCGCCGATACCGAGCGCCTCGCCGGCCGCGAACACGCCGTCCACGCTGGTGCGCAGCGCCTCGTCGCTCGCCACGCGCGCATGCCGCCCGGCCGTTTCGAGCCTGCAGCCCAGCAATGCCGCCAGTTCGGTGTTGGGCACCAGCCCGTAGCCGACCGCCAGTTGGTCGCAGGCGATGCGCTCGCGCCCGCGCGGACCTTCGATCTCGACCTCGCGCAGCGCGTCGTCGCCATGGGCGGCGACCACCACGCTCCCGCTGCGGTAAGGCACGCCGGCCAGGCGCGCGCGCAATGCCAGCGCCTGCAGCGCCTTGCCGGGCCAGCGCGGCAGCCGCAGCGCGAAATCGCGCAACGCATGCGCCGGCGCCTGTTCGTGGATGCCGAGCACGCGCGCGCCATGCGCCTGCAGCGTCGCCGCCGACGCCAGCAGCAGCGGCCCGCTGCCGGCCACCAGCACGCGCTTGCGGCGCAACGGCCAGCCCTGCTTGGCCAGCGCCTGCGCACCGCCTGCGCCGGTCACGCCCGGCAAGGTCCAGCCCGGGAACGGCAGCAGCAGTTCGCGCGCGCCGGTCGCCAGCACCAGCGCGCGGTAGTTCAATCGCAGCGCGCCATGCGCGCCCTCGGCCAGCAGCCACCCCGGCTGCGCCAGCACCACCTGGGTGCCCGGCAACCATTCGATGCCGGGACCGGACAACGCCTCCAGCGCGCGGCGCGCCATCGCCGGCACGCCCCGCTCGACGTCGTGCCGCCACACCTGCCCACCCGCGTGCGGCTGCGCATCGACCACCCCGACGCGCGCGCCATGCGAGGCCGCGGCGCGCGCGGCCGCGAGCCCGGCCGGGCCTGCGCCGACCACCAGCACGTCGTAATGGCGGACCGGATCAGCCATCGGTGCGCACCTGCATGCCTTCCCGCGCCGGCGTCATGCACGCCCGCAGCTGCGCCACGCCATCGATGCGCACGCGGCATTCGAAGCACACGCCCATGCCGCACAACGGTGCGCGCGGCTGGCCTTCGCGCGAGCGCCGGAACGGCACGCCGAGCGCCGCCACCGCCGCGGCCACGCTGGCGCCGGCCGGCACGTCCACCGGCCGGCCGTCGACTTCCAGGCGCAACGTGCCGCTCATGCCGCGGCTCCTGGCAACGCGCGCGACGGCAGGTACGGCGCCGGATCGATCGCCGGCGCGCGCCCGAGCAGGGCGTCCACGATCAGGCGCGCACTGCCCAGCGCGGTGGTCACGCCGAGTCCCTCGTGGCCGGCGGCCACCCAGACATCGCGGCGATCCGGCACTTTGCCCAGGTACGGCCGCCCATCCGGCGTGGCCGGGCGCAGCCCGGTCCAGATCCGGATCGCCTGCAGTTCGCGCAGCACCGGCAGGAACGCGAAGGCGCGCTGCAGCATCTGCCGCAGCAGCGGCAGCGAGACCTCGCGGTCGGTCGCGCCGAACTCGCGCGAGGAACCAATCAGGATCTGCCCGGTCGGACGCGGCTGCACGTTGAAGGCCACGCTGCTGTCGGCGTCGCCATGCGCGGAATCGGCGTAGCCCAGTTCCAGCAGTTGGTGGCGGACCAGGCCGGGATGGCGATCGGTGATCGCGAGCTGGCCCTTGCGCGGGCGCAGCGGCAGTTCCGGCAGCAGCCGCGGCAGCTCGGTGCCGGTCGCGACCAGCACCGGCCCGGACAGCTGCGTGCCATCGTCCAGGCGCACGCCGTCGTCGAGCAGCGCATCCACGCGCAGGCCGTGGTACAGCACGGCACCGGCGCGTTGCGCCACCGCGACCAGGTGCCGCGCCATCCGCGGCGGATACACCACCGCCTCGCCGGGCACGCGCATGCCGCCGGCCAGGCCGGGTACCAGCCACGGTTCCAGTTCGTAGAGCCGGCGCGCATCCACCCGCTCGGCCTCCAGGCCCGCCGCGGCGAGCCGCGCGATCTTGGCCGGCACCGCCGACAGCTCGCGCTCGTCGCGCGCCACCCACAGCGTGCCGCAGCGGCTGAACTCGGCCTCCGGCAGGTCCGCGTAACGCTCCCACAGCCGCAGCGAGTAGGCCGAAAGCGCCAGTTCGGCCGGATCGTCGTCCATCGCCACCAGATGCCCCATCGCCGCCGCGGTGGCGCCGCCACCGACCGGGCCCGGCTCGACGATGGCCACGCGCAGGCCCTCGCCCGCCGCCGCCTCGGCGCAGGCCGCGCCGACGATGCCGGCGCCGACGACGATGAGGTCGTAGCGGCTCATCCGACGCGGATGCCCCAGGCGAACGGGTCGGCCGGATCGACCAGCAACTGCGAACGCGCGGTGACGTGGGCGGTCCCGGCGATGCGCGGCAGCACGCCGCGCTCGCCGCGGCGATAGCTGCCCTCGAACACGCTGCCGAGGATGCCCTGCTGGATCCAGACCTCGCCCTCGGCCAGCTTGCCGTCGGCGGCCAGGCAGGCCAGCTTGGCGCTGGTACCGGTACCGCACGGCGAGCGGTCGTAGGCCAGGCCCGGGCACAGTACGAAGTTGCGCGCCTCCCCGCTGCCGTCGGGCGCGGGGCCGTTGACCTCGATGTGGTCGATCTCGCCGCCGTCCGCGCCGGTGATGCCGGCTGCCTCCAGCGCCTGCCGGATCGCCTCGGTGTAGGCGGTCAGTTCGCGCTGGTGCGCCAGGTCGAGCACGTACGGCGACTGCTCGGTGATGTAGAACCAGTTGCCGCCCCAGGCGATGTCGCCGCGCACCTCGCCATGGCCAGGCACCTGCACCGCCACGTCCTGTGCGTGCCGGTAGCTCTCGACGTTGTCGATGGACACCCGTCCGTCCGCGTCCAGGTCCACGCCGACCGTGCCCACCGGCGTCTCGACGAAATGCCGGCCCGGCTGGAGCCGGCCCAGGTGCTGCAGCGTGCGCACCACGCCGATCGTGCCGTGGCCGCACATGCCCAGGTAGCCGACGTTGTTGAAGAAGACCACCCCGGTGCAGGCGCGGGGGTCGCGGGCCGGCAGCAGCAGCGCGCCGACCATCGTGTCCGAGCCGCGCGGCTCGCAGGCGATCGCGCTGCGCCAATGGTCGAACTCGGCACGGAAACGCTCGCGGCAGCCGGCCAGGTCGCCGTCGCCCAGGTCAGGGAATCCGGCGAGCACGACCCGGGTCGGTTCGCCGGCGGTATGGGAGTCGATCACGTCGATGGTGTGCATGCCGCCATGCTCACATCCGGAGCGCGATGGCGACTAGCGGAGAATGCCGGCCCGCAATGCGGAAATCCGCACAACGCGGCAATGCGTCGGCAACCGTGGTTTGCGCTAGCATCGGTTGGCCGGCCGTGACCGGCGCCTCATCTTCGCACCCGCATCACGCCAGAGAACACGATGGACCTCAACCTGCCCGCCCTCGAAATGCAGACGTTGTTCGACGCGCTGCCGGACGTGGTGTTCTTCGTCAAGGATCGGGAAGGCCGCTACACCCATTGCAACCTCACCCTGGTGCGCCGGCTCGGGCGCAAGCAGCGCAGCGAAGTCATCGGGCGCCTGCCGCTGGAAGTGTTCCCGGTGGCGCTGGGCGGCAGCTACATCATGCAGGACCGCCGCGTGCTCTGCGGCGAACTGATCGACAACCAGCTGGAGATGCACCTGTACCCCAACCGCATGCCGGGCTGGGCGCTCACTTTCAAGCGCCCGCTGATCGAAGGCGACGAGGTGGTCGGCATCATCGGCGTCTCGCGCGACCTCGGCCAGCCCGACAGCAAGCACAGCGCCTACGAGCGCCTCAACCGGGTGATGGAATACATGCAGGCCAACTTCGGCGACAACGTGCGCGTGCAGACCCTGGCCGACCTCGCCAGCCTGTCGGTGGCGCAGCTGGAGCGGCATTTCCGCCGCGTGTTCCAGGTCACCCCGCAGCAGCTACTGACCAAGCTGCGCATCGAGGCGGCGATGCGCCTGCTGCATGGCGACGACAGCATCGCCGCAATCGGACAGCAGTGCGGGTTCGCCGACCAGAGCGCGTTCGCCCGCCAGTTCAAGGCCACCGTCGGCATGACGCCGCGCGATTACCGCACCCTGAAGGGGCAGCTGTAGCCGGGCGCCGCGCGGCCCGGATGCGCAAAACCGCCGAATCCGCCGGTTTCTTCGCAGTTGCCGGCTCCGGGGGCGGGCCCGCCCCCGGACGCCGTGCCGGAGCCGGATCACGGCCGGTGCCGGCCCCGGTGGTAGCATGTCGGCCTGTTCAAGTCCCCCTGTCCGATGCTCAGCTTTTTCCGCCGCAAGAAGCCCCAGGACGCCGCTGGCGACCAACCGCGGACCGCGCACTACAGCAACGAAGACCTGGCTGCCGCGTTCCCGCAGGCTCCGTCCGCGTCCGAGCCCCCCGCCCCTGAACCGCCTGCCGCCGAGCCGCCGGCGACGCCCCCGGTCGAAGCCCGTGCCGACGCCCCCCCGGCGGTCGCCGGCGAGGCCCCGCCGATCGCCGCACTGCCGCTGGAAACCCCGCAGGACGCCCCGCAGCCTGTGGCCCCCGTCGCGCAGCCCGTACCGGTCCCGATCGCCGCGATTCCCGACCCGGTGGCCACGCCTGCGCCCCCGGTGCAGGCCGACGACGCCCTGGTGCCGGCCAACGCCGCGCCCGCCGCCCCGGCCGGCAAGCCGGGCTGGCGCGAGCGCCTGCGCAACAGCGCCTTCGCCCGCAGCTTCGGCGGCCTGTTCTCGCGCAACCCGCGCCTGGACGACGATCTCCTGGACGAGATCGAGACCGCGCTGATCACCGCCGACGTCGGCGTGCCCGCCACCACCGCGTTGGTCGAGGACCTGCGCAAGCGCATGAAGGCGCGCGAATTCGCCGACGCCAACGCCTTGCTGGCGGCGCTGCGCGCGGACCTGGTCGCGCTGCTGCAACCGGTCGCCAGGCCCTTGGTCATCGACCGCGACGCCAAGCCCTTCGTGGTGCTGACCGTCGGCGTCAACGGCGTCGGCAAGACCACCACCATCGGCAAGCTCGCCAAGCGCTTCAAGGACGAAGGCCACAGCCTGATGCTGGCAGCGGGCGACACCTTCCGCGCCGCCGCGGTCGCCCAACTGCAGGCCTGGGGCCAGCGCAACGGCGTGGCCGTGGTGGCGCAAGGCCAGAACGCTGATGCCGCGTCGGTGGCCTACGACGCACTGCAGGCCGCCAAGGCGCGCGGCACCCAGGTGCTGATCGCCGACACCGCCGGCCGCCTGCACACCCAGACCGGCCTCATGAACGAGCTGGGCAAGATCCGCCGCGTGCTCGGCAAGCTGGATCCGGCAGCGCCGCACGAGGTGCTGATGGTGATCGACGGCACCACCGGCCAGAACGCGCTCTCGCAGCTGCGCCAGTTCCATGCCGCGGTCAACGTCACCGGCCTGGTCGTGACCAAGCTCGACGGCACCGCCAAGGGCGGCGTGGT
Source organism: Xanthomonas boreopolis (assembly GCA_014654535.1). Taxonomy (GTDB): domain Bacteria; phylum Pseudomonadota; class Gammaproteobacteria; order Xanthomonadales; family Xanthomonadaceae; genus Pseudomonas_S; species Pseudomonas_S boreopolis. The sequence continues at coordinate 48,731 of BNBA01000031.1, forward strand.
GTTCGCGCTCGCCCGCGAGTTCGGGATCCCGATCCGTTTCGCCGGCATCGGCGAGCGCCCCGAGGACCTGCGCGTGTTCGATCCGGAAGCCTTCGTGGATGCCCTGCTCCCTGAAGCCCTGGGCACCTAAGCATCCAAGTCCCCTATCCCGCCGGGGTGACAGAGCACGGTTTGCGCGCCATTGGCGCGCGTGCTCTGGAACGCCCGCGCCGCAAGCGCAGACCAGAGTGAGGAGCGGGGTTGGGTTGAGGCTACGGGCGAAACCTCCGCAGCCAAGGCAGCGCCACCGCGACGCGATGGTTCGCCTTGGCTGACGCGCGGCGACGCGTCCATCATCCATCGGCCGTATTCCTGCGGCGCGGTTCCGCCCGTACCCTCATCTCCCCGCAAGGCACCTTCTCCCGCAAGGAAAAGGAACTCCAGCCACCGACAGCATGAGCCAGCCCATCCCCTACGCCCCCCGCCTGCTCGCCTGGTTCGACCAGCACGGCCGCCACGACCTGCCCTGGCAGCATCCGCGCACGCCATACCGGGTCTGGCTGTCGGAAATCATGCTGCAGCAGACCCAGGTCGCCACGGTGATCCCGTACTTCCTGCGTTTCGTCGAGCGCTTCCCGACCCTGCCCGACCTCGCCGCCGCCTCCACCGACGAGGTGATGGCGCACTGGGCCGGCCTGGGCTACTACGCCCGCGCCCGCAACCTGCATGCGGCGGCCAAGGCCTGCGTGGCGCACCACGGCGGCGACCTGCCGCGCGACTTCGACGCCTTGCACGCCCTGCCCGGCATCGGCCGCAGCACCGCCGGCGCGATCCTCGCGCAGGCCTGGAACGACCGTTTCCCGATCCTCGACGGCAACGTCAAGCGCGTGCTGGCCCGCTACCACGGCATCGCCGGCTGGCCGGGCCTGCCCGCGGTGGAGAAAACGCTGTGGTCGTTCGCTGGCGACCATGTCGTCGAGGTGCCGGAAGGCCGCATGGCCGACTACACCCAGGCCCAGATGGATTTCGGCGCCATCCTGTGCACTCGCGCCAAACCGGCGTGCGTGGTGTGCCCGCTGCAGGACGACTGCAGCGCGCGCCGCGAAGGCCTGGTGGACGCGCTGCCCACGCCCAAGCCGGGCAAGCCATTGCCGGAACGCGAAGCGACCGCCCTGCTGCTGGAAAACGCCGCCGGCGAGCTGCTGCTGCAGCGCCGCCCGCCGACCGGCATATGGGCTTCGTTGTGGACGCTGCCGCAGGCCGATACCGACGCCGAACTGCGCGACTGGTTCGCCCGCGAGATCGAGGGCGACTACGACGCCGCCGAGGCGCTGCCCACGATCGTCCACACCTTCAGCCACTACCGCCTGCACCTGCAACCGCTGCGCCTGCGCAAGGTCGCCCTGCGCGGCGGGGTGCGCGACAATGGCGACCAGCGCTGGGTGGCGCGCGCCGACCTCGTCGCGCTCGGCCTGCCCGCCCCGATCCGCAAACTGCTCGACGGCCTCTAGGCCGCCCGCGAGGACCTCCGATGCCCCGTACCGTCTTCTGCCACTACGAACAACGCGAAACCGAAGGCCTGGACTTCGTCCCGTATCCCGGCGAACTGGGCAAGCGCGTGTTCGAGCAGATCGGCAAGGCCGGCTGGGCCGCATGGCTTGCCCACCAGACCATGCTGATCAACGAGAACCGGCTGTCCCCGCGCGATCCCAAGCATCGCGCCTTCCTCGAAGAACAGCTGCAGAAATTCCTGTTCGCGCGCGACGCCGAGAAGCCGGCAGGCTACGTGGCCCCCGGCGCGGAATGACCCACGCCGGCGGCGGCCTCAGCGGCCGTCGCCGTCCTGCGGCCGGGCGCGTTCCTCGACCTTGGCTTCGCGCAGTTCCTTTTCGGACGTCTTCAGCGCCTTCACGTCCAACGGGCGGATGGCCTGGATCCGGCAGGGAATGCGGATCCCGCGCGGCCCGCCCAACACGATCACGTCGTCGAAGCGCGCCGATACGCGCCCCATCATGTTGGTGATCGAGATCGCCGGCGCGAAGTCCAGGTCGTTGCAGCGGCCCGCCAATTCCAGCAGGTACGCCGTCCCGGGCCTGGTCCATACCGCCAACGCGGTATCGCCCAGGTTGGTCCAGCCGTTGAGGCTGCCGAAGTACTGGAAGGGTAGCGCAACGATTTTTTCGCACTTTGGCTTGGCGGTGGCCCCGCCCCCTCACGCTGCGACGGTCGCGAGGCCTTGGCGCTTGTTCAATTCCTCCATGCACAGATAGCGCTTGACGCCCCAGTGC
>BNBA01000032.1 GCA_014654535.1 Xanthomonas boreopolis
CAATTGCGCTGGGTCGAGCAACGGCTCAACACGCGACCACGCAAGACACTAGGATTCAAGACGCCCCTCGACGTCTTCGTCAAGGAATTCAGCAATTGTGTTGCGAATCAAAGTTGAATTCGCCCCACAAATGCGCAAATGTCGGGCACATATACATAAACCCATATACGCCGTGATCTTCGATATTCGCGGCTCGACGATGTCCGCATCGATGGGAACGATCCCGTTTTTTACTTTTCAAGTATCCATATCGTCACTAATGCATCGTTGCCGCGCGAGATCTGCGGATATGTCGGCCGTTCTCCCCGCACCGGTGCGACGGAGGCGCATCCGCTTCGCGATGTTCGCTTGCGCAGAGCGCCCCATGGATTTTCGTTCGGCATCGGCGCCGCCGCTCTCGGGTGGCAGGCTTGTTCCGCGATGCCTTGGCGATCTGCGACCCGATCGTTCTTTGCCCGCTCGCCGCGACGGAAGGCATCGACTCCGATCCCCAAAACAAAAGAGCCTTGGTTTCCCAAGGCTCCAGTGCTTCCTGCAAGCGCGAAGTATCCGCGTATCAGCGCTCCGCTTCATCGGCGGCTCGGCTTCTTCACTCATGCACGGCCGCGGCGGCGTAATCCATTCGTTTCAGGTCGTCGATCAGCCCCGGTCCTTCGGGCCGCCAGCCGAGCCGTTCGCGCGTCAGCGCGCTGGAAGCCCGCAGGTCGAGGCCGACGAACATCGCCAGCCAGCCGAAGTGCTCGGCCGCCTTTTCCGGTGCGAGGGAGACCACCGGGACCCCGAGGCCTTCGCCGAGCACCTGCGCGATCTCGCGCACCGGCACGCCTTCCTCGGCGACCGCATGGTAGCGCGCGCCGGGCTCCCCTTTCTCCAGCGCCAGGCGATACAACCTCGCCACGTCGAGCACGTGCGCCGCCGGCCACCGGTTCGTGCCTTCGCCCAGGTAGGCGACGACGCCCTTTTCGCGCGCGAGCGCCACGTAAGGCGTGACCAGGCCCTGCTTCACCGTGTCGTGGACCTGCGGCAGCCGCACGACGGATACGTTGACGCCCGCTTCCAGCAAGGCGGCACCGGCCAGTTCGGACGCCACGCGCGGATTGGGATGTTCCGTGTCGAAGACGTCCTCGCTGGCGAGCCGCCCGGCACCGGCACCGCCCATGCCGGTGCCCGAGGTGATGAGCAGCGGTCGGTTCGAACCCTTGAGCGCGGAGCCGAGCGCCTCGATCACGCGCCGGTCCTTCTCGCAGTTCGCGACGAAGTTGGAAAAGTCGTGGTCGAAGGCCGTATGGATCACGGCATCCGCCGCGTCGGCGCCGGCACGGAGGCTGCCTGGATCCTCCAGCGTGCCGCGGTACGCCTTCGCGCCGGCCGCGGCCAGCAGACGGGCCCCTTCCTCCGACCGCGTCAGGCCGACGACCTCGTGCCCGGCCGCCGTCAGCTCGGGCACGATGCGGGACCCGATGAAACCCGTGGCCCCAGTGAGAAATACGCGCATGCAGATGCTCCCGGTGTTGTACGGACGGGCACTATCGGCCTACGCTGGATCCCATAAAAGCAGTGTCTTTATCATGGTATATCGACTAACAGGTTGCGCATGAGCACCGATTCCGGCCACTCGCTCGGCCATTTCCTGCGCGAACGCCGCACCCGGCTCGATCCGGCCACGTTCGGCTTCAACGGCGGCCGCCGGCGCACGCCCGGGCTGCGGCGCGAGGAGGTCGCGCAGCGCGCGAACATCAGCCCGACCTGGTACACCTGGCTCGAACAGGGCCGCGGCGGCGCGCCTTCGCCCGAGGTCCTCAATCGCCTGGCGGCCGCGCTGATGCTCACCGAGACCGAACGCGAGCACATGTTCATGCTCGCGCTCGGGCGCCCGCCGGAACCGCGCTACAAGGGCTTCGACGGCGTCGCGTCGCGGCTGCAGAACGTGCTCGACGCCATGCCCGCCAGCCCCGCCATCCTCAAGACCGCGACCTGGGACGTGGTGGCCTGGAACCGCGCGGCCGCGACGCTGCTGACCGACTACGGCAAGCTTCCGCCGGAACGCCGCAACATCCTGCGCCTGATGTTCTCGGATGCGCGCGTGCGCGCCGCGCAGGAGGACTGGAGGAGCGTCGCCCGCTTCGTGGTCGGCACCTTCCGCGCCGATGCCGCGCGCGCCGGCGCCGGCGCCGAGATCGACGATCTGGTCGAGGAACTCTCGCGGACCAGTCCCGAGTTCGAGGCGCTGTGGCGCGACCACGACGTCGCCGACTACAGCGAGGGCCGCAAGCGCCTCCACCATCCGCAGGCGGGCCGGCTCGAACTGGAATTCTCAGTCTTCGCCGTCGATGGCCGACCGGACCTGGCGATGATGGTCTTCAACCCCGCCACGCCCGCCGACGCCGAGCGGATCCGGGCGCTCCTGGCCTCGCCTCCCGCCCAGGAATCCTGATCCGCGGACACGCGCCTCCGGCGCGGCCAGTGGAAGGAAGTGAACCTGGAACTGTTATTTCCCTGGCTCTGCGATGCGCCCGCGCAGTGTCGAGGAGAAAGGCGTCATTGCCCATGATCTTGTCGACCAGGTGTGGCCGCTGCTTGCGCAAGGAGTGGCGCGCCCGCAAATCGCACGCGTGTTCGAGTTGAATCAGGCGGCGGAGGCTCACCGCATGATGGAAGCCGGTGGTTATGTGGGGAAAATCGTGATGCGAGTTTCGCACTGATGTTCCCCCTCGGTTCACTGGCCGATAATGCCGTTGCGGATCGCCACCGTGACCGCTTGCGCTGTGGTGGCCACACCAAGTCGCGCACGAATGCGCCGCAGGTGGTTCTCAACCGTGCGCTCGGATAATGCGAGCGTCGCTGCTACATCGCTCTGCCGCCTGCCGCCCGCGATCAGCGACAGCACTTCCTTTTCGCGCTTCGACAGCGTTACTTTCCTTTCCGCAACCTCACCCGGAGCCAGGAGTTTGCGCGTAGTGCGGAAGGCGGCTAGCGCCACCAACTCCATTCCGAAGCGAGCCCCCGGCGAGGCATCGATGCGCTCGCCACCAGCGCTCATGGCACCTTCCAGTCCTGCCGGGCCGAATACCGGCACCTGAATGCCATGGATGCCCTCGCCGCGTGGGCTAGCGGTTATGCGATATCGCTCACCGTTCGATCGCCACACCTTGGTCCAGAAAAACGGCTCAGTGGCCGCCGCTACATGCCTCGTGACCGGGCAGTGGCGGATGTATGTCTCCATATCTACCGCCTCGCCGGTGCCCAGCCAGTCCCCATCGACCCAATAGATCTGTTCCACGGCCCCTTCGTCCAACCCCGAGGCCGAATACAAGACAAAGCGGTCGTATCCCCGCTGGTGACCAGCCGTGCGTACTCGTTCGTGGATGTCCGACATCCGACGGCAACGTTCGATTGCGAGGGCCGAGGACAAGGCGTCCATACGGTGATCAAGCCTTGGCCACGGCATCCAGCAGGGTTTGGGCTGCAAGCTTGCCCAGCGCATTGCCCGCCAACGGGCTGTCGCCGGTCAGCAGATCGCGATCGCGATGCACCTGTCCCGAAATGTCGCTATTGAGGATCTTCAGGCCCATGCCCTCCAACGTCTCGCCGAACTTCCAGGTGAGATGGCCGGGCATGTAGCCGATGTCCGGAGTCTTCGCATCCAGCGCATCGGGGAACGCGCAGATCTCGTAGCCGCTAAAGATATTCTTTCCACTTTCGTCCACTGCAGCGATCAATGCAGCCGGACCATGACACAACGAGATAGTGAACTTGCCGGCTGCATGCGCCCACTCCAGCACCTTCCTCACGTCCGGGCTTGCCGGCAATCCGATCAATGCACCATGGCCCCCAGGAATAAACACGGCGATATAGTCGGAATCGTCGCCAAGGCCCTGTTCGACGACATCGGAAAGCTTCTTGGGCTGTTTGAACTGCTGGTGGTATTTGGTAAATAGCCCCTTGACCTCTTCATCTTCCGATGGCATTGCCCAGAACTCGAACTTGACCGGGTTGCCGGACACGGTCGCGATGTCAAACGTGAACCCCGCCTTGTCCAAGTGGTACATCGGCAGCAGAGTCTCTACCGGATGGTTGCCAGTCGAGAAAAAGGCACCGTTGTCGGTCATCAGGTAGCGCTCATCTGCTCCGATCACCAGAATCTTCCAACGCCCCCCAGTGTAGGGCTTCGGATAAGCCGCACCCGAGAGATCGGACTTGGGCCTGGTGAATTGACTAAGCGAATAAGGGGAGGGGAAAAAGGCGTTGTTCTCCGCCGGATCCGGCTTCGGTCGCTTGTCGTTCTTGTCGTGGTCAGTCATGGGGGGCGTCCTCTGGTTGACGGTTGCCGTCTTATGCTAGCCCCATCGGAGCACCCCACAATGAGGGATTTCCCGCAATGCTGTGCCCTGAGTTGGCGAAGGAACGGTTCCAGGTTGACTTACCCTCCCGCCAAGGAAGGGCAGCTTTGGGTCGGAAGCGGCCATACTCGCGGGATGCGTGCGCTATCGACTTCGACACAAGAACTTCAGTCCAGCAGGGGCCGTTTGGCTTGCATGCCGCCATTGCTCGCCTTAGCGTTTGCATAGGCTGTCTAGGCGTGAGGTGGCGAAAATATTGAAGAGTGCGAGTGATTGCGCTTGTCGGGGTCGATGCCACCCTTGTCCCGCGGTCGCCGCACCGCCCCCCCTGTCGCGGCCTGACGGACAACTTATGCTTACAAGAACAAGACGAGGCAGCGCCTGCGAAGCAGTGGTGGGCCCACCAGGACTCGAACCTGGAACCAAAGGATTCGCTTGTTCCGGAGTTTCCCCCGGCGCGGACTATCTCTTCACCCGCAGCTTGCGCTGGTGGGGTGCGGGACGCTCTAGCCTGTCATCAAGGGCACTGTAGCCCTCAGGTAGTCTCTGCACCTTCCGACGGTGTACCGCCGGCTTGGCTCAGGATTGCCGCCGGCCAGACCGCTGCGGTTCCCCTGAATTCATCCCGTTTTTCCACCGGCCCTTTCGATGCCGGGGTCACCTTTCGATGAGTCCTCTGCTCTAACCATTGAGCTATAGGCCCGAAACGACATCCTACCAATTTGTTGTGATAGGGGCATCCCTTTTACCGGGGACGCTTATGATCCTCGAATGAAATCCGATAGGCTTTGCGTTATCTGTGACGTCCCACTCAGCGGACGCCAGCGACGCTTCTGCTCGCTCGCCTGCAAGAACGCCGACACCAACAACAGGCATCAGAACTACGTAGCGCAGAGCGCACGAGGCTTACGCCGCAAGCAGGAATTGCTAAAGGAAGCAGCCGGCCCCTGACAGCACTGCGGCCGCATACGCGGCCGCAATGTCGATCAGAAAGCGAAAAGCGGAATCAATCGATGTCGAGGAAACTGCGCAGCTGCTCCGAGCGGCTCGGGTGACGCAGCTTGCGCAGCGCCTTGGCCTCTATCTGGCGGATGCGCTCGCGGGTGACGTCGAACTGCTTGCCGACCTCTTCCAGGGTGTGGTCGGTGTTCATGTCGATGCCGAAGCGCATGCGCAGCACCTTGGCTTCCCGCGGGGTCAGGCCGGCCAGCACTTCGCGCACGGTTTCCTGCAGGTTGATGTTGGTGGTCGTGTCGATCGGGGACTCCACGTTGGTGTCCTCGATGAAGTCGCCCAGGTGCGAGTCCTCGTCGTCGCCGATCGGGGTCTCCATCGAGATCGGCTCCTTGGCGATCTTCATCACCTTGCGGATCTTGTCCTCGGGCATGTCCATTTCCTTGGCCAGCTCCTCCGGGGTGGCCTCGCGGCCGAACTGCTGGAGCATCTGGCGGGAAATGCGGTTGAGCTTGTTGATCGTCTCGATCATGTGCACCGGGATGCGGATGGTGCGTGCCTGGTCGGCGATCGAGCGGGTGATCGCCTGGCGGATCCACCAGGTGGCATAGGTCGAGAACTTGTAGCCGCGGCGGTACTCGAACTTGTCCACGGCCTTCATCAGGCCGATGTTGCCTTCCTGGATCAGGTCGAGGAACTGCAGGCCGCGGTTGGTGTACTTCTTGGCGATGGAGATCACCAGGCGCAGGTTGGCCTCGACCATTTCCTTCTTGGCCTTGCGCGCCTTGGCCTCGCCGTAGGCCATCGCGCGGCTGATCTCCTTGATCTCGGCCAGGGTCAGGTAGTTGGCCTTCTCCAGCTCGATCGAGGCCTGCTGCTCGGCGATGATCTGGTCCTTGACCTCGCGCAGCGCCGAGGACCACTTCTGCTTGCGCTTGAGCGCGTCGTCCACCCACTCCAGGTTGGTCTGGTTGCCTTCCCAGGAACGGATGAAGTCCTTGCGCGGCATCTTGGCGACGTTGGTCGCCAGGTGCAGCACCTTGCGCTCGTGGTCCTTGATCGCGTTGACCTGGCCGCGCAGCTGGTTGACCAGGGTGTCGGTCAGGTTGAGCGGCAGCTTGAGGGTGACGAAGATCGCGGCCACGTCCTCGCGCGCCTTGGCCACGGACTTGTGCTCCGGGCCGTGCTTGGCATAGGCCTTCTTGAACTTGGCGTACTCGGTGCCCAGCGCCTCCATGCGGACGGCGACCTCGGCCGGGTCCGGACCGGTCGGCGCGGCATCCTCGTCGCCGCCGCCGACGTCGTCCTCGTCCTCGTCGTCATCGCTGTCGGCGTCGGCCGAGGTGTCCTCGGCCAGTTCGGCGGCGGCCGCCGCGGCGGCATCGGCCTCCTCGATCAGGTCGTTGAAGCCGACGATGACCTCGGCCAGGCGCTTGCGGCCTTCCTTGTGCTCCTCGTAGTCGCTCAGGAGCATCTCGATCGACAGCGGGAAGGTGCCGAGCGCGGCCTGGACCTGGCTCAGGCCCTCCTCGATGCGCTTGGCGATGGCGATCTCGCCCTCGCGGGTCAGCAGCTCGACCGTGCCCATCTCGCGCATGTACATGCGCACCGGGTCGGTGGTGCGGCCACCCTCGGTGTCGAGCGCGCTCAGCGCGGCCGCGGCTTCTTCGGCCGCGGTGTCGTCGACCTCGCGGCCGCCGGTGTTGCCGTCGTTCAACAGCAGGGTTTCGGCATCGGGCGCAACTTCATGGACATCGATGCCCATGCCGTTGATCATGCCGATGATGTCCTCGATCTGCTCCGGGTCGACCAGGTCGTCGGGCAGGTGATCGTTGACTTCGGCGTAGGTCAGGTAGCCCTGTTCCAGGCCCTTGCTGATCAGTTGCTTGATATCGGATTGCTGGGCAGGACGTTCGTTCGCCATGAGTGATCGCGCCACCGGCTGGGAAGAAATAAGGAGAACCTAGCATTATACCGCGCCAGGCGGAGAATAGTTCATCAACAAACCGTCCCCGCCGCCGTGCGCCGGAATGCAGGGCGACTGGGCCGTCCCCCTTGCGGCGTTTCAGGGCCGCAGCAGGAAGGTCACCGGGCCATCGTTGACCAGGCTGACGACCATATGGGCACCGAAGCGTCCGGTTTCCACCCTGCCGGCGTGTTTTTCGCGGCAGATCGCCACCAATTCATTGAACGCGCGTTCAGCCTCGGCCGGCGGGGCGGCGGTGCTGAAGCCCGGGCGCATGCCGGAGGAGGTATCCGCGGCCAGGGTGAACTGGCTGACCAGCAGCAAGCCGCCCCCGGTATCGGCCAGCGAGCGGTTCATCCTGCCCGCGTCGTCGGCGAACACCCGGTAGCCCAGCAGCCGCTCGGCCAGCCTGCGGATGCGGGCCGGATCGTCGCCGGGCTCGACGCCGACCAGGGCCAGCAGCCCCGGCCCGATCTGGCCGACGATGTGCCCGTCCACCTCCACCGAGGCCTGCGACACGCGTTGGATGAGGGCAAGCACGGCCTGGCTCCTGTGCATTCCGGGCCGGCAGCATGCCGATGCGAGCGGCGACTGTCACGCCCGCGCCGGGGCCCTGTTTAGAATTCACGGATGAAAGCCGAATTCAGTGCCCGGTGGCTGTACCGGGGCGTCTCGTTGCTGGCCCACCTGCCCTGGTCGTGGCTCAAGCGCCTGTCCGACCTGCTGGCCTGGACCTGGCTCACGCTGAATACGCGCGAGAGCCGCGTCGTGCGCCGCAATCTCGAACTGGCCTACCCCGAGCTGCCCCCCGGCCAGCGCGAGGCCCTGCACCGCGACATCCTCTATTCGACCGCCCGCCAGGCGCTGGAAATGCTGCGGACCTGGACCTGGCCGGCCAAGGACAACCTGGCGCGGCTGAGCCGCCACAACCAGGACCTGTACGACGCCGCGCTGGCGGCCGGCAAGGGCGTGATCGTCGCCGCCCCGCACTTCGGCAACTGGGAACTGCTGAACCAGTGGCTGGCCGAGCGCGGACCGATCGCGATCGTGTACCGCCCGCCCGAATCGCCGGCCTGGGACGGCTTCCTGCAGATCGTGCGCGGCGCCGACAACGTCACCCAGGTGCGGGCGGAAGGGCCGGCGGTGCGGCAGCTGTTCAAGGTGCTCAAGGCCGGCGGCGCGGTCGGCATCCTGCCGGACCAGCAACCCAAGGTGGGCGACGGGGTGTTCGCGCCGTTCTTCGGCGTGCCCGCGCTGACGATGACCCTGGTCAACCGGCTGGCCGAGCGCACCGGGGCCGCCGTTCTCTACGCGTGGTGCCAACGCACCAGCCCGGAACTGGAGTTCGCCCTGCACGTGGAGCCGGCCTCGCCGCTGCTGGCAGACCCGGACCCGGTCGTGGCCGCGACCGCGCTCAATGCCGGGATCGAGCACATCGCCCGGCGCGACCCGGCCCAGTACCAGTGGACCTACAAGCGCTACACGCTGCGCCCGCCGGGCAGCGGCGAGCCCAACCCTTATGCCACCGAACGGCACCCGCACTGACCGGCGGCCCGGCGATTGCGGTCATGCGCGCGACGCAGTGTCACGGCAGGCTGATACCGATCACGATTGAGACCGGCCTCCGGCGCCCTCATCAGGAATCCCGATGACGACTTCCCCCTCCCCTTCGTCCCATCCCGCCGCCTTCGGCGACCCGGCGGCGATCCGCGCCGAACGCGCCGCCTCGGAACTGCGCGCCGGCCGCCCGGTGATCGTCACCCACGCCGGCCAGGCGCGCGCGGTGCTGGCGCTGGACAGCAGCACCGAGCGCAGCTATCAGGCCTTCGCGCAGGCCGCCGGGCAACGCCACTACCTGTACCTGACCCCGACCCGTGCCGGCGTCCTCGGCCTGGCCGCGCCGCAGGGCGCCCGCATCGGCCTGGCGGGCGTCTCCTACGACCGGCTCGCGTCGCTGGCCTACCTGCGCGACGCCCAGGTGCCGCCGCAATGGCATCCGGGGGACGCGCTCGACGCCGGCGCCGCCGAGGCCGCGCGCCTGGGCCTGCTGCTGCCGGCGATGCTGGCGGTGGAGATCGCCGCCGACGATGGCGCCTTCGCCGGCTGCCAGCAGCTCGCCCTCGCCGACCTCGACGAAGGCTGCGCCAAGGCGGCCGCCAGCACGTACGAACTGGTCATCCGCACGCCGGTGCCGCTGCGCGACATCGGCACGAGCGAGTTCGTGGTGTTCCGCGGCGGCGTGGCCCAGCGCGACCAGGTGGCGATCGTGGTCGGGCAGCCCGACCTGTCGCAACCGGTGCCGGTGCGCGTGCACTCCTCGTGCCTGACCGGCGACCTGTTCGGCTCGCTCAAGTGCGATTGCGGCGACCAGTTGCGGAACGGCCTGGCCAAGCTCAAGGAACTCGGCGGCGGCGTGCTGCTGTACCTGGACCAGGAGGGGCGCGGCACCGGCATCGCCGCGAAGATGCGCGCCTACGGCTACCAGCACGCCGGGCTCGACACCATCGATGCCGATGCCCAGCTGGGTTTCGGCCCCGACGAACGCCGCTACGGCAGCGCGGTGGCCATGCTGCGCGGCCTGGGCATCGCGCGCATCCGCCTGCTGACCAACAATCCCTCGAAGGTGGAGCGCCTGCGCGCCGCCGGCATCGAGGTCACCGAGCGCGTCCCCGTCACCGGCGAGATCACCCAGGAAAACGAGCAGTACCTGCGCACCAAGGCCGCCCGCGCCGGCCATGCGCTCGACGTCGACGCGCTGATCCTCGCCTCGCAGTAGCCGGTCCGCCGCCGCGTCGGGCACGCGTGCCTTCGCGCGCCGACGTTATGCTGTGCGCACCTTCGCGAACCTGCGGCGCCACGTGCATCCGACGTCCGATCCGGCCCTTCCCGTTCCTCCGCCGCTGCCCGATGGCGATGCGGGCTGGCATGCGCTGCCGACGCAGAGCGTGCGCCTCGCCGCCGCCGCCGGCGCGCTCTCGGCCGGCGCGTTCGCGGCCATCGCCTCGACCGCGCTCCTGCTTTCGCTCGCGCCGCGCCTGTGGTGGCTGATCCCCGTGCTCGCGCTGGCCGGCGCGGGCATGGGCGGTTGGCTGTCCGGCAAGCGCCAGCGACTGACGCGCTGGCGCCTGGATGCGGACGGGCTGGCGCTGCGGCGCGGACGCTGGTGGCAGACCGAGACGCGCGTGCCGATCACGCGCGTGCAGCACCTCGACCTGCGCCGTGGGCCGCTCGAACGGATCGCCGGGCTGACCACGCTGGTGGTGCACACCGCCGGCACGCGGCTCAATACCGTCGCCATCGCCGGGCTCGACCAGCACGACGCCGAACGCCTGCGCGACCGCCTGGCGCGCCAGCTCGACCAGGACGACGACGCGCTGTGAGCGCCCTTTCCCCCGACGCCGCCCCCGAACAGCGGCTGCACCCGCTGTCGTGGCTGTTCGTGCTGCTGCAGCAGCTGAAGCAATTCCTCGTGCCGATCGTCGCGCTGGTGGTGTTCGGCGGCCGCGGCGAACGCTACGAATGGATCTCCCTGCTCGTCACCCTGGCCGCGATCCTCGGGCTGGTCGCGGTATCGGTGCTGCGCTACCTGACCTATCGCTACCGCATCGACACCGACGGCATCGCGATCCGCAGCGGCTGGCTGCACCGCAGCCGGCGCGACATCCCGTTCGCGCGCATCCACAACGTGGGAGTGCACCAGTCCGCGCTGCACCGCCTGTTCGGCGTGGCCGAGGTGCGGCTGGAATCGGCGGGCGGCGACAAGCCCGAGGCGGAAATGCGGGTGCTGCGCCTGGACCAGGCGCTCGCGCTGGAGCAACTGGTCCGCCATCGCGGCCAGGCCGTGCCCACGGAAGGAGGGCAGGCGCCGGGCGAGGAACTGCTGGCGCTGTCCCCCGGCGAGATCGTGCGGCTGGGCCTGATCTCCAACCGCGGCATGGTGGTGGTGGCCGCGGCGTTCGGCGTGCTTTACCAGATGTTCCCGGAACGGCAGATCTCGGACTTCGTCGAGCACCATGGCGAACAGGCCTACCGCTACGTCGAACAACTGCATCCCGGCGTGGAGGCCACCGCGCTCTTCGCCGCGTTCGCGCTGGTCGTCGTGCTCGCGCTGATGCGGCTGCTGTCGGTGATGCTGGCGTTGCTGCAGTACCACGGCTTCCGGCTGAGCGAATCGGAGCGGCGCCTCACCGTGGAGCGCGGCCTGCTGACGCGGCTGCGCACCAGCGTCGCCCGCCGCCGCATCCAGGCCTGGACGTTGCAGGAAGGCGTGCTGCACCGCCTGTTCGGGCGACGCCAGCTGCGCGTGGACACGGCCGTATCGGAAAGCCAGGGCGAAGAGGGCCGCGCGCTAAAGGAACTCGCTCCGATCGCCACGCCGCAGGCCTGCAACGCGCTCGTGCACCGCCTGTTGCCGGGCGCGCACTGGCCACCGCCGTCCTGGCACCCCGTGGCGACGCGCTGCTGGTGGCGGCTGAGCCTGCCCTCGCTATGGCTGCTGCCGCTGGCCGCCGTGCTGTTCCTGCGCTTCGGCGCGTGGTCGCTGCTGGTGCTGGCGTGGTGGCCGTGGTCGATGTTCCGCGCCTGGCACCAGGTCCGGCGCATGGGTTATGCGCTGGACGAGCGCTATGTCGCGGTACGTGGCGGCTGGTGGACCCGCTGGTGGCGCTTCGCCGAGGTCGGCAAGCTGCAGGCCCTGCGGCTGGTGCGCTCCCCGCTCGACCGCCTGACCGGCACCGCCACGCTATGGCTGGACACCGCCGGCGCCACCGGCAACGTGCCACCGCTGCGCCTGCGCTTCATCCCCCTGGCGGCAGCGCAGGCACTGTACGCACGCCTGGGCACCAGCCTCGCACGCCGCCGGCTGGAATGGTGACAGCGGCTGTTGCTGTTGCTGTTGCTGTTGCTGTTGCTCGTGATTTTGCTTTGAATTGGGTAACGCCTCCTCGCGCGGCGGCGCGCCAGCCTCCACGGCCCACGAATGTCACTGCGGCGCGGGCCCCTCCGTAGCGGCGGAGACGGCGGGAAAAACCCAAAGGGCGACGTGTATGGGCTCGCCAGAAAAAGGCGTCCAAAGCAACGTCCCTGGATTCCCGCCTTCGCGGGGATGACGGTAGATAGATGGCGGAGAACAGACCGATAGCGTGAAAGGCAAAGACGCTAGGTCCCCACCTTCGCGGGAACGACGGTAGTAAGGATCGTGAGGCTTCGCCCATACCCTCATCCGCCCCTTCGGGGCACCTTCCCCCCCAAAAGGGGGCTGATGTCCCGGCGGGAGAAGGGCCCCCCTTCCTTCGCGGGGACAACGGCGGCAGGGACTGCGCAAAGGAATCACAGACTCCCATTCCCACGCCCAAACCACACAACGGCAGCGAAAACGCCCCGCTAGTACCCCGCCCGCCCCCAATACCCGATCCGCTTGCGGATCTTGAGCTTGCGCCAGAGATTGGCCGGCTTCGGCTTCGGATTGCGGCCGCCCGCCGCGACGAACTCGTCGATCGCCTCCAGCACGCGCTCGCTCGAACGCCCGTCGCGGTACGGATGCAACTGGTCGGCGAACTCGCGGATCGCCGCCATCAGTTCCGGCGGCCTCCCCAGCGCGCGCCGGATCGCCGGCTCGAACTGCGCCGGATCGTCGATGTCGATCAACTGCGGTCCCGGCCGGCGGTTCTTGAACGTCACCACCGGCTTGTAGGTCAGCAGGAACTCGTTGAGCGCCGACGACGTGTCCGAGCACATCATGTCCACCTGCGGGAACAGGTCGAGGATGTTGTCGTTCTCGGCGAAGGTCAGGTACGCGTTCTGCAGCGCCTTGTACCGGGCGACCATCTCCGGGTCCATCTTCGGGTGGAAGGTCACGATCCAGCGGAACTCGCCGGTGCGCGACAGCCGCTTGACCTCGTCGTACAGGATCCCCGCTGCGCTCCACGACGGCGAGAACGTGGAGTGGTACAGGATCACCGGCGGCTGTCGCACCGGCTCGGGCGCGTCGCCGAGCCGGCTCATGAACGGATCGATCTTGGGGAAGCCGGTTTCCCTGACCGCGAAGTGCCCCAGCTCGCGCGCCAGCGCGCCGAACGCGGCCGTATCGCGCGGACCGGTGGTGCAGTACAGGTCGAAGAAACCGCGGATGTAGATGTGGCGAGGCTTGCCGGCATCGAAGCCATGGAAGGTCTCGACCTTCACGCCCGGGAAGAAGTGCGGCACCGCGTTGCTGGAGGTGATCACCGCATACGGCTTCCACTCGCGTACCTGGCGCACCGTCAGCAGCGTCTCGTCGGGCGCGAGGTCCTCCGCGCCCGGGCCGTCGAAGAACCACGCCGCCTCGTCGCCGCGCGCGCGGATCGCCGCCTGGATCGGGCGCAGGATCGCCAGCGCGTAGCGCTCCGAGCCGTAGAGAAGGTAGTGCTTGGGACTTGGCATGGGCTTTCTCACGAAATGCGTTGGTCGTCGACGGCACCGGGCCGGTGCTGCATGGTGCGGCCTGGGCGGGCAACCGGGGCAAGCGCGCGGTGCCGGGCGACCAATCCGCCGGGAAGCCGTCCGGGGCGTGCCGATACTGCGTCCCGCCCCCGCCCGAATGGCTTCGCACCTTGGGAACAATCCACGCCGCGCTGCATCGTCAACGTTCCAGATCGTGCTTGCGCAACTGCGCGGCGGCGAGTTTGACCGACTCGGGGTTGCGGCGCATCTCGTAGTAGCGCATGCGCTTGTAGACCGCATAGCTGGCCGCGGTCTGCGCCACCACGTAGCCGCGCCAGCCGTCCAGCATGCCCAGGCGGACGACGTAGTCCTTGAAGAAGGCGGCGGCGAACACGAACGGGCACTGCCACATCCGCACCGGCTTGCCCTTGTCGCGCCAGTCCAGCGCCTTCAGCTCGGCGTAGCGCAGCACCTTCAGGTCCTTGTGCACCAGGGTCGGGTTGTGCAGGTGGTTGAACGGCACGCGCAGTTCCTCGCCTCGGCCCTGCATCTGCAGCGATTCGTGCACGCGCGCCTCGCTCCAGCGCGCGCGGCCGCGATGGTAGATCCGCGCCAGCCGCTCGCCGACCATCGGCCGGTACCAGCGCATCGGCGCGCCCATGTACCAGGTGCTGCGGCGCATCCACACCGCCGCGGCGTCGCCGGCGAGGATCGCCGGCAGCCGCTGGCGGCATTCGCGCACGCCCGCTTCGGACAGGAACTCGTCGGCATCCAGCACCAGGATCCAATCGTGCGCGGCCTGCGCCGAGCCGAAGTTGCGCTGCGGGCCGAAGCCGAGCCACGGCTGCACGACCACGCGCGCGCCATGCGCCCGCGCGATCGCCACGGTGTCGTCGCTGCTGCCGCAGTCCACCACCAGCTTCTCGGCGGCGAACGGCACGCTGTCCAGGCAACGGGCGATGTTGTCGGCCTCGTTGTAGGTCATCACCACCAGGCTGAGCGGAAGCCGCTCGCCCTCGATGCCGGTGCCTTCGTGCATGCTGGGAATCCGTCGCGCCGCGCCGCGGCCTAGGGCCTGTTAACGCTATTGGGGCAGGTCACGTTGCCGTGCCCGGCGCCCAGGCGGTCGTGCATGGCGCCGCGGCAGGCTGGCCGCCTGCTCAAGCCGCGCGCGGCCGCCTGGGCGCCGGGCACGGCAACCCGAAGGGCCGCGCCTGGGCACGCATGGTGCCGCGTCATCACTCGGTCTCTTATCGACATAAGCTTCCTCGTCCTTCCTTGCCCCGCACGCGTCAAGGCGCGGCGCGACCTGTCTCAATAGCGTTAACAGGCCCGTGGCGCATTATAGGTTCGGCGCCCGCGCCGCGGCCCGGCGGTCGTGCACCTCGCGCAGCGCCAGGCCGGCCAGGAGGCCCACCAGCGAGACGTACAGCCCGGCGGTGAGATGGTGCGCGAACATCGACTGGGTCATGCCGCACAGCACGTAGCCGATCACCACCATGGCCCCGGCCGCGGCGGCGCCGCGGAACCGCGGCGACGGCCCGCGGGCCCGGTGCAGCCGCAGCAGGAGCAACAGCGGCAGGCCGTACACGCCGACCAGCAGCAGCAGGCCTGGCACGCCCTGGGTGGCGCTCCACTCGGCCAGGTCGTTGTGGGCGTGGCCGAGGTTGCAGTACTCCAGTCCGGGATCGGCACGGCATGCCGGCTGCGCCCTCATCGCATCGTCGAAATGCCCGATCCCGATCCCGGTCAGCGGATGCGCCAGGAATTCCTCGTAGGCCACGTGCCACAGCTCCAGGCGCGCGCCGGCCGAGGAATCCACGTCGCCATGCTCCATCCGCTGCACGTCGGACTGCAGTTCGACCAGGCGCATCTGCCGGCTCAGGCCGGGCACGGTCAGCACCAGCGTGGCCGCCAGCACCGCGGCCCCGCTCAGCACCAGCAGGCGGCTGCGGCCATTGCGCCAGCGCGCGTTCCAGGCCACCACGACCAGCAGGCACAGCAGGCCCAGCCAGACGCCGCGGCTGCCGCTGAGCACGATGGTCACGCAGCCGGCCAGCAGCGCCAGCACCAGCAGCGGCCAGCGCCCATGCGGGCGGCAGAACACCGCCAGCATCATCAGCACCAGCACCACGTCCGCGAACACGATCGCGTTGGTCCAGCCTTCCGCGCGCGGCGCGCCGTCCAGCACCTGCCACAGCGCGAGCGCCAGCGCGCCGGCGATGCCGGCCAGCGCCCCCCACCACAGCCACACCAGGCGCGGGCGCAGGCTGTAGGCCCAGATCGCCGCCCATGGCAGCACGATGAAGCGCGAACGGTTGTCCACGTCGCGCAGGCCGTGCTCGAACAGCGCCACCGACACCAGCGCCATCGCCATCACCACCAGGGCGAGCCAGGTCATCCAGCGCAGCGGCTGCCCCATCGCGCGGGCGCCGCAGCGCAGCGCCCCGAAGGCCAGCAGCGAGGAGCCCAACAGGCACAGGCCGAACGGCAGCAGCCCGCCCGGCATCGCCAGCGAGGTCGCCCCCAGCGCGAACAGGCCGAATTCCGCCACCCCGACCGCCACGCGCGAGCCGCCCTGGGCGAGCGTCGCGGCATCGGAGGGGCGGGATTCGAACAGCATCATCGGCGCGGCGGTCGGGAACGGAGGGGGCTGATCTTCGAGGGGTTTCCACTAACGGCAGCTAAGCGGCGATCCATGCCCTGCCCGGCCGGGACGTCGCGCTGCATGGGCATCATTCCTGGTCGATCTTGCCCTGCTCGCGGCGTTCGCGTTCGCGCTCTTCCGCGTTGGCCTCGCAAGCCCCCCGGATCGCGCCGGCCGGTACCAGCCACCAGCCGCGCCGGTTGGCCACGCCGACCAGGCTCGCGCGGTCGCGATCCACGCAATGCAGCAGGGCCGCTTCCTGCACCAGCAGCCAGCGCCGGTCCGGGCGCTGCGCCTGCCAGGCCACGCCGCGACGCAGTTGTTCCTCCCACGGCACCCGGAAACCGAACGTCTCCACCGGACGCGGCGACATCAGCAGGTTCTGCTCCTTCCATGCCACCAGCCCGAGTTCGCCGTCGGCCGGCACCCGTTCGCTGGCCAGACGCATGACCCCGCGCGCCGAACTGGAGTCGTTGAGCACCGGATAGATCGCCAGGCCGTAGGCCACCCAGAACGCGGCCAGCAGCGAGGCCACGCCGATCGCGCTGCGGCGCACGCGCCACAGCAGCAGGCCCGCCACGCCCCAGGTGCCGACCGCGGCCGCGATCCAGCCCAGCGTATGCGTCACGTCCGAGCCCACGCCGCGGCTGTCCATCAGCTTCTGCTCGAAGCCCGGATGCCCCAGCAGCATCGCCAGGCCGCCACCGATGAAGGCGCACGACAGCAACGCGGTGAACGCGAACAGCAGCCACTGGTATCCGCGCTTGCGCATCAACCCCGGCAGCAGCGGCGCGAGCGCCAGGCACACCATCGGCAAGGCGGGCAGGATGTAGACGTCGCGCTTGCCGCTGGGGATCGAGAAGAACAGCACCACCATCGCCCACCACGCCAGCGGCAGCAGGTAGCGTGCGTCGCGGCGGCGCAGCCGCCGGCGCCAGGCCGGGATCGCCCAGGGCAGCGCCAGCACCGTCGGCACCCACATCGTCGCGATCGTGCCGAAGTGGTACCACCACGGCTGCGCATGGTCCCAGGACTTGGCGTAGCGCCCGGCGGTCTGGCGGAACAGGATGTCGTCGAGATAGGCGCGGTACTCCGGCGCCTGGGTCGCCAGCGCAGCGGTGACCACCGGCACCAGCCAGGCCAGGATCGCGGCCAGGAACGCCACCGGGCCCAGCCAGAAGCGCGGGTCGCGCACGTGCAGGCGCACGCGCCGCCACTGCATGGCCGATGCCGCCGCCGCCGGCAGCAGCACCAGCAGTGCGATCACGCCCACACCCTTGGTGATCACGCCCAGGCCGGCGGAGAACCAGCCCAGCAACCACCAGCGCCAGTCCGGCCCCTGCAGCAGGTGCCGCAGCAGGCCATAGTTGGCCAGGGTGATGAAGAACACGACCAACGGGTCGATCTGCGCCTTCTTGGCCTGGAAGGTGAAGTGCAGCGTGAACAGCAACGCCCAGGCGGCGTACAGGCCTACCCGGCGCGTCCACAGCCGGCGGCCGAGGTCGTACACGCAGGCCAGCGTGCCGAGCGCGGCCAGCAGCGAAGGCAGCAGGAACGCCACCCGCCAGTCGCGCAGCAGCGTGTAGAACGTGGCCTGCAGCCACATCAGCATCGGCGGCTTGTCCGAGTACAGCTCGTGGCCGCGGTGCGGGAACAGCCAGTCGCCGCTCTCCACCATCTGCTTGGCCACCAGCGCGAACCGCGGCTCGTCCGACGGCCATGGATCGCGCAATCCCAATCCCGCCCCGATCACCAGCAACGCGGTGATCGCCAGCAACCAGAACTCCCTGGACGAACGTGTCTTCAGCATGGGCGCAGATGATAGTGGACGGTCCATCCGGAAATATGCGGATTCTCAACCGATCCTGGCGAGACTGGCATAGAAGAAACCATCGCAGCCATCCTCGCCGGGCAGCCGCTGCCGGCCGGCGCCGCTGGCATGGCCGAAGCGTTCGGGCAACGGGCGCACCGCCGCGTCCGGCGTGCGTGCCAGGAAGGCCTCGACCTGCTCGCGGTTCTCGCGGGCCAGGATCGAACAGGTGGTGTAGAGCAGCTGCCCGCCCGGGCGCAGCGTGGTCCACAGCGCGTCCAGCAGCCGCGCCTGCAGCGCGACCAGCGCGTCCACGTCGCCGGGCCGGCGATGCAGCAGCACGTCGGGCTGGCGGCGCACGATGCCGGTGGCCGAACACGGCGCGTCCAGCAGCACCGCATCGAACGGCACGCCGTCCCACCAGGCGCGCAGGTCGGCGGCATCGGCCGCCTTCAGCTCCACCCGCGCGCCGGGGCAGGTCCGCGACACCGTCTCGCCGACCCGCCGCAACCGGCGCGCGTCCACGTCGAGCGCGACCAGGCGCAGCGCCGGGTCGCGCTCGAGCAGGTGCGCGCTCTTGCCGCCCGGCGCGGCGCAGGCGTCGAGCACGCGCGCGCCGGGCGCCGGCGCCAGCGCATCGGCGACCTGCTGCGCGGAGCCGTCCTGCACCGAGGCCAGGCCGGCATCGAAGCCCGGCAACTGCGCCACCGCGACCGGCGCGTCGAGCAGCACCGCATCCGGCAGCAAGGCCGAGCCCTGGCCGGACAGGCCGGCCTCGGCCAGCGCCGCGACGTAGTCCGAGGGCATGCCGTGGCGGCGGTTCACCCGCAGCCACATCGGGGCCGGCAGCGCGCTCGCGGCGAACACCGCCTCGGCGCGCTCGCCCCAGTCGGCGCGCACCTGTCGCCGCAACCAGTCCGGCCAGGCCGCATCGGCCGGCACGTCCGGGAAGCCTTCGCGCAGCGCGCGGCGCAGGACCGCGTTGACCATGCCGGCCTGGCGCGGGCGGCCCAGCGCGCGGCAGGCCTCGACCGTCGCCGACAACGCCGCGTGCGGCGGCAGCTGCAGTACGTCGAGCTGGGCGAAGCCCGCCATCAGCAGCGCCTGCAGGTCGGCATCGCGGCGGCCCAGCGGGCGCTGCAGCCACCCGGCCAGGGCGGCCGCATACGCCGGATGGCGGCGCAGCGCGCCCAGGCAGATCGCCTCGGCCAGGGCGCGGTCGCGCGCATCGGCCAGGCCCGGCAGCGACGCCGCCAGCTCGGCCTTGAGCGAGCGGCCGTGCGTCATCACGGCCGCCAGCACGCGCGCGGCGATCAGCCTGGGCGCGACGCCGGCGGGCAGGGCGGCACCGGCCATCAACCCGCGACCGGCACGTCGCGGCGCGCGTTGAGGTAGTCGGCGGCGGTGATCGCCTTGCCGCCCTCGCGCTGCAGCACGCGCAGGCGCAGCGCGCCTTCGCCGCAGGCCACGTCGATGCCTTGCTTGGACGCGGCCAGCACCGTACCGGGAGCCGCGGGAGCCGTCCGCTCCAGCGCCACCGCGGCATGGATGCGCACGCGCTCGCCCGCGAGCTGCGCCTCGGCCACCGGCCACGGGTTGAACGCGCGTACCTTCCGCGCCAGCACGTCCGCCGGCTGGTTCCAGTCCAGCCGCGCCTCGGCCTTGTCGAGCTTGTGCGCATAGGTGACGCCCTCGGCCGGCTGCGGCCGCGGCACCGGGCGGATGCCGGCGCGCAGCAGGCCCAGGCCGTCGGACAACACCTGCGCGCCCAGCTCGGCCAGGCGGTCGTGCAGCTGGCCGCCGGTCTCGTCGGCACCGATCGGCGTGCGCTGCTCCAGCAGCACCGGGCCGGTGTCGAGCCCGGCCTCCATCAGCATCAGGCCCACGCCGGTCTCGGCATCGCCGGCCTCGATCGCGCGCTGGATCGGCGCCGCGCCGCGCCAGCGCGGCAGCAGCGAGGCGTGCACGTTCCAGCACCCGTGGGTCGGGATGGCCAGCACCGCTTTCGGCAGGATCAACCCGTAGGCGACCACCACCATCAGGTCCGGCGCGAGTCTGCGCAGGGCGTCCTGCGACTCGGGCGACCTCAGCGTCTCGGGCTGCAGCACCGGGATCCCGCGCGCGATCGCCTCCAGCTTCACCGGCGAGGGCGTCAGCCCGCGACCGCGGCCGGCCGGGCGATCCGGCTGGGTATAGACGGCGACGACTTCATGGCGCTGCGCGGCGGCGCGCAGCGAGGGCACGGCGAATTCCGGCGTGCCGGCGAATACGATTCTCATGGGGAGCTGTGATTCGTGATTGGTGATTGGTGATTCGGAAAGGCGGCTTCATGCGGGCGCGAGCAGCCCAAGGCCAACCGCTTTGCCCGATCGCGAATCACCAATCACGAATCCCGGCTTTTCAGGCCACGTGCCGGCGCGCCTTGGCCAGCTTCTTGCGCACCATCTCGCGCTTGAGCGGCGAGAGGTAGTCG
This sequence comes from Xanthomonas boreopolis, assembly GCA_014654535.1. Classification (GTDB taxonomy): domain Bacteria; phylum Pseudomonadota; class Gammaproteobacteria; order Xanthomonadales; family Xanthomonadaceae; genus Pseudomonas_S; species Pseudomonas_S boreopolis. Next base: position 20,611 of record BNBA01000032.1, read on the forward strand.
ATGAACAGCTTGCCGTCCAGGTGATCCATCTCGTGCTGGATGCACACCGCCAGCAGGCCGTCGGTGGTCAGTTCCTGCGCTTGCCCGGTGCGGTCGAGGAAACGCACGGTGATCGAATCGGCGCGGGTCACGTCGGCGAAGATGCCGGGCACCGACAGGCAGCCTTCCTGGTAGACCTGCCCGCCCTGCTTGTCGACGATCTCCGGGTTGATGAACACCTGCGGGCTGTTCTTCTCCTCGCTGACGTCGATCACCATGAAGCGCTTGTGCACGTCGACCTGGCTGGCCGCCAGGCCGATGCCGGGCGCCTCGTACATGGTCTGGAACATGTCGTCCAGCAGCGTCTGGAACGCGGGCGTGCCCACCTCGGCGGCATCGACCGGGACGGCCTTGGTGCGCAGGCGGGGATCGGGGAATTCGAGAATGGGGAGCAGGGCCATAGCATTACCCATGTAGGGACGCCGGCACGATCCGGCAAGGCCTTCCAATTCTACCGCCAATGCTTGCGCGGCGCCCCGGTCCCTGGACTATAGTGCGCGGACCTGTTGGGGAATCAGGCAGACCGAAATCATGTTCAACCGACTTCGTACGGTCGTCGCCGCGGCGATGCTGACCGTAGCGACCTACGCCGCTGCCGTGGAAATGGCCGGCGACCACCCGGACACCTATGTCGTCAGGAAGGGCGACACGCTGTGGGACATCGCCGGGCGTTTCCTCGGCAAGCCGTGGCTGTGGCCGGAGATCTGGCAGGCCAACCCGCAGGTCCAGAATCCCCACCTGATCTATCCCGGCGACGTGCTGAGCCTGGCCTACCTGGACCGCGTCGGCGTGCAGCCGGGGCCGCGCCAGGAAGCCCCGATCGACGCGATCCCGCTGGCCGAGGTCGAGCCGTTCCTGAAGAACCTGCGCGTGGTCGACAGCTTCAAGGAGCTGCCGTACGTGGTCGGCTTCGAGGACAACCGCCTGCGCGGCAGCGATGGCCAGCTCGCCTACGTCAAGGGCCTGGCCGGCGCGCAACCGGGCCAGCGCTACGCGGTGGTGCGCCCGACCGTGCGCTTCGCCCTGCCGCGCCTGGCCGAGGACCTGGACGCGCGCGGCGACGTCACGCCGGGCACCGGCAACCTGTGGAAGGACTACGTCGCCCCGGAAGCGCGCCGCGAATCGCTCGGCTACGAACTGGCGCAGGTCAACGTCGGCACGATCACCGGCGGCAATGCCGAGGTCTCCACGCTGCTGCTGCAGGACAGCGGCCGCGAGGTGCGCGCCGGCGACCGCCTGATCGCGGTCCAGGCGCAGCCGTACGACCTGCAGTTCGTCCCGCACCCGCCCTCCGCGCAGGCCGCCGAGGCGCAGCTGCGCGTGCTGGCGGTGGCCGACACCTTCACCTCCGGCGGCCCGCGCGACGTCATCGCCATCTCCGGCGGCAGCCGCGAGGGCATCGACAACGGCACCGTGTTCTCGATCTGGCGCCAGGGCAGCCGCGCCAGCGACCGCATCGCGCACAAGCACTTCTCCCGCGCCGACGACGGCTACACCGGCGGCAAGCAGACGACCGTGGGCCTGCCGGACGAGTACGCCGCGCACGCGATGGTGTTCCGCACCTACGACAAGGTCAGCTATGCGCTGGTGATGGAAGGCGTCAAGCCGGCCCGGGTCGGCTACGCGCTCAAGCACCCCGATGCGCAGTAGGGCGAATCCCTACAGGTGAACCGGACGGCGCCCTAGGGCGCCGTTCTTCGTCGCGGCCTAGCCTGCCGCGATGGACATCCCGCCTCCCCACGACCCCGAATCCACCCGCGCCCTGCTCGCCCTGGTCCTGGCCGAAGGACCGCTCGCGCCGCGGCGGCACTTGCTGGAACGCCACGGCGACCCTCGCCAAGCGTTGCGCGAGGGCGCCTCCGCAGGGACCGCGGCCGGCTGCGACACCGGGCAGGTCGCACGGCTGCGGCAGCCCGACCACGCCGCGATCGACGCGATACTCGCCTGGCGCGACGGCGGCCGGCGGCATGTCGTGGGCCTGCACGATCCCGACTACCCGGCTCTGCTGCGGCGGACCGCCAACCCGCCGCTCGCCCTGTTCATCGAGGGCGACCCGGCCCTGCTCTGGCACCCGGCGATCGCGGTGGTCGGCAGCCGCTCGCCGAGCGCGGGCGGGCGCGACCACGCCCGCAGCTTCAGCCGCGCGATCTGCCGCGCCGGGCTCGCCATCGTCAGCGGCATGGCCGCCGGCATCGACGCCGCCGCCCACGGCGTCGCGCTGGACATGCACGGCACCACCGTGGCGGTGCTCGGTACCGGCCCGGACGTGGCCTATCCCGCCCACCACCACGAACTGCGCGAGCGGATCGCCGCGCAGGGCGCCATCGTCAGCGAATACCCGCCCGGCACCGGCCCGCGCACCGGGCAGTTCCCGGCGCGCAACCGCATCATCGCCGGGCTCGCGCTCGGCACGCTGGTGGTCGAGGCCGCGCACCGCTCCGGCGCGCTGATCACCGCGCGCCTGGCCAGCGAGGCCGGCCGCGAGGTGTTCGCCATCCCCGGCTCCATCCACAACCCGATGGCACGCGGCTGCCACCGGCTGATCCGCGACGGCGCCACCCTGGTCGAACAACCCGGCGACGTCCTCGACGGCGTGGCGGCCCTGTCGGCCGAACTGGCGGCGGCGCTGCAGGACCGCCTCGACGAAGCTGAACGGGCCCTCACTCCCGCGCTGGCGGCGCCGGCCTTCCCCGACCCGGACTACCACACGTTGTGGACGGCCCTGGGCCACGACCCCACCCCTATGGATTCATTGGTCGAGCGCACCGGATTGACGGCTGCCACGCTGTCCTCCATGCTGCTGCTCATGGAACTAGAAGGGAGGGTAGTGGTCGAACACGGCCGTTACGCGCGTCATTCCTAGTTTCTTCACCTCCACAGCGTCCCCAGCGACGCAGGCCGAGGGCAATGAAAGAGAGCATTCTGGATGTCCTGCTGTACCTGTTCGAACACTACTTCAGCGAGGATGCGGATCTCGTCCGCGACCGCGACTCCCTGCAAAATGGCCTGATCCAGGCCGGATTCAGCCCCTCCGAGATCAGCAAGGCGTTCGACTGGCTCGATGCGCTGGCCGAGCAGCGCCCGAGCGTGGCCACGCCGAACGTGGACGGCCCGGTGCGCGTCTACCACGGGCCGGAGCTGGACAAGCTCGACGTCGAGTGCCGGGGCTTCCTGCTGTTCCTGGAACAGCACGGCGTGCTCGACGCCGACCAGCGCGAACTGGTACTGGACCGGGCGATGGCGCTCGACCAGGACGAGCTGGACCTGGACGACCTCAAGTGGGTCGTGCTGATGGTGCTGTTCAACCAGCCAGGCGCCGAGGCCGCCTACGCCTGGATGGAGACCCAGATGTTCGTCGACGAGCCCGAACCCGTACACTGACGCGGACTTTTTCGCTCGCGCGGGGACAAGGATGACGAACGGGTGGTACTACGCCGAGGGCAATCGCCATCGGCAGGGGCCGTTGCCGCCGGAAAACATCGTGGAGCTGTACCGCTCCGGGCGGATCGGGCTGGATACGCTGGTCTGGCGCGATGGCTGGGCGCAGTGGCAGCCCCTGGCGGAGGCCGCCGCCGAACTGGGCATCGCCATGCCCGCCAGGGACGCGGACACGCCGCCGCCGTTGCCCCCGCCGCCCCCGCCGCCCGCGCAGCCGACCGCCACCGCACCCTCCACGACCGCCCCGCCTCCCAGGAAGGGCTTGTCCGGATGCGCGATCGCCGCCATCGTCGCCGCGGTCGCCGGGCTGTTCCTGATGATCCTGCTCGGCATCCTCGCGGCCATCGCCCTGCCCGCCTACCAGCAGTACGTCCTGCGCAGCAAGACCGCCGGCGCCGTGGAGCTGATGCGGGCGCACGAGGACGCCATCGCCGGGTTCCATGCCCGCGAAGGCCGCTGCCCGGTCAACGGCGACGAAGGCTTCGGCGCGCCGGAAAGCTACGCCGACAAACCGCTGGGCGCGCTGCGGATCGGTCGTTTCGACGACGGCCACTGCGGCATGGAAGGCCAGGTCGAGGCGGCCGGCGAGGCGGAGATCGACGGCAAGGCGATCTGGCTGGATTACGACGAGAGCACCGGCAACTGGCACTGCAGTTCGGAGATCGACGACCGCTACCTGCCCAGCCAGTGCCGCGGATGACAGGGCATCGCTGAAGACCGCCGGCCCGCCCGGCCATGCTGCGGCGCGGACGGGAACGCCGTCGCGCCGATGCGACATGGCCACATCGGCTAGCACGAACGAAGCGCACGAATCGACGCAGATCAGATGGACGCACCATGACGAACTGGTACTACGCCGACGCCTGGCGTCAGCAGCAAGGACCGCTGGACGGAGACGAACTGCGGGCCCGTTTCGAACGCGGCGAGCTGGACCGCACCAGCCTGGTCTGGCGCACCGGCATGCCTGGCTGGCAACCGCTGGCGGCCTGCGCGGCCGAACTCGGCATCGCGTTGCCGTCCGCCGAAGCCCTGCCCGCGACGGACGCGACCGCCCTCGTCCGTGCCGCGGACGAGGACGTGGTGTATGCCGGGCTCTGGCGGCGCGCGGCCGCCAGCATCATCGACGGCTTCGTCACCTCGATGCTGACCTATGCCCTGCTGATCCCGCTGGTGCTGGTGCTCGGCCTGGGCCTGGGAACGCTGGCCGGGCAGGCCGGTTCGCCCCCGGACGCCGCCACCCTGCTGTTCGGCGGACTGGCCTACGGGCTCGGCCTGCTGATACCCGCGGTGTACTTCGGCTGGATGCAGGCCACGCGCCACCAGGCCAGCCTGGGCAAGCTCGCGGTGGGCATCAAGGTGGTGCGCGGCAATGGCGAACGGATCGGGTTCTGGCGCGGTTTCCTGCGCTACGTCGCCTACGTGCTGGTGACGGTGCTGACCTGCGGCATCGGTATCGTGGTGACCGCCTGCATGGCCGGCCTGACCCGGCGCAAGCAGGCCCCGCACGACTTCTTCTGCGACACCCTGGTGGTCGACCGCTGGGCCTATACCGACCAGCCGCAGCACCAGCAGCGCGGGTTGGACACGGTGACGATCGTGGTGCTGGGCCTGTACGCCGTGCTGTTGCTCGTGGCCATCGTCGCCTTGATCGCGCTGGCGGTGCTCGTGCACGTGTCGCGCTGACCCGGCCGCCGCGGCCGGGCCGGGCCGCTTGACAGCCGGCGACCGGCCGTGATTTGACTATAAATACCGCGACAGCGTGCGCCCGGGGCCTGGCCGCCCCGGGCGTCTACGTCTGCGAAACACGCGTTCTGCTTCCCTCCACGGGCCAATTAGGCCACCCTACCGCCCCCGCCGGGGCGTCCGCCCCCTTCCAGAACCCGCCTCCACCATGCCCAAGCACCTGCTCATCGTCGAATCGCCCGCCAAGGCCAAGACGATCAACAAATACCTCGGCAAGGACTTCACCGTCCTGGCCTCGTATGGGCACGTGCGCGACCTCGTCCCCAAGGAGGGCGCGGTCGATCCGGACAACGGGTTCGCGATGCGCTACGACCTGATCGACAAGAACGAGAAGCACGTGGAGGCGATCGCCAAGGCGGCCAAGGCGGCCGACGACATCTACCTGGCGACCGACCCGGACCGCGAGGGCGAGGCGATCAGCTGGCACATCGCCGAGATCCTGAAAGAGCGCGGGCTGCTGAAGGACAAGCCGATGCAGCGCGTGGTGTTCACCGAGATCACGCCGCGCGCGATCAAGGAGGCCATGCAGAAGCCGCGCGCGATCGCCGGCGACCTGGTCGATGCGCAGCAGGCGCGCCGCGCGCTGGACTACCTGGTGGGCTTCAACCTGTCGCCGGTGCTGTGGCGCAAGGTCCAGGCCGGCTTGTCGGCCGGCCGCGTGCAATCGCCGGCGCTGCGGATGATCGTCGAGCGCGAGGAGGAGATCGAAGCCTTCGTCGCGCGCGAGTACTGGAGCATCGCCGCGGAATGCGCGCACCCGTCGCAGCCCTTCAGCGCCAAGCTGGTGAAGCTGGACGGGCAGAAGTTCGAGCAGTTCACGATCACCGACGGCGAATCGGCCGAGGCCGCGCGGCTGCGCATCCAGCAGGCCGCGCAGGGCCGGCTGCACGTCACCGACGTGGCCAGTAAGGAGCGCAAGCGCCGCCCGGCCGCGCCGTTCACGACCTCCACGCTGCAGCAGGAGGCCTCGCGCAAGCTCGGCTTCACCACCCGCAAGACCATGCAGGTCGCGCAGAAGCTGTACGAAGGCGTGGCGCTGGGCGAGGAAGGCAGCGTCGGCCTGATCACCTACATGCGTACCGACTCGGTCAACCTGTCGCAGGACGCGCTGGCCGAGCTGCGCGACGTGATCGCGCGCGACTACGGCACCGGCGCGCTGCCGGACAAGCCGAACGTCTACACCACCAAGTCGAAGAACGCGCAGGAAGCGCACGAGGCGGTGCGCCCGACTTCGGCGCTGCGCACGCCCTCGCAGGTCAACCGCTACCTCTCCGACGACGAGCGCAAGCTCTACGAGCTGATCTGGAAGCGCACCGTCGCCTGCCAGATGATCCCGGCCACGCTCAACACGGTCAGCGTCGAGCTGGCCGCCGGCAGCGCACACAGCTTCCGCGCCAGCGGCACCACCGTGGTGGTGCCGGGCTTCCTCGCCGTGTACGAGGAAGGCAAGGACAACAAGTCCGCCGAGGACGAGGACGAAGGCCGCAAGCTGCCGGCGATGAAGCCCGGCGACAACGTGCCGCTGGAGCGCGTGCTCACCGAACAGCACTTCACCCAGCCGCCGCCGCGCTACACCGAAGCGGCCCTGGTCAAGGCGCTGGAGGAGTACGGCATCGGCCGCCCCTCGACCTACGCCTCGATCATCCAGACCCTGCTGTTCCGCAAGTACGTGGAGATGGAAGGACGCAGCTTCCGCCCGACCGACGTCGGCCGCGCCGTGTCCAAGTTCCTGGCCGGGCACTTCGCCCGCTACGTGGACTACGACTTCACCGCGCGGCTGGAGGACGAGCTGGATGCGGTCTCGCGCGGCGAGGAGGAATGGATCCCGCTGATGGCCAAGTTCTGGGGGCCGTTCAAGGAACTGGTCGAGGAGAAGAAGGATTCGCTCGACAAGACCGATGCCGGCAGCGTGCGCGTGCTGGGCACCGACCCGGCCAGCGGCAAGACGATCAGCGCGCGCATCGGCCGGTTCGGGCCCATGGTGCAGATCGGCACGGTCGAGGACGAGGAGAAGCCGCGCTTCGCCTCGCTGCGCCCGGGCCAGAGCATCTACACCATCAGCGTGGAGGAAGCGCTCAAGCTGTTCGAGATGCCGCGCGTCCTCGGCGAGAGCAACGGCGAGCAGGTCAGCGTCGGCATCGGCCGCTTCGGTCCGTTCGCCAAGCGCGGCAGCACCTACGCCTCGCTGAAGAAGGAGGACGATCCGTATTCGATCGACCTGGCGCGCGCGGTGTTCCTGATCGAGGAGAAGGAAGAGATCGCGCGCAACCGCGTGATCAAGGACTTCCCCGGCAGCGACATCCAGGTGCTCAACGGGCGCTTCGGCCCGTACATCAGCGACGGCAACCTCAACGGCAAGATCCCCAAGGACCGCGACCCGGCCTCGCTGACGCTGGCCGAGGTGCAGCAATTGCTGGCCGAGACCGGCAAGCCCGCGCGCAAGGGATTCGGCGCCAAGAAGGCCGCCGCCAAGAAGGCGGTCGCCAAGGACGAGGCACCGAAGAAGACCGCCGCGAAGAAGGCCCCCGCCAAGAAGGCGGCAGCCAAGAAAGCGGCCAAGTCGCCTGCGAAGAAGACCGCAAGGAAGACCGTGGCGAAGAAGGCCGCCAGCTGACCCGCCGGAGCCGACCGCAACGCTTCCATCTCGCTTCCACGCCATGACCGACCACGCGCTTTCCCTGGATGCCGCCGTCGCCGCCCTGCATGCGGGCGGCGTGATCGCCTACCCGACCGAAGCCGTCTGGGGCCTGGGTTGCGATCCGCGCCAGGAACCGGCGGTGATGCGACTGCTGCAGATCAAGCGGCGGCCGGTCGAGAAGGGCGTGATCGTCGTGGCCGACGACCTGGCCACGCTGCACGACTGGCTCGACCTGGCCGCCCTGCCGCCGGAACGGCTCGCGGTGGTCCGCGCCAGCTGGCCCGGCCCGAACACCTGGATCCTGCCTGCGAGCGCGCAGGCGCCCGCCTGGATCACCGGCCGCCACCCCGGCATCGCCGTGCGCATCAGCGCGCACCCGCTGGTCGAACGGCTCTGCCGCGCCTGGGGAGCCCCCCTGGTATCCACCAGCGCCAACCTGGCCGGCATGCCGCCGGCGCGCAGCCGCGGCGAACTGGACCCGGCCCTGCTGGCCAGCATCGACGGCCTGCTCGACGGCGAGACCGGCGGCCTGGCCCAGCCGACGCCGATCCGGGTCGCGCTCACCGGCGAGGTCCTGCGCGACTAGGCCTGCCTCCCGGGGCGTCCCGGGCGGCCTCCGCGCTCCCTGGAAGGCTTCCGGGACCCGCGCAGGCACTTTGCTTCGGCGCGCGTATTGCGCACCATGCGCGCATGTGCCTCCTCGCCGTCCTCGTGCCGTTGTTGCTGCTTGCCGCGCCGCAGGCGCGCGCGGCCGATGCGGACAGCGTGCGCATCTACCGCTGCACTTCCAGCAGCGGCGCGGTGGCCCTGCAGAACACCCCGTGCGACAACGGCCGGCAGCAGGTCCTCGACATGCAGCGGCCGAAGGACCCGCCGCCGCGGGCGGCGGCGCCCGAGCCGGCAAGACCGGCGCCGGCGCCTGCCGTGCGCGAGATCCGCATCGTCGGCGTGCAGCCGCCGCAACCGATGTACGAATGCGTGTCGGCCGACGGCGATCGCTATACCAGCGACACCGACGAAGGCAATCCGCGCTGGGTGCCGGCCTGGGTCCAGGGGCACGTAGTGGGACGCCCGCGGCCGGGCCCTGCGTATCCGCCGCCCGCACGCCCCGGCAGGCCCGACGGCTTGGTGTCCGGCGTGATCGTGCCCTACGGCAGCGTGCTGGTCCGCGACGCCTGCCATGCGCTGCCCCAGCGCGAGGTCTGCGCCCGCCTGTCCGACCGGCGCTGGGAGCTCATCAGGCGCTACAACAGCGCCCTGCAGAGCGAGCGCGAGCAACTGGTGCGCGAGCAGCGCGGCATCGAGGCGCGCATGGAGCAGGATTGCGGCGGCACCTGAGGCGCGGGACCGCCAGGTCGTCCACCGTCGCCGCGGCATCGCCGCGATGCCGGCGGCGTCAGAAGCCGTAGCGCAGGAATCCGCCGTCGACCGCGATGCATTCGCCGGTGACGTAGCTGGCGGCCGGCAGGCACAGGAAGGCCACCGCCGCGGCCACTTCCTCCGGCTCGCCGATGCGCCCCATCGGCGTGCGGTCGATCACCTGGTCGTAGTAGTCCGGATCCGACAGCGGCCCGGAGGTGCGGCGGGTACGGATGTACCACGGCGCGACCGCGTTGACGCGGATGCCGTCCTCGGCCCATTCGCAGGCGAGGTTGCGCGTCATCTGGTGCAGCGCCGCCTTGGTCATGCCGTAGGGCGCGCCGCTGCGCACGTGGACCAGGCCCGACACGCTGCCGACGTTGACGATCGCCGAGGACGCGTGCCGCGCCAGCAGCGGGTGCGCGTAGCGCGACAGCTCGAAGGCGGAGAACAGGTTGGTCTCGAAGATCCCGCGCCATTCGTCCTCGGTGTAGTCGATCGCGGCGCGGGTGACGTTGCCGCCGGCGTTGTTGACCAGCAGGTTCAGGCCGTCGGCATGGTCCTCCACCCAATCCAGGATCGCGCGCCGGTCCTCGTCGTCGGCCACGTCCGCGGCCAGCCCGTGCAGCTCGCGCTCGGGGAATTCGTCGGCCAGCTCGTTGCGGACCTGTTCGAGCAGGTCGGCATCGCGCGCGACCATCAGCAGGTCGGCGCCGAAGCCGAGCAGCTCGCGCGCGATCGCCAGGCCGATGCCGGCGCTGGCGCCGGTGATGAGGGCGGTCTGTCCGTCCAGACGCCAGCGGGATGAGGTCATGTGGTTCTCCAGCGAGGGCCGTGCCGCGAGCGCGTCTCATCGCCCATACGGCATGCGGCGTAGGATAACGCCACACCGCATGAGGGTCCGCCGATGAACAAGATGCTGTGCATGGGTTTGCTGATCTTGCCGTTGCTGGCAGCCTGCAAGCGGCCCGAGCCGCCATCGCCCGAACGCCCGCCGGAGCCGCAGGCGACCGCGCTGCGCGATGCGATCCGGCAACCGCTGGACAAGGCCAAGGCGGCGCAGCAGGTCACCGATCAGGCCGCGGAGCAGCAGCGCGCGGCGATCGATGCGGCGACGCGCTGAGGCAGGCTTTGGATCCCTTCGGACGCCTGATGGGCGTCGCGCGCGAGCTGCCTGAAGCCCCTCTCCCGGAGGGGAGAGGGGCTTCAGGTGCTTTTCAGAACCCGCAGAAGCAGTAAGCCAGCGCCTTCACCGGCGCGCCGCCCTGCTTGGCTTCGCCGACCGCGTCCTCGACGAAGCGCAGCTGCGTATCCATCTCCGGCAGCGAGCGCGCCAGCATCGCGCGGGCCAGGCCGGAGTCGCCCAGCATCCAGGCGCCGATGCGGCTGCCGGCGAAGCCCTGCATGAACTGCGCGAACGGAGAGGCCGGCTTCTCGACGTAGCGCACGCGGAACTTGCCCTGGGACAGCTTGGCGCGGGCAGCGGCATCGGCCACCGCCTCCTTCATGCCGCCGAACGCATCGACCAGGCCGCGCTCCTTGGCCTGCGCGCCGCTCCACACGCGGCCGCGCGCGACCTTGTCGATCGCCTCCACCGGCTGCTTGCGCGCCTGCGCGACCTTGCCGGTGAAATCGGCGTAGCCCTTGTCGATCACCGACTGGATCACCTGCCCGACCGCCGGATCCAGCGGCCGGCTGATGTCGAATGCGCCGGCGAAGCGCGTGGTGCCGACGCCGTCGGTATGCACGCCGATCTTGCCGAGCGAACGATTGATGTTGGGGATCAGGCCGAAGATGCCGATCGAGCCGCTGATCGTGGACGGGTCGGCATAGATGCGGTCGGCATCCATGCTGATCCAGTAGCCGCCGGAGGCGGCCAGGTCGCCCATCGACACCACCACCGGCTTGCCGGCCTGCTTCAGCGCGACCACCTCGCGGCGGATCTGCTCGGACGCGAACACCTCGCCGCCGGGCGAATCCACGCGCAGCACCACCGCCTTCACGTCCTTGTCGTCGCGCGCCTGGCGCAGCAGCGCCGCGGTCGACTCGCCGCCGATCTTGCCGGCCGGCTGTTCGCCGCCGCTGATCTCGCCCTCGGCCACCACCACCGCGACCTGCGGGCGCGTGTCCATCGCCGAACGGCGCGCGTCGAGCTGGGCCAGGTAGCCGTCGAAATCGACGCTGCGGAAACCGGCGTCCGCGTCGTCGTCGGCCACGCCGCGCTCGGCCAGCAGCTTGTCGATCTCCTCGCGCGTCTTGAGCCCGTCCACCAGCTTCTGCCGCAACGCGTACTTGGCCAGGTCGCCACCCGAGGCGGCGATGCCCTCGGGCATCGTGTCGATGCCGGCGGCGATCTGCGCCGGGTCGAGCTTGCGCGCCTTGCCGACGTCGGCCAGGTAGCGCTGCCACACGTCGTTCATCCAGAACAGGTCGGCTTCCTTGGCGTCGGCCGAGGCGGCATCGAGGATGTACGGCTCGGCGGCGGACTTGTACTCGCCCACGCGGAACAGGTGCACGTCCACGCCGAGCTTGTCCTGCAGGCCCTCGCGGAAGTACTGGCGGTAGCGCCCGAGCCCTTCCAGCACCAGCCCGCCCATCGGGTCGAGGTAGACCTCGTTGGCCTGCGCGGCCAGCAGGTACTGGGCCTGGGTCATGTTCTCGCCGAAGGCGACGACCTGCTTGCCCGAGGCCTTCAGTTCCTGCAGCGCCGCGGCGACCTCGCGCAGCGAGGCGAAGCCGGACGGCTGCAGCTTGTCCACGTCCAGCAGCACGCGCTCGATCTTCTTGTCGTCCTTGGCCGCCTCGATCACCCGGACCAGGTCGCGCAGCTGGATCTCCTCGGCGCCCTTGTCGCCCACCGCCTTGGCCAGCGCGCGGCTGACCGGGTCGGCGCTGAACTGCTCGACCAGCTTGCCTTCCGGCGCGATCACCAGCGTGGTGCGGTCCTGCAACGGCTTGACCCCGTTGCCGCGCGCCAGCGCCGCCACGAACACCAGCAGCATCAGGAACAGCAGGCCGAAGAACAGCAGGTTCAGGATCAACCGCCGGGTGAAATTCATCACATTCCACAGGCCGACGAAGAAGACGGCGATGGGATTGCGACGTGCGGGTTGGTTCATGGAGGGCTCCATCCAGGGAAACGTCTTGGGGACACCGGCACGCGGACGTGCCGCGTCCCTTGCGAGGGACTCACGACAGGGTCAACGCCCCGCACACGGATGCGCGGGCTTTCGCGGGCGACCCGCGAAAGATTCGGGGCCAGCATAGCCCCACGCAAGGGGGCTGGCATGCGCTGGAAGTCAGGGCCGGAACGTGCCAAGCCCTTCGCGGCGGCCGCGACGCGGCCCGGGCCGCTCTTCCGGCAAGGTCGGCCACCAGCGGCACGGGCATGGCCGCGCTAGGCGGCCAGCAGCCGCCGGCTGCTGACCCGGAAGCGCCAGCCCATCAGCACCGCGGCGGCGGTGAGGCCGAGGATCAGGCCGATCCACATGCCCTGCGGCCCCCAGCCCAGTCCCAGCCCGAGGCCGGCGCCGAGCGGCATGCCCAGGCCCCAGTAGGCGAACATCGCGATGAACATCGGCACGCGGGTGTCCTTCAGCCCGCGCAGCGCGCCGGCCGAGAGCACCTGGAGCCCGTCCGGGAACTGGAAGGTCGCCGCGAACAGCAGCAGCGTCGAGGCCAGCGCCGCCACCGCGATGTCGTCGGTGTAGACGCCGACGATGGCGTCGTGGCCGAACAGCAGCGTGGACGCCGACAGCGCCTGCGTCGCCAGCACGATCGCATAGCCGGCCCAGGCCGCGCGGCGCACGCCGAGCGGATCGCTGCGGCCGACCGCATGGCCGACCCGCACCGTGGTCGCCTCGGCCACGCCCATCGGGATCATGAAGCACAGCTGCGAGACGTTGATCGCGATCTGGTGCGCGGCGGCCTGCAGCGCGCCGAGCCGGCCGATCAGCAGCGCGGTGACGATGAACAGGCCGCCTTCCATCAGCACGGTGATGCCGATCGGCAGGCCGGTCCGCAGCAGGTCGCGGATCGGCTTCCAGCGCGGCGGCTCGAAGTGCGCGAACAGCTTCAGGTGCGCGAAACGCTTGGCGCGCCACAGGTACAGCGCGAACGCCAGCGCCTGCACCCACATCGTCGTGGCCGAGGCGATGCCCAGGCCTTCGGCGCCGTGCTCGGAAAACCCGAAGCGGCCGTAGGTCAGCGCATAGCCCAGCGGCGCCAGCACCAGCAGGCCGCCGAAGCCGAGCAGCATCGTCGGCAGCGTCCAGTGCGTGCCTTCGCTCAGGTAGCGCATGCAGAAGTACAGCGTCAGCGCCGGCACGCCCCAGCGCACCGCGTGCAGGAAGGCGGTCGCGCCCGGCACGATGTCCGGCGCGATGCCGAACGCCGGCAACAGCGGCGGCACCAGCGAAAGGAAGGCGAACATCGCCGCGCTCAGGCCCAGCGAGAGCCACAGCGCCTGCCGGAACAGCGGCGCGATCTCGTTCTCGCGGCCGGCCCCTTGCAGTTGCGAGACCGAGGCGGTCAGCGAGATCAGCGTGCCGATCGGCACCAGCATCGGCAGCCACAGCAGTGCCGTGCCGATCGTGACCGCCGCCAGCGTGTCGGTGCCGTGGTGGCCGGCGATGACGTTGTCGACGAAGCCGATCAGGCCGGTGGAAACATGGCCCAGCACCAGCGGCAGGGCGAGCAGGAGGGTGGCGCGCACTTCGCTGCCGAAGCGTGGCGTCGCCGGAAGGGATGCAGCAGACATGGGAAACACGGGCGCGTACTGCGGCCGCGCCGGGAGGGCGCTCGTACCGGGTAGCGTGAACCGTCTATTGTACCGCCGCTCGGCGGCCGGCCGGTGACACGGCTTCGCACGCCGGCTGCCGTTGCGGCGTGCCCGGCCCGCAGGCGGCGACACGAAGCCGCACGCAAGGCTTTCGCGCCGGTCAGCGCCCGAGCTTGCGACGCAGCCACGCCGCGCGCGCGGCCGGGGCCTGCGCGAGCAACTCGTTGCGCAATGCATCGCGCTCCTGCGGCGGGGTGCGTTGCGAGATCACCGCCAGTTGCTGCAGCTGTTCGGCATCCAGGCTGCGCAGCAGGCCGAGCAGCACGTCGCGCTGCGCCGGCGGCACGTAACCGAACAGCGGCTGCAGGTGCGCGTAGTGCGCGCCCAGGGTCGGGCCGAGCCGCCAGCCATCGCGGTACAGGCGGTCCATGGCGTCGAACCGCACGCGCTGCGCGCGTTGCTGCTCGGCCGGCAACGCGGCCAGGCGGTCGCGCGCCTGTCTTATCCGCGCACGCTCGGCATCGTCGAGCTCGCGCCAGGCGCGGTAGCGCGCGCGCAGGTCGGCGCGCTGCGCCGGCGTCATCGCTTGCCAGTCCACGCGCGGCGATGCCAGGGCGCCGCCGGCGTTCTCGTCCAGCGGTGCCGGCAGGGCCTGGGCGATGGCCGGAGCGACGGGCAAGCCCAGCAGCAGCCCGACAGCCGCCGCGACGGCGCGCGATCCGCGCCGGTGCCCGGGATCGCGGCCGGCGCCCCGCGGGAGGCCCGCGCGATTCCCCGTCCCGCTGCCTGCGCGGAAGAAAAGCCGCCGGCTAGTTTTCGTCATCGACCGTCTCCAGTCCTGCCGAAGCCGGCTCGCCGGCGACCGGGCGGGCTTCGGACTCGTCCGCGGGTACCGGCCCGCCGGCGGCGGCCCAGGCGTAGAAGTCGGCCTGCCGGGCCAGCCCGAGTTCGGGATCGGCCAGCATCGCCGCATCGGCCGGATCGATCGCCGATACCGCTTCGGATGCGGGGCGGTCATCGTCGGCCGGCAGTTCCTCGACCAAGACCGGACCGGCATCGACGACGTGCAGCGCGCCCGGCAGCGCCTGCGAGGCCGGCTCCGGCGGCAGCACCGGCGCCTGCCGCTGCCACCACCACCACCCGCCCAGCGCCGCCAGGCCCGCCAGGACGACCACGATGGCCGCGACGGCCCAGCCCGTGCGGCCGCGCCGCACCTGGCCGCGGCGCGGCTCCGCCCGGCCGGGGGCCGGTGCCTGGCGCGCAGGCGCGTGGGTATCCGTTGCCGCCATCGCCGGGGCGCCGGCCAGGGCCGCCTCGCGCAGCCGCACCAGGCGCTCCAGTTGCTCCGGGGCCAGGTCGCGCACCCGGGCTTGCGCGGCCTCGGCCAGCGCGCGCCACGCAGCGGCATC
This sequence comes from Xanthomonas boreopolis, assembly GCA_014654535.1. GTDB lineage: Bacteria > Pseudomonadota > Gammaproteobacteria > Xanthomonadales > Xanthomonadaceae > Pseudomonas_S > Pseudomonas_S boreopolis. The sequence continues at coordinate 36,017 of BNBA01000032.1, forward strand.
GGGTTGCCCGGCCGCATTGCGCGGGCAGGCGCGTCCGAGTGCGGCGCGGTAGTCGTCCTCGCTCACGCCGAGCACGTCGGACGCCATCGGCTCGTCGAGCCCGGCCACGATCCGCAACAACAGGGCCAGCCGGTCCTCCGGCGTCGCCGTCGCCAACGCCGCGAACGGCTCGGGCCAGGTCCCGGCATGGGCATGGCGCAGGCCCGGGGTCGCCGACAGCAGGCTCCAGAAACGCACCGGCCAGGCGGCCATCAGCTCTTCGTTGGCGTGGTTGCGGAAGGCCCGCTGGGCGGCGGCGAGCGCGCGTTCCGCCAAGGCCCCGTCCCCGCCCTGCAGCAGCGCCACCACGAAGCCGCGCCGCTCGACGCCGCGCAGGAAAGCCGACAACGCCGCAGGGGTGACGGAAGGTTCGGAAGGCGGCGTTGCGGTCATGGGTACTCCGTCATCGGACGGCATGATAGCGGCGGCCCAGGCGTTCCTGCCCCCTTGACAGGCGGCTTCGCTCACGGCCCGCTCACGTACCGGACGGCGGCAGGTTGTGCACAGCAGTAAAGATCGGCCCTCACAAATCCTCGCCAAGCGCGGAAAACCCTTGTTTCAGCGATATTTCACCACTAAGTTCCTGTTTCCAAAGAAAATTTGTGCAGTGGCGAAAATTTGTCCAACTTGTGGCAGAGGCCGATGGGCGCGCCTTTGCGGGCAGCAGTGCAGGGGAAACCCACAACCTTATCCACAGCCAGTGTGGATAACGCCAATTCCCCAACCGGGACGTGGATTTACATCCCATTTATCAAACCCCGGCACAGGAACAGGGGCCAAGGGGCCGGCGCCACGGGCGGCGCAGGCCGCCCCGGAACGCCCTCTTCGTCCGGCCGCACACCGTGCCGCATGAGGATTGACGACACCCCTAAACTGGTCCGATGCCGATCCGCACCCTCCAGGTCGCCCTGCCGGTCCCGTTGCCGCAGCTGTTCGACTACCTGCCGCCGTCCGGCACCGCCGTCCCGGACGACGCGATCGGCCGCCGGGTCGGCGTGCCGTTCGGCCCGCGCGAACTGGCCGGCGTGGTGGTCGGCCTGGGCGAGCAGGCGGCCCCGGACGGCCTGCGCGAGATCCTGGCCTGGCACGACGACGTCCCGCTGCTGACCGGCGAACTGCCGCGGTCGCTGCAATGGCTGGCGCGCTATACCCATGCGCCGCTCGGCGAGGTGCTGGCCACCGCCCTGCCCGGCCCGCTGCGCCGCGGCGAGGCCCTGCCGGATACCCGGACATGGGCCTGGCGGCTGACCGAAGCCGGCCATACCGGCCGGCCGGGGCTGCGCCGCGGCACCCGTCCGGCCCGGCTCGCGGAGCTGCTGGCCGCCGCCACCATCGACGAAGACCGCCTGGACCTGCAGTTGGAAGGCTGGCGCGAAGCGGCGCGCAGCCTGTCCAGGCGCGGCCTCGCCGAGCGCGTCGCGGTAGCGCCACCGCCGCCCGATGCGATCCGGCCGGGACCGCCGCTCAATTCGGAACAGCAGGACGCGGTGGCCGCGATCGCCGCCCAGTCCGGCTTCGGCACCTTCCTGCTCGACGGCGTCACCGGCAGCGGCAAGACCGAGGTCTACCTGCAGGCGATCGCCGATTGCCTGGCACGCGGCCGCCAGGCGCTGGTGCTGGTGCCGGAGATCGGCCTGACCCCGCAGACGCTGGCGCGCTTCCGCGCCCGCCTCGGCGTGACGGTGCACGCCTTGCATTCGGGATTGCCAGATGGCGAGCGCGCGCGGGTGTGGACCGCCGCCGCGCGCGGCGAGGCACGGCTGGTCGTGGGCACCCGCTCGGCCGTGTTCACGCCGCTGCCGCAGGCCGGGCTGATCGTCGTCGACGAGGAGCACGACGGCAGCTACAAGCAACAGGACGGCATCCGCTACCACGCCCGCGATTTCGCCCTGGTGCGCGCCAAGGCGCTGGACGTGCCGGTGATCCTCGGCAGCGCCACGCCGTCGCTGGAATCGCTGCACAACGCGCTCGGCGGCCGTTACCGCCACCTGCGCCTGTCGCGCCGCGCCGGCGAGGCCAGGCCGCCGCGCGTGCGCGTGCTCGACGTGCGCAAGCGCCTGCTCAAGGACGGCCTGTCGCCGGACGTGCTGGCCGGCATCGGCGAGGCGCTGGCGCGCGGCGAGCAGGTACTGGTGTTCAAGAACCGGCGCGGCTATGCCCCGGTGCTGCTGTGCCACGACTGCGGCTGGACCGCGCCGTGCAACCGCTGCAGCACACCGCTGCACGCCACGCCGATGACCGTGCATGCCGGCGGCCGGCGCCTGCAGTGCCACCACTGCGGCGCGCGCCAACCGGCACCGCTGGCCTGCCCGGCGTGCGGCAGCCTGGCGCTGCAGCCGCAGGGCATCGGCACCGAGCGGCTCGAGGAAAGCCTGGTCGAGGCGTTCCCGGGCCAGCCGGTGGTGCGCATCGACCGCGGCACCACCCAGCGCCGCGACGCGCTGGAAACCCAACTGGCCCGGCTCGGCGATGCGCCCGGCATCCTGGTCGGTACCCAGATCCTGGCCAAGGGCCACGACCTGCCGAAGCTGACCATGGTGGTGGTGGTCGGCATCGACGAGGGCCTGTTCTCGGCCGATTTCCGCGCCGCCGAGAAACTGGCCCAGCAGCTGATCCAGGTCGCCGGCCGCGCCGGCCGCGCCGAGCGTCCCGGCGAAGTCTGGCTGCAGACCCACCATCCGGAACACCCGCTGCTGCAGACCCTGATCAACGGCGGCTACCACGCCTTCGCCGAGGCCGAACTCGCGCAGCGCGAAGGCGCCGGTTTCCCGCCATCCGCGCACCTGGCGCTGTTCCGCGCCGAAGCCAAGCACGTGGAGGCGGCCAACGACTTCCTGCGCGCGGTGCGCGGGCTGCTCGGCCACGGCGCGGTCGAGGCCTACGGCCCGATGCCCGCGCCGATGCCGCGCCGCGCCGGCTTCCAGCGCACCCAGTTGCTGCTCTCCTGCGCGCAGCGCCCGCCGCTGCACGCGCTGCTCGACCAGGTATTGCCGCAGGTCTACGCACTGCCGCAGGCACGGCGCGTGCGCTGGTCGCTCGACGTCGATCCGATGGACCTGTATTGACGGCATCGGCCTGTGGATGCCGTCCCGCATAGCGGGCCCGGTCGGCAAGCGGATCAATTGGGCGCAGTAAGCGAACGAAAGATCCTGAGGCTTCGCCCGTACCCTCATCCGCCCTTCGGGCACCTCGCTACGCGCCCCGGCCTGGCGCAGCGCGCCAGGCGTTCAGGCGTGTGCGAGCCAATGGCCCGCAAGCAACACGCCTTCACCCCGGCGGGAGAAGGAAACCGCAGCGCCTCAAACAACACCGGCGAAGCCCGTCGGGCTGAAGTCCCCTCTACAAGAAAAGCCATCGCCGCCGCAACAACGGCGGCGACGCGCCATCACTCACCAAGTACGCCGCAACGGATGCGCCTCGGTATTGAACACCACCCCGTCGAAATCCAGCGCGGTCTTCGGCGCGAACAGCAGGTAGTAGTACTTGAAGGTTTCCGCGAACAGGAAGCTCTCCATCGAATCGTCCTTCTCCTTGCTGCGCACGTCCTTCAGCGCGGCGAAGCCGTGCTCGGTGCGCGTATCGCGCACGAAGTCCTCGAAGAACACCTTGCCCATGCCGCGATACCGCGCATCGCCCGTGTAGTGGTACAGGTAGTAGGCCGATTCGACGATCTCCGGGCGCAGCGCATAGCCCGGCGAACGCACCTCCATCGCCGCGTAGTCCAGCGATTCCGGCTCGATGCCGTGCAGGCGCCACATCTTCAGCCCCGACTCCTGCAGGCGCTTGGCGCGGTCCAGGTCGCCGCCCAGCGCCAGCAGGCCCGGCATGAAGGCATCCAGCGCGCCGTACAGGGTGGCGGTGCGCTTGCCGCTGTCCATGTCGGCATGGCCGTACCACAGCTCGCCCCCGCGCACCTCGTCGGCCAGGTAGCGGTTGACCGGCCCGATGCTGTCCTCCCACATGCGCTTGCAGTCCTCGTCGCCGAACAGCTTCCAGCACTTGAGCAGGTACTCGTAGTACGAATCGATGCCGCCGGCGATGGACGCATCCTTGTTGGTCCATTCGCCGGTCTCCACGTCGATGTTCAGCCCGACCAGGCCGATCTTGGAGCGGCGCTTGTAGGTCTCCACCAGCGCGCGCTTGGCCTTGTCGTAGTACTCCTGCTTGCCGGTCAGCTTGGCCAGGGTGCCGAACTCCAGCAGCAGCGTGCCGGTCTCGGCCGGGTTGCTGATCTTGCCGCGGGTCTTGCCGGTGCGCAGGTTGACGTGGGTGTACGGCAGCCCGGTGGGACTGTCGAACACCGGCGACAGGCGCCGCCCCAGGTCGTCGGCGAGCTTGAGCAGGCGCTCGTCGTGGGTCATCTGGTAGGCCGACAGCAGGCCGCCGAGCAGGCGGATGGTCACCTCGAAGTTCTGCACTTCGATGTCCTGGTCGAACGACAACTGGCCGACGATCAGCTCGCGCGCCTCGTTGGCCTCCTTGTCCAGGCCGAGCAGCAACAGCGTGTCGAGCGCGTCGACCGGCGACATCAGCAGCGGCACCGGATACCAGTCGCGCGGCTTGCCGCTGAGCGGCTTCAGGTCGTCGTGGCCCTTGGCGTACTGCATGTAGCCCTGCCAGGCATGGCGGGTCTGCTCGCGCACCTGCTCGGCCAGGCGCGCGGCCTCGGCGTCGTCCACGGCCGGCACCTCGGCCGGCGTGGCCGGGCTGGCCGCGGCCGGCGCAGCGGCGGGGGCGGCATCGGCAGCGGGCGGGGCCTGCTCGCCGCAGGCGGACAGCGCCAGCGACAGGGCCGCGATCAGGGGAGCATTGCGCAGGGCACGGATCATCATCGAGTCCTCAGGATGGAAGCGTCGTCTGGTTCGGTAAAGAGGCGTCGTCAGCTCGGCCGGGCCGCGCTGCTCTCGCGGATGCGCAGCTGCACCGACGCGACGGTCCGCATCGGTGGCGCATCGGGGTTTTCCACGCGCTGCAGCAGCAGCGCGGCCGCCTGCCGCCCGCGTTCGCGCGGATCGGCGGTCAGGGTGGTCAGCGGAGGCACCGCCATGGCGGCCTCGGAAATGTCGTCGAAGCCGGTGACCGCGAAATCGCCGCCGGGGCGGATGCCGCGCGAGGTCAGGCCCAGCATCAGGCCCAGGGCCACCGTGTCGTTGTAGCAAACCGCCGCGCTGGGGTGTTCGCTTCCCGCGAACAGCTCGCCGGTGCGCGCGGCCGCCTCGAGCCGGTTCGGGGCCGACTCGATCAGCCATTGCGGATTCGCCTGCAATCCCGCTTCGGCCAGGGCCTGCTGGTAGCCCGCGCGGCGGTGGTGGCAGGAGCTGGAGGTGGCGTGGCCGCCGAAGAAGGCGATGCGCCGGTGCCCGCGCTCGATCAGGTGCCGGGTGGCCATGTAGGCCCCGTTGCGGTTGTCCAGCGTCAGGAAGTCCCACTCGGCGCCCGCCAGTTCGCGGTTGAACAGCAGCACGTTGGCATGGGCGCCGAGCACCTGCTGCAGCTGTTGCGCATCGCTGCCCTCGGCCGGCGAGAGGATGAACCCGGTGGGCGTGTGCTCCATCAGCGTGGACAGCACGGCCTGCTGGCGCTGCGGCGATTCGCCGGTGCTGCCCAGCAGGGTCACGTAGCCTTTCGCGCCCAGCGCCTCGTCCACGCCGGAGGCGAACTCGGCGAAGAACGGGTTGGACAGGTCGTTGATCACCAGCGCGATCGAGGACGACGTGCGCCGGCGCAAGTTGGCCGCGGTGCGGTTGTACACGTAGCGCTGGCGGCGCAGTTCGGCCTCGACCTTCGCGCGCGTCTCGACATTGACCAGCGGGCTGCCGCGCAGCACCAGCGAGACCGTCGCGCGCGACACGCCCGCCGCCTGCGCGATATCGGTCACCGTGACCGCGCGCTTGCCGGCCTTGCGCGGCGCCTTGCCGATGCCTGACGTCTTTTCGTTCATCGCCTCATCCATTCGCGCAGGTATGCCACATCCGGGGAATCGCCGCGACGCCGGCCGCACCCGCGTTCCATCGCGAGCGGCGCCGCATGCGTCATTGCAGGGCCGTGCCTGGCGTGGCGCAGTACGATGCCGGCAGGTCGGCGACCGCCGTCCCCCAGCCCTGCACCGGCGCCTCGTCGCCCAGTTCGAAGCGCAGCGTGCCGCCTTGGCGCAGGCGTTGCCAGTCCAGCCACACCGCCTGTTGCGGCTTGCCGTCCAGGCGCACGCCCTGGATGTACTGCAACCGGCGTCCATCGGCTCCCGGCGCCTGCAGGCGCAGGCGGCGTCCCTCGCCCAGCGCGACCTCGACCTCGGGGAAGCGCGGCGCGTGCAGCAGCAACTGGCCCGTGCCCGGCACCGCCGGGTACAGCCCCAGCGCGCTGAACAGGTACCACGCCGACATCGTGCCCAGGTCGTCGTTGCCGGTGACGCCGTTGGGCGCGTTGACGAACAACTGCTGGGCGGCGCGGACCACCACGGCGGTCTTCCAGGGCTGGCCGATCAGCGTGTACATCCAGGGCGCGTGCAGGTCCGGCTCGTTGTTCGGGTTGTAGCGGTACTGGCTGTAGTAGCTGTACGGGCCGACCACCCATTCCTTGCGCGCGGCGGTGAGCGGCGACCGCAGCAGTTCGTCGTAGGCGAAGAACGCATCCAGGCGCCGCGCGGCCTGCTCGCGGCCGTGCATGGCCGCGACCAGCCCCGGCACGTCCTGCTGCACCAGCCACTGGTACTGCCAGGCGGTGCCTTCGTGGAAGCCATGCTCCGAGCGCGGGTCGTAGTGGCCGTTGGCCGGCGTGTACCACTGCCCGTCCTCGCCGCGCGGCCGCGGGAAACCGCCGAAGCCGGTGCCGGCATCGCGCACGTCGGGGTCCCACACCTTGTGCCAGTTGCCGCCGCGTTCGCGCAGCAGCCTGGCGTCGTCGGCGTGGCCGAGGCCGGCGGCCATCTGCGCCAGCGCGCAGTCGGCCAGCGCGTATTCCAGCGTCGCCGAGCCTCCATGGCGCGGGTCCATGTCCATGCCCTTGGACGGGAAGGCGCGGTCGTAGGCCACGTAGCCATTGGCCAGGTAGTTGGCATTGCCGGAGCGGCCCGCATGGCGCGAGTTCAAGGGCGGCATGCCGAAGGCATTGCGGCGCAGCGCCGCCCAGGCCTCGGCCTCGCGGCCCGCCAGCGCGCCGAAGCGCCACAGGTCGACCAGGAACGGCGTGACCGGATCGCCGGTCATGACGTTGGTCTCGAAGTTGGCATAGCCCCAGCGCGGCAGCCACCCGCCTTGCGCGTCGATCGCCAGCACGCTGCGGGCGATGTCGCGCGCCACGTCCGGGCGCGTCATCGCCAGCCACTGGTTCTGCGCGCGATAGGTGTCCCACAGCGAGAAGTACTCGTAGTAGGTCCAGCCATCGGCGCGATGGATCGCGTCGTCGTAGCCGCGATAACGGCCATCGGCATCGCTGCCGGTCAACGGCTGCAGCAGCGCGTGGTACAGCGCGGTGTACAGCACCGTGCGATCGTCGCGGCTGCCGCCGGCCACGCGCACGCTCTCCAGCTCGCTTCGCCATGCCTGCTGGGCCAGCGCGCGCATGCGTTCGAAACCGAGCAGCCTGCCGTCCTGCATGCCGTCCGCGCGCAGGTTGTTGCGCGCGCCCTCGGCGTCGACGTGCGAGATCGCGCTGGTGGCGGTGACCGCCTGGCCGTCGGCCAGGTCGAAGCTCAACCACGCCCCGTTCGGCTTCAGCTCGCCTTCCATGCTGTGGCGCGCGCCCGGCACGCCGCCTTCTTCGCCCCAGGTGCCGAACGCCTTGAACGGCCGGTCGAACTCGATGCGGAACCAGGTGGTGTACTGGTGCCCGCCGCAGAAGCTCTGGGTTACCAGCCGCCCCTCCACGGCGCGGTCGCCGACGACGTCGATCACGCTGCCCACCACCGTATGGCGCTCGTTCGCCTGGCCGACGTTCACCAGCACATGGCCCTGGCCCCGATGGGCACTGAAGGTGTAGCGCTCCGCGGCGGCGCGCGGGCGCGCGGTGGCCTCGACGTCGATGCCGCCGTAGTCGGTCAGCCGCACCTTGTAGTAGCCGGCCTGCCCGATCTCGCCCTCGTGGGTATAGGACGACGCGTAGTTCCTGTGGTCGAAGCGCTTGGCATCGCCGGTATCGAAATCGCCACCGGGCCCGATGCTGCCGGTGACGGGCAGCACCGAGACCTGCCCGCCCTGCTCCCAGCACCCGGCGCCGGACAGGAACGAGTGCCCGAAGCCGCGGATCTTCTCGTCGTCGTAGCGCCAACCGGCGTAATGGCTGCCGATCGGGCTGACCTGGATCATGCCGAACGGCGCCGACGCGCCCGGGAAGGTATTGCCCTCGTCCTTGCTGCCGATGAAGGTGTTGACCTCTCGTTCCAGCGCGACCGGCGCGGCCTGCACCAGCGGCGCGATGGCCAAGGCCAGCAGGCAGGCCAGGCCTGCCAGGGGACGGCGCGGAGAACGAGGGGCGATGAGGGGCGGCAATCGGCTCATTGATGGTCCTGCGGGTCGATGTCGTGTGCTGCGGAGGCCGCCCGGCGGCAGGTGCCGGACGGCGTGGAGGACGTTGCGGACGGCAGGGTCGCGGAGCCGCCAAGGAGCGGGCAGGCAGGCACGGAAGGGCGAAACGCCCCGGCGGAAACCCCTTTCCCCATCGTCCCAAGTCCACTGCGCTTGGTTTAGATCGATCTAAGTAAATCATGCCCTTTTTCGAAAATGCATTCCGCGCTGCACCATCGGCGGCCCTGCGACCGCCGGAAAGCCGCGCCTACCCGCATGGCCCTGGCCTGCGCCAGGTATTCCCAACACCACGGTTTCGTATTGCGCAGCAGCATGCGTCCCCTCGTGCCCTGTGTTAAAAATTTATTGCCGATTGTTTAGATCGATCTAAACCAAGGAGATCGCGGAGTCGTGGGCGGGACGGAGGGTCGTGCCGCGAGGCGCACCGGCCGTTGGGAAATCGGCAAATTTTGGATCGATTCAATTCCAGCGATTTCAATCAGGTGAGGGAGAAAGAAATGGGGTACATGTCACGCTTGCACGGCCGCGACGGTCTGTCCGCGGCCATTGCCATCGCGCTGGCCGCGGCCATCGCGCCGGCCGACGTTCTCGCACAACAAGCCGGCACCGCCGCGTCGACGACGCCGCCGCCGGACGCAACCACGCTCGACAGCATCACCGTCACCGGCTATCGCTACGCGATCGAGAAGAGCCTGGACCAGAAGCGCGAAGCCAACGCCATCGTCGACGTCGTCAACGCCGAGGACATCGGCAAGTTCCCGGACAAGAACGTCGCCGACGCGCTGCAGCGCGTGCCGGGCGTGATCGTCAGCCGCGACGGCGGCGAGGGCAAGAACGTCAGCGTCCGCGGCCTGTCCTCGGAACTGACCCTGACCGAGTTGAACGGCAACTACATCGCCACCGCCGAATCCAACGGTGACCCCACCCGTTCGTTCAACTACACGCTGCTGCCGTCGAACATGCTCTCCAGCGCCGAGCTGTTCAAGTCGCCGGAGGCGCGCCTGGACGAGGGCGGCATCGGCGGCACCGTGATCCTGCACACGCGCCGTCCGCTGGACATGGAGGCCAATACCGGCTTCGTTTCCGTCGAAGGCACCCGGGCCGACACCACCAAGAAGACCGACGGGCAGTTCTCCGGCTCGTACGCCTGGCACGACAAGGACGACCGCTTCGGCATCTTCGTCGGCTACACCCAGCAGAAGCGCACCACGCGCACCCTCGACGCCAGCACCGAGAACTGGCAGTGGTACGGCGACGACTACGACGGGCATCCGGCGACCGACGTCAACGGCCGTCCCTCCGGCATGACCAGCTACTGGTGGGGCGAGTCCGGCTTCTACGACCAGGGCGGCCGCTACTACACCAACTTCATGATGCCGACCTCGGTCAACCTCAACGTCAAGGAGGAAGAACGCGAGCGCAAGGGCGGGCAGGTCACCCTGCAATTCAAGCCGAACGACAACCTGACCTTGACGGCGAACTACTTCCGCTTCGACCTGTCGCAGGACTCGCAGACCAATACGCTGAAGATCCCGGAGTGGAACCTGGCCCGCTACAACGGCGACGGCAACTGGCCGGGCGGCCGCATGCTCGACGGGCTGGCCCTCGACCGCAGCGGCACCATCGTCACCGGCGCGCAGTACAGCGCGCACGCCGGCAAGACCTACTACTGCAGCGAGGCCGCCGCCGCGGCGGGCGGAATGGCCCCGGGCGGCTGGGGTCCGGACGACTGCACCATCCCGACGCCGCAGATCACCGGCAGCTACAACCTCGAGAGCGCGCTGTCGCAGACCGCCGACTTCGAGGCCGCCTGGCGCGGCGAATCGATGGACATCACCTTCAAGGGCGGCCGCACCTGGGCCAAGGGCGGCCCGGACCTGCAGTTCGCGGTGCCGCTCAAGCCGCGCCGCCAGAACGCGGACGGCAGCTGGACCCTGGGCAACTACGCCAGCGCCTGGGACGTGACCGGCACGCCGACGATGGCGTTCTCGCCGGAGCTGATGCAGAACCTCAAGGACGGCATCCTGCAAGTCGACCTCGGCTCGACCGGCTCGTCCTGGACCCGCAACACCACGCAGCAGAAGTATTTCCAGCTCGACACCACCTGGTACAACGACGAGGGCTTCCTCGACTCGCTGCAGTTCGGCGTCAAGTACCGCGACGGCGGCATCCATCGCAGCACCGGCAACAGCTATTGGGTATGCCCGGGCACCGATCCGGGCGACTACGAGAACCGCTACTGGAACGGCCGCTGCAACAGCCTGGCCACCCAGTTCTCGCCGGACTTCCTCTACGCGATGGGCAACCTGGCGGGCGGCATCGACGCCAGCGCGTTCCCGGCGATCAACTACCCCGCCTATATCGCCTACCTGAACCGGACCTACGGGCCGATGCAGACCCGCAACGAGGACAACTTCGTCTACAACGTCGACGAGAAGATCTACGCCACCTACCTGCAGGCCAACTTCAGGACCGAACGCCTGCGCGGCAACGTCGGCGTACGCGTCGTCAGCACCCGCCAGCATGCCGACTCGACCGACAAGGTCACCTCCTACAACGACTACTTCTACGACGGTGCCGACGGCAATCCACTGGCGTGCCAGGAAGGCGCCAGCGTGCCCGGCGGCGCGCCCGCCGACACCTACTGCGGCACCGAAGGGTATTGGAGGCTTTCGGACAGCCAGCAGCGCGTCGAATCGTTCGCGATCAGCTCGCTCGACCGCAGCTACACCGACGTGCTGCCGAGTTTCAACCTGGCCTACGACCTGACCGAGAACCTGCTGCTGCGCGCAGCGGCCTCCAAGGTGATCTCGCGCCCGAGCTACAGCGACATCGCCGCCCCCGGCAACCTGGAATACTTCAGCCAGGAGTACATCAACGACCGCCGCCTGACCGGCGGCGCCGACGAGGCGGGCTGGTACGGCTCGGGCAGCAACAAGAACCTGGAGCCGTACAAGGCCACCCAGTACGACATCGGCCTGGAGTGGTACTTCCATCCGGGTTCCGTGGTGGGCCTGGACCTGTTCCGCAAGGACGTCAGCAACTTCTCGGTGCCGGTGGTCCAGAACGTGTCGATGGACATCGGCGGCGAGACCGTGACGGTGCAGAACTACTCCACCACTGCCGGCGGCCGCGACGCGGTGTCGGAGGGCGTGGAGTTCTACGCCCAGCACACGCTGGACTTCGGCCTCGGCTTCCAGCTCAACTACACCTACAACAAGACCAACGAAGCGGCCATCACCCTCGAGGACGGCACCGAGATCGGCAAGTCCCCGCTGGTCGGCAGCGCCAGGAACCAGGCCAACTTCACCGTGTTCTACGAGACCAGCAAGTGGCTGCTGCGCGCTTCGTACAACCGCCGCGGCGAGGTAGTCGACGGCCTGGTCAACGGCCTGAACGTCTACGAAGAGCCCTACGAGCAGATCGACCTCAACGCGGCGTACAACATCACCCCGGACCTGAGCCTGACCGCCTCGGTGCTGAACCTGACCAAGGAGGAACAGCGCATGCACCTGGGCAACGACACCAAGGACCGCTTCTACTCCAACAGCTACGCCGGCCGCGTCATGTACATGGGCCTGACCTACAAGTTCTGAGCCTGCCCGGTCCCGGCACCACGGATACGCCAGCCGCATCGTCGCGATGCGGCTGGCGTTCTGCTTGTGGGCTCCCGTATCAGCGCGCCGCGTTCGCGCTCATCGTCGCGTTCCGGCTCGCGTCGAGGTACTGGGCCGGGTCGCGCATCCCGGTGGTATGGCACTGCCCCGTGGTATGGCCCATGTTGTTGCCGCCGGGCAATTGCGCATTGACCTGCTCGACCGTGCCGTCCTCCGGATCGCTCAGCACCAGGTCCGACGCCGCATTGCAGTAGTCGTTGGTCCACCAGTTCGTCGAAGCGAACGAGGTCGTGTAGTAGTAGACCTTCGCGCGCGCCGATGCCGGGATGCCGGCCAGCCACGCCTTGGCGCCGTCGTAGGTGAGGTCGGTATTGCTGCCGCAACCGACGCCGAACCACGAACCGACCGTGGCGATGATGCCCGCCAGGTTGGTGCCCTGGTAAGGCGTGCCGACCGACTGCAGCAGGCGCGCGCCGGTCGCGTTGTCCAACCCGCTCCAGTAGTACGCATACAGGTGCAGCGCGGCCATGCCTCCCTGGCTGTGCGCGACCGTGCCGAACGAATTCCACTGGCTGCCGAACTGCGCCAGCAACTGCGCGAACTGGTCGTTGCTGCGGCTCTGGTTGGCATCCAGGAACGCAGAGGCGTTGCCGAACTGCGCGACCGGCCACACCCCGCCGGAACAGTAGCCATGCACCAGCACCAGCCGCGAACCGGTCGCCTGGATCGTCGCATCGGCCGTCGCCTGCCGCAGCGACGCCGGGCGCGGGCCCATCCGCATCGCCTCGTCGATCGCGATCGCATTCGCCGGGTTCGCGCTGGCCAGCGCGCGCAGGCGCGTGGCCGGCAACGGCAGTGCCAGCTCGGCCTTCTCGAGCAACGGAACGTAGTGGTCCGGATCCTCGATGCGCAGGTTGCGCAGCGCGAAAGGCGCACGCGCACCCGAACGGGCGATCCAGCGCTCGTCCAGGCCCAGCGACAACCGGCCGTCCGCCGGCGCGACCATGCCGCCCACCCAGGCCACAGGCACGTCTTCGCCCGTCGCGCCCTTGCCCCATACCTCGGCCAGCACGCGATAGTGCGAAGGCGCATCCGCGCCACGCGCGGCCACCGGCAGTTGCAACGCCAGGCGGCCGGCCTGGCCCGGCTGCACGCCGATGCCGCCCACCAGGCGGAGCTGCGCATCCAGCACCGGCAGCACGTGCTCGGCGGTACGCACGAACGGCTGGCCGTCGCGGTCGCGGCCGTGCACCACGGTCTGCGCGATCCATGTGCCGGAGCGATCCGGAACGAACCCCGCGCCGTACACGCCGTCGCCGGCCGCACCATCGCTGTGGAAACCGTCGTCGGCCATCGCGACGGTGGAGAGGCTGCCATCGGGCGCGACGATGCGCAGCTCGGCCCGCTCGATGCGGCCTGCATCCATCCCGAGGCGCGCCTCGCCCGCGGCACTGTCACCGGTCAATACCGCATTGAGCGCAAGCGGGCGCCCGAGCTGACGCTGGCGATCGCGCGGATAGGACGCCAACTGCGTGCGCTCGTCGCCCTCCAACAACACGTAACCGCGCTGCGCCTGCGGCGTCGACGCGCGCAACTGCAGGTTCCACTGGCCGTTGCGCGCCCCCTCGAGCGCGTATCGCACGCCCCTGACCGAAGACGCCTGCATGCCCAACGTGGCGGCCGCCGCCTTCAGCGGCGCCGCATTGGCGGCATCGGCGCGCAGCGTGCCGCCCGGCTCGCCCGCGGCGACCTGCCAACCCGCGCCGTTGTCGAGCACCATGAAGCGCAACCTGCCGTTCTCGACCGGCAGGTTGCCGCGCCACTGCGCTCCCCCGGCCTGCGGGGCCAGCTCCACCGGCAACAACGCACTCTTGGACAGGATCGCCACCGACGCCGGATCGGGGGCCCGCATCTGCGCGAACTCCTCCGGCGGACCGGCCAACTGCTTGGGAACCAGCTCTGCAGCGTGACCGCTGCAGGACCACCACGACAACGCGGATACAACGAACAGCGTCATGGACCTGGACATGCCGTCTTCCTCCTTGGACGTTGCGGAATGCAACGCAGGCCCACGCCCCCTATTCCAGGCATCCAGCCCACGCCGCGAATCGCCCAGCGCCCCCTCGCCGCGACGTGCCTGGTTTATAGCGCCGCCATATGACCAAGCCACGACGCAGCGCAGCAGTGCGGTAACGCTGTTGCCGTTGCTGTTGCTGTTGCTGTTGCCGTGCCGTTGCTCGTGATTTTGCTTTGGCTTCTCGCCTTTGACTTTGACCTACCGGGGCCCCTCCGAAGCGGCGGAGACGGCGGGGAAAACCCCGCAGGGGCGACGCACATGGATGTGCGTCGTTTTTCGCCGCGACAGGATGTCGCGTCGAAAAATCCCGCCGGCTCCGCGAACCCGCAGCAAAGCTGCGGGCGCGAAGGCGGGGTGTGCTTTCTTTTGGTTACTTTTCTTTGCACAAGCAAAGAAAAGTGACTCGCCAAAGGCGAAAGCTCTGGCCTTTCTCGCCAAAGGCCTCAAGAGCCCAAAGCAACGTCCCTGGATCCCCGCTTTCGCGGGGATGACGCTAGAGAGACTACGTGAGGCGGTGAGATAGCGTGGACGCCGGTCCGTCGGCCATTGGGGGCGGATTCAACTCTCGATCGCAACACCCAAGGTTGTGAAGAGGCCCAGGCGACCTGACCTGAGCAGCTTCACCGCCAAGTGGAGTTGCCCATGGCCAATGGCCGCCTGAACCAGCACGAACGA
>BNBA01000033.1 GCA_014654535.1 Xanthomonas boreopolis
AGCGCGCCAGTGCCTTCAAGAACTGGCTGCACCACTACAACTGGCATCGGCCTCATGCCAGCCTTGGCTACAAACCGCCCATCTCCCGTATCCCACTGAACAACGTGCTGGGTTTACACACCTAGCGCCGCACGTCGTAGCGGCCTTCCCCGACCAGCGCCTGCACCTCGGCCACCGATACCGGGTTGAAATCGCCGGGAACCGAGTGTTTCAGGCAACCCGCGGCCAAGCCGAAGCGCACCGTCGCCTGCATGTCCCAGCCCTCGATCAGCCCGTGCAGGATGCCGGCCGCGAACGCATCGCCGCCGCCGATGCGGTCGACGATCGGGACCAGCTGTTCCTCCGGCGCCACGGCTTCGCCGCCGTCGCGCTGCAGCAGCATCGCCCCCAGCGCGTGGTGGTCGACGTTGTGCGCGGTGCGCTGGGTGCAGGCCATCCAGCGCAGCTGCGGGAACGCCTCGAACGCCTGCCGCGCGGCGGCGCGCACGCGCTCGCGCGGATCGTCCTGCTCGAACCGCCCGCCCAGCACCACGCCGATGTCGCGATGGTCGGCGAACACGATGTCGGCGCAGGCGAACAGCTCGCGCAGGATCCCGGCCGCGTCGCCGCCCCAGCGCTGCCACAGCTTGGGCCGGTAGTTGCCGTCGAACGACACGCGCACGCCCAGTTCGCGCGCGGTGCGGGCCGCCGCCAGCGTGGCCTGCGCGACGTTGTCGCCCAGCGCCGGGCTGACGCCGGACAGGTGCAGCCAATGCGCGCCCTGCAGCAGGCCGCGCCAGTCGTAGCTGGCCGGGTCGGCCAGCGCGAAGGCCGAGTCGGCGCGGTCGTAGACCACCTCGCTGGGCCGGTGGACCGCGCCGGTGGTCAGGAAGTACAGGCCCATGCGGCCCTCGGTGCGGCGCACGTGCCGGGTATCGACGCCATGCCGGCGCAACTCGCCGGCGACGTAGGCGCCCAGCGGATTGTCGGCCACGGTGCTGGCCATCGACACGGCATGGCCGAAGTGCGCCAGCGACACGCCGACGTTGGCCTCGGCGCCACCGGCGTGGACTTCCAGGCTGGGCGTTTGCAGCAACAGCTGGTGGCCCGGGGCCCCCAGCCGCAGCAGCAGTTCGCCGAAACAGACGATGCGGTGCGGGGTCATGCGTTGCGTTTCCTCGTTGTCGGGGCGCGAAACGAGGTGGGGACCCGTCGCGAGTGATTGGCCATCGGTGTCATTCTATCCGCGCCCCTCCGGCGTCCGGCAAGCCCCCGCGGAAGGCATTGTCGCCGGGACTGTCGCGGGACAAGTCGCTGATTCGGGGGGATTTCCTGCTGCGCTGCAAGATGTGACCACGTTCTTCACCTGCTACCGTCGTTTTGACCAGCGGTGTCATCCGCTGCAGACCAGCCTGGATATCAGCGTAGTTCATGTGCCCTTGGGAGGGGAGGACATGCAATCTCGTAGTCATCGCCGGAAGACACCGGTTACCTTGCTCGCGCTCTCGATCGGCCTGGCCCTGCAGGCCGGCCACGCTTTCGCCCAGGACGCCGCCACGCCGGCCGGCGCGGCGCCCGCGGCCCAGGATCCCACCGACCTCGACACCATCGTCGTGACCGGCTACCGCGCCAGCGTCGAGAAGGCGCTGGACATCAAGCGCGCCGAGAAGGGCATGGTCGACGCCATCGTGGCCGAGGACATCGCCAACTTCCCCGACCTCAACCTGGCCGAGTCGCTGCAGCGCATCCCCGGCGTGGTGATCACCCGCGATGCCGGCGAGGGCCGCAACATCTCGGTGCGCGGCCTGGGACCGGACTTCACCCGCGTGCGCATCAACGGCATGGAGACGCTGACCACGGTGGGCGGTTCGGACCAGAGCGGCGGCTCCAACCGCAGCCGCGGCTTCGACTTCAACGTGTTCGCCTCGGACCTGTTCTCGCAGCTGATCGTGCGCAAGACCGCCTCGGCCGACGTCGAGGAAGGCTCGCTGGGCGCCACCGTCGACCTGCGCACCGCGCGCCCGTTCGACTACGACGGCTTCACCTTCGCCGCCAGCGGCCAGGCCAGCTACAACGACATGTCGCAGAAGGCCGACCCGCGCGTGGCCGCGCTTGTGGCCAACACCTGGGCGGACGGCACCTTCGGCGGCCTGCTGTCGGTGGCCTACTCCGAGCGCCAGCTGCTCGAGGAAGGCAGCAACAGCGGGCGCTGGGCCAACGGCCCGGCCAACAACGGCTTCAACCCGTCCTCGCCGTTCTCGCAGGCCAACAGCGCGGAGGTGTTCAGCCCGCGCTTCCCGCGCTACACGCTGATGGAGCACGACCAGAAGCGGCTGGGCGTCACCGGCTCGCTGCAGTGGAAGGTCAGCGACGACACCGAGCTCTCGCTGGACGCGCTGTACTCCAAGATCGACGCCAAGCGCACCGAGAAGTACATCGAGGCGATCAGCTTCAGCCGCGGCCGCTCGCAGAACGGCAAGCCGGAGATGATCGTCAAGGATGGCTATGTCGATCCGTCGACCGGCGCGCTCCTGTACGGCGAGTTCGACAACGTCGACATCCGCTCCGAACAGCGCTACGACGAGTGGAACACCGTGTTCAAGCAGATCGGGCTCAGCGGCGAGCACCGCTTCAGCGACACGTTCAAGATCAACGGCCAGGTCGGCACCTCGAAGTCCAAGCACGAGAACCCGATCCAGACCACGGTCATCATGGACAAGTACAACGTGGACGGCTACAGCTACGACTATCGTGGCGACAGCCGCTTCCCGGCGTTCGACTACGGCATCAGCCCCACCGACCCGAACGGCTGGACGCTGGCCGAGATCCGCCTGCGCCCGCAGTACGTCGACAACGACTTCGACACCGCCAGCCTGGACTTCGACTGGAACTTCGGCCCGAACTTCACCCTGAAGGGCGGCGTGCTGGCCAAGAACTACAAGTTCGGCACCAAGGAATTCCGGCGCGCCTCGGAGGTCACCGTGCCGAACTTCGCCGACGGCACCAAGACCGTGCCGGCGGGCTATACCGAGATCGCCACCCTGGAGGGCATCACCGGTTCTCCCAACAGCTGGGTGATCCCCGACCTGAACGCCATCGCCGATGCGCTGGACATCTACAGCAACAGCGGCACCTTCGCCCTGGCCGAGCGCGCGGTGAACACGCGCAGCGTGGAGGAGAAGGATCGCGGCGCCTGGTTGATGGGCGAGTTCTCCTTCGACATCGGCTCGATCCCGTTCTCCGGCAACCTGGGCGTGCGCTACGTCAAGACCAAGCAGTCCTCGACCGGCTACGCCACCGTCAGCGGCTCGCCGGTGAACACGACGGTCGAGCGCGAGTACGACGACACCCTGCCCTCGCTGAACCTGGTCGCGGAGATCACGCCCGACTTCCTGGTCCGCTTCGGCGCGGCCAAGGTGATGGCGCGCCCGGGCCTGGGCAGCCTGACCCCGGGCGTGACCGTCAACGTCTCCGGCGGCGCGCGCACCATCAGCGGCGGCAACCCGAACCTGGACCCGATCCGCGCCAAGACCGCCGACCTGGGCTTCGAGTGGTACTTCCAGGAAGGCGCGATGCTGGGGCTGGCGCTGTTCTACAAGGACATCGAGAGCTTCGTGCAGACCGCGCGCACCGTGATGCCGTACTCGGCCAGCGGCCTGCCGCTGAGCCTGCTCGAGGGCACCGGCGCGGGCGCCAACGACGACTTCACCTTCAGCGTCCCGCTCAACACGCCCGGCGGCGACCTGAAGGGCGTGGAGGTCAACTACACCCAGCCCTTCACCTTCCTGCCGGGCAAGTGGAGCAACCTCGGCCTGCAGGTGAACTACACCTACGTCGATTCGAAGATCCAGTACCTGACCACCAGCGGCGCAAACTCGCTCAACACCGACCTGACCGGCCTGTCGAAGAACTCCTACAACGGCACGCTGTTCTACGAAGGCAAGAAGTTCAGCGGCCGCGTGTCCTACACCCACCGCGACAAGTACCTGACCCAGGTGCCCGCCACCGAGGCCGGCTTCGACGTGCACGGCATGAGCGCGGTCAACACCGTCGACGCGTCGCTGAGCTGGAAGATCGACGACCGCATCGAGCTGAGCCTGGAGGGCATCAACCTCACCAACGAGGCGTCCGACGAGTGGGTCGGCTCGGGATGGGAGCTGCCGCTGCAGTACAGCGAGACCGGCCGCCAGTACCTGCTGGGCTTCCGCTACAAGTTCTGAGTACCGCTCCACGCGAGCCTTCCGTCCGCCGGCCCTGCGCGCCGGCGGACGCTCCGGCCGGCCGCGATGCGGCACGGCCCTTGCCGGACCTCTGTCCGGATTTCATTGACATGCGCCAAGGCGGGCAACGCCCAGGGGGATGGAAGGGCCGGTCCGCCAGCGCGTCCTAGGGAGAGACATCGATGACCGTATCCATGCCGCGCGCCCCCGTGCCCGCCGCGTTCACCCTGCTTTCGCTGTCCATCGCCGCGGCCCTGCAGCTGGCGGCCGCGCCTGCCACCGCCCAGGAGCCCGTGTCCAGGACCGAGCAGGAGGTGCAGGACCTCGACCGCGTCGAGGTCAAGGCCAGCTACCGCGAGAGCCTGCAGCAGTCGCTGGACGAGAAGCGCTACAGCGTCGAGCAGGTGGACGCGATCTTCGCCGAGGACATCGGCAAGTTCCCCGACCTCAACCTGGCCGAGTCGATGCAGCGCATCGCCGGCGTGGCGATCGACCGCGACGGCGGCGAGGGCAAGCAGATCTCGGTGCGCGGCCTGGGCTCGGACTTCACGCGCGTGCGCATCAACGGCCTGGAGGCGCTGGCCACCGCCGGCAGCGGCACCGACGGCGTCAACCGCAGCCGCGGCTTCGACTTCAATACCTTCGCCTCCGAGCTGTTCAGCCGGGTCAAGATCAACAAGACCCAGTCGGCGCAGATGGACGAGGGCTCGCTGGGCGCGACGGTCGACCTGCGCGGCTCGCGCCCGTTCGACTTCGACGGCTTCCAGGCCGCCGGCTCGGTGCAGTACGGCTACAACGACCTGTCCGAGAAGAAGGACCCGCGCGTGTCGGCGCTGGTCAGCAACATCTGGGCGGACGGGCGCATCGGCGCGCTGATGTCGGTGTCCTACAACAAGCGCCACCTGCGCGAGGAAGGCTACAACCCGGTGCGCTGGGAGCACGGCAACTACCGCAACTCCAACCAGTCCACCGCCAGCAACAACGGCACCTACGGCTTCTGCAGCCCGGTCGGCTACGACCCGCAGACGCCGCGCAACCCGCTGTCCAACGAGACGCCGGCCGGGGTCGGCTCGGCCGCCAACCAGGCCCGCAACAACGGCTGGGGCAGCTACGGCATCGACGCCACCCATTGCGGCACCGGCATCGACCGCCCGGCCAACACGCCGGAGAACATCGAGGCCTACGAGACCGCCACCAACGCGTGGATCCCGCGCTATCCGCGCTACGTGCGCACCGAGCACGAGCTGGAGCGGCTGGGCGTGACCGGCTCGGTGCAGTTCAAGGTGAGCGACGACACCCGGCTCAACCTGGACATGCTGTACTCCAAGTTCGACAAGACGGTGCGCGAGGACTCGGTCGGCGCCAACCTGCACCGCACCGCCAACCTCGGCGGCAAGACCCAGATCGTGGTGCGCGAGGCGCAGGTCGACGACCAGAACCGGCTGGTGTACGGCGTGTTCGACAACGTCGATTTCCGCACCGAGTCGAGCATGATCGACGAGACCACCGAGTTCAAGCAGTTCAGCCTGGACCTGGAACACCGCTTCAACGACGCGGTGCGGCTCAACGCCGTCGTCGGGCACTCGCAGTCCGACTACGAGCGGCCGGTGTACTCGATGGTGAGCTTCGACAACACCAACCTCGACGGGTTCGTGCTGGACATGCGCAACGGCGGCGACTATCCGTCGATGACGTTCCCGTTCGACATGTCCAACCCCGGCAACTGGGCCTGGCTCGGCTACGGCGCGGTGCCGGTCAACGCCAACGGCACCGCGCGCGGCACCAACATCAGCGAGGTCCGGCTCAACCCGAGCTACGTCAACAACGCCTTCGACACGGCCAAGGTGGACCTGGAGTTCAACCTCAACCCGACCTTCACCCTCCGCTTCGGCGGGGCGTACAAGAACTACGACATGGACACGCAGGAGTACCGGCACATCGCCTACGGCCGGCTCGCGCAGAGCCTGCCCGAGGGGGTGACGGTCGGCGATCTCAGCACCACGCTCGGCGGCTTCGGCAGCAGCCTCGACGGCGTGCCCCGCAGCTGGCTGGTGCCGGACTTCGGCAAGGTCGCCGAATTGCTGAACATCTACTGCAACTGCGACACCGGCGTGCCCGGCGGCGACTACCGCCTGGCCGGCATCGGCCACTACGGCTCGTCCAACAACAACTTCGAGGTCAACGAGAAGAGCCTGGCCACGTACCTGCAGCTGGACTTCAACGCCGACTTCCTCGGCCGGCCGCTGCGCGGCAACCTCGGCGTGCGCTACGTGGACACGCAGATCACCGCCTCGGGCTACACGCCCTGCCAGGCCAGCAGCGCGGAGAACCGCTCGGCCGCCTGCGAGCCGTTCTTCGGCGTGGCCAGCGCCACCGACGCGGCGGGCGACCGCTGGCTCGCGCGCAGCGCGGTCACCCACTCGTACAAGGACGTGCTGCCCTCGCTCAACCTGTCCTGGGACGTCGCCGATGACGTGGTGCTGCGCTTCGGCGCGGCCAAGACGATGGCGCGCCCGACCCTGGCCTACCTGTCGCCGAGCATGAGCGGCGGCCCGACCCAGTACTTCGACGACGGCCGCTACTACTCGATCAACCTGGGCAACCCCAAGCTCGACCCGTACCGTTCCACCAACTACGACCTCAGCGCGGAATGGTACTTCCGGCCGGGCTCGCTGGTGTCCGCCGCGGTGTTCTACAAGGACATCGACAGCTACGTGCAGCGCACGCGCATGCTGACCACCTGGGAAGGGATGGGCTACTCGCTGGACCTGCTGCCGGTCGGCTTCACGCCGGACACGATCTTCAACGTGCAGAGCTACTTCAACACGCCCGGCGGCCCGCTCAAGGGCTTCGAGCTGACCTACCAGCAGGCCTTCGACTTCCTGCCCGGGTTCTGGCGCAACTTCGGCATCCAGCTGAACTACACGCAGGTCGATTCCAAGATCAAGTACCTGTTCAGCACCGCGGGCAACGGCAACACCACCATCACCACCTCGGTGACCGAGAAGGACCTGCTGAACCTGTCGCCGCACTCGTACAACGCCACGCTGTACTACGACGACGGCAAGTTCAGCGCGCGCGTGTCCACCAGCTACCGCGACGGCTACATCAACAACATCCTCTCGCAGGAGGACGTGTGGGACCTGGACGGCAACAAGCTGGCCACGGCGGACGTGACCGGCAAGTACAGCGTCGAGAACGTGGACTTCAACATGTCCTACCGGGTCACCAAGAAGCTGACGGTCACCTTCGAGGCCACCAACCTGCTCGACACGGCCGACCGCCGCTACGTCGATTCCACCCTGGAGCTGCCCGACAAGTACACCGTCACCGGGCGCCAGTACTACCTGGGAGCGCGCTACAAGTTCTGATCGACCCGCCGGCGCCATCCCTCGCTGCCGGAGCGGCGGGGTTGCGCCGGCGACGGCCGTCTCCGCACGGAGGCGGCTTGCGCGCCGGGACGCGGCGCGCAGGTACGGGGGCGCTCCACGGGACGTGGAGCGGAAGTCGCCTGGAGGCACGGTTCCGGCTCAACCATACTTCGGAGGGATTTATGGATATGAGGTCATGTGCATCGCGTTGTCTGTTGGCAATGGCAGTGGCAATCGCGGGAACCGTGGCGGCGGGATCCGCCCAGGCGCAGAGCGGCGCCAACCTCAGCCTGGGCGCCTCGGCCGACGGGTCGAGCAAGGCCAGCGGCACCAGCTACGGCAACGTGGCCGACGGCAACCCGGGCACCTGGTGGTCGCCCGGGGGCTCGACCGGCCGCGTCTCGGTGAAGTGGGGCGCGGCGACCACGGTCGGCGCGGTGGTGATCCGCGAACCGGCCGGCCATGAAGGCCGCATCGGCAGCTGGCGGCTGGTCAACAACGACACCGGCGCGGTGCTGGCCACCGGCTCCGGCGCGGGCACGATCGGCTTCGCGCCGGTCGCGCTGACCAAGATCAACTTCGAGATCACCGGTTCGTCGGCCACGCCGGCGGTGGCCGAATTCGAGACCTATGCAGGCGGCGGCACGTCCACGCCGGCGCCGCTGAGCGTGTCGCTCAACGCCTCCGCGTCCGGCACCAGCGCGGTGCTGAGCTGGTCGGTCGCCGGCGGCACCGCGGCCAGCCAGCAGGTCTTCCGCGATACCGATTCCAACCCGAGCGGGCGGGTCAGCATCGCCACCGGCGTGAGCGGCAGCGGCCACACCGATGCGGGGCTGGCGCCGGGAACCTACTACTACTGGGTCCGCGCCACCGACGGCAACGGCACCGGCTACGACTCCAACGCCGCCAGCGTGGTGATCTCCTCGCCCAGCGGCGGCGGGGGCGGCACCGGCACGCAGACCGCCTGCCAGACCCTGGTCAACGACCCGGGCATGAACTGGCGCGAATCGCCGGTGCTGACCACCGACCAGGCCATCGTCGCGTGCCTGGCCGACTCGCTCGGCGCGGCGGTGGGGTTCGGCTACAAGGCGACCGGCGGCTACGATCCGGCCGGCGGCAGCCGCCTGGTGGTGATCACCAAGAACGGCACGACCTCGCCCGAGCAGCAGATCCTCGATGCGATCAGCACCCAGGACTACAAGTGGATCGTGTTCGACAAGCGCGACTTCGCCGCCGACACCGAGCTGGCCATGTACCGGCTGGGCTGCAGCGACCCGAGCGTGCTCGCCGCGCTCGACAACGCCACCACCGCCGAATGCCGCGACCACCGCGTGTGGTGCGCCAACCGCGGGGTGGCCGCCGGCGAGGCCTGCGAGAACACGTTCTTCAACAGCCGGCTCAACAACAGCAGCCTGAACGCGCTCAAGCTGAAGATGATCGACTCGAACACGACCATCGACGGCCGCGGCAGCAAGGCGTACTTCTTCTTCAACGGCTTCAAGATCGGCGCCGACAGCAACAGCGCCAGCACGCACGCCTCGCAGAACGTGATCATCACCAACAACCGCTTCGTCGGCGCCGGGCACATCGAGGACCACGACCTCGACCCGGACATGATCCGCTCCACCGGCGAATCGCACGACATCTGGATCCACCAGAACACGTTCGAGCACACCGGCGACTCGGCCTACGACGTCAAGGTCGGCGCGCACGACATCACCGTGTCGTTCAACAAGCTGGTCAACGTCAAGCGCGCCTCCCTGCACGGCTCGAGCGACAGCGAGACGGTCAGCAGCAAGATCACCACCACCGTGCACGACAACCTGTACGTGACCACCGACGAACACTACGCCGAGAGCGCCTACAACGGCCTGCGCCGGGTGCCGCTGCTGCGCCGCGGCCAGTCGCACATGTTCAACAACGTGTTCTACGGCTATCGCAAGGACCTGCTCAGCATCCGCGTCGGCGGCCGCATCGCCTTCGAGGACAACATGTTCCTCAACAACCTCGCCAACGGCAAAGGCGACGACATGGCCTACTGGGTGGCGAACCTGATCCGCGACTACACAGGCGGCAGCATCGACGTGGCGCGCAGCTACGTGTGGGGCGCGAACGCCGCGTGCCAGCCGCAGGGCACGCCGGGCGACCTGAACTTCGCCTACGGCGCCACGCCGGACATGCTCGCCGGCTACGATGACCTGTCCAGGGACCTGATCAACGCCAACCGCCTGCCGGCCGGCACCGACCTGCTGAAGTACGTGCTGGCCACCGCCGGCAAGGGCGGCATGGCGCCGTTCGTGTCGCCGGACACCGCAGGCCGGGCCGCGATCATCGCGGCCGCGCCCGGAAGCTGCCAGTGAGGGCATGGTTCGCCAGGGATGCCGCCCTCGTGCGGCGCCCGTCGACCGGGGCCTCCCTGGTCCTGGAACCCCGGAGCGATTCGGGGTTCCTTCCGCATGATGGAGCGAGCGCGATGGTCACGACGGAAGAAAAGGCGCAGGCCCTGCACGGGCGCAACCGCATGGCCCGGGCGCGGCGGCGCCGGGCGGGTTGGGCGATGCTGGCGTGGACGGCGTTGGCCGCGATCCCGGCGCAGGCCGCCGAGGGATGGCAGGTCCTGAGGGTGGCGGCGTCCGGCGGCGATTTCGCGCGCGTGCAGGAGGCGGTGGACGCCGCGGTGCGCGCGCAGCGGCCCACCGAGATCCGCATCGCCGCCGGCGATTACCGCGAGCGCGTGAACGTGCCGTCGAACGCGCCGCCGCTGCACATGGTCGGCGCCAGCGCGACGCTGACGCGGATCGTGTTCGACAACTACGCCGCCAGGATCGACCCAGCCACCGGCCAGCCGTTCGGCACCTCCGGCTCGGCCAGCGTGGTGATCGCCGGCAACGACTTCACCGCCGAGAAGCTGGCCTTCGGCAACGACGCCGGCCCGGTCGGCCAGGCGGTGGCGGTGCGCCTGGACGGCGACCGCATGGCGTTCCGCGACGTGCGCTTCCTCGGCCACCAGGACACGCTGTACCTGCGCGGCACCGGCCTGGCGTACTTCCGCGATTGCCATGTCGAGGGCACGGTGGACTTCATCTTCGGCGCCGGCACCGGGCTGTTCGAGGGCGGCGAGATCCGTTCGATCGGCGATGGCTACGTCACCGCCGCCTCCACCCCGGACACTGCGCGCGCGGGACTGGTGTTCCGCAACGTGCGCCTGACCGCGGCCAACGGCGTGTCCCGGGTCTATCTCGGCCGGCCGTGGCGGCCGTACGCGCAGGTCGCGTTCGTCGGCAGCGACCTCGGCGCGCACGTCCTGCCGGCCGGCTGGCACGACTGGGACAAGCCGGAGACGCACGTCACCGCCCGGTTCGGCGAGCACGGCAACCGCGGCCCCGGCGCGGACACCTCGCGGCGCGCGGCCTGGGCACGCTTGCTTTCGGCCGCGGAGGCGGCGCAGCTGGACGCGGCGCACCTGCTCGGCAGCTGGAGGCCGTTCCCGTGAGGCGCCTGGTGTGGCTGGCGGCATGGCTGGCATGGCCGGGCGGCGCGGCGGCCGATGCCGTCGCCGACAACATGCTGCTGCTGCAGACGCCCTCGGGCGGCTGGTCCAAGCACTACCAGGGCAAGGCGGTGGACTACGGCCATGCGTTCGACGCCGCCGAGCGCGCCGCGCTGCGCGATCCGGCGCGCCCGGACGAGGCGACCATCGACAACAAGGCGACCACCACCGAGATCGCCTACCTGGCCGAGGCCTATGCGCGCGAGCGCGACGCGCGCTACCTCGACGGCGCGCGGCGCGGCGTGGAGTACCTGCTGGCGGCGCAGTACCCGAACGGCGGCTGGCCGCAGTTCCATCCGGACCATTCGTCGTACCGCCACCTGGTCACCTTCAACGACGACGCGATGACACGGGTAATGGACCTGCTGCAGGACATCGTCGAATCCAAGGGCGCGCTGGCGGCGTTGCACGACGAGTTCGGCGCGCGTGCCGGGGCCGCGTTGGCGCGCGGGCTGGCGTGCGTGCTGGACACGCAGGTGACGATCGACGGCGAACTCACCATCTGGGCGGCGCAGTACGACGAGCACACCCTGCAGCCGGCCAAGGCGCGTGCGTTCGAGCCGGCCGCGCTGGCCACGTCCGAGTCGGTGGGCGTGGTGCGGTTGCTGATGCGCCAGCGCGCGCCCTCGCCCCGCACGAAGGCGGCGATCGAGGCGGCGGTGCGCTGGTTCCAGCGCCACCGGCTGCCGGACCTGGCCACGCGCCGCATCGAGACACCGGCGGGACCGGACCGGGTGGTCGAGCCGGCGCCGGGCGCATCGCTGTGGGCGCGCTTCTACGACCTGCAGCGCCAGCAGCCGCTGTTCGGCGACCGCGACGGCAGCGCGTTCACCGACTTCGGCCGGATGTCGCCGGAGCGCCGCGCCGGGTATGCCTGGTACGGGACCTGGCCGCAGAAATTGCTGGAACATGATTGGCCACGCTGGCGCGCACGGCACGCCGGCATGGCGGAACCGGAGGACGGCGCGCCGGCGGCGCGGCGGTAGTGGATCGAAAGTGGAGGAAGCAGGCGTGGTGCGATCGGGAAGGGTGGTGAAGTGGGGGCGCTGGCTGGGAGCGTGGACGGCGGGAGCCGTCCGGGCTGCGAAGCCCGCCGATGCGGTTCGTTCTTGCGCCGCCTCTTGGCCGGTGGCGCTGCTGCAGGCCGGCGAACCGCCACGAAACCGACTGCGCGCGGCGGGCTGCTCGCCTCGAACGTTTCTGCCGTCCGCGCTCCTGGGACTGCTGGGACTGTTGGCGGGCGCGGCCGGTGCGGCGGAGGCGCCCCGGCTGCTGTTCCAGGCGACGGCCGACAAGGGGTTCGATGCCGACGTGGCCGCCGGCGATCCGGTCCCCAATTTCCGCGACAAGGTCGCGCTGGTCGACAACGGGCGCTCGGGCAAGGCGATCGAGTGGGCCGACGACGGCGTGCTGGCCTGGAACGCGCCCGGCAACCTCTACGCCCAGCGCGGCACGCTCGCGTTCTTCTGGCGCGCGCGCTACCCGGTGGGCGAGGCGCCGTTCGTGATCTTCCGCGTCGGCTACGCCGACCACACCAGCTGGGACATGGCCTGGCTGCGCATCGACTGGAACGGCCACGGCTTCGACGCCTTCGTCACCGACGCCAACCTGGCGCGCACGCGCGTGTCGTTCAAGCTCGACACGCCCCCCGCCGCCGACGCGTGGACGCACCTGGCCTTCGGCTGGGACGAGACCCGCGGCGTGCGTTTGTTCGTCGATGGCCGCGAAGTGGCGCGACAGGGCATCGAGGAGTCCGCACGGGGATGTGCGGGCCCTTGCGCGGGGCGCGCATCCTTGGATTTCGACGCCGCCCTCGACCAGTTCGGGCTGGCCGGCCGGGTGATGTCGCCGCACCAGGTGCAGAGCCGCTACAACTTCCTGCGCGGCAGCGATTTCGACGAGATCCGCATCTACGACCGCATGCTCGACGCGGCCGGCGTGGCCGCGCTGGCGCAGCTGCGCGAGCCGGCCAGCGCCGAGCCGGCCGACCCGGCGGCGCTGCGCGCGGCCTGGCTGCACCGCTTCGGCTGGGACCAGGGCCAGGCGCCGCCGGCGCTGGTCGATCCGGTCACCCGGATCCGCAAGGTCGAGTTCGCCGATGCCAAGGACCTGAAGCAGTGGATGTGGAAGGCCACCGACGGCATCGCCGAGACCACCTGGCCGGGGGTCTACAACCGCTCGCGGCTGCCCGGCCGCAACGACTATTTCCAGCTGCCCGACTGGAACGTCTACGTGGAAGGCGGCAAGGCGCTGGACCTCACTCTGCCCGACGAGCCGTTCAACCGCATCGAGATCCGCGGCGCGGCCTTCGGCCAGGCGAGCTACGGCGACGGCAAGGCTCCGCCGCAACCGCTGTTCGAGCGCAAGCAGGGCGTGGTGCGCAGCGTGGACCAGTTCGCCGAGCGCCGCGGCGGCACGCTGCGCTTCAGCAACACCGAGCAGGAAACCCCGATCCAGGAGATCTGGGCCTACCACGTCGGCGCCGGCGAGGTCCCGGCCGGCACCGCCACGCTCGACTACACCGTGCGCAGCGACGTCGCCCCGGACTACGCCAACCTCGCGCCGCTGCGCGACTACATCGCCGGGCGTTATCCGGAAGGCGAGCGCGACACCGTGGTTGCGCTGCCGGCCAAGGCGCCGGCGCGCAAGCGCGGCGACGCGCCGCCGTCCGCGTCCGGGGCGCACATGCCTGTGGTGCACGTGCTGGTGCCGTCCACGCTCGGCGACCCGCCGCCCGACCAGCCGCTGATGCGCAGCTGGGCCTATGGCTGGGAGAACATGTACGACGGCCTGGACGGCATCGCCATCGACCTGCCGGCGCTGGACCTGCCGGCGGTGCAGGACGGGCTGATCCCGCTGAACATCCGGGTCAAGGACCCGGTCTGGCCGGCGCGCGACATGATCGACGTGTCGGTCTCGGTGGCGCCGAAGCAGGCGCGCACGCTGTGGCTGGACCTGCGCGACCGCATCCTCGGCGACGACAGCCTGATGCTGTCGATCGCCTCGGCCGCGCCGGGCTTCGATCGCGCCGCGCTCGACGGGGCGCGCATCCGGCTGGTGTTCAAGCCGCGTGCGGAAGCCAAGATCGAGCACGTCGCCGACCGCTTCAACCAGGTCAAGGACAACTGGGGCTTCCTGGTCGAGGAGCACACCACCTCGCAGCGCCAGCGCCTGTACGCGCGCCTGGACCGCGACATCCACGACCTGCTGCGCGTCGACCCCGACCACGCGCTCGGCCGCCAGTACTGGAACGACATCAGCTACGGCAACCAGTCGCCGCTGCCGGTGGCGCTGCCGGACGTGCCCAAGGGCGTGCCGGCCTGGGCGTTCTGGCAGCTGGAGGACCTCAAGGCCACGCGCCGCTACATCAACTGGTGGATCGACCAGCGCCAAGTGGATTACGGCGATTTCGGCGGCGGCATCTCCGACGACTCGGACCTGGTGCAGCAATGGCCGGGCGTGGCGCTGATGGGCGTCGACCCGGACAAGCTCAATGCCTCGCTGTGGGCGCTGTCGGACGCCAACTACCGCAACGGCATGTTCACCGACGGGCTGTCCACCATCGAGACCGACGAGCTGCATGCCTACGAGGAGGGCATCAACCTCAACAGCGCGCTGCTCTACCTCAACTGGGGCGATCCCGCGGTGGTCGAGCGCGCGATGCGCACGGTGAAGGCGTTCGACCGCATCATCCAGGTCAATCCGCAGGGCCACCTGCTGTTCGCCAGCAACTGGTTCGGCGGGCGCAAGGTCTACCGCGAGCCGAACTGGCAGTGGCAGAAGCCGTACTCGTTCCCGATCCTGCACCCGGCGCTGCTGCTCGGCGGCTACAACGCCGACCCGAACGCACGCCGCATCGTCACCGGGCTGGCCGACGGCTATCTCGCCCATGCCCATACCGACGCCAAGGGCCGCTGGGTCCTGCCGAACGAGATCAACTGGAAGACCGGCGCGGTGCGCGGCGGCGAGCTGTGGCAGGGCAGCGGCGGCGCCGACACGCTGCACACGTTCTGGGCCGCGTGGCGCTGGACCGGCGATGCGCGCTACCTGAAGGTGTTCGACTACCGGGTGGCCGGCAGCGGGCCGAACGGGCTGTCCAACCTCAACGAGAACTTCCTCGACCTGCTCGGCAAGCGCGACAGCTGGGGCGCGCAGCTGGCGCAGGCGGCGGCCAAGGGCGAGGGCGCGCCGGACTTCCCGCACTACGTCGCCTGGGAGAACAGCGGCGACACGCGCTGGCTGGAGGCGCTGTTCCGCGCCGAGACCCGCGAGAAGCTGCAGAACTTCTACATGAACACCGAAGGCCATTGGTGGAGCGACCGGGTCGAATCGCCGACGGTGAACCTGCAGCGCGCGCGCCTGGGCGGCGTGGCGCTCAAGCGCAACCAGACCTATCCGGGGCATACGGTGAGCTGGCGCTTCGACGATCCGGAAGGGGCCGTGCAGGTGGCGCTGCTGCTGCCGAAGCCGCGCGCGGACCGCTTCAGCGTGATCGCCTTCAACACCGGCGCCAAGGCGCAGAAGGCGACGATGACCGGCTGGAACGTGCAGCCGGGCCGCTGGCGGATGCGCATCGGCGCGGACCGCGATGGCGACGGGCGCATCGACGGTCGCGCGCAGGAGCGCGAGGTGGCGTTCGAGCGCAGCGGCTCGGTGCCGGTGGAGTTCGCGCCGCGCCAGGGCACGGTGATCGAGATGGAGCGGGTCGCCGCCGCCGCCGTCCCGGTGGAGTTGCGGCCCGACCTGGGCATCGGCCGCGGCGACGTGCGCATCGATGGCGACGCGGTCGAGGTGACGGTGCACAGCCTCGGCCATGTCGATGCGCCGGCCGGCATGGTGGTGCTGGAGGATGCGCGGGGCCGCGAGCTGGCGCGCGCGGCGCTCCCGGCGCTGGCCGCGCCCGCGGACCTGCAGCCGAGGACGGCGACGGTGCGCTTGTCGATGCCGGCGGGGATGCGCCGGGACGAGTTGCAGGTGGTGGTGCGGGCGGAGGGGGAGGTGGCGGAGGTGACGCAGGCGAACAATCGGGTGCGGTTGGTGCCTTGATGGGGTGGGATGTGTGGTTCCTTCCCACGCCATCTCACGGCTTCACGTGATCTCCCTACCGTCATCCCCGCGAAGGCGGGGATCCAGGGACTTTTCTACCGTCATTCCCGCGAAGGCGGGAGGCGCTTTTCAGCAGCCGAACGGCTGATCATCCAGGGACGTTGCTTTGGCTTTTCTGTTTGGAGCAACAGCAAAAGCTCTCGCCTTTGGCGAGTTACTTTTCTTTGCTTGTGCAAAGAAAAGTAACCAAAAGAAGCGCTTCACAGCAGCCGAATGGCTGATCAAGCACACCCCGCCTTCGCGCCCGCAGCTTTGCTGCGGGTCCGCGGAGCCGGCGGGATTTTTCGACGGGGCTCGTCCGCTACGCGGCCGAGTCCGGGGCATTCGCCGCGCGGCGAATGCCCGCCCGCCGGGGCGAAGCAGTGCTTCGCCTTTTTCCGGCGAGCCCATGCACGTCGCCCTTCGGGTGTTTCCCATCGCCTCCGCCGCTTCGGAGGGGCCCGCGCCGCAGTGACATTCGTGGGCCGTGGAGGTTGGCGCGCCGCCGCGCGAAGAGGCGTTACCCGATCCAAAGCAAGATCGCGAGCAACAGCAACAGCACTGCAATCTGCGCGCTCCATGGCTCCCACAGGAACCGATTAACCCTGAAACAGAGCCGCCACATATTCGGCGCACCAAGGGGCTAAGCTTGCGCGGCCCGACCTGCCCGAGTCCTCCGATGAAAGCGCCGCTCCTGCCGTTGTTGCTCGCCGTCGCCACGCTGGCCATCTCGACCCCGGCCCTGGCGCGTTCCTGCCTGCCCTATGGGCCGCTCAAGGTCACGCTGTCCGGCACCCTGGAGCGCAAGACCTTCCCCGGTGCGCCGGATTTCGAGGACGTGAAGCAGGGCGACCAGCCGGAGACCGGCTACTACCTGCGCCTGCCGTCCGCGATGTGCGTGGCGGCGTCGGCGAAGACGCAGCAGCAGGCGCACGACGGCGTGGGCGAGCTGCAGTTGGTGCTCGACCAGGCGCAGTACGCGCACCTGGCCGGCGAGATCGGCCAGACGGTGCGGCTGACCGGCACGCTGCTCGAGGCCTCCACCGGGCACCACCACGCGCCGGTGCTGCTGAAGGTGGACGCTATCGACGGCGATTGACGCGGGCGACGCTCACGGCGTCTTGTCCTGCGGCGGGCTAGTGTCCGTCCCACGTTGCGTCGTCCGCGCGGGTACGGAGGGCGACGAGGATGCTTGGCGGGCGGCGCATGCGCGTCGCCCGCGGCAGGAGGACATCGCCATGTGGAAACGAAACGGCCTGTCGCTGGTGCTGCTGGCCCTCACCATTCTCTTCATCGCCGGCCAGGCGCTGGCCGGCCTGCAGGTCTACAACGACGAGCGCATCGAGCATGGGCTGCCGGTGGTGACGCTGCTGGCCTACCTGCATTCGCCGCATTTCGTCTCGGCCATGTTCGAGAACTGGGAAAGCGAGTTCCTGCAGATGGGCATGTACGTGCTGCTGGCGGTGAAGCTGCGCCAGGCCGGATCGGCCGAGTCGCGGCCGCTCGATCCGGCGCAGGAGCAGAACCGCGTCGATCCCGGCCCGGCGCCGTGGCCGGTGCGCAAGGGCGGCCTCTGGCTCTGGCTGTACGGCAACTCGCTGGCGATCGCGTTCGGGCTGCTGTTCGCGATGAGCTTCGTGCTGCACCTGTGCGGCAGCTGGCGCCACGAGCTGGAGGAGCGCGCGCTGAAGGGCGAGTCGCCGGTCAGCCTCTGGTACCACCTGTCCGGCAGCGAATTCTGGTTCGAGTCGTTCCAGAACTGGCAGAGCGAATTCCTCGCGGTGCTGTCGCTGGTGGTGCTGACGATCTGGTTGCGCCAGAAGGACTCGCCGCAGTCCAAGCCG
The DNA here is from genome assembly GCA_014654535.1 of Xanthomonas boreopolis. Lineage (GTDB taxonomy): Bacteria > Pseudomonadota > Gammaproteobacteria > Xanthomonadales > Xanthomonadaceae > Pseudomonas_S > Pseudomonas_S boreopolis. Next base: position 18,050 of record BNBA01000033.1, read on the forward strand.
GTCGCCGCGCCGCACAGCCAGACCGGCGACTAGCGCGCCTGCCGCGCCCGCTGGCCGGAGCGGGCGCGGTCTGCTAGATTGCGCCGCTTGAACGCTGCCCGGGGAGGGCAGCTGCACGGGCACAGCCGCCGCCATGCCTCTTCGTTCCGATGCCACGGAGAGATTCGCATGCGCGCCACCCCCACGGTGCTCGCCGCCATCATCGCCGGACTGCTGGCGGCCGCCCCCTCGCGCGCGGCCGATGTCGCCGCGCCGCCGGCCGATGCGGCCACGCTCGACCGCGTCGTCGTCACCGGCGAGAAGAACGCCCGCTCGCTGCAGGACACCGCCAGCAGCGTGGCGGTGACTACCTCCGCGCGGATCGAGCAGGAGACCCTGCGCAACCTCGCCGACGTGATCGGGCGCACCGCCAACGTCTCCCCGATGTACGGCGCGCGCGGCTTCACCCTGCGCGGCATCGCCGACGAGGCCGGCGCCGCCAATCCGCTGGCCACCACCTACCTGGACGGCGCCGCGCTGCCCAGCCAGGTCAGCGACGCCGGCCCCACCGACCTGTGGGACATCGCCCAGGTGGAGGTGTTCCGCGGCCCGCAGTCCACGATCCAGGGCGAGAACGCGCTGGCCGGCGCGATCGTCATCCGCACCGAGGACCCGACCTTCGACTGGAGCGGCCGCGCCCGCGCGCTGCTCTCCGATCCCTCCGACCGCCGCCTGGCCTTCGCCGGCGGCGGCCCGCTGGTGGACGACGAACTCGCCTTCCGGGTGGCGGTGGAGGACCGCGACTTCGAAGGCTACGTGCGCAACGCCACCCGCAACGCGCGCGAGGACGCGCTGGACTCGACCATGGCGCGCGCCAAGCTGCTGTGGACGCCCAAGGCCCTGCCCGGCCTGACCGCGCGCCTGGGCTATACCCGCGACGACCGGCAGGGCCCGTACATGTACGTGTACAGCCGCCTGGACCTGCCCGACCCCCTGCACGACCCGGTCAACCTGTCCGACGATCCCAACACCACCGACGCGCTGTCGCAGGTCGCCAACCTCGAGGTGGACTACGACTTCGGCGGGCCGTGGTCGCTGTCGTCGGTGACCTCGTGGACCGACACCGAGGCGAGGCGCCACTTCGACGGCGACCTCACCGCCGAGAACCGCGACTACGGCGATGTCGAGGAGCGCTACCGCTCGCGTTCGCAGGAACTGCGCCTGCGCTATGCCGGCCCGCGCCTGAAGGGCCTGGTCGGCGTGTACGGCTCGCGCCGCGACATGGCGCGGCGCCAGCTCAGCCGCGCCAACATCGATACCCCCGTGGGCACCATCGCCGGCGTGCTGCAGGGTGCCGGTTTCCCGGCCGCCGCCGCCGCGCAGCTGGCCGGGCGCTACGCGCAGGCGCTGCCGGCGATCCCGGTGGACTACCTCAGCGACTCGCCCAGCCGCTCGGACAACCTGGCCTTCTTCACCGATGGCGAATACGCGCTCGGCGGGCGCCTGGCGCTGCTGGCGGGGTTCCGCTACGACCGCCAGGAATACACCTTCTCCAGCGACACGCTGGCGACCTTCGTCGGCACGCTGCCCGATCCGGCCGCGTTCGGCGCGCCGGGCACGGCGCTGTACCGGGCCGCGGCCGGCATCAACCAGGCGGTGCTCGGGCTGGTGGCGCAGGCCAGCGGCGGGCATACCCCGTCGAGCAGCCGCGATTTCCAGGCGTTCCTGCCCAAGGCGGGCCTGCGCTGGTCCTGGGACGCGAACCGCTCGCTGGCGCTGACCGTGCAGCGCGGCTACCGCTCCGGCGGTTCCAGCTTCAACGTCGCGCGCAGCCAAGTGTTCGCGTTCGACCCGGAATACACCTGGAACTACGAGCTGGCCCTGCGCACGCAATGGCTGGACGACCGGCTCACCTTCAACGCCAACGCCTACTACATCGACTGGAAGGACAAGCAGGCGCTGGCGCGCTTCGGCCTGAACGGCTACGACTACCACACCGTCAACGCCGGCCGCGCGCACCTGTACGGCTTCGAGGTCGAGAGCGCCTGGCGCGCCAGCGAACGCTTCGACGCCTATGCCTCGCTGGGCTTCTCGCGCACGCGCTACGACGAGTTCGTGCTGCCCGACGGCGCGTCGCTGGACACCGACTACAGCGGCAGCGAGTTCGTCTATGCCCCGCGCTGGACCGTGGCGGCGGGCGCCAACTGGCGCTGGGGCGAGGGCTGGCTGGCCAACCTCAACGCCAACTGGCGCGACCGGGTGCGCACCGACGTCGGCGACGATGCCCCGGTGCTGTCCTCGCGCCTGCTGGTCAACGCCCGGTTCGGCTACGAGAACCTGGACTGGAGCGCCTACCTGTTCGCCAGCAACCTGTTCGACCGCGGCTATGTCCAGTACCGCTGGGGCAGCGAGCCCAACGGCATCGTCGGCGCGCCGCGCGTGGTCGGGATCGGTTTTGATTATCGTTGGTGAGCCTGCCGGAGCCGCACGCATGACCCTTCTCTATCTCCTGTCCTCGCTGGCCTCGGCGCTGGCGTTCTACCTGGCCACCGCGCACCAGCAACTGCGCCCGGGCTGGCGCGCGCATGCACGCGCGCTGCGCGGCCTGGGCTGGCTGCTGGCCGCCTTGGCGCTGGCCGCGGCGATCGCCGCGCTCGGGACCTGGGCCGGCGTGTTCTCCGCGCTGACCGCCTTCATGCTCGGCGCGGTGCTGCTGCCCTATCTCGATGCGTGGCGCCGCGTGCGCCGGGAGCGTGGCCATGCCGGGTAAATGGTCCGCCGCGATCCTGCTCGGCCTGCCGCTGTCCACCGGGTTGGTCGGCCTGATCGTCCTGCTGTGGCCGGGGCCGCTGCAGGTGCATACGTTGCCGTGGCTGCTGCTGTCGTTCCCGGCATGGATCGGCGCGATGGCGCTGGCGTTCGCCTGCCGCAGCGGCGCGCGCGCCTGGGCATGGCTCGGCGGTGCGACGCTGCTGTGCTACGCCGCGTTGTATGCGGTCAAGGCGCTGGGCTGGACGGAGCTGGGCGCATGAAGGCCGCGACGCTGCGCAGCTTCCTGTCGCTGCATACCTGGGCGGGCCTGCTCGCCGGCATGGCGCTGTTCATCGCGTTCTACGCCGGCGCGATCACCGTGTTCACCCACGAGCTGGGCGATTGGCAGCGCCGGCCCGCGGCGACCGTGCCGGCGCAACCGCCGGAACGATCCGCGCAGGCCCTGCTCGACGGCGTGCTGGCCCGGCATCCGGCGCTGGCCGAGTCGTTCTCGCTGATCCTGGCCGGCGAGCACGGCCCGGTGCCGCGGCTCTACGCGTTCGGCCCGGCGGCGGAGAACGCGTTCGGCGGGGTCGTGATGTTCGAGCCGGGAGCCGATGGCGGGGTGGAACGGCGGCCCTGGCGGGTCGGCTTCGTCGATTTCCTCTACGACCTGCATTTCACCGCAGGCCTGCCGCGCACGTTCGGCACCTACCTGTTCGGCGTGGTCTGCATCCTCTATGGATTGGCGCTGGTCAGCGGCGTGGTGATCTACGCGCCGGCGTTCCTGAAGGACCTGTTCGCGCTGCGGCTGGGGCGCAACGTCAAGCGGCTGTGGCAGGACGCGCACAACGTGATCGGCATGCTGTCGCTGCCGTTCCACGTGGTCTTCGCGTGGTCCGGCGCGGTGCTGTGCCTGGGCGTGCTGCTGCTGGCGCCGTTCCAGTACCTGGTGTTCGGCGGCAAGCTGATGCAGGTGCTGGAAGCGGATTTCGAGCTGACCCCGCACGTCGAGCCCGCCCGCGTGAAGGCGCCGGCGTTGCCGGTCGCCGAGCTGCTGCGGCGCGCGCGCGAGGCCAGCCCCGGCCTGGTGCCCGAGAGCCTGTCGTTCCACGATGCCGGCGATGCCAACGCGCGCGTGGAGGTGTACGGGCACAACGAGCAGCGCCGGCTCAACACGCTCGGCGGCGTGGCGATGGAAGCGGCCACGGGCAAGGTGCTGAACGTGCTCGAGCCGCGCACGATGTCGCCGGGCGTGGCGTCGTTGCGCGGCCTGCAGGCCTTGCACTTCGGCAATTTCGGCCATGCGCCGCTGCAATGGCTGTACTTCCTGCTCGGGCTCGGCGGCGCGTTCCTGTTCTACAGCGGCAACCTGCTGTGGGTGGAAGCGCGGCGCAAGCGCCGCCAGCCGGAGCAGCCGGCGCGCACGCACGCGATGGCGCGGCTGACCGTGGGCGTATGCCTGGGGTGCGTGGCGGGCGTGTCGGCGCTGTTCGTGTCGGCGCGTCTGTTGCCGCCGGGGCAGGAGAAGCTGGTCTATTACGCGGTGTTCCTGGGCAGCTTGGCGTGGGCGTTGCTGCGGCCGACGGCGCGCGGCGCCTATGAGTTGTTGCTGCTGTGCGCGCTGGCGACGGCGCTGGTGCCGGTGGCGGGGCTGTTCGGTGCGAATGGCTGGGTCATGCCATGGAACGACATGGTCGTCCTGGCGGTGGACGCGTGCGCGCTGGTCCTGGCCTGGGCGTACTGGGCGATGGCGCGGGCGAGTCTGCGGCGTGCTCGTGGAGGTGATCCCAATAGCGTCTGGGCGTTGCCGGTACGACTTGAGTAAGCGGGCCTTCTTCCAAACCCTGAGAGCGGCCGTTGTGGGAGCGGCTTCGGCCGAGATGGGGCCTTGCCGGTAATCGATAGGGAATAGGACCTTTGTGGGAGGGGAGCGCCTCGGCAAAGCCCCATCGCGGCTGAAGCCGCTCCCGCAAAGGCCGCGGCCAAGCTTGCACGAGACAACGGACGCAGCCTCATCCGAGGGACGAAAGATCAGATCCCGGTGGCGCTCAGGGCCTTCAGGCGTTGCGCGCGTTCGGCGTAATCGACGAATTCGCCTTCGATCGGGTCGTACCAGTGGATCCTGCCGTTGCGGCCGACCCTGAAGCGGTCGCGTACCGGGGTGGTCTGCGAGTCGCCAGGGCAGCCCTCGCCGTGGCGTTCGCGTACGGCGATGTCGAAGCTCCGGTCGCCGTCGCCATCGCCGCTCTCGAGCACGTAGGCGTTGCATGCGTCCGGGTACACCTTGTCGCGTTCCAGGCGTGCGGTCAGCCGTTGCAAGGCCTGTTCGGCGTCGCGTACGTGCGCTTCGTGCAGGGGAGCCTGCGGCGCGCTGACCAGCGGCCGCGCCGGCGGGTCGGGGGATGGCGCGACGGGCGGCGCGGCGGGCTGCGGCTTGCAGGCCGACAGCGCCAGCAGCAGGGCCGGCAAGGCGCCGCGATGGATCGGTTTCATGGGGGGCCCCTCAATCTACGGCAAGCCGCCGGCCTGTGCCGGCGGCAAAACTCCGGCGGCCAGGCCGCCGGAAGGCGCATTGTAGGGGGTGCCCGCGGGGGCCGGTCAGACCGGCACGGGGCTGCGTTCGGCGAACTGGCCGCGCCAGTACGGGTAATACGGATAAGGCGGCTCCACCGCGCTGGCGGCGTCCAGCCGTGCGACCTGGTCGGGGCTCAGCGACCAGCCCACCGCGCCGAGGTTGTCGCGCAACTGCGCTTCGTCGCGCGCGCCGATCAGCACCGTGCTCACGGTCGGGCGCTGCAGCAGCCAGTTGATCGCCACCTGGGGGATGCTGCGGCCGGTCTCGGCGGCGATCGCGTCGAGCACGTCGACGATGCCGAACAGGCGTTCGTCGTCGATCGCCGGGCCGATCGACGCGGTCGCGTGCAACCGGCTGCGCTCGGGCAGCGGCTGGCCGCGGCGCAGCTTGCCGGTCAGCCGGCCCCAGCCGAGCGGACTCCACACCACCGCGCCGACGCCCTGGTCTAGGCCGAGCGGCATCAGCTCCCACTCGTAGTCGCGCCCGGCCAGCGAGTAATAGGCCTGGTTGGCGACGAAGCGCGACCAGCCATGGATATCGGCCAGCGACAGCGCCTTCATCAGCTGCCAGCCGGCGTAGTTGGACGCGCCCAGGTAGCGCACCTTGCCGGCGCGCACCAGGCCGTCGAGCGTGGACAGGGTTTCCTCCAGCGGCGTCATCGCGTCGAAGGCATGCAACTGCAGCAGGTCGATGTAGTCGGTGCGCAGGCGCTTGAGCGAGGCATCCACCGCGCGCAGCAGGCGCAAGCGGGAGGCGCCGGCATCGTTGGGGCCCTCGCCCAGGCGCATGCCGGTCTTGGTCGAGATCAGCACCTGCTCGCGACGGCCCTGCAGCGCCGCGCCGAGGATTTCCTCGGAGGCGCCGTCGGAGTACACGTCGGCGGTGTCGAACAGGTTCAGGCCGGCCTCCAGGCACAGGTCGATCATGCGCCGGGCCTGCTCGACGCCGGTATCGCCCCAGGCGGAGAACAGCGGTCCCTTGCCGCCAAAAGTGCCGGCGCCGAAGCCGAGCACAGGAACCTTGAGGCCGGAACGGCCGAGCAAACGGGTTTCCATCGGGATTTCCTTGGGTGAAATCAGCAGAAGAGTCGGCAGAAGAGAACGACGGGCGATCGACCGATCAACCCGCCTCGTTGCATTCGATGGCGCGCGACACGGCCGTGCCGCGCTCCAGGCGGATCGCCCACCACGCCACCAGCAGCGCGGACGCGGGCACCAGCGCGCCGATCCACGGCAGCGGGGTCAGGCCGGCACCGTGCGCGATCACCGCGCCGCCGAGCCAAGCGCCGAAGGCGTTGCCCAGGTTGAACGCGCCGATGTTCAGGCTCGACGCCAGGCTCTGCGCGCCTTCGGCCTTCTGCAGCACCCACAGCTGCAGCGGCGACACCGTGGCGAACGCGGCGGCGCCGAGCAGGCCGGTGAACAGCACCATCGCCCACTGGCTGTGCAGCACGAATCCCATCAGGCCCATCACCAGCGCCAGTCCGGACAGGGTGCCGAGCAGCGCCGGCCGCAGGCTGCGGTCGGCCAGGCGCCGGCCGGCACGCCGAGCAGCGTGGCCACGGTCAGGCCGGTGAACATGATCGAGATCGCCGAGGCCTTGCGGTCCTCGTCCACCAGCGAGGTGGCGACCACCGCGCCGACGCCGAAGAAGGTGCCGTGCGCGAGCGAGGTGAGCACGCGCGCGGCCATCAGCAGCGGATAGCTCGGCGCCAGCGCACAGGCCAGGTTGCCGAGCGTGAACACCACCATCAGCGCCACCAGCACCGCCTTGCGCGGCAGCCGGCCGGTGGCCGCGGTGAGCAGCGGCGCGCCGACGAACACGCCCAGCGCATAGCCGGAGATCAGCAGCCCGGCGCTGGCGATGGACACGTGCAGGTCGGCGGCGACCTGCATCAGCAGGCCCATGATGACGAACTCGGTGGTGCCGATGCCGAAGGCGCCCGCGGTCAGGGCGTACACGGCCAGCGGCATGCGGTTGCGTGAGGCGGGAATGTCCATGGAAGGGTCCTTGAACTCGAACAGGGGGAAGCCGCGCCGCGCCCGGCGGCGCCCGGGGGCGACGGGATGCGAACCGGAGGATCGGAAAGGGGCACAGCCTGCGCCCAGGATTTATTTGCAAAAACCCCTGGTATCCTGAAATATCTTCAACATTCCGTTGAAAATCATGGACCGGATCGGCGATATCGCCCTGTTCCTGCGCGTGCTCGACCTCGGCTCGATCAGCGCCGCCGCACGCAGCCTGGACCTGTCGGTGGCGGTGGCCAGCCAGCGCCTGAAGCGGCTGGAGCGCGAACTGGGCGTGCGCCTGCTGCACCGGACCACGCGCCGCCTGCATCCCACCCCGGAGGGCCAGGCCCTGGCCGAGCGCGGGCGGGTGCTGGTGCAGGACCTGGAAGCGCTGGCCGAGGGCCTGCGCGAGAGCGCGCAAGGCGTGTCCGGCACGCTGCGGGTGACGATGTCGGCCTCGTTCGGCCAGCAGTACGTCTCGCCGCTGTTGCCGGAGTTCCAGGCGCTGCACCCGGGCGTGCGGATCAGCGCGCACCTGAGCGACGACCTGGTCGACCTGGTCAAGGAAGGCTTCGACCTGGCGATCCGGATCGGGCCCCTTGGCGATTCCGGGCTGGTCGCGCGCCGCATCGCCGAAAACCGCCGGGTGCTGTGCGCCTCGCCGGGCTACCTGCGCCGCCACGGCACCCCGCGCACGCCGGAGGAACTGGCCGGCCATGCCGGCGTGCTGCTGATGGGCCGCGACGGGCGCCAGGACGTGTGGACGCTGACCACGCCCGGGGGCGGCACGGTCAAGGTGCGCATGGAAAGCCGCTTCGAGAGCAACTTCGGCGAACTGCTGCGCGATGCGGTGCTGGCCGACCAGGGCATCGCGGTGCATTCGCTGTGGCACATCGCCGACGACCTGCGCGCCGGGCGGATGGCGGTGGTGCTGCCGGACTACCCGCCACCGACGACCCAGATCAACGCGCTGATGCCGGCGCGGCGCCTGCAGCCGCCGCGGGTGCGCAGCTTCGTCGAGTTCCTGATCCGGCACCTGGGCGATGCGCCCTGGGAGAAACCGGCCGTGACGGCCCGGTAAGATCGACCGGTTCCCTTCGACCGAGGAAGTCCATGCCCGCGCACGCCCTGTCCCGACCGCTCGTCCTCGGCCTCGCCCTGGCCACCGCGCTGCTCGCCGGCTGCGACCGCGCCGCATCGCGGCCGGACGCCCCGGCGCCGTCGGCCGCCGCGCCGGCCGCGTCGATCGACGCGTTCTTCGCCGAGTTCAGCGATGCGTGGATGCGCAGGCAGCCTTCGGCCGCGACCGCCAGCCGCTACTTCGACGGCGAGGAACAGGCGCGCCTGGACCGCCAGATCACGCCGATGACCGCCGCGTTCGAGCGCGAGAGCGTGGCGCTGGCGCGGCGGGGACTGGAGCGGCTCGGGCAGTTCGACCGCGGCGCGATGAGCGATACCCAGCGGGTATCGGCCGAGCTGATGGCCTGGCAGTTGCGGGCGATCGTCGACGGCGAGAAGTACATCGACCACGATTTCCCGCTGCAGCAGATGAACGGCGCCAACGTCCAGCTGCTCAACCTGATGACGGTGGTGCACCCGCTGGGCAGCGCGCGCGACGCGGACAACTACCTCGCGCGCCTGTCGCTGTTCCAGGCGCGGATGGGCGAGGCGGTGCAGCGCGCCGAGGACGGCGCCGCCAAGGGCATCCTGCCGCCGCGCTTCATCATCGACGAGACGATCGCGCAGATGCGCCAGTTCGTCTCGCCGCCGCCGGAGCGCAATCCGCTGGTGACGACGCTGGACACCAAGCTGCGATCGGCGCAGGGCGTCGATGCGGCGCAGCGTGCGGACTTCGTCGCGCAGGCCGCGAAGATCGTGGCCGGGCAGGTCTACCCGGCCTGGCGGCAGGCGATCGCGGTGCTGGAGCGGCAGCGCGGGCAGGCGAGCGACGACGCCGGCGCCTGGCGCCTGCCCGATGGCGAGGCCTATTACCGCTACCAGCTGCGCCGCTTCACCTCGACCGGCCTGGACCCGCGGCAGATCCACGAGATCGGCCTGCGCGAGGTGGCGCGCATCGAGGGCGAGATGGACCGCATCCTGCGCTCGATCGGGCGCGACCGGGGCAGCGTCAAGGAGCGCATCGCCCGGCTGGAGAAGGACCTGGCCTACCCGGACGACGATGCCGGCCGCAAGGCGATCATGGCCGACATCGACGGGATGATCGCCGACGCGCAGAAGCGCTCGGCGGCGCTGTTCGACATCGTGCCCAAGAGCGAGGTGATCGCGCGGCCGTACCCGGAATTCCGCTGGAAGAGCGCCGCCGCCAGCTATACCGCGCCGCCGCTGGACGGTTCGCGCCCGGGCGTGTTCCAGATGCCGCTGCGCCCCGAGCGCCTGACCCGCTTCGGCCTGCGCACGCTGACCTACCACGAGACGGTGCCCGGGCATCACTTCCAGATCGCGCTGTCGGTGGAGAACAAGGCGTTGCCGAAGTTCCGCCAGACCCGCGCGCTGGGCGGCATCTCCGCCTTCAGCGAGGGCTGGGCGCTGTATGCCGAACGCCTGGCGGCGGAGAACGGCTGGTACGAAGGCGATCCGACCGGCCTGCTCGGCCAGCTGGATGCGGAGCTGTTCCGCGCGCGGAGGTTGGTGGTCGATACGGGGCTGCACGCGATGAAGTGGACGCGCCAGCAGGCGATCGACTACGGCATCGAGCGTTCCGAGGTGGATCGTTACGTGGTGTTCCCGGGGCAGGCGACCTCGTACAAGATCGGGCAGCTGGAGATCATCCGCTTGCGCGACAAGGCGCGCGCGGCGCTGGGGGATCGGTTCGATCCGCGCCAGTTCCACAATCGGGTGTTGTTGACGGGGGTGGTGCCGTTGCCGTTGTTGGAGCGGGAGGTGGATGCTTGGGTGGCGGAGGTTAAGGGGGCGGGGTGATGCAGTGCCCGGGGCGAAGACCCGGCAGCTTTGACGTTATTTGCCCGGCCCATGCAATCTCACTGTCCTGCGGAATCTCTCTATCGTCATTCCCGCGAACGCGGGAGGCGCTTTTCAGCAGCCGAATGGCTGATCATCCAGGGACGTTGCTTTTGCTTCTTCTGTCTGGGGTAGCGGCAAAAGCTTTCGCCTTGCGGCGAGTTACCTTTCTTTGCTTGTGCAAAGAAAGGTAACCCAAAGAAAGCACACCCCGCCTTCGCGCCCGCAGCTTTGCTGCGGGTCCGCGGAGCCAATGGGATTTTCGGACGCGGCATCCTGCCGCGGCCGAAAACGGCGCACATCCTTGTGCGCCGCCCTTCGGGTTTTTCCCATTGTCTCCGCCGCTTCGGAGGGGCCCCGGTAAGTCAAAGTCAAAAGCTCAAAGCAAAATCACGAGCAACAGCAACAGCCGGTGTTTTGGCTTTGTGGGAGGGACTTCAGTCCCGACGGCTTTACCGTCGCCGCTCAGTACCAGCGCAGTGCCAGTAACCCCCTAACCCTCGCGCACCAACCTCGCTCCATCCCAGCGCAGCGCAATCGTCTGCCCTGCCCGCAACGTCCATTCGCTGGTGGTATCGGCATGGTCGAGCCGGTAGCGGCCGCCTTTGGCGCTGGTCAAGCGCACATGGCCGAGTTTGCCGGTGCGCCAGCGCAGGTCGAGGGTGGCGGTGTTGCGTGCGCGCAGGCCGCGGACTTCGCCGTCGGGCCAAGCCTTCGGCAGCGCCGGCAGCAGGAAGATCGTGCCGCCCCAGCTCTGCAGCAGCATTTCGGTGATGCCGGCGGTGCCGCCGAAGTTGCCGTCGATCTGGAAAGGCGGGTGCGCGTCGAACAGGTTGGGATAGGTCCGCGCCGGGGCCAGCAGCATGCGCAGGATCTTGTGCGCGTGCTCGCCGTCGCGCAGGCGTGCCCACAGGTTCAGGCGCCAGCCGATGCCCCAGCCGGTGGCATCGTCGCCGCGCAGTTCCAGCGAGCGGCGGGCCGCGGCGGCCAGCTCGGGCGTGTCGCGCACGTTGATCTGGCTGGACGGATGCAACGCGTAGAGGTGCGAGACGTGGCGATGGTGCGGTTCGGGCGCCTGCATGTCCCAGTCCTCGCGCCATTCCTGCAACTGCCCGGCTTGGCCGATGCGGTCCGGCGCCAGCCGCGCGCGCAGGGTCGCCAGCCTGGCCGCGAAACCGTCATCCTGCCCGAGCCGCCGCGCCGCCTCGATGCACTGCCCGAACAGGTCGCGCAGCAACTGCGAATCCATCGCCGGGCCCGCGCACAGGGTGGAGCCATGCGGGTGCGGGTTCTCCGGCGACATCGACGGATTGGTGACCAGCTCGCCGGTGCGCGGATCCTCCACCAGCACCGCGGCGTAGAACTCGGCCGCGCCGCGGAACAACGGGTATACGCGGCGCAGGTAATCCAGGTCGCGGCCGTAGTCCCAGTGGTCCCACAGCGGTTGCAGCAGCCAGGCGCCGCCCATCGGCCAGATGCCGAAGCGCGCGGCGTCCACCGGGCTGGCCTGGCGCCACAGGTCGGTGTTGTGGTGGACCACCCAGCCCGGTGCGCCGTACATGCGCTGCGCCGTGCGCCGGCCGGTCTCGGCGAGGTCGCGCACCATCGCTTCCAGCGGCTCGACGCACTCGGCCAGCGCGGTCGCCTGCGCCGGCCAGTAGTTCATCTCGGCATTGATGTTGAGCGTCCATTTGCTCGACCACGGCGGGTCCTGCAGGTCGTTCCAGATGCCTTGCAGGTTGGCCGGCTGCGTGCCCGGTCGCGAGCTGGCGATCAGCAGGTAGCGACCGAACTGGAAGTACAGCGCCGCCAGCGCTGGATCGTCGGTTCCCTCCGCGCCGGCCACGCGCGCATCGGTGGCGCGCCGGTGCGCGTCGTGGCCGCCCAGGTCGAGCGAGACCCGCCGGAACAGCGGCTGGTAATCGTTCAGGTGCGCGCGCAGCAGCTGTTCGTACGAGCGGCCGCGGACCGCATCCAGGCGCTCGCGCGTGATCGCCTGAGGGTCGCCGGACACGTCGTCGTAGCGGCGATAGCTGGTGGCTGCGCTGGCGATCAGCACCAGTTCGTCGCAACCGTCGAAACGCAGGCGCCCGTCCTCGGCGGCGATCCGTCCACCCTGGGCCAGCAGCCGCACGCGCAGGCAGGTGCGCAGGCCGCCCGGGATGCCGGAGCGCTCGCCGTTGCGGCCGTCCATGCGCAGCTCGCCGCCTTCGGACGCCACCTCGTGCGGCAGTTCGCTGGCGGCCGAGAGCCAGCCGTCGATGCGGCCGGGCCGGTCGCAGCGCAGCCGCATCACCAGGCACTGGTCGGGCGCCGAGATGAAGCTTTCCCGGGTGTGCGTGGCGTCGCCGGCGCAGTAGCGCGTGCGCACCAGGGCCCGGTCCAGGTCGAGCTCGCGCCGGTAGCCGGAAATGCCGCCCTGGCCGTCGAGGTCCAGCCACAGGTCGCCCAGCGCCTGGAACGGCATTTGCCCCGCCGGTTGCGACATCATCGTGCGATCGGCGAGCGCCTCGGCCTCGGCGTAGCGCCCTGCGAAGACCAGTTCGCGGATCCGCGGCAACGCGTCCAGCGCGCCGGCCGGATTGGCGTCGTAGGGCTGGCCGGCGAACAGCGTGTCCTCGTTCAACTGCAGCCGTTCGCGCGCGGTGCCGCCCCACACCATCGCGCCGAAGCGGCCGTTGCCCAAAGGCAGCGCATCCACCCATTGCCGCGCCGGTTGTCGGTACCACAGCGTGAGCGCATCGTCCGCGGCGACCGTGTCCTGCGCCTTGGCGAGGGCCGGCAACTGCGCCAGCAGCGCGGCGGCCGCACCGGACTTGAGGAACCCGCGTCGCGTGGTCATCGGCATCGTCTCAGGGAATCAGCATGCGGCGCATCTGCGGCACGTTGCGCGCGAGCTCGTCGGCGACGAGCGCGGCGAACAACGCGGCACCCTCCGGGCCGAGGTGAGTGTAGTCGAAGGCGCGCTTGGGCTGGCCCATCGGCTCGGCGGCGGCGTTGTCCTGCCGGGGCGCGGCGGAGGCAGGGGCGTTGGGCGCCGCCGCGGCGACGGTGGTGCCCGCCTGCGCGGCGCTCACCTGCTCGGGTGTCGCCGGGGCCTGCGCCAGCCGCATCGCCAGCACCGGGCCCATGCCTTGCACCAGGGCCTGGCTGCGCGCGTGCAGGTCGATGAGCGGCACTTGCATCTGCGCGGCGACCCGGCGCACCGCCTCGGCCCAGGGGCCGAGGTCGTCGATCAGGCGGCCGTCGCGGAACTGGCGCCGGGTCAGCGGCGTCACCAGTACCGGGATCGCGCCGGCGGCGCGGGTGTCCTCGACGTAGCGGCGCAGGTTGGCGGGGAATTCGCCGGCCAGGTCGGTCGAGCGCCCGGGCTTGCCGGGCTGGTCGTTGTGGCCGAACTGGATCAGCACCCAGGTGCGCTCGTAGCCGCCGCTGCGCATCTCGTGCAGGGCGATGTCCCAGGACCCCTCGGCGCGGTAGTTGTAGGTGCTGCGCCCGCCGCGCGCGAGATTGACGCAGGCCAGGAACGAGGAGACGTGGTCGGCGCAGAACGCCGGCCCCCAGCCGCCCTGCACCGCGGTGGTGGAGTCGCCGACCAGGATCACCTTGCTGGCGTGGATCGGCGCCACCGGCGGCCGCATCGCGTCCTCGGCGGCGTGCGCGCCGGAGACGGCGCAGAGCAGGGGCAAGGCCGGGATGAACTTCCGCATCGGGTCTCTCCGGGTCAGAACGTACCGCGCTGCACGAACGGCACCTGCGCATAGAGCCGGCGTTCGCCGCCGCGCGGGTCGTCCTGCAAGCAGCTGTCGCTGTCGAACACCATCGTCTCGCGCCGTGACAGCGAATAGGGCTTCCATGCCGGCAGGCCGGCGTGGTTCGGGTCGCCGCGGCGGGCGAAGGCGAGCAAGGCGTCGCTCATCGCGGCGGCCATCCGGCGCGCGTCGGCGTCGTCGCCGGTGCGCGCGCCGGCCGCGGCGGTGTTGTCGAACACCAGCGGGATGTCCAGGGTGTGGAAGGCGCGCAGGCGCGCGTCGGCGCCGCCGCGCGCGTACCAGTCCAGCTGGTAGGCCCAGGTCGGCGCGCCCTGGCGCGCGCGCGCCTCCAGTTCCTCGACCGCGCCGCGCCAGGAGCGCCCGGCGGTGGTGGCGGCGAAGAACACCTCCGAGGGCGTGTAGTGCGGATACAGCCGGCGGTATTCCGCGACCACCACCTGCGGCGGCAGGTCGACGTACTGCTGCGCCTGCAGTTTCGCCGGCAGGTCGTCCCAGCCCAGCGCGAAGTTCTCCTCGTCGTTGCCGAGGAAGGCGCGGGTCTCGTCGCGGGTGTTGCCGATCACCATCGGGATCGCGCGCGACTGCTCCGGCGCCTCCGGCCAGAACGGATGCGCCGGCAACGCGCGCGCATCGAGCACCGGGCCGAGATAGAGCGAGGTGCTCTCGGCGCGCGACGGATCGCGGACCTGCGCCGCCTTCAGCAGGTCCGCGACCGGCAGCGTGCGCAACCTGGCGACCTGGTCCGGCGCGATCTTCAGCGCCTCCAGCACCAGCTGCGCGCGTTGCGTGGCCGCGCGCGGGCCGGCCGCGGTGACCTGCTGCCCGCTCATCGTCCAGGCGCGGTGGAACAGGCCCCTGGCCGCCGGCATCGCCATCAGCGTGGCGATCTTGGCGCCGCCGCCGGACTGGCCGAACAGGGTGACGTTGCCGGCGTCGCCGCCGAACTCGGCCGCGTGTTCGCGCACCCACTGCAACGCGGCGACCAGGTCGAGCTGGCCGGCGTTGCCCGAGTCGGCGAAGCTCGCGTCGCCCAGCTGCGCCAGGTACAGGTAGCCGAACAGGTTGAGCCGGTGGTTGACCGTCACCACCACCACGTCGCCGCGCCGGCACAGGTTGCCGCCGTCGTAGAGCGGGTCGCTGCCGGAACCGTTGTTGTAGGCGCCGCCGTGGATGTAGACCAGGATCGGGCGCCGGCCGCCGTCGCGCAGGCCCGGCGTCCATACGTTGAGGAACAGGCAGTCCTCGCTGGTGGCTTCGCCGCCGGCCTTCGGCTGCGGCGCGGCGGGCCCGTAGGCGGTGGCGTCGCGCACGCCCTGCCACGGCGCTTCCGGGCGCGGCGGCTGGAAGCGGTAGGCGGCGGTGTCCGCGCCGTACGGGATGCCCTTGAACACGTGCACGCCGCGTTCGCTGTAGCCGCGGATGCGGCCGCCGCGCACGCGGGCGAGCGGCGCGGTCGACCCGGCGGCGGCGAACGCGCCGGGCGCGAGCGCGCCCAGGCCCAGCGCCAGCCCGCCCAGCGCGGTGCCGCGCAGGAATCCGCGGCGGGTGGTGTCGTGCGATGTCGTGTCGTGGCTCATTTCGCCGTGTCCTCTTGGAGGCTGTCGATCCAGGCCAGCGCCAGCCGCGGCCAGGCCGCGGTGGTCAGGCCGGCGGTGCCGCGCGTGCCGAAACCGTGGCCGCCGCGCGGGAACAGGTGCATTTCCGCCGGCACCCCGGCGCGGCGCAGCGCGTCGTAGAACAGCAGGCTGTTCTCCACCGGCACGACGGCGTCGTCCTGCGCGTGCACCAGGAAGGTGGGCGGCGTGCGCGCGTCGACCCGGTTCTGCAGCGAGTAGCGCCGCACCGTTCCGGCGTCGGGCGCGTCGCCGAGCAGGTGCCGGCGCGAACCGGGATGGGCGATGGGTGCGGAGGCTTCGCATTCGCCCGCCGCGGCGGCGCAGCGCGATGCCTGGCCCATGTCGATCACCGGATAGACCAGCAGCTGGAAGTCCGGGCGCGCGCTCAGGCGATCGGCGGCGTCCTGCACCGGGTAGCTGCGTTCGTCGAAGCGGGTGCCGAGGCTGGCGGCGACATGCCCGCCGGCGGAGAAGCCCATCACGCCGACCCGGTGCGGATCGATGCCGAACGCGGCGGCGCGGGCGCGGATCAGCCGGATCGCGCGCTGCGCGTCCGCCAACGGCACGTCGCGGCCCTGCGGGTGGCCCTCGCCCGGCAGCCGGTAGCGCAGCACGAACAGGGTGATCCCGCCGGCCTCGGCGAACGCCGGCACCAGCGCCGAACCTTCCTTGTCGAGCACGATGCGCTGGTAGCCGCCGCCGGGCGCGACCAGCAGCGCGGTGCCGTTCGGCCGCGCCGGTCGGTACACCACCAGGTAGGGCCGCGCGACGCCTTCGATATAGCGGTCGGGCAAGGCCGGATCGGCGCTGCGCTCGAGGATGCGCTGCGGCATCGCCAACGGCGCATCGCCCGGCGCGAGCCCGCCCGGCCACAGCTCGATCCGGCTGGCCGCCTCGGCGGCGGTGTCCGCCGAGACCGCCGGTTGCGCCAGGGCCGGCCAGGCCGGCGCGAAGAACAGCAAGGCCAAGGCCAGGCGCCCGGCCGGACGGCGCCCTCGCGTGCTGCTGGCGTGCATCTACAACCCCTCCCAAGGTCCCCGCGGCACGGCGCCAGGGCGCTTTGCCGCACTGCACATTGTCAATGACACCGGTTTACCATATACAGACCGCAACGCCACTGTCGATGGGCAGTGCAACAAACCGTCCGAACTCCAGGAGGAACCCTTTGAACCACGACGCCGGCAAACAGGATTCGCCTCCGTCCGCGCTGTCCGGGATCGCCCAGCGCTTTGTCCAGGCGCGGCGCGAAGGCCGGTCGCTGCCCGGATTCCCTGGGGAGATCCCGGTGGACATCGAAACCGCCTACCGGGTGCAGGACCTGGCGATCGCCCAGTGGCCGGACCGGGTGGTCGGCTGGAAGGTCGGCTACATCGCCGCCGAGCGCCGCGACGATTCCGGCGACGACCGCCTGCTCGGCCCGATCTTCTCGCGCGCGCTCTGGGATGCCACCGGTGGCATCGTCGAGTTCCCGGTGTTCGTCGGCGGCTTCGGCGCGGTCGAGGCCGAGTACGTGCTGCGCCTGGACGCCGATGCGCCGGCCGGCAAGCTGCACTGGACGCCCGAGGAGGCGGCCGCGGTACCGTCCACCCTGTTCACGGGCGTGGAGATCGCCAGCAGCCCGTTGGCCACGATCAACGAGCTGGGCCCGCGCGTGGTGGTCTCCGACTTCGGCAACAACAACGGCCTGATCCTCGGCCCGGAGATCCCGGACTGGCCCGCGCGCGAGGAACGGTCGCTGCGCGCGCAGACGCTGATCGAGGGGCGGACGGTCGGCACCGGCGGCGCCACGCTGCTGCCCGGCGGCCTGCGCGCGGCGTTCGCGTTCGCGCTGGGCCGCTCGGCGCGGCGCGGCCGCCCGTTGAAGCGCGGCGACCTCATCGCCACCGGCAACGCCACCGGCATCCACGACATCAAGGTCGGCGAGCTGGCGACGGTCCGCTTCGAAGGCTGGGGCGACATCCAGTGCAGGGCGGTCGCCGCCGGCTGAATTCCCACACCGGATCATGAGCAGCGCGGGAGGGCGCGGATGATCACACGCAGAGGTTTGCTCGGTGCCGGCATCGGCGCCGCACTGGCCGCGCCGCTGGGCGCGGCCCGGGCCATCACCCGGGTGCCGGGCGGCCAGCTGTTGACCGCCACCGACGTGCACGTGGCCGACTACCCCACCGTCGAGGCGGTGCGCTGGATCGGCCAGCAGCTGGAGAGCGAGACCGGCGGCCGGCTGAAGCTGCGCCTGTACCACTCCGGCCAGCTCGGCCGCGAGGCCGAGGCGATCGACATGGCGCGCTTCGGCGCCATCGACATCACCCGCGTGTACTCCGGCGCGCTCAACAACGCCTTCCCGCTGACCCAGGCGCTGTGCCTGCCGTACGTGTTCGACTCGGTCGCGCACCTGCGCCGCGCCCTCGACGGCGAGGTCGGCGAGACGGTGCTGCGCGGGTTCGAGGCGCGCGGCCTGGTCGGGCTGGCGATCTACGATTCCGGCGCGCGCTGCTTCTACAACACCAAGCACCCGATCGTGGAGCCGCGCGACCTGCATGGCCTGAAGGTGCGCGTGGCCAACTCCGACATCTTCATCCGGCTCATGCGCCTGCTCGGCGCCAATCCCACGCCGATGTCGCTGGGCGAGACCTTCTCGGCGATGGAAACGCACATGATCGACGGCGCCGAGAACAACATGCGCAGCTTCCAGTCCAGCCGCCATTTCGAGGCGGCGCGGTTCTGGTCGCAGAGCGAGCACTCCTACGCGCCGGACATCCTGGTGATGTCGCGCGCCAGCTTCGAGGCGCTGGAACCGGCCGACCGCGAGCGCATCGTGCGCCTGGCGCGCGCGTCGGTGCCGGTGATGCGCCGCCTCTGGGACGATTCCGAGGACGCCGCGCGCCGCGCCGTGGTCGCCCACGGCGTCAAGACCAACGACGTCGACATGGCGGCCTTCCGCAAGGCCGCCCAGCCCCTGCTCGACGAATACCACCGGCGCCCCGAGATCGAGGCGCTGTACCGCCGCATCCGCGACCTGGCCTGAAGACGTTCCCGATGACCGAGACCGCCTCCGATACCGCCGCCACCTACGTGCCGCCCCCGGCACAACGTGCGCTGGACCGCTTGTCCGACCTCGCCATCTACATCGCCGCCGCCTCCCTGCTGGGACTGGTGGTGGTGCAGGGCTGGCAGGTCTTCACCCGCTACGTGCTCAACGACTCGCCGAGCTGGACCGAGCCGGTCACGCTGCTGCTGCTGAGCACCGCGATGAGCCTGGGCGCCGCCGCCGGCGTGCATACCAACCGCCACTTCGGCTTCTTCCTGCTGGCCGAGAAGTTCCCCGAAGGCGGCCGTCGCGCGCTTGAGGCGCTGCGCGCGCTGGTGATGGCCGCCATCGGCGCGGTCATCGCCTGGTGGAGCGCGCGCCTGCTGCTGGACGGGCTGGACATCAAGATCGCCGGCGCGCGGATGCCGCAGAGCATCAACTACCTGCCATTGGCGCTCGGCGGCGCGCTGATGTGCGTGTTCGCGCTGTACCGCGCCTGGCGCGCGGTGCGCCCGTCGCCCGCCGGCACCGTCGAAGGGGAGCACTGAGCCATGGCGATCACCCTGCTGTTGGGCCTGTTCGTCGTCCTGATGGCCGTCGGCGTGCCGGTGGCCTACGCGCTGGCCGTGGCCGCGCTGGCGACGCTGCTGTACCTGGACCTGCCCAGCGTCGTGCTGGTGCAGCAGATCTCCGCCGGTTCCGGCTCGGCGTCGCTGATCGCGATCCCGTTGTTCATCTTCGCCGGCGAGCTGATGCTGCGCGGCGGCATCTCCGAGCGCCTGATCGCGCTGGCGGCCTCGCTGGTGGGGCGCATGCGCGGCGGCCTGGGCCAGGTCAGCGTGCTGTCCTCGCTGTTCTTCGGCGGCGTGTCCGGCTCGGCGATCGCCGACGTGTCGGCGGTCGGCGGCACGATGATCCCGCAGATGGTCAAGCGCGGCTACGACCGCGACTTCGCGGTCAACGTCAGCATCACCGCGGCGCTGGTCGCGCTGCTGGTGCCGCCTTCGCACAACCTGATCCTGTTCTCGGCCGCGGCCGGCGGCGGCATCTCCATCGCCGACCTGTTCGCCGCCGGCATCGTGCCCGCGCTGCTGATGACCGTGGCGATGATGGTGACCGGCTACGCGGTGGCGCGCCATCGCGGCTACGGCACCGAGCCGTTCCCGGGCTGGCGCGCGGTGCTGCTGCGCCTGGTCGGCGCGCTGCCGGGCCTGGGCCTGGTGCTGCTGATCTTCGTCGGCATCCGCGCCGGCATCTTCACCGCGGTGGAGAGCGCGGCGATCGCCGTGGTCTACGCGTTGCTGGTCACTGCGATCCTGTACCGCCAGCTGCGCTGGGCCGAGTTCTTCGCGGCGGTCACGCACGCCGCGCGCACCACCGGCGTGATCCTGTTCGTGATCGCGACCGCGGCGGTGTTCGGCTGGCTGCTGGCCTACCTGCAGGTGCCGGCGGCGGCGGTGGAGTTCCTGCAGCGCTTCGCCGACAGCGAGCGCACGGTGCTGGCGATGATCGTGGTGATCCTGCTGGTGCTGGGCATGTTCATGGACCTGGCGCCGAAGATCCTGATCTGCACGCCGATCTTCCTGCCGGTGGTCAAGGCCTACGGCGTGGACCCGGTGCATTTCGCGCTGGTGATGGTGCTGGCCGGCGGCATCGGCCTGATCACCCCGCCGGTGGGCTCGGTGCTGTTCATCGGCACCGCGATCGGCAAGATCAGCATCACCGATTCGATGCGCACGATCTGGCCGTTCTGGCTGGCCGCGCTGGCCGTGCTGCTGATCGTGACGTTCTTCCCGCAGCTCTCGCTGTGGCTGCCGGCGTTGCTGCGCGGGTGAGTGATGTCGTGGGAGGGACTTCAGTCCCGACAGGGGCCTTGCCGGTAAAGCTCGTCGCGACTGAAGCCGCTCCTACGGAAAAGCAGGGATTCTTCGGAGGAAAAACGATGCGCAAGTGGAACCTGTGGGTACTCCTGGCCGCGTTGGCCTGCGCCAGCGCGCACGCCGCCGAGTGGAAGCGCGGCATCGAGAACCAGCGCATCGCCGACCTCGGCGACGGCACCTTCCTCAACCCGGTGCTGGCCGGCGACCATCCCGACCCGTCGGTGCTGAAGGACGGCGACGACTACTACATGACGCTGTCCTCGTTCGACGCCTATCCCGGCCTGCCGCTGTGGCACTCGCGCGACCTGGTCAACTGGCAGCCGATCGGCCACGCGATCCGCACCAACGTCGGCGCGATCTGGGCGCCCGACCTGATCAAGCACGAGGGCCGCTACTACATCTACTTCCCCGCGCGTCGCGGCGAGACCGGCACGCGCAGCAACTTCGTGGTCTGGGCCGACCGCATCGAGGGGCCGTGGAGCGAGCCGATCGACATCGGCCTGGGCAAGTACATCGATCCCGGCCATGCGGTCGGCGAGGACGGCAAGCGATACCTGTTCCTGAGCGGCGGCGACTACGTGCAGCTGTCCGACGACGGCCTGAGGGTGGTCGGCACGCCCAGGCACGTCTACGACGGCTGGAAGTACCCGGAAGAATGGGACGTGGAGGCCTACGCGCAGGAAGGCCCCAAGATCACCCGCCACAACGGCTGGTACTACATGACCACCGCGGTCGGCGGCACCGCCGGCCCGCCCACCGGGCACATGGTGATCACCGCGCGCTCGCGCTCGATCCACGGGCCCTGGGAGAACGCGCCCAACAACCCGATCACGCGCACCGTCAGCCGCGACGAACCGTGGTGGTCGCGCGGCCACGCCACGCTGGTGGAAGGCACCGACGGGCGTTGGTGGATGATGTACCACGGCTACGAGAACGGCTTCTGGACGCTCGGCCGGCAGGCCTTGCTCGATCCGATCGAGTGGACGCCGGACGGCTGGTTCGTCGCCAAGGGCGGCGATCTCGGCAAGCCGCTGAAGAAGCCCAGCGGCGAGGCGGTGCCGCATGGCCTGGCGCTGTCGGACGACTTCACCTCCGGCAAGCTCGGTCCGCAGTGGTCGTTCTTCGATCCGGCCCGCGACGAGTACGCACGGCTCGCGTTCGGCGACGGCGTGATGACGCTGCAGGGCAAGGGCCGCCAGCCGCGCGACAGCTCGCCGCTGACTCTCACCGCGACCGACCCGGCCTACCAGTTCGAGGTCGAGCTGGAGATCGAACCGGGCGCGCAGGGCGGCGCGCTGCTGTTCTACAGCGAGCGGCTCTACGCCGGCGTCGGCAGCAACGGCGAGAACTTCATCATGCACCGCTACGGCGAGGAACGGCCGGCGAGCCTGGCGCCGAGCGCCCGCGGCGGCAGGCTGTGGCTGCGCATCACCAACGACCGCCACATCGTCACCATCCACAGCAGCCCCGACGGCAAGCGGTGGACCAAGTACCCGGTGCAGATGGAGGTGTCCGGCTACCACCACAACGTCGCCGGCAAGTTCCTGGCGCTGAAGCCGGCGCTCTACGCCGCCGGCAACGGCAAGGTGCATTTCCGCCACTTCCGCTACCGGGCGTTGGACTGACGGCACCCGTGGGAGCGGCTTCGGCCGCGGCCGGGCCTTGCAGGGCAGCCCCGCCGCTCCTACGGACGCCTGGCCCAGCGGCTAGAATTCCCCCATTCCAACCGGTCACCCACCATGCCGCGCAAGAAAGCCGAAGAGCCCGCGTCGGGCCTGCCCAAGGGCAAGGCGGCGACCATCAACGACATCGCCCGCCTGTCCGGTGTCTCCAAGAAGACCGTCTCGCGGATCATCAACAACTCGCCGCTGGTGCGGCAGGACACCCGCGAGAAGGTCGAGGCGCTGATGCGCGAGGTCGGCTACGCGCCCGACCCGCTCGCGCGCGGGCTGGCGTTCCGCCGCTCGTTCCTAATCGGCATGGTCTACGACAACCCGACCGCGCAGTACATCGTGGACATGCAGTACGGCGCGCTCGACGCGCTGCGCGGCTCCAGCTTCGAGCTGGTGGTGCACCCGTGCGACACCCGCAGCCCCGGCTACATCGAGGGCGTGCGCCGCTTCGTGCAGGCGCAGAAGCTGCACGGCGTGATCCTGGTGCCGCGCGCCTCCGAGGACCAGGCGCTGGCCGACATGCTCGCCGAGATCGGCTGCCGCTACACCCGCATCGCCTCGGTGGCGCTGGACACCACCTCGCAGACGGTGATCACCCACGACCGCGACGGCGCCGCCGAGGCCGCCGACTACCTGCTCTCGCTCGGCCATCGCGACATCGCCCTGGTCACCGGTCCCAGCGCCTACCGCTCCTCGATCGAGCGCACCGGCGGCTTCCTCGAGGCCTTGCAGCGGCGCGGCATCGAACTGCCGCCGGAACGCGTGGTCGAGGCGGGCTACACCTTCGAGTCCGGCGTGGCCGCGGCCGAGAAGCTGCTGCTCGGCAGCAAGCGGAGGCCGACCGCGATCTTCACCGGTAACGACGAGATGGCCGCCGGTATCTACAAGGTGGCCCTGCGCGCCGGCATCAGCATCCCGCGCCAGCTCTCGGTGATCGGCTACGACGACAGCTCGCTGGCCTCGCGGCTGTGGCCGCCGCTGACCTCGGTGCGCCGCCACACCCGCGACACCGGCCGTACCGCCGCGGCGATGCTGATCCAGCCGGAAGGCACGCCGATGCTGCCCACCGCCAGCGTGCGCCCGCACTTGATCGTCAGGGATTCCTGCCAGCCCCCGGAGGACTGACCGAAGGTCAGTCCTCCGGGGGCTGGCGGGGAAGCGCCGTCCGCTGTGCGGCCGGCGCCCCGAAGTTCGCGCAGCGAACTTCGGGCCCCTTCCTCGCCTCGCCTATCCCCGCGCCTTCGGCGCGCCCCCTTAACAAAGGGGGCTTTCCTCCAGTGACCTTGATGCGATCGGCCTGCGCCGGCGCTGGCGGCAGGCAGGCATCCCCCACCTTGCACCGCAAAATGACACCGGTTTCCAAAACCCATTAGAATCGCTCCCGACCCTTGCGGGACGCATCGTCGCCCCGCCCACCGGAGAGCCCCATGTCCCTGTACTGCAAGACCCACTACGCCACCCATCCCGCCGCCGTCCAGGGCGCCAGCAACGACGAGCTGCGCGAGCTGTACCTGCTCGACGGGCTGTTCGCGGAAGGGCGGATCGTCCTCAAGTACACCCACTACGAGCGCTTCGTGATCGGCGGCGCCGCCCCGACCGACGCCCCGATCGCGCTGCCGGCGCAGACCGAGCCGGCCTCGGCCGCCGGGCATCCGTTCCTGGAGCGCCGCGAGCTGGGCGTGATCAATGTCGGCGCCGGCACCGGCACGGTGACCGTGGACGGCACCGCCTACACCCTGGCGCCGAAGGACGGCCTGTACGTGCCGATGGGCAGCGCCGAGGTGGTGTTCGCCTCGGCCGATGCGGCCCATCCCGCCAAGTTCTACCTGGCTTCCACCCCGGCGCACGCGCGCTTCGAGGCCAGGCACATCTCGATCAAGGATGCCGTCCCGCTGGAGCGCGGCGCGCTGGAGACCAGCAACGAGCGCACCATCTACCAGTACATCGTGCCGGCGACCTGCCCGTCCTCGCAGCTGCTGCTGGGCCTGACCATCCTCAAGCCGGGCAGCGTCTGGAACACCATGCCGCCGCACCTGCACGACCGCCGCAGCGAGGTCTACTTCTACTTCGACCTGGGCGAGAACGACCGCGTCTACCACTTCATGGGCGAGCCGGACGCGCAGCGCCACATCGTCATCAAGAACGACGAGGCCGTGGTCTCGCCGCCGTGGTCGATCCACATGGGCGCCGGCACCAGCAACTACGCCTTCATCTGGGCGATGGGCGGCGAGAACCTGGACTACACCGACATGCACGTGCTGGACATCTGCCAGCTCAAGTAACGCCGTGGAGCGGGGCTCCGCCCCGCTGCGCCTTTCATGGGAGCCGGGGAATCCGCCGGCCGCCCGACACCATCCGCGTCAACCGAGGGGATTTCGCATGGCAAACAACCCGTTCAGCCTGGAAGGCAAGGTCGCGCTGGTCACCGGCGCCAACACCGGCCTGGGCCAGGGCATCGCATTGGCGCTGGCCGAGGCCGGCGCGGACATCGCCGGCGCCGGCATCGTCCACGCCGCCGAGACCGAGGAGAAGGTCAAGGCGCTGGGCCGCCGCTTCCTCAACATCGAGGCCAACCTGATCACCATCGAGCCGGTGCAGCGCGTGCTCGACGAAACCATCGCCGGCCTCGGCCGCGTCGACATCCTGGTCAACAACGCCGGCCTGATCCGCCGCGCCGACGCGGTGGATTTCAGCGAGAAGGACTGGGACGACGTCATGAACGTCAACATCAAGGCCGCCTTCTTCATGAGCCAGGCCGCCGGCCGCCACTTCATCGCGCAGGGCAGCGGCAAGATCATCAACATCGCCTCGATGCTGTCGTTCCAGGGCGGCATCCGCGTGCCGTCGTACACCGCCAGCAAGAGCGGCATCGCCGGCATCACCCGCCTGCTGGCCAACGAGTGGGCCGGCAAGGGCGTGAACATCAACGCGATCGCGCCGGGCTACATGGCCACCGACAACACCGCCCAGCTGCGCGCCGACGAGGACCGCAGCAAGGCGATCCTCGACCGCATCCCGGCCGGGCGCTGGGGCACGCCGGCCGACCTCGGCGGCACCGCCGTGTTCCTGGCCTCGCCGGCCTCGGACTACGTCAACGGCGCGATCATCCCGGTCGACGGCGGCTGGCTGGCGCGTTGACCGCCGTTCCCTTCCCCCGCTTGCGGGGGAAGGTGCCCGGAGGGCGGATGGGGGCGACTCCGCTGGGAGCCGATCAAGACCATGGCTCATCTGCGTTCCCATTTCCAGATACGAGCCGGTAATGCCGGCCTTTAGCCGGCATGCCACACGGGAGCCACGCCATGCTGCGCCTGTTGCTGCTGTTGCCGCTGCTGCTTGCCGGTGCGACCCACGCCGCCGCCCCGCAGCGCGTCTTCGTCGCCGGCGATTCCACCGCCGCCGAGTACGGTCCCGAACGCGCGCCGCAGGCCGGCTGGGGCCAGATGCTGCAGTCGTGGCTCGACCCGGCGCAGTGGAGCGTGCGCAACCATGCCAAGGGCGGGCGCAGCGCGCGCAGCTTCATCGAGGAAGGCCGTCTGGACGCGATCGCCGCGGAACTGCGTGCCGGCGACGTGCTGCTGGTCCAGTTCGGCCACAACGACGCCAAGTTCGAGGACCCGACCCGCTACGACGATCCGCAGGAAGCGTATCCGCGCTACCTGATGCGCTACGTGCAGTTGGCCCGCGACAAGGGCGCCACGCCGGTGCTGATCACGCCGGTGGCGCGGCTGCTGTACGACTTCGGCTCGCTGCTCGACACGCACGGCCCGTACACCCAGGCGGTCAGGCAGCTGGCGCAGCGCGAGCAGGTGGCGCTGATCGACCTCAACGCCAGCTCGACCGCGTGGATCCGCGGCCTGGGCGAGGAAGCGGCCAGGCCCTATTTCATGTTCGTGCCGGAGCAGGGCAAGGCCGACGGCACGCACTTCAGCCGGGCCGGCGCGACCGCGGTGGCCTGCCTGGTGATGCAGGGCTGGGTGGCCTTGCAGCCGGCGCTCGAGGCGCAGCTGCGGCGCGACATCGACTGCGGCGCCAGCGCCGACGCCGCCCGGCTCCGCGCCGCGCAGGCGCATCCCTCGCTGGTCCAGCACGAGCGCGACGTGGCGCGCGAGCAGCCCGGCCCGCACGGCGGCGCCGGGACGACCACGGCCTACCCGTTCTTCGCCGACGCGCCGGGGCTGCCCTTCGTGCTGCGCAAGCGCGTGCTGCACAAGGGCGCCGGCATCGGCCTGCACCCGCACCACAAGGACGAGGTCTATTACATAGTCAGCGGGCGCGGCCTGTACGCGCTGGACGGCAGGCAATACGAAGTCGGGCCCGGCCATGCCCTGCTCACGCGCCCGGGCAGCACGCATGCGCTGCTGCAGACCGGCGAGGAACCGTTGGTGATCCTGCTGGCGTATCCGACCAAGAGCAGCGGGCACTGATTCCCGCGGGATCGAGGCTTGTCGTTGCCCGCGGCAGCGTAGTAGCGTCGTCCCGGGTCGGAAGCGGCAATGGCGGAAGGGCGCGATGCCGTCGCCTTGCCGCAAGCCAGGCGAGGTGCACCGGAATGAAGGTATCCCTGAAGCGCGTCTACGAGCCGCCCGCCTCGAGCGACGGCAAGCGCATCCTCGTCGAGCGGCTGTGGCCGCGCGGCATGACCAGGCAGGCCGCGCATGTCGACCTGTGGCTGAAGGACGTGGCGCCGTCGCCCGCGCTGCGCAAGTGGTACGGGCACGAGGTGGCCAAGTGGGACGCGTTCCAGGCCAAGTACCGCGCCGAGCTCGAATCCAATCCGGCGCTGGAGGAACTGCGCAGGCTCGCCCGGCAGGGCCACGTCACCCTGGTCTACGCTTCGAAGGACGAACGGCACAACAGCGCCCTCGTCCTCAAGCAGGTCCTCGACGGCACGGCGTAGCGACGGGAACGCCGCGCCGCGCCGCGCGGGCTCACACGTCGCCGTCCTGGCTCCAGCCTTCGCCGCTGCCCCGCTGCAGCACGCGGTCGGTATCGAGGACTTCGCCGGCCGGGATCGCGTCCTGGTCGGCCAGGCGCGCGTAGACCGGGGTGAAGTCCGGCGCGGTCGCCTGCATCAGCTGCTCGAAGCTGTCGATGACGAAATAGGTCTTCTGGAAGCTGTCGATGCGGTAGCGCGTGCGCATGATCCGTTCCAGGTCGAAGCCGATCCGGTTGGGCGCGGGCGATTCCAGCGAGTACAGCGACTCGCCCTTGGACGAGACGATGCCGGCGCCGTAGATGCGCAGGCCGTCGGGCGTGTCGATCAGGCCGAACTCCACCGTGTACCAGTACAGGCGGGTGAGGTTCTGCAGCGCCTCCGGGCCGATGCCGTGCGCCTTCACGCCGCCGCGGCCGTAGGCCTGCATGTAGTCGGCGAACACCGGGTTCATCAGCAGCGGCACGTGGCCGAACAGGTCGTGGAACAGGTCCGGTTCGGCGATGTAGTCGATCTGCTCGGGCCGGCGGATCCACCACGTCACCGGGAAGCGGCGGTTGGCCAGGTGGTCGAAGAAATCCAGTTCCGGCAGCAGGCCTTCCACGCCGACCAGGGTCCAGCCGGTGGCCGCGCCGAGCGCCTCGTTGAGCCGGTCGAAGCGCGGGATCGCGCGCGCATCCATGCCCATCGCGTCCTGCGCGCGCAGGAATTCCCCGCAGGCGCGCCCGACCAGCAGTTCGCGCTGGCGCGCGTAGAGCGTGCCCCAGGTGCGGTGGTCGTCGGCCGAATAGCCCTCCCAGGGCTGCTCGACCACGGCGGTGGTGTAGACCGGCACGTAGCCCTTGTCGGTGAGCTGGTTCTCGACGCGGCGGGGAACGGCGTTCATCGCGGACTCCGGGATGGGATCGGGCTGGATGCACGATAGCGGAGCGCGGGCGCAACGGGCTTGCAAAGTTGCGCGGAAAAGCAGATTTGGCGCAATCTTGTTGCGTCAATGGATTTTGCAGCGCAACACATGGCCGCCTCGATCCCGCTCGACCGCACCGATCTTCGCCTGCTCGCCCTGCTGCAGACGCAGGGCCGCACCAGCAACGCCGACCTGGCGGCGCAGATCAATCTCTCGCCCTCGGCCTGCCTGCGCCGCACCCAGCGCCTGGAGGCGGCGGGAATCATCGCCGGCTACGGCGCGCGGCTGGACGCGCGCGCGCTGGGCCTGGGGCTGCAGGCGTTCGTGCGGGTGCAGCTGAAGCAGCACGGGCAAGGCGACATCGAGCGGTTCGCCGAAGGCGTGCGCGGCTGGGACGAGGTGGTGGCGTGCTGGGCGCTGACCGGGGACATGGACTACCTGCTGCACGTGCAGGTGCAGGACCTGGAGCACTTCTCGCGCTTCCTGCTCGACCGCCTGCTCAACGCCACCGGCGTGTCCGACGTCAATTCCAGCTTCGTGCTGCGCACGGTGAAGGAACCGGTCGCGCTGCCGCTGTCGCATCTGGATTAGGCGCCCGGCGTTGGCCTACACTCGCCGCCGGTCCGGCGGAGCCGGCGGTTTTTCTACGGCGATCAAGGAAGGGGGATCGAATGGACGCGAACCGGCGTGTGTCGAGGGAGCGCGTGAACGGGGTGTTCTTTGCCAGCGGCCCGGGGTTCTGGGAAACCCGGCCGGTGTTCTGGCTGTTCGTGGCGACGTCGTCGCTGTGCCTGCTGTTCGATTCGCGGGCGCTGGGGTGGAGCGGTCTGTCGGCGTTGATGCTGGGGGCCTGGGCCAGCCGGCGCGGTTGGCGGGTGCGTGAGGCGCGGCGATTGGGTCGGGATTAGAGCGTGTTATGAACTTTGATCCGGCTCGGCTATCGTAAGCGGATGAAGCCGCCACGCCCGTATCCGACCGACGTCACCGATGAAGAGTGGGCGTTCGCCGCGCCCTACCTGACGCTGATGGAC
>BNBA01000034.1 GCA_014654535.1 Xanthomonas boreopolis
CAATTGCGCTGGGTCGAGCAACGGCTCAACACGCGACCACGCAAGACACTAGGATTCAAGACGCCCCTCGACGTCTTCGTCAAGGAATTCAGCAATTGTGTTGCGAATCAAAGTTGAATTCGCCGGGTGAAACTCCTTCCTTTGGAGGAGATGGAAGCTGTGGCGAGGCAGGATTTCAAAATCGACCCCATGCTCGAAAAGGCCTTCTCGGCCTATCTCGACTGGACCCCGGAAAACGAGAAGGCCGAGAACCTGTCCGGTACCCGGCGCGGGGTGGTGGAGAACCGCATGGAGCAGCAGATGCGGCACTATTGGCGCTGGCGCGCATCGAAGAAGGATGTCGCACAGTTCCGCGCGATGACCAGCTACCAGAACGCCAACGCCCAGGATCGCGTCGATCTGGACGAAGGCAACCAGGACTGGCTGGGCGATATCGAGCGTGCGCGCAAGGCCAGCCAGCCGACCACGCACACCGTCTATTCGATGGGCATGCCGCGCACCGTGCAGATGCCGCCCAATCCGAGCAGGACGCAGCGGGACCTGCTGGCGGCCGTGGACGATACCCGGGCGATCCCCGAGGAGGTGAATCGCTTCTTCGACGAGTTCGTGCACGATTCGCACGCCGGCTTCTGGTTGCTGGGTCCGGTGTCGCAGGTCGACAAGAACGTGTTTGCCAACGAGATCCGCAAGAAGAGCGAGCAACATGCGCGACTGCTCCGGGAGGCCGACGCCGCGGAAAAGAATGGCGATTACGACGAGGCCGTCAGGGCGCGAGCCCAGGCCGCCAGGTACGAACTCAATACGTTCGAAAAACGCGTGCTGGAGCAGAATCCCAGGACCAACGACGAGGGCAATCCGGCGCAGATCCCGCTGATGACGGACAAGGAGGCGAAGGATCTGCGCGACAACGCCGGCGTTAATGGCTGGATAGTCAGGAACGTGCTGGGTACGGCCACGCGGCGCGAGGCCAATGGCCCTGGCCAGTACCGGCACGTGTTCGACCGCGATCACGAAAAAATCCAGATCTTCGATGAGGCCCTCTATCAGGGCGAGCGTCTCGGCGAGGCGGCCAGGAACGAGGTCAAGGATGCGGTCGAGTCGGCCAAGCGGACCGTATCGGAGACCGCCGAGCGGGCAAAGCGCGCGGTAGGCGAGGCGGTGGACGATGCGGCCAGCGCGGCCGGCAGGGCCGCGCGCGACGCCCTGGAGGAAGGTTTGAAGAAGATCGTCACGCCGAGCGGGCCAAGGCTGTGACGCGCAGGAGCGGGGATATGTCCCGTGGGAGGTGGTGAGCAGGTTCGGGGAGCCTGTTCAGGATTCCTGGAAGCCCACGAGGTCGTGCCTGCGCAAGCGGTAAGCGCCTTTCAGCAGTCGAAGCGCGTCGCAACGGCCAAATGGCTGGCCATGGCCGATCATCCATGGATGTATTCGCCCACCAGCCCGGCAAGAGTCAACGCCCTTGGAGATTCGGGCGGGCGGTCGCTCGCAAGGGTCTTTGGTCATGGCGATTCAGGGGCGTTCCGGGGCGGCCGGTGCCATGTCCTCTCGTTAAACTCGGGGCAACCGTAGTCAGGACCTCTCGATGCTTTCTCGACACCGCGCGCGCGCCGTGGTTGCCGGGCTGCTGGCCGTCGGGCTGGCGGCGTGCGGCCGCCAGGCCCACGAGCCAGCTGCCGGCGCTCCGATCCCCGTCACGATCCAGGCGGTGGCGGCGCAGCCTTGGCATTCCACCGTCCAGTCGATCGCCACGGTACGGGCGCGCGAGTCGGTGGCGTTGACCGCGGCGGTCAGCGACGTGGTCGAGCAGGTCCACTTCGAAAGCGGCGACGAGGTGAAGGCCGGGCAACTGCTGGTGTCGCTGCGCGGCAATTCGCAGCAGGCCGCGCTGGCGGCGGCCCAGGCTACCTTCGAGGAAGCCGACCAGCTCTATCGGCGCCAGCAGGAACTGATCGGCCAGCAACTGGTCGCCCGTTCCACCCTCGATACCCAGCGCGCCCTGCGCGATGCCGCGCTGGCGCGGGTGCAGCAGATGCGCTCGGACATCCGCGACCGCGAGGTGCGGGCGCCGTTCTCGGGCGTGCTCGGCATCCGCCAGGTCAGCCCCGGCTCGTTGGTGACCGCGCAGACGGTGATCGCCACCCTCGACGACATCGAGCGCATGCACGTGGATTTCCAGGTGCCGGAGGCGCAACTCGGGTTGGTGCGGATCGGCCATGCCGTCACCGGCAGCGCGGCTGCCTATCCTGGCGAGCGGTTCGAGGGCACCGTCGCGGCGATCGATTCGCGCGTGGACGAGGCCACCCGCGCGGTCAGCGTGCGCGCCGACTTCGACAACGCCGATCGCCGCCTGCGCCCGGGCATGCTGCTCGACGTGCGGCTGTACCAGCCGGCGCGGCAGGCCTTGGTGATCCCGGAGATCGCGGTGGTGCAGGTCGGGCGCGATTCGTTCGTCTACCGGGTCAAGGACGACGGCAGCGTCGAGCGCGCCGACGTGCGCACCGGCGAGCGCCGCGACGGCAAGGTCGAGATCGTGGACGGCCTGGCCGCCGGCGAGCGGGTCGTGGTCGACGGTACCGGCAAACTGCGCCCGGGCCTGAAGGTCCGCGACGGCGGCGAAGCCGCGCAGGCCGCGGCGAAGGAAGCCGGATGAAACTCTCCGACGTTTCGATCGCCCGCCCGGTGCTGGCGGTGGTGATGAGCCTGCTGCTGGTGGTGCTGGGGGTGATGTCGTTCACCAGGCTGACCCTGCGCGAGCTGCCGGCGATCGATCCGCCGATCGTCTCGGTGGACGTGGAGTACACCGGCGCCTCCGCCTCGGTGGTGGAAAGCCGCATCACCCAGGTGCTGGAGGATGCGCTCGCCGGCATCGAGGGCATCGAGACGATCGAGGCGCGCAGCCGCAACGGCAGCTCGGACATCAGCATCGAGTTCAAGCCGAACCGCGACGTCGAGGCCGCCGCCAACGACGTGCGCGACGCGGTCAGCCGCGTCACCGACCGCTTGCCCGACCAGGCGCGGCCGCCGGAGATCTCCAAGGTCGAGGCCGACGCCGACCCGATCCTGTGGCTCAACATGAGCTCCTCGACGATGGACACGCTGCAGCTGTCCGACTACGCCGAGCGCTACGTGGTGGACCGCTTCTCCAGCCTGGACGGCGTGGCGCAGGTACGCATCGGCGGTCGCCAGCGCTACGCGATGCGGATCTGGCTCGACCGCGACCAGCTCGCCGCGCGCGGGCTGACCGTGGCCGACGTGCGCACCGCGCTCGGCCGCGAGAACGTGGAACTGCCGGCCGGCAGCCTGGAATCCGAACAGCGCGACTTCACCCTGCGCGTGGAGCGCAGCTACCTCAAGCCGGAGGATTTCGCGCGGCTGCCCCTGGGCAAGGGCGGCGACGGCTACGTGGTGCGCCTCGGCGACGTGGCCAAGGTCGAGTTGACCTCGGCCGAGCGCCGCGCCTACTTCAAGAGCAACGGCGTGCCCAACATCGGCCTGGGCATCGTGCGCAACTCCACCGCCAACGCGCTGGACGTGGCGCGCGCCGCGCGCCAGGAAGCCGAGGAGGTGCAGAAGACCCTGCCGCAGGGCACCAACATCTTCGTCGCGTTCGACACCACCACCTTCATCGACGCCTCGGTCGAGCGCGTCTACCACACGCTGGTGGAAGCGGTGATCCTGGTGCTGGTGGTGATCTGGGTGTTCCTCGGCAGCGTGCGCGCCGCGCTGATCCCGGCGGTGACGGTGCCGGTGTGCCTGGTCGCCGCGTTCATCGCGCTGTACGCGTTCGATTTCTCGATCAACCTGCTGACCTTGCTGGCGTTGATCCTGTGCATCGGCCTGGTGGTGGACGATGCGATCGTGGTGGTGGAAAACGTGCAGCGCCGCATCGATCTCGGCGAGCCGCCGCTGGTCGCCGCGCGGCGCGGCACCGCGCAGGTGGCGTTCGCGGTGATCGCCACCACCGCGGTGCTGGTGGCGGTGTTCCTGCCGGTCGGCTTCCTCGAAGGCAGCACCGGGCGCCTGTTCCGCGAGCTGGCGGTGGCATTGGCGGCGGCGGTGGCGATCTCGGCGTTCGTGGCGCTGACGCTCACGCCGATGATGTCGTCCAAGCTGCTCAAGCCGCACGCGAAGGAGAAGCCTAACCGGTTCCATCACTGGTTCAATGCGCGCATGGAGCGGGTCAGCGCCGCCTACCGGCGCTCGCTGGAGCGCAGCGTGGGCCGCAGCTGGCTGTTTGGACTGTTGATGCTGGGGGCGCTCGGCGCCAGTGCCTGGTTGCTGACGCGGATCCCCTCCGAGCTGGCGCCGGCCGAGGATCGCGGCAGCTTCCAGATCATGATCGACGGCCCGGAAGGCGCCGGTTTCGACTACACCGTCGGGCAGATGCACCAGGTCGAGGCGATACTCGCGCCCTACATCGGCCCGGACAAGCCGATCGTGCGCGCCAACCCGCGCGTGCCGGGCGGCTGGGGCAGTAGCGAGGAGATGCATACCGGCCGGGTCAGCGTGTTCCTGCAGGACTGGGACAAGCGCGACCGCCCGACCACCGAGGTCGCCGACGAACTGCAGCGGCAGTTGTCGGTGCTGACCGGCGTGCGGGCGCGCACGCAGGTCGGCGGCGGGCTGGTGCGCGGGCGCGGCCAGCCTTTCCAACTGGTGCTGGGCGGGCCGGAGTATGCCGAGATCGCCCGGTGGCGCGATCGCATCCTGCAACGGATGGAGCAGAACCCGGGGCTGATCGGCCCGGATTCGGACTACAAGGAGACCCGGCCGCAGATGCGCGTGAACATCGACCGCCTGCGCGCGGCCGACCTGGGCGTGCCGGTCACCGAGATCGGCGGTGCGCTGGAAGCGCTGATGGGCTCGGTGCGCGTCACCACCTTCGTCGACAACGGCGAGGAGTACGACGTGATGCTGCAGGCCGGCCGCCAGGGGCGCATGTCGCCGGAAGACCTCGCCGCGATCCGCGTGCGCTCGGCCAGCGGCGAACTGATCCCGTTGTCCAACCTGGTCACGCTGGCCGAAGTGGCCGAGGCGGGCACGCTCAACCGCTTCAACCGGCTGCGTTCGATCACCATCAATGCCGGCCTCGCACCGGGCTACCCGCTCGGCGAGGCGATCGCCTGGGTGCAGCAGGTGGCCGCCGAAGAACTGCCCGATTACGCCCAGCTCGACTGGAAGGGCGAATCGCGCGAGTACCTGCAGTCCGGCAGCGCCGTGCTGCTGACCTTCGCGATGGCGCTGCTGATCGTGTACCTGGTGCTGGCGGCGCAGTTCGAGAGCTTCGCGCATCCGCTGGTGATCATGCTGACGGTGCCGCTGGCGGTGCTCGGCGCGCTGGTCGGGCTGTGGGTCACTGGCGGCACGCTCAACCTGTTCAGCCAGATCGGGATCGTCATGCTGGTCGGCCTGGCGGCGAAGAACGGCATCCTGATCGTCGAGTTCGCCAACCAGTTGCGCGACGAGGGCCGCAGCGTGCACGAGGCGATCGTCGAATCGGCGGCGGTGCGCCTGCGCCCGATCCTGATGACCTCGATCGCGACCGTGGTCGGCGCGATCCCATTGGTGGTGGCCGGCGGCCCCGGCTCGGCCAGCCGCGCGACCATCGGCGTGGTGGTGATCTTCGGCGTGTCGCTGTCGACGCTGTTGTCGCTGTACGTGGTGCCCGCGTTCTATTCGCTGATCGCGCCGTTCACCAAGTCGCCGGAAGCCCTGGCGCGCGAGCTGCAGGCGCTGGAGGCGCGCACGCCGTCGGTCGGCGGGCATGCGTGAGGGCGGAAAGGCATTGCGACGTCATGCCGTGGGGAGTGCTTTCCGCCTCCTTCACGGCACGATCGATCCATCTGCGGGCCATCGTTCCGGCGGGTGTGCCGGCGGCCGCGCCGGTTCCTGCGCATAGCCAAGCGACAAGGCCCGTTGCAGCGCGGATGCGGCGATCCCGGCCGCGCATGTCCGTTGATCCTGTGCCGGTGGAGCCGGCAGCGCTTTGCATTTGCACCATGCCTTCCGGCACGGGTGGTGCCTGGGCGGATGTGGTTCGCTGGGCCGATGTCTTTCCAAGGATGCCACCCGATGATCCCGATTCTTCGCCCACTGATCGTATCGGCGCTTTCCCTGTGCTGTGCCGCCGCGCTGGCGCAGGCGCCGGATGCCGTGCCCGCCGGTCGCCTGCCGGAATGGGCGGTGCCGGAGCACTACACGCTCGACCTGAAGATCGATCCGGACCAGCGTGACTTCGGGGGCACGACTACCATCCGGATCCGGCTGGAGCGGGCGTCCGATCATCTCTGGCTGCATGGCAAGGAACTGTCGGTCGCCAAGGCGACGGTGGCGCCGGCCGGCGGCGAGCCGTTCCCGGTCCGCTACATGCAGGCCGATGCGCAGGCCGGCGTGGCGCGCATCGAGTTCGGCCGCGAGCTGCAACCGCAGGAACTGACGCTCGCGATTACTTACACTGCGCCGCTCAACCAGCAGTTGCAGGGCCTGTACCAGGTCAGGTACCAGGGGCATGCGTACGCGATGACGCAGATGGAGCCCATCAGCGCGCGCTACGCCTTTCCCGGTTTCGACGAGCCGTCGCTGAAGACGCCTTTCGACATCCGCCTGACGGTGCCGGAAGGCGAGCAGGCGCTGGCCAATACCCGGGCCGTGTCCAGCGTGCCGGACGGCAAGGGCTGGAAGACGGTGACGTTCGCGCCGACGCTGCCCCTGCCGACCTACCTGGTGGCCTATGGCGTCGGCCCGTGGGACGTCGTGGACGCACCGGCGATGCCGCCGACGCCGCAGCGCGACCGGGCGACGCCGCTGCGCGGCGTCACCGCGCTCGGCCAGGGCGGACGCATCCAGCAGGCCCTGGCGCAGACGCCCGCGATCATCGCCACGCTCGAGGATTACTACGGCTTCGGCTATCCGTTCGACAAGCTCGACCTGGTGGCCGCGCCGGACTTCTCCGCCGGCGCGATGGAGAACCCCGGTTTCGTCACGTTCCGCGACTGGCTGCTGCTGCTGGACGAAGGCTCGCCGCAGCGCAACGTCAAGGGGTCCTTCAACGTCACCGCGCACGAACTGGCGCACCAGTGGACCGGCGATACGGTGACGATGGCCTGGTGGGACGACCTGTGGCTCAACGAGGCCTTTGCGACCTGGATGCAGCAGAAGATCACGATGAAGCTGCGGCCGGAGTACCGCGCCGACCTCGACCGCATTGCCGGGGCGCAGCGCGCTATGGACAACGACAGCCTGGTCAGCGCACGCAAGATACGCCAGCCGATCACCGGCAACGGCGACATCGAGACCGCCTTCGATGGCATCACCTACCAGAAGGGCGCGGCGGTGCTCGCCATGTTCGAGAGCTTCGTCGGCGAGGACGCCTTCCGTACCGGCATGCGCAGGTATATCCGCGATCACCGGTTCGGCAACGCCACCGCCGACGACCTGGTCGACGCGATCGCCGCTGCGGCCGGCAAGGACGCGGCGTTCAAGGCAGCCTTCCGCAGCTTCCTCGACCAGCCCGGCGTGCCCTACCTGCAGGCCGGCCTGCAAGCGGCTCCTCAGGGCGCCGTGCTGAGGTTGCAGCAGCAGCGGTACCTGCCGCTCGGGTCCGGTGGCGATCCCGCGCGCCGTTGGGGCGTGCCGGTGTGCGTGAAGTACGGCACCGCGCAGGGCGTGCGGCGTGCCTGCGAGATGATCTCCGGCGCGGACGGCAGCATCGTGCTTGAGGGGGCCGGCGAGGACAGTTGGGTGTTGCCCAATGCCGACGGCGCCGGTTACTACCGCTTCAGCCTGCCCAAGGCGCAGCTGGCCGCGCTCGGCCGGCACGTAAATGCACTCAACGACGCGGAGAGGCTGGCCTATGCCGATGCCATCGACGCGGCCTTCCGCCGTGGCGACGCCGACACCGCGGACGTTCTGGCGGCAATGAAGCAGTTGGCATCGGCACCGGCCGAGCCGGTAGCGACCGCACTGGTCGACCGCTTCGGCTGGATCTGGCGCGTGCTGGCCCGCGACGATGCGCAGCGCGAGGCGCTGCGACGGGCGGCCACGGATGCGTTCGGTGCGCGCCTGCAGGCACTGGGTTACCAACGTCGCGCCAACGACAGTGCCGACGACGTGGCGTTGCGCTCGGTGCTGGCCAACCTGCTCGGCGTGGACCTGCGCGTGCCTGCGGTGCGCCGGGAACTGTTGGCACAGGGCGATGCGGTGCTGGCCGGCAAGGACGGCGGGCTCGACTTCGGTGCCGCCGATCCGGACCTGCTCGGCAGCGTGCTGGCGGTGGCGGTGCAGGAACGCGGCGCGCCGGCGGTGGATCGGCTGGCCGCCGCGCTGCGCACCCATGGCGAGCCGGCCCAGCGGAATGCAATGATCGCGGCGTTGTCGGCGGTGCGCGACCCGGCCCTGCTGCGGCAGGTGCGCGACTTCGCGCTGACCGATGCGATCAAGGTCGGCGAGATGTCGCAGTTGCTGATGGGCGGCCATGCCGAGCAGGAGGGCCATGCTTCCATGTGGGACTGGTACGTGACCCACTTCGACCGCATCGTCGCGCGCAGCGGGTCGTTCGATGGCGGGCGCCTGCCGGCGCTGGCGGCCGCGGGAGGTTGTGATGCCGCCGAAGCCGATCGTCTGGAGGCGTTCTTCCGGCCGCGCCTAGGGGAACTCAGCGGCGCCGACCGCGGCCTGGCACAGATGGCCGAATCGATCAGGCTGTGCAGTGCGCTGAAGCAACGCCAGGAGGCGGCGCCGGTCGCGCGCTGATCGGCGCGGGAGAGGTCGCGCCGGCTACTGCCCCGACCCGCAAGCGCCTCCGGCAGGCGCAGCCTGGGGAGGGGCCTCAGCCCGGCGCCTCCACTACCACCGGCTGCACGTCCCAGATCTCGCGCGCGTACTCGGCGATGGTGCGGTCGCTCGAGAAACGGCCGGACGCGGCGATGTTGAGCACCATCTTGCGCGACCACGCCTCCGGGTCGGCGTACAGCGTGCCGAGCCGCGCCTGCGCGGCCGCATAGCTGCCCAGGTCGGCCAGGTGCCGGTAGTGGTCCACGTGCAGCAGCGTGTCCAGCAGCGGGGCGAACACGCCCGGTTCGTCCGGGCTGAAGTGGTTGGAGGCGATCAGGTCCAGCGCAGCGCGCGTATCCGGATCGTTCTCGTAGTGCCAGCGCGGGTCGTACCAGCCGGCGCCGTCGCGGACCTGCCTGGCGTTGAGGCCGAACAGGAACAGGTTGTCCTCGCCGACGGCCTCGGCGATCTCGATGTTGGCGCCGTCGCGGGTGCCGATGGTCAGGGCGCCGTTCATCATGAACTTCATGTTGCTGGTGCCGCTGGCCTCGTAGCCGGCGGTGGAAATCTGCTCGGACACGTCGCTGGCCGGGATCAGCTTCTCGGCCACCGATACGCGATAGTCCGGGATGAACACCACGCGCAGTTTCTGCGCGATCGCCGGGTCGCGATCGATGGTCGCGGCGAGATTGTTGATGAACTTGATCACCAGCTTGGCCAGCGCGTAGGCGGGCGCTGCCTTGCCGGCGAACAGGAAGGTACGGCGTGGCAGCGGCGCATCCGGCTGCTCGCGCAGCCGCCGGTACAGCATCACGATGTGCAGCGCGTTGAGCAGCTGGCGCTTGTACTCGTGGATGCGCTTGATCTGGGTGTCGAAGATCGTCTCCGGGTCGAGCGCCGGTC
Source organism: Xanthomonas boreopolis (assembly GCA_014654535.1). GTDB lineage: Bacteria > Pseudomonadota > Gammaproteobacteria > Xanthomonadales > Xanthomonadaceae > Pseudomonas_S > Pseudomonas_S boreopolis. The sequence continues at coordinate 9,676 of BNBA01000034.1, forward strand.
CGCCGGCATGCCGCAGCCATTCGCAGAAGCGCAGCTTGGCCTCGTAGCGGGTGACGCGCAGCTGTTGGCGGAAGTCGGGGTCGTCGGCGAGCGGGGCGAGCCGCTCCAGCTGCTCCAGGTCGGTGATCCAGCCCTCGCCCAGGCGCGCGGTCAGCAACCGCGCCAGCGATGGGTTGGCCACGCGCAGGAAGCGGCGCTGGGTGACGCCGTTGGTCTTGTTGTTGAAGCGCTCCGGGAACATCTCGGCGAACTCCGGCACCACCCGCTGCTGCAGCAGTTGCGTGTGCAGCGCCGCCACGCCGTTGACGCTGTGGCTGCCGAGGATCGCCAGGTGCGCCATGCGCACGCGCTTGCCGTTGCCTTCCTCGATCAGGCTCATCCGGCGCAACCGTTCCAGGCGGCCCGGCCAGCGCATGCTCACCTGGTCGAGCAGGCGGCGGTTGGCTTCGTAGATGATCTCCAGGTGCCGCGGCAGCATCGCCTCGAACCAGCCCACCGGCCATTGTTCCAGCGCTTCCGGCAGCAAGGTGTGGTTGGTGTAGGCGAGCGTGCGGCGCGTGAGGTCCCAGGCCAGGTCCCAGTTGAGTCCCGCCTGGTCGAGCAGGATCCGCATCAGCTCCGGCACCGCCAGCGCCGGGTGGGTATCGTTGAGCTGGATCGCGGCCTTGTCCGGCAGTTGCATCCAGTCGTTGCCGGCGGCGCGGAAGCGGCGCAGCAGGTCGGCCACCGAGCAGGCGACCAGGAAGTATTCCTGCAGCAGCCGCAGCGCCTGGCCGGAGACCGTGCTGTCGTCCGGATAGAGCACGCGGGTGATGGTTTCCGCGCCCAGCGAGGCGGCGAACGCGCCGACGAAATCGCCGCTGCTGAACTGCGCGAAGTCGAACGAGACCGGCGCCTGCGCCGACCACAGCCGCAGCGTGTTGATGGTCCTGCCGCCATAGCCGACCACCGGGCGGTCGTAGGGGATGCCGAGCATCGTCCAGGGCTTGCCCGGTACCGCGCGCAACACGCCGCCGCGCAGTTCCAGCGCGCAGTGCAGGGTCACCTCGACCGCTTCGCCGGGGCGGGCGATCTCCCAGGGGTCGGGCCGGGCGAGCCAATGGTCGGGCGTTTCCCGCTGCCAGCCGTTGGCGATCTGCTGGTGGAAGATGCCGTATTCGTAGCGCAGCCCGTAGCCCATGCCGGGCAGGCCGAGCGTGGCCATCGAGTCGAGGAAGCACGCCGCCAGGCGGCCGAGGCCGCCATTGCCGAGCCCGGCGTCCGGCTCTTCCTCTTCCAGCTGCGCCAGCGCCGAGGTGTGGTGCTGCTGTTGCAACTGCTCCAGCGCCAGGTCCAACTGCAGGTTGATCGCGTTGTTGGCGAGCTGGCGGCCGATCAGGAACTCCATCGACAGGTAGTACACGCGCTTGGCGTTGCGTGCCCGGTAGGTCGCCTCGGTGGCGATCCAGCGCTGGCTGAGGACGTCCCGCAGCGAAGCCGCCGCGGCCTCGTAGCGCTCGCGCATCGTCGCGGTCTCGGGACGCAGGATGTGGTCGAAGGTGAGGTGGCGCTCGAACAGGGCGTTGGGGTCGCCGGAAAAATCCACCGGACCGGCGCCGTAGCGATTGATCAGGTCGGCGAGGCTGATGCGGGTCATGCGGGATCTCCGTGGGGGAAGGAGTGCGGTGCCGCTTGCACTCGCGAGCTTGCCTGCATCCATGTGACCGGTAAATCCTGTCGGCCCGCGGCGGTGCCGCGAATCGGGCCGGGAGGCGGCATGTACGAGGCATTGCGGTTGCAGGGCGGGGGATTCCTGTTGCGGCGCTGGCAGGCCGGCGACCTCGAGGCGCTGCTCCGGCATGCCGACGATCCGCTGGTGGTGCGCGGGCTGAGCGAGCGTTTCCCGCATCCGTACACGCGCGCGGACGGCGAGGCCTTCCTGTCCGGGCGGGTGGTGGACCTGACCCAGCCCGTGCTGGCGATCGAGATCGACGGCGAGGCCGGCGGGGGAATCGGATTGCGCCAGGGCAGCGGCGAGCGCGCGCATTCCGCCGAACTGGGCTACTGGCTGGGGCGGCGACATTGGGGAAAGGGCTGGATGACCCGGGTCGTGGCGACCTATCTGGAATGGGCGGTGCCGGCGCTGGCGCTGGCGCGCATCGAGGCGCACGTGCTGGACATCAATCCCGCCTCGGCCCGGGTACTGCTCAAGAACGGGTTCCAGGAGGAGGGCGTGCGCCGCTGCGCGATCGCCAAGCCCGACGGGCTGCACGACCTGCGCGTGTTCGGGCGGATCCACCCGCCGGCGGTCCCGGCCCCCGCATGAGGCCGGGATCCTCGTAGGAAGGGTTTCAACCCGACTCCAAGGAGCCCGTCGGGATTGGGATCCCTCCCGCAGTCGCCCGGATCAGCGCGTTCCAGGCGATTCATGCACAATCAGGGTCAGCCCCGCATTCCGGGGCGATTCTGTAACCATCTTCCGGGGAACTGCATGGAATCCATCATCAACGCCGTCAACGGCGTCATCTGGAGCAAGGCATTGATCGCGATATGCCTGGGCGCCGGCCTGTTCTTCAGCTTCCGTACCCGATTCATGCAGGTGCGCGGGTTCTTCGAAATGTGCCGCCTGACCGTGCGCGGCCAGAAGTCCGAGGCAGGCGTGTCCTCGTTCCAGGCGCTGGCGATGTCGATGGCCGGCCGCATCGGCATCGGCAACATCGCCGGCGTGGCCACCGCGATCGCCTTCGGCGGGCCCGGTGCGATCTTCTGGATGTGGGTGATGGGCTTCCTGGGGGCGTCCACCTCGTACGTGGAAAGCACGCTGGCGCAGATCTACAAGGTCAAGGACGCCGATGGCCGCTACCGTGGCGGCCCGGCCTACTACATCGAGCGGGCCATGGGCCTGAAGTGGTATGCGATGGCCTTCGCGGTGGTGACCATCGTCGCCGCCGGCTTCCTGATGCCCGGGGTGCAGGCCAACGCTATCGCCGACAGCGCCGCCAACGTCTGCGCCGGCAGTGCGCTGTGCGGCCCGATGGACGGGCAGTGGCTGGGGATGCCGGCCCGCGACGCGTTCAAGCTCGGGGTCGGCGCCGTGGTGGCGCTGCTGCTGGGCATCATCATCTTCGGCGGCGTCAAGCGCATCGCCAATTTCGCCGAGGTGGTGGTGCCGTTCATGGCGGCGGGCTTCATCCTGATGGCGATCACGGTGATGGTGCTGAACGTCGAGCGCGTGCCGGAGATGTTCGCGACGATCATCAGCAGCGCCTTCGGCGCGCATGCGGCCTTCGGCGCCATCATGGGCCTGGCGGTGGAGTGGGGCGTCAAGCGCGGCATCTACGCCAACGAAGCCGGCCAGGGCACCGGCCCGCACGCGGCGGCCGCGGCGGAGGTGTCGCACCCGGCCAAGCAGGGCTACGTGCAGGCCTTCGCGATCTACTTCGACACGATGATGGTGTGCACCTCGACGGCGTTCCTGGTGCTGTCCACCGGCATGTTCAACGTGTACTCGCCGGGCGGCGGCGCACCGTTGTTCAGCGGCGTGCCGGGCGTGGAGGAAGGCCCCGGGTTCGCCCAGGCCGCGGTGGAATCGGTGCTGCCCGGCTGGGGCGCCATCTTCGTGGCGGTGGCGCTGTTCTTCTTCGCGTTCACCACGATCATGGCCTACTACTACATGGCCGAGACCAACCTGAGCTACGTCAACCACAACCGGCACCGGCCGCTGACCGTGCTGCTGCTGCGCCTGGGCATCATCGCGATGGTGGTGTTCGGCGCCTGGCGCAACGCGCAGCAGGCCTGGGCGCTGGGCGACATCGGCGTGGGCCTGATGGCGTGGCTGAACATCATCGCCATCCTGATCCTGCACAAGCCGGCGATGCTGGCGTTGCGCGATTACGAGCGGCAGAAGAAGCTCGGCCTGGACCCGGTGTTCGACCCGGACGTGGCCGGCGTCCGCAATGCCGATTTCTGGAAGAAGAAACCCTGACATGAGCAGTCCCTGGAATACCGGGCCGCGCCGCCCCGGCGGCGGGGCCCCTCGCCATCCCGGCAAGCGCGGCGGCAGCGACGAGCGCGCGCCGCGGCAGTCCCCGGCCGAAACCGGCGAGCGCATGCCCGCGCCGGCCGGACGCCGGCACGAGGAGGTGCGGCTGTATGGCCTCAACGCCGTGCGCGCGGCGTTCCAGGCGCGCCCGCAGGCGCTGCGCAAGCTGTACCTGGCCGAGGCGCGCATCCCCGAACTCAAGCCGCTGCTGGCATGGTGCGTGAAGCAGCGCGTCGGCTACCGCGTGGTCGCCGACGAGGACCTGCGCAAGCTGGCCGGCAGCGAGCACCACGAAGGCGTGGTCGCCGACCTGGCCAGGACCGAGCCGTTGCCGCTGGCCGAATGGCTGGAGACGCTGCGGCCCGGTCCGCAACTGCTGCTTTGGCTGGACGGGATCGGCAATCCGCACAACTTCGGCGCGATCCTGCGCTCGGCCGCCCACTTCGGCGTGGCGGGCATCCTGTTGCCGGCCGAATCCACGCTGACCCTGTCCGGCGCGGCCGCGCGCATCGCCGAAGGCGGTGCCGAGGCGGTGCCGCTGGTCCGCTTGCCGAAGACTTCGCTGGCCGACGAACTGCTGCACGACGCCGGTTTCGTGCTGGCCGCGACGTTGGTGGGAGGCGGGCAGGACCTGTTCGCCACGCCGTTGCCCCAGCGCCTGGTCTATGTGATGGGAAGCGAAGGCGAGGGCATGGACCGGCGCCTGGCCGATGCCTGCGACCTGCGCGTGTCGATCCCCGGCACCGGCGCGGTCGAGAGCCTCAACGTCGCCGCCGCGACCGCGGTGTTGCTGGCGAGCTGGCGCGCGCGCCTCGGCGGGAACTAGGCATCTGCGGCCGCGGGCACCCATGTGGGAGCGACTTCAGTCGCGACGGGGCTTCCCCGGCGAAGCCCGCTGCGACCGAAGTCTTTTCCGCGGAAAAGCCTGAAGCCTGGGCTCAGCGCACGGCCGGCGGCGCGGTCGAGCCGCGGCGCACCAGGCTGTAGCGCATCGTGTGCCGGACCGGCTCGGCCGCCTCGCCCTGGCGGCGCCGGCGGATGTCCTCGACCAGTTGGGTCACCGCGGTGCGGCCCATCGCGGTCACCGGCTGGCGGATCGTGGTCAGTTCCGGCCAGACCGTGGTCGCCACCGGCGTATCGTCGAAGCCGGCCACCGAGAGCTCTTCCGGCACGCGCAATCCCATGCCGTGCGCCACCGCCAGCGCGGCGGCGGCCATGTCGTCGTTGCTGCAGAACAGGGCGGTAGGGCGCCGCGCGCGGTCGAGCAAGGCGTGTGCCGCCGCCAGGCCCGAGCGATAGGTGAACAGGCCTTCGGCGACATCCTCCGGCGGCACCTCCAATCCGGCCTCGGCCATCGCGTCGAAGAAGCCGGCCGCGCGCAGCGCGCTCGGCGCATGCGTCGGATCGCCACGCACGAAGCCGATGCGGCGATGCCCGAGTTCCAGCAGGTAGCGCGTCATCGCCTGCGCGCCCTGGTAGTCGTCGATGCGCACCGCGCTGACCTCGGCGACCGGCGCGCCGCCGGCCACCGCCAGCACCGGCATGCCGCGCGCACCCAGCGCGGCGATGGTGGAGCGCGAGTCGCACAACGGCGGCGGCAGGATCACCCCGTCGACGCCGGCGGCGAGCAGGCGCTCGGTGGCGGTGCGCTGGCTGCGCAGCGAGCCGCACTTCTCCACCAGCACCTGGTGCCCGTCCAGGCTGCTCTGCTCCAGCACGCCCAGCATGAACTGGTTGAGGTAGGCCGCGCTGGGATTGCTGTAGAGCAGCCCGATCCTGATCTGCTGCGCGGTGCGCAGCGAACGGCCGGCGAGGTTGGGGCGATAGCCCAGCGCGCGTATCGAGGCCTCCACGCGCTGGCGCATCTCCTCGCCGACCTGCGGGTGGCGGTTGATCACCCGCGAGGCCGTCATCGGCGAGACGCCGGCGTGTTGGGCCACGTCCAGCAGGGTCACTGCACCACCTTTGCGGCGTCGCTGTCGTACCGCCATCTCGGAGTCGTCGGACGTTGCGCCGCGGAGCGCGGCAGCGCCGAGCTTACTCGCTCGGCGGCACCGTCGGCTTGGCCTCGCTGCCGAAGCCGCCATCGGCCTCGGCGGCCAGGTAGGCGAACACCGCATAGGCCGCGACGTTCTGCGCCAGCGCCTTCGGATCGATCTTGTCGAGCGTATCGTCGGCGGTGTGGTGCAGGTCGAAGTAGTCGGTCCCGTCCTGCGCCAGCCAGGCCCAGGCGCCGCCCTTGGCCGCGATCGGGCCGATGTCCGGGCCGGGGCCGCCCTTGTCGGGCGCGTACTCGATGCCGAGCGGCGCCAGCGCCTCGGCGATCTGCCGGGTCGCCTCGCGCGAGCCTTCCGGCGCCGGCGAACCGGTGTTGAAGGCGTAGATGCGGCCCGCGCCGAAATCGCTCTCCGCGCCGATCTGGTGCAGCTTGAGGTCGTCGGCAGTCCTGCCGTGCGCTTCGGCATAGGCCTTGCCGCCGTACAGGCCCTGCTCCTCGTTGGCGAAGGCGACCACGCGGATGGTGCGCTTGGGCGCCTGCTTGAGCTGGCCGATCAGGTGGCCGGCGGCCATCGTGATGCCGACGCCGGCGCCATCGTCGATCGCGCCGGTGCCCAGGTCCCACGAATCCAGGTGGCCGCCGATCACCACGACCTCCTTGGGCTTCTCCCGCCCGGTGATCTCGCCGATCACGTTGTACGAGGTCGCGGTGCCGTCCCAGCCGCAGTCCAGGCTCAGGCGGATGCGGGTCGGGCCGCGTTCGACCAGGCGCGCGAGCTGGTTGGCGTCGGGCACCGACAGCGCCGCCGCCGGCACCGGCGCCAGGCCGTCGTCGAAGCGGGTGATGCCGGTATGCGGCACGCGGTGCGAGTCGGTGCCGGCCGAGCGCATCACGAAGCCGACCGCACCCTTGCGGATCGCTTCCGACGGCGCACGGCTGCGGATCGCGCCGCCGTTGCCGTAGTCCTTGCCGTCGCGCGCTTTGACCATCTGGTAGTCGACGAAGGCGATCTTGCCCTTCAACGATCCCTCGGGCGCGGCCTTCAGCGCCGCCAGGTCGGCGAAGCGCACGACCTCGCCCTCGACCGTGCCGCCGGGGCTGCCGCCGAGCGCGGTGACCTTGAGCGGCTGCGCGTGCGGGCCGATCACCTCGGCCTTCTCGCCGCGGCGCTCCCACTTGGGAAAGGTCACCGGCTCGGTCCAGACCTTGTCGAAGCCGAGCTGCTCGAACTTGGCCTTGGCCCAGGCCACCGCCCGCGCATCGGCCTCGCTGCCGGCCAGGCGCGGGCCGACCTCGGTGGTCAGCGACTCGACCACCTTCCATCCGGTATTGTCGGCGAGCGCCTGCTCGCGCAACTGCGCCGCCGTGGCCAACGCCTTGTCCGGGATCCGCGTGGCCGGCGCGGCCTGCGCGCTGGAAGTGGCAAGGAGGGCGGCGATGGCGACGGCTAGGTAACGCATGGGCGACTCCGATAAGGGGAGAAGGAAAGGGTTGTCGCGAGGGCCCCGCACCATTGGGATCCCCGCACATGGATGTGCGGCCTGTTGCGAGGGACTCGCACCATTCTGGATCCCCGCACATGGATGTGCGGGCTGTTGCGAGGGACTCGCACAACAAGAAGGCCACGAGCCTAGCAGCCCGTGGCCTCGCCGTTCCTGTGCGGGAGGTCATCCCTCCCGGGCGTCACTTGCGGAGCGAATCGCGGATCTCGCGCAGCAGCACCACTTCCTCGCTCGGCGGCGCCGGCGGCGCGGGTTCCTCGGCCTTCTTGCGGCTCAGCCTGTTGATCGCCTTGACCACCATGAAGATCGCGAACGCCACGATCAGGAACTGGATCACCGTGTTGATGAAATCGCCGTAGCCGATCACCACGGCGGGCACTTCCTTGCCGGCGGCGTCCACGCTCGCCGCCTTCAAGGTCCAGGACAACTTGGAGAAGTCGATCCCGCCGATCAGCAGGCCGATCGGCGGCATGATGACCTTTTCCACCAGCGACGTGACGATCTTGCCGAACGCGGCGCCGATCACCACGCCCACCGCCAGGTCGATCACGTTGCCGCGCATCGCGAATTCCTTGAATTCGCTCATCATTCCCATGGTCCTCTCCTTCATTGCCGGTCGCGGCAGGCTCGCCGCGACGGCATCCTAGCCTGTTCAGGTCAATCGGCGGTGATGACGCCGTGCCTTTCGGCGACATTTTCCAGACGGGCGCTGAAACGATCGCCGGGCTGGAGCGCGGCCACGCCGGCCGGGGTCCCCATGAACACCAGGTCGCCGGCCTTGAGTGCGTACAGCTTGGACAGTTCGTGCAGGATCTCCGGCACGCTCCAGATCATCTGGTCGAGCAGCGACTGCTGGCGCACCGTGCCGTTGACCTCCAGGGACAGGTTCAGCGCGTCCAGCTCGCCCACTTCGCCGGCGTGCACCAGCTCGCTGACCGGCGCCGAGTGGTCGAAGCCCTTGGCGATGTCCCAGGGCAGGCCCTTGGCCTTGGCGGCGGCCTGCAGGTCGCGGCGGGTCAGGTCCAGGCCCACGCCATAGCCGTAGACCAGCGCCTCGGCCTGTTCCACCGGCAGCACGCCGGCGGGCGCGTCCTGGCCGAGCGCGACCACCAGCTCGACCTCGTGGTGCAGCTCCCGGGTGCCGGGCGGGTAGGGAATCGGATCGCCGTGGCCGACCACGATGGCATCGGCAGGCTTCATGAAGAACACCGGCTGGCCGCGCTCCGCCTTCGAGGCGGGCGCGTTGGCGCCCATCTCGCGGGCGTGGTCGGCGAAGTTGCGGCCGACGCAATAGATGCGGCGCACCGGGAACGTGCCGCCGCCCACTACAGGGATGCGTGGAATCTGGGGGGCGGGGATCACATCGCTCATGCAGGGAGCCTCGTTGCGGGGAGGCGCGAGTCTAGCAACTGCACGGCATGGTGGCGGCTTCCCGCCGGGTCCGCGCAACGGACGTGCGCGGACGTTGCGAGGGACTCGCGCTTCAGCGCGAGAGCGGCAGCACCGGCTTGCTGACGACGCGGTATTCGCCTTCGACGATGGTGCCCGCATTGGCGGCCGCGGTGCGCTTGCCCGGCTTGCCGAGCAGCTTCCACGCCACGCCGCCCAGGATCATCGCCGCGCCCACGAACACGCCCACGAACACCAGCAGGGCCAGGATGGCCAGGCCGAGCAGGCCGAAGCCCAGCCGGACCAGCGGATGGCGCGGCTTGCGGGGTTCGAACCACTGGCGCAGGTGGCTGAAGTTAAGGAAACGTACGCGCATGATGACAGTTGTCTGTCGGAACGGACTGGGCGGGGAGTATCGTTGCAGTCGCAAGTTACTGCGTCAAAAAAACGTTAATCGCGGGCGGTGTTGCCGGCCGATCATGGATGGCGGGGCGTCCGTCCGGGACGCATGCCAGAATGCCGCTCCTTTTCACGATCCCGTTGGCGATGGCGACTCCCCCGATCCGTTTGCTTGCCCGAGACCAGATTCCCGAGGGCGGTTTCGCCGAGGTGGAGGCGCCGGTCGACGGCACCGCCGAATCGCTGGTCCTGTACCGCGAGGGCGGCGTGGTGCGGGGATGGCTCAACGTGTGCCCGCACGCGGGACGGCGGTTGGACTGGGCACCCGGCCAGTTCCTCAAGAGCCGCGAGGGCCAGCTGGTCTGTGCCGCGCACGGGGCAGCGTTCGAGCTGGAGGGCGGGACCTGCGTCGCCGGGCCTTGCCGGGGCGATGCGTTGCGGGCGGTGGAGCTGCGGGTCGAGGGAGAGGACGTGGTGTTGGTAGGGTAGTGGCTGGGGTCGTGGTGGGTGGATTCCCACGATCATTTCCATGCGGATGGCTGGGTGCTTGCACCTTCTTTCCACCGTCGTCCCCGCGAAGGTGGGCAGCGTTTTTCAGCAGCCGAACGGCTGATCGTCCAGGGACGTTGCTTTGCTTTTGGCTTTGGGCCTTGGGCAATAAAAAAGCCAAAGCTTTCGCCTTCGGCGAGTTACCTTGATCAGCCATGACCAGCCAATCAGCTTCGGGTTTTTTTCCCCGTCTCCGCCGTAGGCCATGGAGGCTGGCGCGCCGCCGCGCGAGGAGGCGTCACCCAATCCAGGGCACAATCACGAGCAACAGCAACAATGCCTGCCTACCGGCCGGTCCACCAGAACAGCAAATTGATCACCGGCACCATCACCAGCACGTAGATCAGCGACAGCGGGCCGCCCACGCGCCATAGCTCGCGCGGCTGGTAGTTGGCGGGGCCGGTGACCATCGAGATCACCGGGTTGGAGGCGGTCATCAGGTTGTTGGAGGCCGACAGCGCCACGATCAAGGCGAAGGCGGTCGGATTGCCCCCGGCCGCCAGGGCCAGGTTGACCGCGATCGGCACCATCACGATGGTGGCGCCGACGTGGCTGATCACCAGCGAGAACGCCGTGGTCAGCAGCGCGAGCGCCAGTTCGATCACCCAGATCGGGATGCCCTGGGGCAGGCGGTCGATGGTGTGCCCGGCCACCCAGGCGGCGGTGCCGCTGCTGTCCATCGCCCAGCCGAGCGGGATCAGCCCGGCCATCATGAAGACCGTCTTCCAGTTGATCGAGGCATAGGCCTCGTCCATGCGCAACACGCCGGTGACCAGCATGAAGGCCACGCCGGTCATCAGCGTCAGCGCCACCGGCAGCTTGGAGGTCAGCGCGATCAGGATGGTCAGCAGGAAGATCGCCATCGCGATCTTGAACTTGTGCGGGCGCTGTTCGCCCTTGGGATAGTCGGTGACCGGCACGAAGTCGCGGCTGTCGGCCGCCTGCGCCAGGTCCTGCCAGATGCTGTGCAGCACCAGCATGTCGCCGGCGCGCAGCGGCACCTTGCGCACGTCCTCGCGGATCACCTGCTTGTCGCGGTTGATCGCCAGCAGGCTGAGGCCGAACTGCTTGCGCAGCCGCAGGTCGGCCGCGCTCTTGCCGATGAAGCGCGAATTCGGCGGAATCACCGCCTCGGAGATGCCCGCGCGCGCCGGATTGAACAGGTCGCCCAGGTTGCGCAGCCGCGAGGACATGCGCAGGAAATGGTTCTGCGCGAAGTCGGCCACGGTCTGGCGCGCGCCCATCACGCCGAGCACGCTGCCGACCCAGATGCGCATGTCCGCCGGCGGCGACAGGCGAGTGTCGTCGCCGGTCTTCAGCGCCAGCAGCAGCGGCGCGTCGTGCATCGCCTCGGCCTCGCCCAGGGTCATGCCGACCAGCGGACTCTCGGCGGTGACGACCAGCTCGAACACGTCGCCCTCGATCCCGTAGGTCTTGGCGAAATAGCTTTCGGTGCGCGCGGGCGTGACGCCTTCGTTGACCAGCGTCTCCTCTTCGATCAGCTTGCGGTCGCCGTAGAAGCGGAAGTACAGCAGCGCCGCGGCCAGCAGCGCGACGCCGACCGGCAGCGGCGCGAACATGGTCAGCGGTTCGATCGTGGCCATGCCCGAGGGCAGGTTGTTGTTGGCCGAGACCAGCAGGTCGTTGAGCAGGATCAGCGGCGAGTTGCCGACCATGGTCAGCGCGCCGCCCATCACGATCGCCGCGGCGATCGGCAGCAGCAGCCGCTGCAGGGTGAGCCCGGTGCGCGCGGCCAGGCGCGAGGCCACCGGCAGGTACAGCGCCATCACCGACGGGTTCTGCATGAACGAGGAGTTGAGCCCGGAGATGCCCAGCGTCAGCATCATCAGCCGCTTCTCCTTGCCGCGGGAGCGCCGCAGCAGCCACGACGCCAGCCGGTTCAGCGCGCCGGTGCGCTCCAGGCCCGCGCCGAGCACCGTGGTGGCGATGATGCTCATCACCGCGTTGCCGGAGAAGCCGCCGAAGATTTCCTCCGGCGCGATCAACCCGGTCACGCCGAGCACCACCAGCACGATCAGCGCGACCACGTCGGCGCGGATGCGCTCGAACAGGAACATCGCCATCGTGAAGCCGACCAGCCCGAGCACGAGCTTCATGTCGTTGGTCAGCGTCAGCGCGGTATCCATGAGTGGCCGTGGTGATTGGTGATTCGTGATTCGTCAGAAGCGGGGAGGCGGCGGGTCATGCATCCGGAGCGGTGATGCGCTGTTGCGAATCACCAGTCACGAATCACGAATCACGGTCGTAGAGCAGGTCCCACACGCCATGGCCCAGCTTCTGCCCGCGCGTCTCGAAGTGCGTCTGCGGGCGCCATTCCGGCCGTGGCACATGGCCGCGCGGGCCGGCCCGGTTGACCAGCCCCGGGGTCGCGTCGAGCACGTCCCACATCTGCTCGGCATAGTGCTCCCAGTCGGTGGCGGCATGCAGGCGGCCGCCCGGGCGCAGCTTGCGCACCAGCAGCCGGGCGAACTCCGGCTGGATCAGGCGGCGCTTGTTGTGGCGCTTCTTGTGCCAAGGATCGGGAAAGTAGATGCGGACTTCGTCGAGCGCGCCATCGGCGATCTCGTTGCGCAGCACCTCGACGGCGTCGTGGTGGTACAGGCGCACGTGGCGGGCGTCGTCCTCGGCCAGCGCATTGAGCAGGCGGCCGACGCCGGGCGCGTGCACTTCCACGCCGATGTAGTCGCGCGACGGGTCCTGCTGCGCGGCGAAGCGCAACGCGGCGCCGTTGCCGAAGCCGATCTCGAGCACCTTGGGCGCATCGCGGCCGAACAGCGCGTCCAGGTCGCGCCGCTGGCCCGTGTAGTCCACGCCGAAGCGCGGCCAGCGCTCGTCGAACGCGCGCTGCTGGGCAGGGGTGAAGCGCCCCTGGCGCAGCACGAAGCTGCGGACCGCGCGGTGGCCTTCGGTGACGGTGAAGGGCTTGGGCGGCACCTTGGCGCCGTCGCTGTTGAAAGGATCGGTCATGCGGCGGCAACCCCGCCGGAACGGCCGCCGGGGGGCCTGCGCGGCCCGGTGGGAATGAAGGTCTTCATGGCGGAATTATGGCCTCTTACGGCCACGCGCGGGGAGCAGTCACGGGCCGGGCGAGCGCGGAGTCACGGAAATGGAACATTGCTGCGCCAGCATGCGCGGCTGTCGTTGCCAGGGGAGGTGGCGAACCGTTTCCATCATTTCGAGGTACTTGCGATGCTCATTGCGCTCCCGTGCGGCCGGAACCGGCTGCATCTCGCCCTGCGGCTGGTCCTGGCTGCCGCGCTCGCCCCCACCGCCGCCCTGGCCCAGCAAGCGCCCGCGCCCGGCCGCAGCCAGGTCCAGGACCTGGACAGCATCGTGGTCACCGGCCGCGCCGGCACCGGCGTGCGCACCAAGGCCGAGACCAGCTACTCGGTCACCAACATCGAGGAAGAAAACCTGCGCCTGCAGGCGCCGACCAGCGTCACCGAGGCGATGAAATCGGTGCCGGGCTTCTGGGTCGAGGCCTCCGGCGGCGAGGCCAGCGGCAACATCCGGGCGCGCGGCGTGCCGGTGGACGGCTTCGGCTCGGTGCAATTGCTCGAGGACGGCATGCCGGTGCAACACGATCCTGCGCTGGGCTACCTCAATGCCGACCAGGCGTTCCGGCTCGACGAGACCATCGAGCGCATCGAGGTGGTGCGCGGCGGCCCGGCGCCGGTGTTCTATTCCAACGCGCCGGCCGGCGCGATCAACTTCATTCCGCGCCAGGTGGGCGACAGTGCGGAAGGCCTGGTCAAGCTGACCGTCGGCCGCGACGACCTGTACCGCACCGACTTCTGGTACGGCACGCCGATGGGCGATGGCGCCTGGAAGCTCGGCGTGGGCGGCTTCTACCGCAGCGAGGACGGCGTGCGCGACCTCGGCTTCACCGGCAACCAGGGCGGCCAACTGCGGCTCAACCTGGCCCGCGAGCTGGAGAACGGCCGCATCAGCTTCGACGTCAAGCGCCTGGACGACAAGGTCGCGTTCTACACCGGCATCCCGATGCGCACCGATCGCGACGGCGAGATCCGCGCGGTGCCCGGCTTCGACGGCCACTACGGCACCGTGGCCGGCCCGGAGACCGCGCACGTGCGCATGATCACCGGCGATGGCGGCGACTACGACTTCGACAACACGCTCGGCACGCAGGTCAAGCGCACCCAGTTCAGCGCGGGGGCGCAGTTCGAGCTGGGCGACGGCTGGCAGCTCAACGACCGGCTGCGCTACAGCGACACCGAGACCCAGCGCAACGGCGTGTACCCCAATACCCTGCAGAGCGCGAGCAGCTTCCTGGCCAGCCGCGCCGCCGACCTGGCCTCGGTGCCGGGCGCCAGCGCCCTGCAACTGCGCTACGTGACCTCGCCCGGGCAGGTCTACGACGTCGCCAACCAGAACGGCAACGGCCTGGTCATCCTCGGCGGCCTGCGCGGCATCACCATGCCGGTGAAGGAACTGGCCAACGACCTGCAGTTCTCGCGCGTGTTCGAGGCCGGCAGCCAGCGCCACAACGTCACCTTCGGCTACTACTACGCACACATCGAGGAGGACTTCGATCGCTACTCCTCCATCGCCCTGCTCGACGTGCAGGACAACGCGCGGCTGCTGGACCTGGTGGCGGTGGATGCCGCCGGCAACGTGCTCAGGCAGTTCACCGACAACGGCATCACCCGCTACGGCTACGAATGGGAGCATGCGGCGGGCAAGCAGACCACGCACGCGCTGTACCTGGCCGACGAATGGCAGATCGACGATGCCCTGCGCATCGACGCGGGCCTGCGCTGGGAACGCATGAACACCCACGGCTGGGTCGAGCAGAAGAAGACCGTCAATCTCGGCACGCCGGCGACCTCCAACATCCTCACCGGCAACGGCACCTACGCCGACTACGACGACACCTTCAGCCGCGTGGCCTGGACGGTGGGCGCCAACTGGCAGTTCAGCCGCAGCCAGGGCCTGTTCGCGCGCTACACCTCCGGCAACCGCCTGCCCAGCCTGGGCAACTACATCACCAACGCCGGCGCCACGCCGTACGTGCAGACCATGGACCTGGCCGAGATCGGCTACAAGTACTCGCAGCCGCTGCTGGACGTGTTCGCCACGCTGTTCTGGACCAAGTACGACAATGTCTCCTTCAGCAACTACGTGTTCAATGCCGACGGCGCGACGGTGGAGGAACCGCACTTCGCCAGCACCCGCACCTTCGGCCTGGAACTGGAGACCGCGCTGCGGCCGGTCGACTGGTTCGACGTCAGCGCGACCGTGACCTTGCAGGACCCGGAGTACCGCGGCCTGACCTACCTCGACAAGACCGGCACGCTCAACGACTACGACGGCAACCAGTTGATCCGCGTGCCCAAGACCAGCGTGCGCCTGGTGCCGGGCGTGAACCTGATGCAGGGCCGGCTGCGCCTGCAGGCCGCCTGGGAATACCAGGGCAAGCGCTACGTCGACACCGCCAACTCGGTGCGCCTGCCGTCCTACGACGCGGTCAACTTCAGCGCGCGCTACGAGGTCAACGACCGCCTGTCGCTGTACGGCTACGTCGACAACCTCACCAACTCGCTCGGCCTGACCGAAGGCAATCCGCGCGCCGGCGAACTGGCCAGCGCCGACCGCGGCGCCAACACCTTCATCGCGCGGCCGCTGCTCGGGCGCAACTACCGCCTGGCGTTGATGTACAAGTTCTGATGGGGCGGGATATGCGCAAGACGATGTGGTACGCATGCCTGGGCCTGTTGCTGTGGCCGCTGTGGGCCGCCGCGCAGCAGGCCGTGGTCGTCGAGGGAACGCTCGACGACCACGATCGCCAGCATTACGTGCAGGTGCCGTTCGACGTCCCGGCGGGCACTGCCCGGATCAGCGTGGACTTCGATTACGACGACCAGGGCAGGGCCGTGGTGGTCGACCTGGGGTTGCAGGGGCCGGCCGGATTCCGCGGCTGGAGCGGCGGCAACAAGCGCAGCTTCACCGTATCGGTCAGCGACGCCACGCCGTCGTACCTGCCCGGGGCGATCGAGCCGGGCAAGTGGCACCTGCTGCTGGGCGTGCCGCACCTGCGCCCCGGCACTCGCGCCCCTTATCGCGCCCGCATCGAGTTCACGCCGGTCGAGCGGGCGGACGCCTTGCCGGCGTCGCGGCAGGTACGCCTGGACGGCGCCGCGCGCTGGTATCGCGGCGACCTGCACATGCACAGCGGCCACAGCGACGGTACCTGCGCCGCGCAATCCGGCGCGCGCGTTCCCTGCCCGTTGTTCATGACGCTGCAGGCGGCGGCCGACGCCGGACTGGACTTCATCGCCGTGACCGAGCACAACACGATTTCGCACGTGCAGGAACTGGCGGCCGCGCAGCCGTACTTCGATCGCCTGCTGCTGATCCCGGGCATGGAGATCACCACGTTCCAGGGCCATGGCAACGTGTTCGGCCTGCGCGCGCCGTTGGACTTCCGCGCCGGCGACGGCACCGACTGGGCGGCGATCGCCCGCGAGGCGCATCGCCGCGGCCTGCTGTTGTCGGCCAACCATCCCGGCAATCCTTCCGACGAAACCTGCATGGGCTGCGGCTGGACGCCGGCCGTGCCGCTGCCGCCGGGCAGCCTGGCGGCCGTGGAAGCGGTCAACGGGCTCGACGCCGATACCCCGACCTCGGGCATCCCGTACTGGGAATCGCTGCTGGCGGCCGGCGAGCGCGTGACCGCGATCGGCGGCAGCGACAACCACGACGGCACCCTGCGGGCCGGCGTGCGCGGGCGCAGCCGGATCGGGGTCCCGACCACCGTGGTGCACGCCACCGGGCTGAGCGAGCGCGAGATCCTCGACGGCATCCGCGCCGGCCGTGTGTTCGTCGATGCCGAGGGCAGTCGCGACCGACTGCTCGACCTGAGCGCCCGCGCCGGCGACCAGCAGGCGAACATGGGCGGCGGGTTGGCCGCGCCGAACGGTACCCCGGTCCGGATCGGCGTGGACGTGGCCGCGCCTGCCGGCTCGCGGCTCGTGCTGAAGCTCGATGGCAAGCCGTTGCCCGCATGGACGACGTCGCTGGGCGTGGCCCGCGAGCGGCGCGATTGGACCTGGACCAGCGATGGCGCCCGGCATTGGCTGCGTGCCGAAGTGCGCGCGCCGGATGGCCGCTTGCTGCTGCTCGGCAACCCGGTCTATCTCAACTGACCTTCCCGATCGGGTCGTGCCGGCGCTCGCCGCGACGTGGCCCGGCGGACGCCGCACTGCCACGCCATGCCGGCTTCGTGACATCATGTCCGCATTGCGCGCCGAGGGCGCGCGATTTGTTTGGGCAAGGCACCGCGTGTGCCTTGCCGCAATGCAGCGTGAGCGGTCCGACCGGTGGTGGAAAGATGTGACCATTCGCCGGCGTACGCCGGCGTCGGCATTTGTTCCCATCCTCCACAAGGTGAAGTAATCCCATGGCTTCTTCGATCCGCCCGATCCGTTCCCTGATGGCCGTCGCCATCGCCCTGGCCGCCGCGCCGGCGATGGCCGAGTCGGCCTACGACCAGACCGTCTTCTTCGGCGACAGCCTGACCGACAGTGGCTATTTCCGTCCGCTGCTGCCGGCCTCGGCGCAGGCCGTGACCGGCCGCTTCACCACCAACCCGGGCTGGACCTGGGCCGAGTACGTCGCCGATTACTACGGCGCCAACGCCTCGGCCCATGGCAATGGCCAGACCGGCGACAACTACGCCGTCGGCGGCGCCCGGGTCGCCGTCGACGCCACCAATGCCCAGCTCGGCGGCGTCGCGGTGCCGTCGCTGGCGACCCAGGTCAACGGCTACCTGTCCAGCAATGGCGGCAAGGCCAATCCCAATGCGCTCTATACCGTATGGGGCGGCGCCAACGACCTGTTCGCCGCCGCGGCGGCGCCGGCCCAGGCACAGAGCATCATCGGCAGCGCGGTGACCGCGCAGGTCGGCATCGTCGGCACGCTGGAGAATGCCGGTGCGCGCTACGTGCTGGTGCCCACCATTCCCGATGTCGGCCTGACCCCCAGCTTCAACGGCAGCGCGGCCACCAGCGCGCAGGCCACGGCATTGGCCGCGGCCTACAACAACGCGCTGTTCTCCGGGCTGAAGAGCGCCGGCCTGCGCGTGATCCCAGTGGATACCTTCCACCTGCTGCAGGAAGTGGTCGCCAACCCGTCGGCGTACGGCTTCGTCAACGCCACCAACGCCGCGTGCACCACCAGCTCCTCGCTGACCTGCAACCCGACCAGCCTGGTCGCCGCCAATGCCGCCAACACCTACGTGTTCGCCGATGGCGTGCACCCGACCAGCGCCACCCACCAGGTGATGGGCCAGTACGCGCTGTCGATCCTGGAAGCGCCGCGCCTGCAGCAGGTGCTGACGCACTCCGCGCAGGTGGTCGGGCGCGCCCGTGCCGACCAGGTCGCCTGGCACATCGGCGGCAAGCCCGAGGCGGACGGCCTGCGCTGGTGGGGCAGCGTGCGCGGCGACATGCAGCGCTACGACCATGCCGACCTGTACGACGGCACCTCGCCCGCCGGCCTGTTCGGCGTGGACTGGACCCGCGGCGACCTGGTGTTCGGCGGCTTCGCCGGCTACGGCCGCCTGGACGCCGATTTCGGCAACAGCCGCGGCAGCTTCAAGCAGACCGACACCACGCTCGGCGGCTTCTTCGGCTGGTACACCGGCCCGGTCTGGGTCAACGCCCAGGTCAGCTACACCTGGCTCGGCTACGACGTGGACCGCAAGGTCCAGCTGGGCGCCGCCACGCGCACCCACAGCGGTTCGCCGGACGGCAGCAACCTGGCCGCGGCGATCAACGCCGGCTACGAGCTGGGCCAGGGCGCGGTCAAGCACGGTCCGGTGGTCGGCCTGACCTGGCAGAAGATCAAGCTCGATGGCTACGAGGAAAGCAACGAGAGTTCCAGCGCACTGGGCTACGGCGACCAGGACATCGACTCGCTGGTCGGCCGCGTCGGCTGGCAGGTGCGCCTCGACGGCGCGGCGGTCAAGCCGTACCTGCAGGTCACCTACGACCACGAGTTCGAGGACCCGAAGGAAGCCAGCGCCTGGCTGCAGTCCATGCCGGAGGTCGGTACCTACCGTGTGCCGGGCCTGGACCTGGACCGCAACTACGCCACGGTGGTGCTCGGCGCCCGTACCGGGGTGTGGGGCCTGCAGAGCAACTTCGGCATCACCGGCACCACCGCGCAGAAGGGCGCGCGCGACGCCACGCTGTTCGTCAACTTCAGCGGCAGCTTCTGAGATGCCGCGGCAGCGAGGGGCCGGTGCGCCGGTCCCTCGCCCGGCCGCCGGCACCTCTCTTCTCAAAGGGCGTGACTCGCTCTAGACTTGCCCCACGCCGCGCGGGCGTAGCTCAATGGTAGAGCTGTAGCTTCCCAAGCTACTGACGTGGGTTCGATTCCCATCGCCCGCTCCACTTCAACTTTCCATGGTGTTCCAGGGACGTCCATGGAGTGTTGCAAGTCATTGTCACGGTTCGATTTTTTAAGAATCTTCGATCCAGTGACGTCCAGCGAAATCCACTGACAGCCGGTCAAAACCGGTACATTAGGTGGTACATCGCAATGCGGAGCTTCCCAGTTCCGCATTGTTGCTGGGGGAGCCGGGGCCCGATGGGAAACATGGCACTCAACTCGCTTTCAAGGAGTTGGGATCATGCTTTCGGACCTCACGGTTCGCCAGGCCAAGGCGACCGGCAAACCGTACACCCTGGCCGACACAGACGGCCTTTCCCTCTTTGTTTCAGCCACCGGTGCAAAGGCGTGGCACTTCCGCTTCTCGTGGGGCGGCAAGCGCGACCGCATGTCCTTCGGCACGTATCCAGCGCTCTCGCTGAAGGACGCCCGTGCGCTTCGCGATGAAGCCCGCTCGCTGCTCGCCAAGGGCGTCAATCCGCACAGCGAACGCAAGCGCAGGCGGCACGCGATCGTCCTGGCCGGCGAGCACACCTTCATGGCCGTCTACGAGCAATGGCTGGCCCATCGCCGGCTCTCGCTGGAGGAAGGACGGCAGACCAGCCTTGAACAGATCGGGCGCGTCTTCAAGAAAGACGTGTTCCCCTCGCTGCGGCACCTGACCATCTACGAGATCACCCGCGCACACCTGCTGGACATCATCGGCAAGGTGGAAAAGCGCGGCTCGCTGTCGGTGGCCGAGAAGCTGAGGACCTGGTTCACCCAGTTGTTCACCTACGCCACGGTGGCGATTCCCAACATGGGCGATAACCCGTCCAGGGACCTGGAAGTGGTCGCGCTGCCCTTGCCGCCGGTCGAACACAACCCGTTCCTGCGCATGCACGAGCTGCCAGTCATGCTGCAGACACTGCGCAAGTACCGCGGGCGCCTGAACACGCAGTTGGGCTTGCGGCTGTTGATGCTCACCGGTGTGCGTACCGGCGAGTTGCGCTTCGCCACGCCCGATCAGTTCGACCTCGACCGGGGCCTGTGGATCATCCCGGTGGCCAGGCTCAAGCAGCGCAAGCTGCTCACCAGGAAGAAGCGCAAGCGTCTCATCGACATCCCGCCCTACATCGTGCCGCTGTCGGTGCAGGCGCAGGAGATCGTTCGCCACCTGCTCGACAACTTCAAGCCGGCCCAGGTTTATCTCATCCCCGGCGACTGGTGCCTGAAGAACCCGATCAGCGAGAACACGCTCAACGCCGCGCTCAAGCGCATGGGCTACGAGGACCAACTCACGGGGCATGGCATCCGGGCAACGATCTCGACGGCGCTGAACGAACTCGGGTACCCGAAGAAATGGGTGGACGCCCAGCTCTCGCATGCCGACCCGGACAGGATCAGCGCGACCTACAACCATGCCGAATACGTCGAGCAGCGTCGCGTTTCGAGCAGAACCAGGTCGAGGTTGCCAGCCGGCATCTGACCATCACGCTCCAGGGTCTGCCGACCATCGCCGGCCAGGCGGCTGTGCAGCCGCCGGTGGTCGACCTCACCGCGCCGCAACTGATCGTGACCGCGCCGACGCCCGGCCAACCCGAAGCGCCGGCATCGGTGCAGCGGTTGTCGGCCGTGCGCATGCCCGAGTACGCACGGCCGCGCCTGTCGGAGGCGCAGCGCGAACGCCTGCAAGTGCTGGAGACCTTCGAGGCACCACACAACCTCTCGGTGGCGGACTACGCCAAGCTCGCGGGCAAGTCGCGCCGCTGGATCACCTACGAGATCCAGGCCGGCAACCTGCTGTCGATCCACATGGGGCATCGCGGGCAGCGGGTGCCGGACTGGCAACTCGATCCGCTCAAGCGCAGGCTGGTCCAGTCCGTCCTGAAGCAACTGCCACGGGGTATCGACACCTGGGACATCTACCACGCTCTTCTGCGCTCGTACGAGGCTCTCGGGACACGGCCGGCCATCGAAGCCGTCAATCCAACGAACCTGCACCTTGCCGCGCGGTTGGTGGCCGCACAGTGCATGCAGGCGAGCGAGCCAGTCGTGACGACCGAGTTCCCTGAGCAGGTCCGGCAAGGCGTGCAGCGGCTGGTGCGCGAAGCCGTCGCTGCCGATGCCGCCGAAGCGACGCCTAGAGTCTGATGAAGCCAGGGTCGCGTCGAAGTTCGGTCAGGCGTTTGCCTGGAGCGCTTGGAAGAACGGCTCCAGGCGGGTGCTGTCCGTATTTCGACGGCTCAGGAAGTACGTGGTGAGCGTCAGCGCTCCCTCTTGCAACGGACGCTGGAAAACGCCCAGGGGACGATGGCCCTCGATGCGGGCGACGGGTGCGAGGCAGACGCCGTAGCCGGCGGCCACCAAGGTCATCATCAACCCGAACGATGTGGCCGTCGTGACGGCCGAGGGGACGACGCCGGCCGCCGTCAGCAATGAGTCGATCTGCTCGCAGTAGCCGACACAGTCGCGGCCATCCAGGGCGATCCAAGGGTGGTCGGCCGCCTGCTCCAGGGACACTGACGCGAAGGCCAGCAAGGGGTGATGGGCCGACACGGCCAATGCCAGCGTGTCGCGCCAGACGGGGCGCACATCGATGCCTTCCGGTGCTGCGGGCGACTGGCAGAGGCCTGCCTCGAAGGCCCCCGCGAGCAGTCCTCGATGCAGATCCACCAGGCGTTCTTCATGAAGGCGAATGGGGTGGTCCGGATGGCGCCGGCGATGTTCCGCCATCGGCACCGACAACCGGGGATAGGCCAGGCAGTCCGACAGGGCAATGTTCAAGGGATCGGGAGCGATCATCGTGTCACCTGCACAACGCCGACACTGGGAAAAACCGGGCGCGACCGGTCGATGAGATAAGTTTAACGTGGTTTAGATTCGCTTTGCGCGTGACGCTTCTGTTGATGCAGAAGCGATCGGTGCAACGCGGGAGACCCGCAGGGACAAGAACCTATGAAAGCGAGCCAGCGCGCGCTTTCGGCGTTGCCGTGCGCGAGGCCCGGTCCGCGCAGGGGCTGGCGCAGGAGGTGCTCGCGGAACAGGCGGGCATCGCCCGGTCGCACATGGGCAAGATCGAGCGCGGCGAGCACATGTCCACGCTGGTGTTGATCCTGCGGATCGCGAAGGGGCTGGGGTGCTCGGCCGCGACGCTGATGGCCGCGACCGAGGCGCAACTGTCCGAGGAAGAGAGCGGCACCGAATAGCCATGCCGTCATGGCGGTGAGGTGTCAACAACGTTCTTGTACGTCAAGGCTGTGACTTGCCAGGTGTTCATTGCCACCTCGCATTTGACACGCGGCCTTTTTCGTAACATCATTTGTTTCATGAAAAGAGACAGCCGCCTCTCGTCTGTCCTGCATGCGCTGCTGCACATGGCCGAGCAGGATGGACCCGTTACCTCGGAAACCTTGGCGCTGTGCCTGGGAACCAACCCGGTCGTCGTTCGACGCACGATGGGATACCTGCGGCAAGCGGGAATCGTCACCTCCGAACGAGGCCACGCAGGAGGATGGCGTATCCACGCCGACCTTGGCAGCGTCACCCTGCGTCAGTTGCACGAAGCCCTGGGAGAGCCGGCGACGTTTGCCATCGGCAACCGCAACGAGACACCGGAGTGTCTGGTCGAGCAGACGGTCAATGCGGCACTCGAAGGCACGTTTGCCGAAGCCGAGGCGCTGCTGCTCACGCGGTTTTCGGAAATCACCCTTGCCGATCTGGCCTCTGACTTCGCACGCCGGCATGCGGCCTTACGACACTCAAGGAATAAATCATGAATCACGACGTGATCGTCGTCGGCGGAAGCTACTCAGGCATGGCCGCGACCCTGCAACTGGTGCGCGCACGCAGGTCAGTGCTGGTGATCGATGCGGGCCAGCGGCGCAACCGCTTCGCCAGCCATTCACACGGATTTCTCGGCCAGGATGGTGTGCCGCCAGGTGAAATCGCTGCAAACGCACGCCGCCAGCTCGAGGCCTATCCAACGCTGACCTGGCTTGAAGGTCGGGTGGAAGCGGTCGCCGGGCAGGCGGACGAATTCACCGTCACGACGGCCGATGGCGAGTCGCACCTGGGGCGACGCATTCTATTGGCGACGGGGGTGACCGACCAGCTTCCAGCCATCGACGGACTCGCGCAACGCTGGGGGAAGACGGTTTTTCACTGCCCGTACTGCCATGGCTATGAACTTGGACAGGGACGCATCGGCATCGTCGGTGCCAGCCCGATGTCCATCCATCAGGCTGAGCTGCTGACGGATTGGGGGGATGTCACCTTGCTCGTCAACGGTGCATTGGAACTCAACGAGGAAATCAGGTCCACTTTGGAACGCCGAGGCGTGGTCATCGACGAGGCCCGCATCGACAGGATCGAGGGACATGCCGACGTGACGATGGTGGATGGGAGGCGACTGAGCTTTGCGGGCCTGTTTGTTGTAACGCGAACCGCCCCCTCCAGCCCTTTGGCCGAGACAATCGGTTGTTCACTGGAAGAAACGCCCATGGGAATCCAGATCCGCACGGATGCCGAGAGCAAGACCTCGGTGCCTGGGGTCTTTGCCTGCGGCGACGTGGCACGGTTTCCTCATTCGGTGTCGCTGGCCGTGGGCAACGGGGCCATGACGGGATTCCACATTCACCGATCACTGATTTGGCCCGAGACGATCGAGCCAGCGCAAGCGGAAGGCCGCGCTCGATGACGTCGTTCCCCGACCCGACGGCTGTATCGGGCTATGTGGAAAGAACCGCGAGGATCGTGCCGGGCCTGAGCGACCTGCACCGGATGGCGGGCGTGCTGCTGGCTGAATGCGCGCCGGCCGACGCGCGCATCCTGGTGCTCGGCGCCGGCGGCGGGCTGGAACTGAAGGCCCTCGCTGAAATGCAGCCCGGCTGGCAGTTCGACGGCGTCGATCCTTCCGCAGAGATGCTCGAACTCGCCCGCACGATCCTGGGCCCGATGGCGCCTCACGTGCGCTTGCACGAGGGCTATATCGACAGCGCCCCCAAGGGGCCCTTCGATGGCGCGACCTGCCTGCTGACATTGCATTTCCTGCCTCCAGCCGAGCGCCTGAAGACGCTGCAGCAGATGCACCTGCGACTCAAGCCCGGTGCGCCCCTTGTCGTCGCGCATCACAGCTTTCCCGGCGAAGATCCCGGTCGGGACAGATGGCTCTCGCGCAATGCGGTGTTCGCGGCTATTTCCGGCGTACCCGTGCGTCAAGCCGAAGGCAGCATCGCGGCGATCAAGGAACGGCTGCCCGTGCTTTCGCCCGTGCAGGATGTCGATCTGCTCCGCGAGGCTGGATTCACGGACATCGACCTTTTCTATTGCGCGTTCACCTTCAAGGGTTGGGTCGCCCATCGAGCATGAGGGGGTATCGACGATGCAAGACATAGGGTCGGCAGGTGCGCTGCCCGTGTGTGGCGAGGAGACTCCTAGCCGCGCGCCAGGGACAGGTAGGGGTTGTCCGGCGGGACTTCCGCGAACAATGCCGAAGGCGCCGCCAACAGATAGCCGTGCAACCGCCGCGACTTGCGCGGTCCTGTGACATCGCAGGTCCAGATGTTCAGGCCGCTGTCCTGTTTGCGGTGCAGCCCCAGCTTCTCGAAGCGCTTCTGCACCCATTGCCAGTCGTGCAGATCGTCCTGTCGGGCCAGCGCCTGGATCTCCGGATGTTCCTGCACGTAGCGCTGGAAGACGCCGGGGCTGACCAGGTACGCCGTGCCATCGACGGTATGCACCAGTGCCTTCGCATCGTTGATGATGAGCTTGCGCGACTCGATGCCTTGCCTGAGCCAGGCGATGAAGGCTTCCCCGGACGGCGTGGCCTTCGCGGGAGCCGGCATCGTGGCAGGACCGGTCAGCGCCGAATGGGTCACTGTCACAGTTGCTCCGGCGGATGGTGACGGCGGTTCCGCGCCGGCGGACGATGCACCGGCGGTGGCTGCGCCGGATGCATCGAGCATCGACAGCAGATCGGAGACCGGGTCCGCGAGCCCGGCCGGGGAATCCGCCACCCCAGGGGGCGGTGAGGTGGCCGGGATGCCGTCGGAGCCCGGCGCTGCCTCATCGCCAGGGAGGGGCTCTTCCGTCGTGACCGTGCCGGCGAATGGTGCGGGACGCTCGCCCGACTCCCAGATCAAGGCCGGCGACAGACGCAGGAAGGTAAAGCTGTGCGACCAGCCGGTGCCGCTCGTGACGGTCGCCCGCCAGATCGCCTTCCCATCCGGAGCGGGCTGCACGATGCCATGGTCCTGGAGCACCGAGAAGACGGCGGTGTTGTTCGATGGGATGCCTTCGATGCCCTGCGACAGGAGATGCGCGCGCAGCTTGTCGCTGACCGTCTTGCTGACGAGCCAGAGTGCGTCCTGGGTCAGCCATCCATCCGACGGGCCGCCGGGCTGGTTCAGCTTGAACTCCTCGCGCAGCAGGTAGCGCAGGCCATCCAGCAGCTTGCGCTGCAGCGCATGCTTCGGCGCCGCCATGGCCCTGGCCGGATCACCGCCGAGCGCCAGGGCCACCGATGCCTGGTCGGCCTTGACGACCAGCTCGCCCAGCGTGCCGGCATGCTCGTACTGGCCCGCCAGGACGTAGAGCAGCGCCGACCATAGATCGTGGTAGTCGCTCAGCCAGTCGAGGATGCCGGCATCGAGCACACGGGTGTAGAGCAGCCCAGTGGCGGCGCCATGCAGCCGGTACTCGCGATCCGTCCGGTAACGAAAGCGGTACGGCTGCCGCAGCGGCCCGTGCCAGGGGTGCCAGACCAGGCCATCGGCCTGCTCGACGTGCAGGTCGACCGCGATCTTGCCAATGTCGTGCAGCAGCGCGGCGTAGGCGGTACCGGCGGTCCAGGCCTCGGCTTGCGCGGCCTGGGCCTCGGGCGAGGCGCCGGCCGGAAGCAAGTGGGACTGCCTCAGTTTGAGCGCGTAGGCCACGATCTCCAGGCCGTGGTCCAGCATGCCGCCCGGCCAGGCATGGTGATGCGCCTCCGAGGCCGGGAACTGCTGGACCAGCTCGGCGTAGCGCTCCAGTGGCGCCAGGTACAGCGAGCGGAACTGCCGACGCGACAGCGAGGTGCGCTGCCAGATGTGTTCCAGCAATCGCTGCCGGCGCGGCTCCGCCAGCAGCGATGTGGCCGACTGCGGCCGGGTCAACCCTTTGGCAGGCTCGACGGGAGGCGGTGCCGCGGCGTTGGCCAGCGGCACCCGTTTGCGCTGGAACAGCGAAAGCATGGCGACATCCTGGTGATGGGCTGGCCGGAGGAGCCTTTTGGCCTTTCGGGTAGGGGCCTTTCCCCTTGAGGCCATTCCCTTGCCCCTTCCCCAGCCCTTTGGCCTTCGACAAGCCCTTTGGTATAGGGGCAGTTGGCTTCGTGTGCCGCAATCAATGCGGAGCCCATGCGCTCCAGGATCGGGGATCGGAACAGGCGCTGTGTTTTCACCGGATCAGGCCGCTTCAACCGGCGCTGAAAGCACGGCAGGTCCTGAAATCCATGCGCCCGAAGGCATGCTTGTCGGGAATGAAGTAAGGAAGTAAGATTTCCTTTGAAACTTACGGAGGCTTCCCATGCTTGCCAAGCTCACTTCGAAAAACCAGATCACGCTGCCCAAGGCGGCCGTGTCCGGCGTGGATGCGGCGGAGTACTTCGACGTGACCGTCGAAGGCGGTCGGATCGTCCTGACCCCCGTGCGGGTCCAGAAGGCCCAGGCCGTGCGCGAGAAGCTGGAGCAACTCGGGATCACCGAGCAGGACGTCGAGGATGCCGTGGCCTGGGCGCGGCGCTGATGCGCAGGGTCGTGCTCGACACCAACATCGTGCTGTCGGCGCTGGTCTTCAATGCAGGACGCCTGGCCTGGATACGCCATGCCTGGCAGCAACAGCAGTTGCAGCCGCTGGTCTGCCGGGAGACGGCCAGTGAACTCCTGCGCGTCCTGGCCTTTCCCAAGTTCAAGCTGTCGACCTCGGAACAGCAGGAGTTGCTGGCGGACTTCCTGCCCTACGCCGATGTGGTGGAACTGCCGATGCCATGGCCCGACCTGCCGGCCTGCCGCGACGAGAAGGACCAGGTGTTCCTGGTGCTCGCGCATGTCGGCAAGGCGGATGCATTGATCACAGGCGATGCGGACATTCTCGCCATGCGAGAGGACTTTCCCGGCTTGATCATGACCGCCGAAGCATTCGCGGCGCGGCAGGCATGAAGGAGAACGGCACCGCCCAGCCCAACGACCGTGGAACGACCATGAGGTAGCCAACCATGAAGCACACCGCACGCATGACCACCGCAGCGCGACTCGGCCGCTGGCTGGGCGGTGTATGGGGCGTTTGCCTGCGCGCGGAGCGTCGGGCGCATCGGTGGCTGGTGGCGCAGGCACTGCCGGCGGGCGGTGCAGCGGTGCTGATCTGGGTGATCAAGCTGGCGGTCCTCGGGGTGTTGCTGTACGTCGCATTCTGGGTGGCGCTGATACTGGTCGCTCTCGTTGTGGCAGCCAGGATGGCGGAGCAGACGCCGGGGGGCGACGACGATTTTGACCTGCAATTTCCTGCGAGTCTGGATGAACTACGTCAAACGCCTGGCTACGATCCAAACCTTTACAACGACACCTCTCACGTGATGTACAGCGAAGAAGATTGAAGCCGTTCATCGCTGAGTCATTTCAGCTTCCTCGACATGACGCCTGGCCCCTTGCCGCCCGCGTTGCCCGCGTCTTTGGTGCCTGCCGAGAAAGCATTTGCGACAGTTCCGGCCCGAATCCCAGCCCAAGTCAATGCGCCAATCCAGAATGCCGGGAGCACTAGGAACATCGTCGCCATCACGAAGTTCAGCAGCATGTCTCCGAAGGTGTTGTTGAGGCCCACCAGCGGATCGAAGTTCGTGTGCGGCCGGTTCCAGCCCCACCCCCAGCCGTAGAGCGCATCGAGGATCGTCGAGTCGATCCAGCGGGCGAGCTGGAACCAGAATTCGGTGAAGAACAGCGCGAACTGCACCACGCTCACCGTGACCACGGTCTTGAGGTCATAGGTGCCGATCAGCAGCGCCAGCGGGATGCAGATGACCAGCGCCATCTTGAGCAGGGACAGCACCATCGGCAGCGCCTGCCGCACCACGTCCATCGCCGGGAAATGGCCCAGTGATCCGACGGTCAGCCCCACGTCGCTGGCGGCGCGGGTGACGATGTTGGGCAGCGTCATGTCGATCTGGCCACCGTAGTCCGTGTAGACCGCCCCCCGGTTGAGCTTCTGTTGCCGAGGGCTCGCGACGGCGCGGATCACCGAGTCGTTGACCTCGGCCTGGCTCAGGAAGCCCGCCCAGCCGGCCAGTCGTGTCAGCAGGCTGGGATCGACCTGGGCCAGCAGTCGTGCCCGCAGGCCCTGGCTGCCGTCGGCCCACCACTGCCGGCAGGTCGGGTAGCCGCCCCCGCCGGGCACCTGGGCCAGGCCGGCGTCGCGCGTGGCGTCGAACGGCCAGGCATCGCGCGGTGTCCTGGAGCGGTAGCTGTCGTAGAAGCCTGCGGTGCCGACGAAGTAGCTGGAACCGATCCAGGTGACGTCGTGCATCTGCTCCTCGCTCAGGCTGGGCCGGGTCATGAACAGCTTGGCGCGGGCGGGGCCGTAGCAGTCTCGGGTGAAGTCGCTGATCTCCTGGGCCAGTACCGGGTCGTCGATGCGGGTCGCGTCGATGTCCATGCGGATCTGCCGCAGGTCGGTGCCGCAGGGAATGGCCGCGACCGAGGCGCCGGTGATCGCGCGCGAGATCGCGTGCATGGCGAACCACCACACCGGCACCTTGGCCGACTGGTTGTTGATCGTGCTGAACGATTGCGACCAGCCCGTATCGGTCGGCTCTGGCACATTTACTTGGCATTGGGTCGAACGCGAACGGTCGTACTTGATGGTGTTGAAATCGACGTCGATGAAGGGGATGCCCGCGAACATGATCACCACGATGGCGACGAAGACGCGGTTCTCGATGCGAGCCGAGGACAGCACCCCCTTGTTGCCCTCGTCCGCGCCTTCCGCGCGGGCCTTCAGCCATTCCTGGATGATGATCGCCAGGAACGGGACGGCGAACATGCCGCTGGCGACCAGCACCGACCAGATGCCGTTGTGGACCACCCAGGACACCAGCGTCAGGTAGTACTCCAGGTAGTCGGTGGTGAACAGCGTCATGGCGAACCTCGCGCTACCGTGCCTGCATCAGCAGGCTGGCTTCCAGCGCGATCACGGCGACGATGGACGCAACCTCCGCGCGCAGCAGTC
The DNA here is from genome assembly GCA_014654535.1 of Xanthomonas boreopolis. Taxonomy (GTDB): domain Bacteria; phylum Pseudomonadota; class Gammaproteobacteria; order Xanthomonadales; family Xanthomonadaceae; genus Pseudomonas_S; species Pseudomonas_S boreopolis. The sequence continues at coordinate 39,206 of BNBA01000034.1, forward strand.
GCTGCCCGGCAGCGCGCTCCGGTTCCCGCGTGCGCAGGCGACGGCGCATCCAGAGCCAACCCCAGGCAGTGATGGCGTAGAGCAACAACCGCCAGACCAGGAAGGCCCCGGATTGCGCCGCCATCCAGCGCTGCCAGCCCTCGATGCTGCCCGCGATGCGGATGCCGACCACATTGACGGCGGTCGCGGCGATCAGCAGCGACACCGCCCACACCAGTACCCGGATGGCACGCCGGCTGGACAGCCAGCGCGGGCACCGCCCTGCGGCACTCATGGATGGCTTCCGCCGGACGGCGGCCGCTGCAATTCATCGACCCGATTGCGTACCGGGTCGCCCTCGTAGATGCCACGCGCACCGGCGGCGCGGGTGCTGTGGCGCTGGATGATCGCCATCGGCGAGTTGCTGGCCAGTTCGCGGCGCAGCTCCAGCTCTGCCTTCAGGTTGTGAATCTCGCGATCGAGGATGTCGCTTTCGTGGGTGACGGCCTTCTGGGCCAGTTCGTTGGCGGCCACGTTGGGCTCCTTGCGCCCGGTCAGCAGCGTGCGTTGCAGCAGCAGCGCCTTCTCCAGCACGCTGGCCAGCGCAACCTCCGAGGCCAGGCGCCGAGCCAGGATGTCCTGGTCCGTCTCGTCGCGCAGCGCCTCGATCACGCCACGGGTGATGGGCAGCGACGCGCTGCCCGCAGCCTGCAGGTTCTGCGCCGTGGTTGGACGGCTGCCGGCGACCAACTCCTGCAGGGCCTGCAGCTTGTCCTCGTATTCCTCCTGGATCAGCGGGGTCAGGCCAACGCCCGGCGTGGTGACGGTCTTGGTGCATGCATCGCAGGTGCGCTGTTCCTGCTCGCCTAGCACGCGAACGGCCCAGGCCGCGGCGGCATCGGGCGAACTCCAGGTCTGGCAGGCCATGTTGCCGCCGCAACTGGCTTGCGGAATCGAACTGGCATCGCCGACGCCACGGCCATTGAGCAGGTTGTAGCCGGCGCGGGTCACGTCGCCGACCACGCGCACCGGACGTTGGCCCGCGCCGCCGGCGTTGTCTCCGCCGACCCACGGTACGCCATTGTTGCCACGGTTCGCCTCGGCGTCGTCGATGGCCGAGACCGCATCGGTGCTCGCGACGGCCTGCTTCAGCGCCATGCCTTCGGCGAGTTGGCCCCAGCCGAGCTGCCCACCCGCCATGTCGGCCATGCGGTTGGCGATGGCACGGCAGGTCAGCTTGCTGCGATCGAAATCCAGCCTGGCTTGCAGCACCCCATTGGTCAGCAGGTTATACAGCCCTGGATCGGCGCGCTGGATGATCAGCGCGGGCAGCGACGCCACGGCAGCGGTGGCGTTCTGGATCACCGAGGACATGATGGCCTGGAAGCCGTTGGTGATGCCGTTCAACTGGTTCTGCAGCGTGGTGGTGATGCTCATGTCGCCACAGATCAGGTTGCTGTTCCAGCCGACGCCAACACCGATGGAGTGCATGTTGGCCGCACCGCTCATGGATACCGCGCGGCCGCCCCCAATGCTGTAGAGCACGTCGTCGCCGATCACGCTGCCCTGATGCTGGACGCCGTACTCGTTGACGCTGGTCTGCGCCCCGGCGCCGGAGCAGCACATTGCTGCAACGGCCAATGCGACGCAAAGAAATCGACGGGCGCTCGGCGGTGGAGTCGTCATGGCATCGGGCCTCACAGGAAATCGACGCTGCCGAGGAACACCTGGCCGCGGCGCTGGCAGCAGCTATAGGGACGCCACAATGCCCAGGCGTAGTCGCCTTGCCGGGCCTGCACCTTGGCATTGCCGTGGGGGAATACCGCGCAACTGCTGGACAGCGTGGGGGTCAGCTCCTGCCACTTGCCCGTGGCGGCATCGGTTTCCATCAGGGCGCCGGCCGGCCAGTAGCCATCGCGCGAACTGGCGAGCAGCGGTTGGTAGACGTGGATCTGGTTGCGGCGCGTCACGATGTCACCCGCGCGCTGGGCGACCACGGCCGCGGCCTTGTGGTCATCCACCTGGTGCAGGAAGCCGCCACGCGGATAGACGTTGCCCCAGAGATTCATGGCCGTGCGCGTGCCGATCTCGCGCCGGCCGGGAATCAGTGCTTCCGGATACAGCGCCTCGGGGATGTTGTAGCGCCATGCCAGCGTGTCGAGCGTGCTCAGCAGATAGGGCATGAAGGCGGTGCCGGCGCCCTCGCAGGTGTAGCCGGAGGCGCTGGCGAACTGGCTGAACACATAGCCACCCGGATGGCCGATGACGTCGGCGTTCTTGAACTTCGCCAGGTTGTTCTCGTGATCCTCGTTGGTGGTGCCGTCGCCGCCGGCCTTCGCGGTCGGGTTCGGCAGGCTCATCGCCCGCACCTCGACCCAAGGGTTCTCGCCGGTGTTCGAGTAGCTCGACACCACGGCATCCGGGATGTAGTGGCGCACCTTGACCGAGGTGCGTACGGTGCATCCCGTCCAGGTGCAATAGAGCCAATAGCAGATGCCGGTGACGCGGTATTCCAGGCAATCCGGCGACAGGGTGGAGGCCACGATGGTGGCGGTGTTCAGTGCAAAGGACGATGCGGAACACCCCAGCAGCAGCGCTGCGATGGCCAACCGCTGGCGCCGGGATGGCGCGAACGGACGCCTCGTCATGGCTGCGTCCTCCGGTATTGGTCGATGCGGGCTACCGCACGGGCCACGTCCGTCTCGCCATAGACCACGTATCGGCGATCCACCACGATGGCGGGAATCTTGGTGACGCCAAGGCTCCAGGCATCGGCAATACCCTGGTAGGCGGTGCCGATCCTTCGCTGCAGGTCTGTACCGCCCAATTTCAGGCGTTGCTGGACGATGGCGCTGGCGCGCTCAGGATCGGTGGGCAGGTTGTCGGCCAGCTCCGCTTCGAGCACCGCGGCCGCGTCCAGGATGAGGTGTCGGTCAGCCTGGCCAAGGACCGGATGATGCGAGTCGGTAACGACCCAGACTTCCGAAGCGGCGGCGCGAGTGGCCAACGCCAGAATGGCGATGGCCGTAGCAATCCATGCTGGGCGAGCGCGAGCGGCATGAGGAACAGCGCAAGAGTCCATGGGACAACACCGGAGGGAAGCCAATCCGGTGGCAGTCGAACCGAAACCAGTCCTCGACGCGACAAACAAAGCGGAGACCACCTCGCCCCGTTTTCACCATCCTTGTCTGCCCCGACTCGCTGATCCGGACCTACGCGCGTGCCATGAGCTGACTGTGTGCAGTGGATGGGTATGGGCCGATCCGGCCCCGTGGCCCAAGCTGTTCACATCGGACGCCGATGTGGCTTGATTGCTGGCCGAGATTGATATCGGCGATGACAACGGCCACGTATCTGGTTGTTGCGACTTGAGCCTAGACGATGTCCCCAGTCCTACTGGATGTCCTCGGCGGAAGGAATGCCGCGGCAGACCACATGGTCGCGGGAGGCGTTGAGCGCATAGACGTACCCGTACTGCCCTTTGCTGGCCGGGAACGCTTTGAGCTCGTGGGCGATGAGGCCAACGATCAGATCGTTGACCTGCATTGTGGACTAATTGTGATCTCTCAGTAGGTTGTTCATCCGGGGCATCTCTGGAAGATGGGGGTTACGAAGCCAAACCAGCCCCCAGGAGCCCCGGATGAACAACCTACTGAGAGATCACAGCTAGAGGCAGAGAAGACTAAGAGCGGCTAACAAAACCGCCTTGTACACCTGAGCGGTGATGACAAAATCGCCTGCATGGCACGTCGCAAAGAGATTCCCGCCGCGCTGTGGAAGCGCATCGAACCTTTGATCCCGCCCGTGAA
>BNBA01000035.1 GCA_014654535.1 Xanthomonas boreopolis
CCGCGAGGGCTCAAACGGGCATGTTTATGCAGGTTCATCCGGGGCTCCTGGGGCTGGGTTGGCTTCGCAACCCCCCATCTTCCAGAGATGCCACGGATGAACAACCTACTGAGAGATCACACCTAGAGCGTGTTATGAACATCCGTGCTCGCGTCGCCGCGGACGATCCCATCCTGGTCGACATCTGGCATCGCGCCGTGCGCGCCACCCACGCTTTCCTGAGCGAACAGGACATCGCGGACCTCTATCCGCAGGTCAGGGACGTGTATCTGCCGAATGTCGCGGCGTGGATCGAGGAAACGGCGCAGGGCCGCATCGCCGGCTTCATCGGCATCGACGGCGCGCAGGTGGAAATGCTGTTCGTCGACCCCGAACTGGCCGGGCATGGTACCGGCACGCGCCTGCTCGACCATGTCAGGACCCTGCACCCGCGTCTCACCGTCGACGTCAACGAGCAGAATCCGCGCGCGCATGGGTTCTATTCGCGCTATGGCTTCAAGGACGTCGGCCGCTCGGAAACGGACTCGGCCGGCAGGCCGTTCCCGCTGGTGCACATGGCGTATTGATCCGCTTGCCATCCGCAGGGAGCCGGGCGAGGCCGGCTCCCTGTGCGCGTTCACGGATTGGTGGTGATCACGCCGCAGGCGAGGCGGCCGCCGGCGTTGCCGGTGGGCTGCGTCTTGTAGTCGTCCGGATCGGCATGGACGATCACCGCGTGGCCGGCGATGTCGAAGGAATCGCCCTTGCCCAGGTTCACGTTGCTGGACACCGGCCCGTCGATCGTCGCGTTGCCCTGCGCGTCGGCGACGATGTTCGGCATGTCGCCGCCGTGGTGCGGATCGTGGGCGATGCTGCCGTGCTCGCTCTGCGCGGGATTGAAATGGCCGCCGGCGCTGGAGCCGTCCGGCGCGCTGCAGTCGCCCTTCTCGTGGATGTGGAAGCCGTGCTCGCTGTTGGGCTTGAGGCCGGTGACCTGCCCGCTCACGCGCAGCGCGCCGTCGACGATCTTGAAGGTGACGCTGCCGTTCACCGTGCTGCCCTGGGTCGGCTTGAGCTCGGCGGTGGCGCTGCTGGGCGCCGGCTGCGTGGTGCCCGATTGCGCGGGCGGCTCGGAGGCGCGGTCCTCGCCGGCCGGGGCGGCCGCCTGGTCGGCCGTCGCGGCGGGTTCGGCCGCCGGTGCGGGTTCTTCGCGCTTGCAGGCGCCCAGCGCCAACGTGATGGCGATGAAAAGCAGGGTCGGGATCGTGCGCATGCGTGGTTCTCCTCTACGGGACAGGGCCGGAGCCCAGGGGGAATGGCCGCTCAGCGGGACGCGGCCCTGATCACGCCGCAGGCCAGGCGGACGCCGGAATTGCCGGCCGGCTGGCTGCGGTAGTCGTCGGGATCGGCGTGCACGACGATCGCCTTGCCGAGGATGTCGTCGGCGCGGCCGGTGCCCAGGCTGAGCCCCGGCAACACGCGGTCCAGCTGGGCCACGCCTTCGTCGTCGGCCACCAGGTTGTCCATGTCGCCGAGGTGGTGCGGCGCCGCGCCCGGGCGGCCGTGCGGCGCGGCGGTCGGGTTGAAGTGCGCGCCCGCGCTGCTCGCATCCACCGCGCTGCAGTCGCCGCGCTCGTGCACGTGGAAGCCGTAGCTGCGCCCCGGGCGCAATCCGCCGATGGTGCCGGTGATGCGCAGGCCCTGCACCGCCGGCAACAGCACGACCCGGCCGCTGACCAGGCTGCCGGACGCCGATGCCAATGCGGCCTCGGCGCGCTGCACCTTGGGCACGACCGTGGTCGCCGGCGGCGGGGCGGGCGTCGGCGGCGGCGCGCTGCTGCAGCCTCCAAGCAGCGCCAGCACGGCGGCTCCCGCGATGGCATGGGTTCGGTGACGCATCGAATGTCTCCTTGGCGGACAAACCTAGGCAGCGCGGCGTGCACGGTCCATGAAGGCGCGAGCGAAGCCGCAGCCCAGCAGTCTAACGCGCGCCGCCGCGGTGTTTGCTGCAATGTGTCAAGCCTTGCCCGCGGCCCCGACCTATAGTCCCGGCGTCATGACCACCCGGAAACTGCGCGCGCGGCACGCAGCGACAGCATGGCCAGCCGGCTCGATGACGGCGCTGTACCAGCGGTACCGGCCGGCGCTGCTGTCGTTCTTTCGCCGCCGCATCACCGATCCCAGCGAGGCCGAGGACCTGACCCACCAGGTGTTCGCGAACCTGGCCGCCTCGCCGGCCGGACATCGCGCCCACGAGGACGGCTATCTGTTCCGCAGCGCCACCAACCTGTTGCGCGACCGCGCGCGCCGCGAGAAGGTGCGGGCGTTGCATCGCCTGCACGCCTCGTCCGAACCCGACCATGAAGTGGAAATGCTGGATCCCTCGCGGGTGCTGGCCGGCCAGCAGGCGCTGGACGGGGTCGTCGCCGCGCTCGAAGGCCTGCCGCCGCGCACGCGCGCGATCTTCCTGCAGTTCCGCCTGGAGAACCGCAGCCAGGCGGACATCGCCAGGAGCTACGGCATCTCGGTCAGCGCGGTGCAGAAGCACCTGCTGCGCGCGATGACCGTGCTGAGCGCGCGGCTGGAGCAGCCCTGATGAGAAGCGCATCCGCCGCCGAGACCGCCGCCGAGTGGTGCCTGCACCTGTCCGCGGGGGATTTGTCCGAAGCGCAGCAGCAGGCGCTGGCGCGCTGGCTGGACGCCGACCCGGAGCACGCGCGCCTGCTGGAACGGGCGCGCCAGGCCTGGCACGCGGTCGGCGCGGCGGCCGAGCACCCGCGCATGCAGGCGCTGCGCCGGGCCGCGCGCGAGGATGCGGCGCGCTCGCGCCGCCGCCATCGTGCCGGGTATGCGCTGGCCGCGGCCGCCTGCCTGGCGCTGGTCGGCCTGGGGCTGTGGTGGAGGCTGGCGCCGGAGGTCTATCGCACCGACTTGGCCGAGCGCCGCACCGTCGTGCTGGACGATGGTTCGCGGGTCACGCTCGATGCCGACACCCGCCTGGAGGTGCGCTACGGCGAGCAGCTGCGGCAGTTGCGGCTGCGCCAGGGGCGGGCCGCGTTCGAGGTCGCCAAGCAGCCGGCGCGCCCGTTCGTGGTCCGCGCCGACGACACGCGGGTGATCGCCACCGGCACCCAGTTCAGCGTGGAACGGCTCGCCGGCGAGGTGCGAGTGGTGCTGTACGAAGGCAGCGTCGAAGTGGAGCGCGCCCGCACGGGCAGCGCGAGCCTCCGGTCGATGCAGCGGCTGACGCCGGGGCAGGCCTGGACCGGCGGCCCGCGGAAACAGGGCGGCCAGGTCGCCCGCATCGATGCCGGCCAGGAACAGGCCTGGCGCGACGGCCTGCTGGTGTTCCACGACGAGCCGCTGGACCTGGCCATCGCGCGCGTGAACCGCTACAGCAAGATGAAGCTGGAGCTCGGCGAGGCGAACCTGGCCGAGCTGAGGATCAGCGGCATGTTCAAGGCCGGCGACAGCGCCGCCTTCGTCTCGGGAGTGACCGCGTTGCTGCCGCTGCACGCACGCAGCGGCGGCGACACCACGGTGCTGGAACGGCGCTGAGGACGGTCCGGGCCGCTCGGCCCGTCGCTGGGCAGGTGTGGGTTCGCCGCTCTCGTGCGTCTTCCCTGGTAGCAGCGGCGCCATGCGCCGTCGTCTACCGGAGAGAGAGCCCCATGCGATTGCCCACTCGTTTGAAGCACAACGCCATCCGTGCCTGCCTGCAGTCGGCCCTGCTGGCTTCGGCGATGCCGCTGGCCGCGCTGGCCCAGGCCCCGGCGGCGCCGGCCTCGCGCATCGCCTTCGACATCCCGGCCCAGGACCTGGGCGAGGCCTTGATCGCGTTCGGCCGCGCCACCGGCCAGCAGCTGGTCTTCGACCCGGCCACGGTCGCCGGCAAGCGCAGCAGCGCGCTCGCCGGCAGCCATGGCACCGACGAGGCGCTGCGACTGCTGCTCGCCGGCACCGGCCTGCGCGCGCGCCCGGCCGGCGACAACGTGCTGGTGATCGAGGCCCCGCCGGCGAACGGCGCGCAGACCCTCGATGCGGTGATCGTCACCGGTACCACCGCCGCGCACCGCACCGTGCTGGAATCCTCCTCGGCGATCACCGTGGCCAACCGCGCCGCGCTCGACCGCAAGTCGCCGCGCAGCACCGCGCAGGCGCTGGAGATGATCCCGGGCATGTTCGTGGAGGCTTCCGGCGGCGAGATCTCCAACAACTTCTCGGTGCGCGGCATGCCCGGCGGCAGCCAGCAGTTCGTGCAGCTGTCCGAGGACGGGTTGCCGGTGTTCTACACCAATGCCCTGGCCGACACGATCCTCAAGCAGGAAGTGAGCATCGACCGCATGGAAGCGGTGCGCGGCGGCACCTCCGGCATCCTCACCGTCAACGGCGCGGGCGCGACGGTGAACTTCCTGACCCGCAAGCCCGGCGCGGAACCGGCCGGCACGGTGCGCCTGACCCTGTCGGACTTCGGCACGCGCCGGGTCGACCTGTGGCAGGGCGGGCCGATCAACGAGGACTGGCACTACAGCGTCGGCGGCTTCTACCGCCGCTCCGACGGCGTGCGCGACCCCGGTTTCACCGCCGACCGCGGCGGCATCTTCCGCGCCGCGATCGGCCGCATGTTCGACCGCGGCGAGTTCGGCCTGGACCTGAAGCTGGTCAACGACCACAACACCTTCCTGCTGCCGATCCCGCTGCAGGACCCGGGCGACCCGCGTTCGCTGCCCGGCCTGGACGCCAACAGCGGATCGATGCTCAGCCGCGACAACGCGACGATGGACGTGCGCACCCCGCCGGCCAGCGGCAGCGCGTGGCGCCGCAACGACGCGCGCGACGGCGTGCACGTGCAGGCGTTCGCGCCCGGCTACCACTTCGAGTACGACATCAACGACGGCCTGACCTTCCGTTCCAAGGGCCGCTACACCGACTTCAAGAGCCGCTTCAACGCGGTGTTCAGTTCCGACAACGCCTCGCTGGTGCCGGCCACCTACCGCCTGGACCGCGACAATTTCGCCGACATCGGCGTGCTGCTGGACCGCTTCGCGGCGCAGGGCGCGGTCCAGGCCGGCCTGCAGCGCGTGCGCACCGGCGAGGTCATCGCCGGCGCGGGCGCGCTCGACGCGCTCAACGGCAACGGCCTGCTCACCCACAGCATCACCGGCTCCAACCGCCGCGACGTGGAGGAGTTCGTCAACGACGCCAGCCTGACCTGGGAAGGCGAGCGCAACACGTTCACCGCCGGGTTGCTGTACTTCCACAGCCGGGTGCGCGACTCCAACATCGGCGCCTCCACCTTCGTCAGCGAAGTGCGGGACCGCCCGGACCGGATGGACATCGTCGCGCTCGACGCCGCCGGCAACGTGGTCGGCTACCTCACCGAGAACGGCCTGCTCAACTACAGCAGCTGGGGCGACAGCAACAACCGCTACAAGGCCGATTCCTACTCGCTGTACCTCAACGACGAGTTCCAGGTCACCGACCGCCTGCGCATCGACGGCGGCATCCGCCAGGAGCACTACGACATCCGCTTCGACGAGGGGATCTCGCAGGCGATGATGCCGGTGGCGGGCGCGTTCGACGCCGCCGGCAACGACGTGGACGATGTCATCGCCAACAACTACCTGGCGCAGTTCGGCGGCGGCGCCTTCACCGGCCGCTACAACCGCTACGACAGCGGCTTCAACGAGACCGCGGCCACGCTCGGCGGCACCTACCTGCTCAGCGACAACTTCTCGCTGTATGCGCGCTACGCGCGCGGCTTCCAGGCCAACGGCCGCTTCGACCCGGTCAAGATCGACTTCGGCGAGGTCGGCGTGCGCTTCCAGAACCGCACGCTGACCGCGTCGCTGACCGGCTTCCGCACCACGTACAAGGATTTCCTGTTCTCGCGCCTGCCGCCCGGCGCGGCCACCGAGGTGCGCTTCTACTCGGACATCGTCTCCAACGGCGTGGAGTTCGACGTGACGTGGAAGCCGGTGGCGCTGTTCCAGCTGCAGGCCACCGGCGTGGTGCAGAAGTCCGAGGTGCAGATCACCAACGACCAGGGCACCGGCTTCGCGCGCCTGTTCGACGGCAACAAGCCCGAGCGCACGCCGCCGGTGAACGTCACCGTGACCCCGAGCCTGCTGCTGCCGGACGGCCGCGGCGAGGTCTACGTCTCCTACCACTACGTGGACAAGATCTATTCGGACATCGCCAACACCCTGGAGCTGCCGAGCTATGGCGTGTGGAGCGCCGGCTTTTCCTACCGGCTGGCGCCGCAATGGATGCTGCAGGCCAACCTCGACAACATCACCAACGAGGTCGGCCTGACCGAAGGCAATCCCCGCTCGGGCTTCGCCGAGGGCACGGGGTTGTCCGGCGCCTTCTACGCACGGCCGATCCTCGGGCGCAACCTGCTGCTGAGCCTGACCTACGATTTCTGAGCCACGGATCCCCGCATGCCCCTTCTCCGCCGCAACGCCGGGGCCGCGCGCGCGCGCTGGCTGGCCGTCCTGATGCTGCTTTCCACCGCCGGCGCCACGGGCGCCGCCACGCCTTCCGCCGTCGACACGCCGGCCGCCGGCGCATCGCCCCTGCGTTTCGACATCCGCGAGGGCGACATCGACAACCGCTTCTACCGGCAAGGCGAGATCGCCGCGCACGCCCTGCTCAGCGACGGCGCGCGGCCGCGCCTGCTGGTCGCGTTCCCCGCCGGCAACAGCGGCGCCGGCCTGTGGTTCGAGCCGACCGCGGCGCCCGTGCATTGGCGGCTCCGGGGCGAGCTGCAGGGCGTGCAGCGCCGCGACGGGCGAGGCCGGCCGTTGCGCGGCATCTCGCTGGAAGCCACGGTGGACGCGCCGACGCTGACGGTGAGGACCGCCGCGCTCGGCAGCATCCGCGTGCTGCGCGACGTGCAGGCCAAGGGCACCCAGCCCGCCGGTTCGGAGGTGCAGCCCGGGATCGAGCCGCAACGGCTGCGCTGGAGCCGCGATCGCCTCGACGGCGCCGCCGGCTACGCGCTGGAGGTGGAGGTGCTCGATGGCCGCGCGGAAGGCGGCGCGGGGCGCCCGGTCGTGCTGCACGCGCCCGCGCACGCGCCGCTGCGCCTGCGCATCGTCGCCCTGACCGGGGAAACGCCGCTGGCGCCGCTGTCGCCTGCGCAGCTGTTCTCCGCCAAGGCAGGCACCGACCCGCGCAGCCGGCAGGCGCTGGAGTTCCTCGCCTACCGGGAGAAGCTGCTCGCCGGCTCCTGGCGCTTCGATACCTATTTCGGCCGCGACACGCTGCTCTCGCTGCGCCTGCTGCTGCCCGCGCTGGCGCCCGAGGCGGTGGAGGCCGGATTGGGTTCCGTCCTGGAGCGCTTGGATCGCGACGGCGAGGTCGCGCACGAGGAGGACATCGGCGAGTTCGCGGTGTTGCGGCACCGCGCCGCGGGCCGGCGCGGCGACGCCACGCCGCTGTACGACTACAAGATGATCGACGACGACTTCATGCTGGCGCCGGTGGCGGCGGCATGGTTGCTCGACAGCGCCGACGGCCGGGCCCACGCCGCGGAGTTCCTGGCGCGCACCACGACGAGCGGCGAACGCTACGGCGACGCCCTGGCACGCAATCTCGCCTGGGTGGTCGATCGCACCGCCGCCTTCGCCGCCGAGCCGCGCCTGGACAACCTGGTCGGCCTGCTCCCGGGCCATCCCACCGGCGAGTGGCGCGACAGCGAACAGGGGCTCGGTGGCGGCCGTTACCCGTACAACGTCAACGCGGTGCTGGTGCCGGCCGCGCTCGAGGCTGCAGCGCGGTTGGCGGCGCTGCCCGCGCTGCGGCCGTACCTGGAGGCCGGGCAGGCGCGCAAGCTCGCCACGGCAAAGGCCATGGCGGCCCGCTGGCGCGAGCACGCCCCGCCGTTGTTCGCGCTGGAACGCACCCCGGACGAAGCGCGCGCGGCCGTGACCGCCTATGCCCGGCGCATCGGCGTGGACCCGTCCGCCGCGCTGTCCGCCCTGGGCCAAGCGCCGCTGCGCTTCGACGCGCTCGCGTTGAAGGCGGACGGCCAGCCGGTGCCGGTGCTGAACTCCGACGGCGGTTTCGCGCTGTTGTTCCTGGATCCCCCGGCCGCCGAAGTGGAGCGGCTGCTCGCATCGATGCTGCGCCCCTTCCCAGCCGGGCTGATGACCGGCATCGGCCTGCTGGTCGCCAATCCTGCATACGCCCCCGCGCTGCAGCCGGCGTTCGGCGCGGACGCCTACCACGGCACCGTGGTGTGGTCGTGGCAACAGGCCCTGCTGGCGGCCGGCCTGGAGCGCCAGCAGCGCCGCGAAGACCTGCCTGCCGCCACCCGCGCCCGCATCGCAGAAGCGCGCCGGCAACTATGGAAGGCGATCGAGGCCACGCCCGAGGTACGCACCTCCGAGCTGTGGTCCTGGGCGTACGAGGACGGCCACTACCGCGTCGTGCCGTTCGGACAACGCCACGGCGACGCCGACGAGTCCAATGCCGCGCAACTGTGGAGCACGGTGTTCCTGGCGCTGCCCGGCGTGCGGGGCGCTTCCGAGTAGGGGACGGCGGCAAGAGGATCGTTGCAATCCGTAACGGCGCTGTTGCTGTTGCTGCTGCTCGTGATTTTGCCGTTGAAGTGACTCGCCGGAAGGCGAAAGCTTTGCCCTTGGTGCCATTGCCAAAGGCGCTGTTCGCCTTGAGTAGTGATTGTGGGAGGGACTTCAGTCCCGACGGGCTGTACCGGCCAAGTGTCGGGACTGAAGTCCTCCCACAAAGACGACGGTGGGATTACGTTTGGGGAAATTGCGCGAATGGGATGGATCGCGAGAAAGGCGGCGGGCAGGAGCGCCAGCGCGAGGAAACAATCAACGAGAAAGAACGTGATCGGGACAGACAGCGTAAAAACCCCCACTCCCTCAACGCCTCCTCCTGCCCGGTCCCAGTTTGCGCGTAACCGTATTCCGCCCCACCCCCAACCGCGCAGCCGCCTCCGCCCGCCGCCCCTGCGTGACCTGAAGCGCCACCTCCAGCAGCGCCTTGTCGAAACGCTCGCGCGCCTCGGCGTGCAGGCCCTGCGCACCCTCGTCCAGCCGCTGGCGCGCCCAGTGCGCCAACAGCACGTCCCATTCCCCTTCCTCGGCCACGCGCGCCGGGCGGCGGTTGCGCGACAGCGCCGCATCGACGTCGCCGGCGTCGATCACGTCCGCGGTGGCGAGTGCGGCCAGGCGCCAGCACACGTTCTCCAGCTCGCGCACGTTGCCCGGCCAGTCGTGCCGGCGCAGCGCCTCCAGCGCGGCCGCCGACAGGCGCTTGGGCGGCGTGTCGAGCTTGCGCGCGGCCATCGCCAGGAAGTTCTCGGCCAGCTGCGCCACGTCGGCGCGGCGCTCGCGCAGCGGCGGCAGCTGCAGCCGCACCACGTCCAGGCGATGCAGCAGGTCGGCACGGAACCGGCCCTGCTCGACCAGCGCCTCCAGGTCCTGGTGGGTCGCGGCGATCACGCGCACGTCGACGCGGATCAGCTCGCGCCCGCCGACGCGGAAGAACTCGTTCTCGGCCAGCACGCGCAGCAACCGGGTCTGCAGCGGCAGCGGCATGTCGCCGATCTCGTCGAGGAACAGCGTGCCGCCGTCGGCCTGCTCGAAGCGGCCGTTGTGGCGCTTGGTCGCGCCGGTGAACGCACCGGCCTCGTGGCCGAACAGCTCGCTCTCCAGCAGCTCGGCCGGGATCGCCGCGGTATTGAGCGCGACGAACGGCTTGCGCGCGCGCGGCGACTCGTTGTGCAGCGCGCGCGCGACCAGCTCCTTGCCGGTGCCGGTCTCGCCGTTGATCAGCACCGACAGCGGCGCCTGCGCGAGCCGGCCGATCGCGCGGAACAGCGCGCGCATCGGCGGGGTATCGCCGATCAGTTGGGTACTGCCTTCCGCGATCGGCGGGACCGCACCCGCCGCGCCCTGCTCGTCGGCATCGGGCAGCGCGCGCGCGGCCAGCGCGACCGCATCGTCCAGGTCGAACGGCTTGGACAGGAACTCGTGCGCGCCGCCGCGGAACGCACCGGCGGTGCTGGCCACGTCGGTGTAGGCGGACATCACGATCACCGGCAGCTGCGGATGGCGCGACTTGAGCTTGTCGAGCAGGGTCAGGCCATCGTCGCCGGGCATGCGCACGTCGGTGAACAGCAGGTCCGGCATCGGCCGCACCGCCAGCGCCTGCAGCGCCGCCGAGGCGCTGTCGAACCCGTCCACGGTGTAGCCGGCGTCGCGCAGCGCGGTCGACAGCACGAACCGTACCGAGCGGTCGTCGTCCACCACCCAGATGCGGTGCGAGGCGGGATCGACGTCAGCCATGGAGGTGCTCCTTCTCGTGCTCGCCGCTCAGTTGCGGCAGCAGCAGGGTGAAAACGGTATGCCCGGGGCGCGAGCGGAAGGTCAGCGTGCCGTGGTGCTCTCGCGCGACCTGCTGCGCCAGCGCCAGGCCCAGGCCGCTGCCTTCGGCGCGCCCGCTCACCAGCGGCAGGAACAGGTGCTCGGTCAGTTCCTCCGGCACGCCGCCGCCGTCGTCGACGATCTCCAACCGCAGCGACATCGCGTGCACGCGGTCGCGGATGCGCTGGCCGTGCTCGACCCGGGTGCGCAGCGTCACCACGCTGGCGCCGGCCTGGATCGCGTTGCGCACCAGGTTCCACACGGCCTGGGTCAGGCGGTCGGCGTCGCCGAGGATCTCGGGGATGCTCGGGTCGTAGTCGCGCTGCAGCCGCACCGACCAGCCGCCCTCGCTCTCGGCCAGGCGCAGCACGCGTTCCAGCACGGCGTGGATGTTGAGGCCCTCGTGCGGGCGCGCGGGCGCGGGCGAGAGCAGCCGTTCCAGCAGGGTGTTCAGGCGCTCGATCTCCGCGCCGATCAGGTCGATCAGCTCGCGCTCGTCCTGGTCGCGGTTGGCGGCGCGGCGCGCGAGCAGCTGCGCCGCGCCCTTCAGCCCCGCCAGCGGGTTGCGCAGCTCGTGCGCCAGGCCCTTGAGCGCGGCGCTGAGCGCGCTGGGCAGCGCGTGGGTGGGATCGAGCGCGGGGAACTCGTCGACCGGGTGCGCTTCCAGCAGCCAGCCGCCATCGTCCAGGCGGGTCAGCCAGCCCTCGGCGAAGCGCGGGCTCTCGCCGGGCAGGCCGATCGCCACCCGGTGCAGGCGCAGCACGTCGCGTTCCTGGTTGACCAGGAACCGCGCCATCGCGTCGCCCTGCATCTCCAGCGATGCCAGCGGCTGGTCCTGCACGCGCCGGGCGCTGACCCCCAGCCAGCGCGCGAAGGCCGGGTTGACCCCCTGCACGCGGCCGTCGGCATCAGCCCAGGCCACCGGGGTGCCGAGGCTCTCGAGCGAGGGAAGGACGGCGGTCGTCATGCGCATTGCACCAATGTAGTGCAAAGCGCCGGCCGGACGCCTGAACGCGCCTCAGCGCTGGCGTTGCTGGCGCAGCAGCGAGTGCAGGATGCGGGCGTCCTCGGCATCGAGGGTGCCGCCGAGGTCGTCGCGGCCGCGGAAATGGCGGTGGAACGCGCCGGCCGCGGCAGCCGGGTCGTCCAGCGGGTAGCCCAGCGCCTGCAGGCCCAGCCAGGGATCGAAGCCGGCCGGCGCGGGACCGTCGGCAGGATCGGGCCAGAGGCCGAAGCCGGCCGCGGCGAGCCGGTCCCAGGGGAAGAAGCGGCTCGGGTCGGTCTTGCGGCCGGGCGCCAGGTCGGCATGGCCGATGACCTCGCTGCGCGGGATGCGCAAGCGCGTGCACAGGTCGTCGAGCAACCGCAGCAGCGTGGCGATCTGTTCGGGCGCGAACGGTTCATGGCCGTTGTTGTCCAGCTCGATCCCGATCGAGGCCGAGTTGACGTCGCCGATCGTGCCCCAGCGGCCGGCGCCGGCATGCCAGGCGCGCTCGCTGTCGGGCACCAGCTGGTACAGCGCGCCGTCCTTGCCGACCAGGTAATGCGCGCTGACCCTGCCGCCGCTGTTGCGGGTGCGCAGCGTGCGCAGGCTCTGCTCCACCGAGTCCTGCTCGGTGTGGTGCAGCACGATCAGCACCGGCTGGCGCGGGTTGTGGTTCGGCGACGGCACCCATTGCGCCATCGGGTTGCGCGCCACGTGCGCGCAGGAGGCGAGCAGCGCCGCCATCAGCACGGGCAGCAGGGGAAAAGCGAAGCGTATGCGCGTGGCCATGGCCCATTGCAGCGGCGGCCAGGCCGCTTTGCAAGCCGCGCGCGACGGCGGGTGCGGCGGGAGCGACGGCGGATGCGGGGCGGACGAGCATGCGGACACCTCGATGGAACGGGCTCCGGGTGCTCCGCCCCAAGGAGTCCCGACACGACGACGACATTGGATATTCGGGGGAAAACGCCGGTCCGCGGGCCGCCCGCGGACCGGCACTGCTTGCTTACGATTCGTAGGCGGACTCGCCGTGCGAGGTGATGTCCAGGCCCTCGCGCTCGGCCTCCTCGGCCACGCGCAGGCCGAACACGACCTTGGCGACCAGGAATCCGACCACCGAGACGAGGCCGATCCACACCAGCGTGATCAGCACGCCCTCGGTCTGGATCCAGACCTGGTGCAGCATGTCGTAGCCTTCGCCCTTCTGGCCGCCCAGCGACGCGGCGGAGAACACGCCGGTCAGGATCGCGCCGATGATCCCGCCCAGGCCGTGCACGCCGAACACGTCGAGGCTGTCGTCCGCGCCCAGCAGCTTCTTCAGGCCGGTGACGCCCCACACGCACAGCACGCCGCAGGCCAGGCCGATGGCGATCGCGCCGAACGGACCGACCGTGCCACAGGCCGGGGTGATGCCGACCAGGCCGGCCACCATGCCCGAGGCCACGCCCAGCGCCGAGGACTTGCCCTTGACGATCTTCTCGGTCAGCGACCAGCCCAGCACCGCGGCGGCGGTCGCCAGCAGCGTGTTGAGGAAGGCCAGCGCGGCGCCCGCGGTGGCTTCCAGGTTGGAACCGGCGTTGAAGCCGAACCAGCCCACCCACAGCAGCGAGGCGCCGACGAAGGTCAGCGTGACGTTGTGCGGCTTGATCGCCTCGCGGCCGAAGCCGGTGCGCTTGCCGACGAAGTAGGCGCCCACCAGGCCGGCGATGCCGGCGTTGATGTGCACCACGGTGCCGCCGGCGAAGTCCAGCGCGCCCTTCTCGAACAGGAAGCCGCCGGTCGCCCAGACCATGTGCGCCAGCGGCAGGTAGCCGAAGGTGAACCAGATCACCGCGAACAGCAGCACCGCGGCGAAGCGCGCGCGCTCGGCGAACGCGCCGACGATCAGCGCGCCGGTGATGCCGGCGAAGGTGCACTGGAACGCGACGAACACGTACTCCGGCAGGCTCACGCCCTTGGTGAAGGTCGCGGCCAGGGTCTCGATGCTCACGCCCTTCAGCAGCGCCTTGTCGAGGTTGCCGACCCACGGGCCCTCGCCCGAGAACGCCAGGCTGTAGCCGTAGACCACCCACAGGATCGCGATCGTCGAGAACACCACCGCGACCTGGATCAGCACCGACAGCACGTTCTTGGCGCGCACCATGCCGCCGTAGAACAGCGCCAGTCCGGGCACCACCATCAGCAGCACCAGCAGCGTGGAGGTGAGCATCCAGGCGACGTCGCCCTTCTCGACCACCGGCGCCGGTTCGGCCTCGGCGGCCGGCGTCGCGGCGGCGGCCTGCGCATCCGGCAGCGGCTCGGTGGCCACCGGCTCGGTCGGGGCCGGCGCGGTCTGGGTCGCGCCGTCCTGGGCGTGGGCGGTATTGGCGCCGCCGAGCGCGGCCAGCGCGCTGAGCAGCATCAGCATGCAAACGGTGTAGAACCGGGCCTTCCACCCGGCGAAAAGACCAATCTTCATGTCGAGGTCTCCGAGTGGGGGTTAGAGCGCGTCGGCGCCGATTTCGCCGGTGCGGATACGCACGACCTGCTCGATCGCGGTGACGAAGATCTTGCCGTCGCCGATCTTGCCGGTGCCGGCCGCGGTCTGGATCGCCTCGACCACGGCGTCCAGGCGGTCGTCGGTGACGACGGTCTCGATCTTGATCTTCGGCAGGAAATCGACGACGTACTCGGCGCCGCGGTACAGCTCGGTGTGGCCCTTCTGCCGCCCGAAGCCCTTGACCTCGGTGACGGTGATGCCCGACACGCCCGCTTGCGACAGGGCTTCTCGCACCTCGTCGAGCTTGAACGGCCGGATGATGGCGGTGATCAGTTTCATGCGCATACCCCGATGGTGGAAGGAACCGGCCGGCATTGCGCCGACCGGCGGTTTCGAATCACCCGGGACGCCCATGCGGCGTCCCACTGCTTGCGCGAACCGTTTCCGGGCCTCCTGCGGGCGCCACGACGCCCGCGAACGTGGAGGAGGGCGAAGACCCGCGAAC
Organism: Xanthomonas boreopolis; assembly: GCA_014654535.1. Lineage (GTDB taxonomy): Bacteria > Pseudomonadota > Gammaproteobacteria > Xanthomonadales > Xanthomonadaceae > Pseudomonas_S > Pseudomonas_S boreopolis. Next base: position 14,349 of record BNBA01000035.1, read on the forward strand.
CGGCCCGTTCTCTCTTGCCCCTGGAGACCGGCGCATCAGCGCGCCGGCGTGTTGCCTGGCGTTCCCTCCCGCGACTCCCCAGCCGCGGGAGAGGGTGCGACGATGGCGAAGGTGGGAGGGGGAGCCTTCGCCATCGCCGCGGTTGCTCAGTTGGCGTAGTACAGCTGGTATTCCAGCGGGTGGGTCGCCGCGCGGAACTTGGTGACTTCCTGCATCTTCAGCGCGATGTAGCCGTCGATGAAGTCGTCGCTCATCACGCCGCCGGCCTTGAGGAACTCGCGGTCCTTGTCCAGCGCTTCCAGCGCCTGGTCGAGGCTGGAGCAGACCTGCGGGATCAGCTTCTCCTCTTCCGGCGGCAGGTCGTACAGGTCCTTGTCGCTCGGCGCGCCCGGGTCGATCTGGTTCTTGATGCCGTCCAGGCCGGCCATCATCAGCGCGGTGAAGGTCAGGTAGCCGGACTGCAGCGGATCGGGGAAGCGCATCTCGATGCGGCGCGCCTTCGGGTTGGAGACCCACGGGATGCGGCACGAAGCGGAGCGGTTGCGCGCCGAGTAGGCCAGCATCACCGGCGCCTCGAAGCCCGGTACCAGGCGCTTGTAGCTGTTGGTGCCCGAGTTGGCGAACGCGTTGATCGCCTTGGCGTGCTTGAAGATGCCGCCGATGTACCACAGCGCCAGCTGCGACAGGCCGCCGTAGCCGTCGCCGGAGAACAGGTTCTGCCCGCCCTTGGCCAGCGACTGGTGCACGTGCATGCCCGAGCCGTTGTCGCCGACGATCGGCTTGGGCATGAAGGTCGCGGTCTTGCCGTTGCGGTAGGCGACGTTCTTGATGATGTACTTCATCGTCAGCAGTTCGTCGGCCTTCTTGACCAGCGAGCTGAACTTGGTGCCGATCTCGCACTGGCCGGCGGTGGCGACCTCGTGGTGGTGCACTTCGGTCTCGATGCCGACCTGCTCCAGGGTCTTGACCATCTCCGCGCGCAGGTCGTGCAGCGAGTCGGTCGGCGGGACCGGGAAGTAGCCGCCCTTCACGCCCGGGCGATAGCCGCTGTTGCCGCCCTCGAACTTGGCGCCGGTGTTCCAGGCCGCCTCTTCCGAACCGATCTGGAAGAAGGTGTGGCCCATGTCGTTGGCGAAGCGGACCGAGTCGAAGATGAAGAATTCCGGCTCCGGGCCGAAGAAGGCCTGGTCGGCGATGCCGGAGGACTTCAGGTAGGCCTCGGCGCGCTTGGCGATGCCGCGCGGGTCGCGCGTGTAGGCCTGCATGGTGGCCGGATCGAGGATGTCGCAGGTCAGCACGAGGGTCGGATCGGCGTAGAACGGATCCAGGTAGGCGGTGTCCGCGTCGGGCAGCAGCACCATGTCCGACTCGTTGATGCCCTTCCAGCCGGAGATCGAGGAGCCGTCGAACATCTTGCCTTCCTCGAACAGCGAGGGCTCCACGATGCTGGCCGGGAACGTCACGTGCTGCTGCACGCCGCGCATATCGACGAAACGCAGGTCGACGAACTCGACCTTGTTGTCCTTGATCAGCTTCTCAACATTTTCCGCAGACATCGGAGAAAACCTCGGGTGAGTGGAGTGGTGAATGTGCCTGCTCTACAGCAATCGCCGTGCCAACTCCCGCGCCGCCCCAACCCATTGATTCATATGGGAATGGTTTCACGCGGCACTCACATTGCAGACCCATGTTGGTGCACATCGCAACGATTGCACCATTTTGGTGATTAAGCGGTTCACAGGTGGGCATGCTCTATGCTTGGGAGCCCCCTCACGTCCCCGGAAAGCGCCCGGCATGTCCGACCTGTTCTCCGCCCTCCTGCTGGGCATCCTCGAAGGCCTGACCGAATTCCTCCCGGTGTCCTCCACCGGCCACCTGCTGATCGCCGAGCAATGGCTGGGCCGGCGCTCGGACTTCTTCAACATCGTCATCCAGGCCGGCGCGATCCTGGCGATCACCCTGGTCTACCGGCAACGGCTGTGGGCGCTGGCCACCGGGCTGGGCGACCGCGCCAACCGCGACTACGTCGCCAAGCTGGTCGGGGCCTTCGCGGTCACCGCGGTGGTCGGCCTGGTGGTGCGCAAGGCCGGCTGGGAACTGCCCGAAACGGTGCAGCCGGTCGCCTGGGCGCTGATCATCGGCGGCGTCTGGATGATGGTCGCCGAGCACTTCGCCGGACGCCTGCCCGAGCGCGACGTGGTGACCTGGAAGGTCGCCATCGCGGTCGGCCTGGCGCAGGTGGTCGCCGGCGTGTTCCCCGGCACCTCGCGTTCGGCCACCACCATCTTCGTGGCGATGCTGCTGGGCCTGAGCAAGCGCCCGGCGGCGGCCGAATTCGCGTTCCTGGTCGGCATCCCGACGATGTTCGCGGCCAGCGGCTACGCGTTCCTGGAGCTGTTCCACGATGGCGGCATCGGCCGCGAGGACTTCATCGACGTCGGCGTGGCCTTCGCCGCCGCGGTGGTGACCGGGTTCGCCGTGGTGAAGTGGCTGCTCGGCTACATCAAGTCGCACAAGTTCACCGCCTTCGCCTGGTACCGCATCGCGCTGGGCGTGGCGCTGCTGGTCTGGCTGCCGGCGACGGGCGCCTGATCCGCCGTCGCCATCGCGGCCGGATCCCGTCGGCGTTATCGGGCCCTGCCGATGTGTCCCGCCTGCGCGGGAACGGCAGGGATCGGCGCGGCGTGGCGATCGCGGCCACGGACGCGATGGCAGCGGTTGCGTGATCCTTGCGCCGCGCTCCTCGGGCGGCCGCCGAACACGCAAGGAAGCACGTCACGGCAGCCGCATGGCGGATCGAAGCGACCCGCCCACGCGGCGAAAGCCGCTGCCATCGGCGCCTGCTGCCCGAGCGAGCAACCGATGGAAGATCCGCCGGGACCGAAGTCCCTTCCGTAAACCCTCCCCCGAAAAGAAGACAGCGCCCGCTCCGAATTCCGCCACCGGGGCCAAATAGTCGATAGGCTTGGGCGCGCACATCCGAAGGAGAATCCTCCATGAAGCCCCTGATGCTCGTGCCCGCGCTCGCCGCCCTGCTGGCGGCCTGCAGCAATCCGTCCTCGGACACCGCCACGCCGCCCGGCGAACTGCCCGGCACCGGGACACCGCCCGCCACTGCCCCGGCCGCCTCCACGGACTTCGCCGCCACGCTGGCGGCCCACCACTGGCACCTGGAGAAGGCCGAGGACGGGCAGGGAAACCCGCTGAAGGCCCTGTTCGTCGACGGGCAGCCGCCGTTGCAGCTGGATTTCGGCGACGGCCGCGTTTCCGTCTCGCACCTGTGCAACCGCCGCGGCGGCAGCTATACGCTGGAAGGCGGAACCCTGCAGGTCGGGCGCATGGCCTCGACGATGATGGCCTGCCCGGAACCGGGCCGGATGGAGCAGGAGAAGGCGGCCGGACAGGCGCTGGAGGGCAGCTTCGCCATCGCGGTGGACGGCGGCGGCGCCGAGCCCAGGCTGACCCTGAAGCGGCAGGACGGCACCCTCCTGGTGCTTGCCGGCACGCCGACCGCGGAGACGCGCTACGGCGGTCCGGGCGAGCAGGTGTTCCTGGAAGTCGCCGCGCAGACCCGGCCGTGCAGCCATCCGCTGATCCCGGACAAGCAGTGCCTGCAGGTGCGCGAGCTGCGCTACGACGCCAACGGCCTGCGCCAGGGCGACCCGGGCGAATGGCAGAACTTCTACGACGACATCGAGGGCTACCAGCACCAGGACGGCGTGCGCAACGTCCTGAGGGTGCGGCGCTACACCCGCCAGGACGTCCCCGCCGACGCGTCCAAGTACGCCTACGTACTGGACATGGTCGTGGAATCGGAAACGGTGAAGCCCGCGCCGTGAGCGGGTTCGTCCGCGGCGGCCCGGGCCGCCGCGGACCGCAGGCTCAGCCGCGCAGCTTGGGATTGAGCGTGTAGGTGCCGTGGATGGCCGTTTCGGCCAGTACATGGCCCTGCATGGCGCGCAGCACGTCGCCGGCCTCGAAGCGGGCCGGCAGCGCCAGCCTGTCCACGTCCAGCGCGAACAGGCGGAAGAAATAGCGGTGCAGGCGCAGGTCGTTGAAGGGCGGGTAGGGGCCGTCGTACCCCAGGTAGTCGCCGGCCATGTCGGGATTGCCCGCGAACCAGCCGGTATAGCTGTTCACGCCCTGGCGCGCGCCGGCCGGGCCGGCGGGATCCGGCTTGCCCTTGGCGACGAAGCCGTCGCTGCAGCTGCCGGCGGCGATCTCGCGCACGTCGGCCGGGATGTCGGCCATCACCCAGTGCACGAAGTCGGTGCGCGGCTGGTCGACCGGGATCTCCACGTCCTCGCGGCCCACGGTCTCCGGCACGGTCGGCACGTCCGGGTCGATGCACAGCAGCGCGAACGAGCGCGTGCCGGCCGGCACCTCGCTCCACGCCAGGTGCGGGTTGCGGTTGGGCGCGAAGCCCTCCGGCGTGCCGGCGGCGAATTCGGCCGGGATCGGCTTGCCGTTCTCGATGCTCTGGCTGGTCAGGCGCATGTCTCGATCTCCTGCGGGGACGTTTCGGGATGCCGGCGGCCGCAAGGACGGGCAGGGGCGCGACGGCGCGACGTCCCCCCGTCCCCGCGACCGGCGGCGGCGATCTTCATTCGGGCGCGTAACCCAGGCGCGCGGCGACCGGCGCCAACCTCGCGAACGGGCCCGCCAGCAGGCCGGCGTAGTCGCGCCAGCGGCCGCTCGCCATGCGCGGCGCGCCGACCGACGGCAGCACCGGGAATGGTTGCCCGAAGGTCTCGCCGAGCACCCGCGCCACGCCCTGCGGATCGGCCTCGACGCCGTCCAGGCGGATCAGCTGGTGCGGGTAGAGGTCCTGCTCGTGCAGCACCGCGACCTGTTCCAGCATCGTCGCCAGCCAATCGGCGGCCTGTTCGGGCGACTGGATCGCCAGCGGCGCCGGCGCACCGAAGGCGAGCCAGTCCAGCAGCATGTCGCGCGGGTCGCGCAGCGCGATCGCCAGCCGCCCCTCGGGCAGGTGCGGGCGCAGCGCCTGCAGCAGCGCGTTGTCCCACCACAGCAGCCAGTCGATGACGTTGCCGTCGGCGATGCCGCGCCGCGGCAGTTGCGCCTTCCAACCTTCCACCAGCGCCGCCGGGGCCAGCTCGCCCGAAGCCAGCTTTGCCAGCGTGTGGTAGTTCTGGAACGCGTCCTGCGGCGGCTGGGTGCCGAAGCGGTCGCCGCGCAGCACCCGGCTGGCCGCGCCCATCACCGCGACCACGCGCTCGACCTGCGAGCCGGGCGCGCCCCACACGAGCAACGGCCGTGCGCTCACCTGTTCCGGGATCGCAGCCAGCTCCGGCCATTGCGCCGGCTGGCGCTCGGCCTGCGGCGGCAACGGCAGCCGGTGCGGGGCCTGCTCGCGGTGGAATTCCATCCAGGTCTCCAGCGCGTCCTGCGGCTGCCCGGCGCGGTCCTGCACCTGTCCCAGCCAGGGCCGCAGCACGGTGCGCTGCGGCGCGGGCAGGCGTTCCATCAGCATGCGCACGTGCGCCACCGCCGCGGGCGGATCGCGCTGCAGCAGGGCGTCGACGATGCGTTCCTCGCCACTGATCCGGCCCGGCTCGACCGCCACGATCTGGCGCGCGACCGCCTCGGCCCGCTCGCCGTCGCCTTGCATGTCGTGGATGCGCAGCAGCGTTTCCAGCGCCGGCAGGTGTCCGGGCATGGCCTGCAGCCAGCGCTCGGCCACCTCGCGCGCCGCTTCGCCGCCGACCGGCTCGATCGCCAGCCGCGCTCGCCACAGGTCGTGCGCCCGGCTCGTGGTCGCCAATGCCGCTTCCAGCGTGGCGCGGGCGTCGTCGACCGCCCCCAGGCGCTCCCAGGCCGCGAGCGACGCCTGCAGGGTGCGGCGATCGTCCGGCATGGCGGCCAGGGCCTGCTTCAAGTGCGGCACGGCTTCGGCCGGGCGGCCCGCCTGCAGTTCGAACTCGCCCGCCAGCCGCCGCATCGCCGGCGTGTCGCCACCGGGCTGCGCCAGCACGTCCTGCAAGGCCTCGATCGCGTCTCCCAGTCGCCCCTGGCGCTGCGCCAGCTGCGCGACCAGCGCGCGCAGCGCGGTGCCCGGCGGGTTCATCTCGATCACGCGCTGGAACGCGCGCTCGGCGAAGGCGAAGTGCCCTTTCTGCAGGTAGGCGAAGCCGAGCGAGAACAGCACGCGCGGATCGCCCGGCAACTGCGAGGACGCATGCGAGAGCAATGCCAGGGCGCGGTCGATGTCGCCGCGATGCAGGGCCACCGTGCCTTCCAGCGCGGCGACATGGGGGTGGTCGGCCGCCACCCGCGCCGCGGTGCGGGTCAGGCGCTCGGCCTCGTCCAGGTCCTGGCGCGCGATCGCCAGGTGCGCCTGCATCACGTAGGACGCGAGCTGGTTGGGATCGAGCGAAGTGCTCTGCGCCAGCGCACTGTCGGCGGCGGCCAGGTCGCGGCTGGCGATCAGCAGCCCGGCGCGCTGCAGATGCAGCTCGGCCTCCTCCGGCGCCAACGCGATCGCCGCATCCACCGCCGCCAGCGCCCCGGCGATATCGCCCTGCTGCTGCAGCGCCACGCCCAGCCACCGCTGCGCCGCCGCTGCATGCGCCTCCTGCGCCACCCACTCGCGCGCCAGCGCGACCGCATCGTCGGCCGCATCGCGGCGCAGGGCTTGGAGGATCTGTTCTTGCATGGCGTCGGCGTGTCGGGGCAAACCCCTATTGTACCGGCCGCCAGCAGCCCCGCCCCGGCTTTCGAAGTCCGCGGATCCCCGCCTTCGCGAAGATGGCGTCAGATGGATGGCATAGGTCGGGCAGGGAGCGGAAAAGCCACTGGATCCTCGCCCCGCTTGCCGGGCATTACTCGATCGCGCTCAGTGCCGCGCGAACCGGCGGCCCGCAAGCGGCGGCCCTACGCTCCTCCTGCCTCGTGGCGACGACGGCGGAAAGCACCCGGCGAGCATCGGCCCCAACGCAACCGGCAACGCCCGGCATCAACCGCCCGGCGCGGCATCCGACGCGGCCAGGTCCAGCCGCTCCGCCACCCACCGCTCGGCGAATCCGTCCCCGCGGGCATTCTCGAGGAACCCGCAATGCCCGCCCCAGTGCGCCACTTCCAGGTGCGCACTCCCCGGCAACCGCAGGTTGCGGAAATCCTCGAACGGGATCACCGGATCGTCCTCCGCCATCAGGACGTCCGCCGGCACCTGCAAACCGGCCAGCCTGTCCCCGGCGATGGAATAACTGTCGAAATACGCCTCCAGCGTGCCATGGCCGGTATGGCGCTCGGCCAGCCAGGCCATCAGCCCCCGCATGTCCATCGCCAGGGTCGCATCGTCGTAGCCGTGCTGCTCCGGGAACAGCGCGCGCTTGCGCAGCAGCGATTCGCGCCACTTGCGCCGGAAATACCAGTCGTAGAACTGCGGGCCGCTCTCGATGCGCTCCATCGTGGCCGCCGGGTCCAGCAGCGGGCACACCGCCGCCACGCGTTCCAGCGGCAGGCCCGCGCCCGGCGCGCGCAGGCCCAGCCGCAGCGCGAAATTGCCGCCCAGCGAATAGCCCGCGGCCAGCAACCGAGGCGCCGGGAAGCGCCGCCACAGGTCGCAGGCGGCGTTGACGACCTCGTCCAGGCGATCGGAATGGAACAGGTCCACGTTGAGGTGGTGGGTCCCGCCGTGATCGCGGAAGTTCAGCCGGAACACCTGGTAGCCCCGCTCGAGCAGGCGCGCGGCGGTCATCCGCATGTAGTTGGAATCGGCGCTGCCCTCCCAGCCGTGCAGCAACAGCACCGTGCCGCGCGGCGCGGACCCGCGCGGCACGCTCAGCCAGCCCTGCAGGCGCACGCCGTCGCCGCCGTCGAGGATGTGCTCGGTGGTGATCGCGCCGGTCGCCGCCAGCAGGCGCTCGCCGCGGCGGCGGCGCAAGCCGCTGGAACCGAGCACCGACTGCACGTGCGGATTGCGCAGCCAGCGCGGCGGGTTGAAGTCCTCGGCGTTCATGCGTGCGCGCCTGCGCGCCGGCCGGCGATCGGGAGGCGGGGGGCGCGGGCCGCTCGCATGGCCCGGTCAGGATTCCATCGCCGCGACGATGCGCGCGCGCGAGGTCTCGGCGATGCGGCGCCGGCCTTCCAGGTCGTGCGCGGCGATCGGCTCGAGGAAGTGGATCTCGGCCACGCGCGACGGCTCGCCGAGCAAGCGCAGGAAGTTGGCGAAGAAGCTCTCGCCCGGGCCGAACGCGACCAGCGTCTGGGCGTTGCCGCGCTCGCCGTAGCGCAGCGCCACCGGCTGCACCGGCACGCCGGCCTCGACGCCGGCCTGGAAGATGCGCGCATGGAACGGCCCGACCTCCTCGCCGCCGCGGGTGCGCCCTTCCGGGAACACGCCGACCGAACGGCCGCTGCGCAACCGCTGCAGCATGGCCTGCAGCACGCCGCCGAGCGACTCGGTGCTGCCGCGCTGGTGGAAGATGGTCTGGCCGCGCGCGGCCAGCCAGCCGATCAGCGGCCAGCCGGCGATCTCGCGCTTGGCGACGAAGCCCATCACGCGCTGGCTGTGCAGGACGCAGATGTCGACCCAGCACACGTGGTTGGCGACGAACACGGTCGGACCGTTCAACGGCGCGCCGAAGCGGCGCAGGCGGAATCCGAAGATGCGCATCAGGTTGCCCTGCCACCAGCGGATCATGAACTGCTCCAGGGTGTCGTGCGCGCCCAGGCGGATGTTGGCCAGCGGCGGCACCACGATGCACAGCAACGTGACCGGCAGGCCGAACAGGACATGCAGGAGCAGCAGCGGCACGCGGTACAGGTAGCGGAACCAGCGCAGCGTGCCGCCGGCGTCGCGCGTGGCGGGCAGGGATGACTCGCTCATTCGGGCAAGGTACCGGAAAACGTGTGAGGAAGCGCGGTTATTGTGGCAGCGAATGCCGCCCCGCGCAGTGCCGTGGATGGGCGAACGTGTTCCAGCGGTGGAGCGCGCGCGGGCAGGCTTGGCCGAGCGGGCCGGCGCGCTAGCGCCGCGCCACCACCGCCAGGGTCAGCCGCGAGACGCACACGCGCCGGCCGGCCTCGTCCTCGATCACGATGTCCCAGACCTGCGTGCTGCGCCCGACGTGGACCGCCCGCGCCGTGCCGGTCACGACGCCCTGGGTGACCGCGCGCAGGTGGTTGGCATTGATCTCCAGGCCCACGCAGACCTCCGCGGCCGGGTCCACGCACAGGTTGCCCGCGCTGCTGCCGAGCGTCTCGGCCAGCACCACCGAGGCGCCGCCGTGCAGCAGCCCGTAGGGTTGGCGGGTACGCGCATCGACCGGCATGGTCGCCCGCACCCAGTCCTCGCCGGCCCCGGTGAAGACGATGCCGAGGTGTTCGATCAGCGTGCCGCGGCTGAGCGCGTTAAGTTCATCGAGGGAGACGGGGGCGCGGAAGGTCATTGGGGATTGGGGATTGGGGATTGGGGATTGGGGATTGGGGATTGGGGATTGGGGATTGGGGATTCGGGATTCGGGATTCGGGATTCGGGATTCGGGATTCGGGATTCGGGATTCGGGAAGAGCATCCTGCCTGGGTCGAGCGATTCGCGGCTTTTTTGGTTTTTCCTGTGGGAGGGACTTCAGTCCCGACAGTGGGCCGGTACCGCCCGTCGGGACTGAAGTCCCTCCCACAACGGTCCTCCCGCCGGAACTGGCTGTTCCGGCGCCCGAGTCCCGGCTTCCCTAAAGAATCGGCACCAGGCCGGCCCCGAACGCCGTCAACATCCGCACCAGCAGCCACTTCGGGCCGACGTTGACCTCGGGGAAGTCGCCGACCACGACATAGCATTCGTGGAAACGCGGGTCCTGGCGCTTGAGCGGGAACGGGCAGTCCGGGCCGGGCTTGAACTCGTAGTTGGTGGCATAGCGCCAGGGCCAGAAATCCAGCACCGGCAGGGCCTCGGAGACCTTGCCGACGCTGTAGTTGAGCCCGCCGATGACCGGCGGCTTGACCCGCGGCGCCACCGTCCAGGAATTCTCCGGCGAGATGTCGCGCTCGATGCTGGCCGCCAGCGCCCGCGCGAACGCCGGGTCGTCGATCACCACCGCGCCCTCGGTGTTGTAGTTCTCGCTGCGCGGATCGAAGTTGTGCGTGCCGATCACGCCGACGCGGCGGTCCACCACCAGCGACTTGGCGTGCAGGCCCATGCGCGCGCCGTCGCGGGTGACCGGCAGCGGCTTGTTGACCGCGCGCGTGCCCAGGAACGACGGCCGGGTCTCGGTACGCAACAGCCGCCGGTCGACCGCGCTGCCGCCCTGGCGCCGGCTGCCGCCGAACCCGCCGCTGCCGCGCGCGGCGTTGCCGAGCGCGCTGCCGCCGACCACGCGGTTCTCGCGGCGGTTGTCGCCGTTGCCGCCGAGCGGGTGCGGCACCAGGTTGCCGTAGTCGACCGGCGCGTCCAGCGGGAACGGCTTGTACTCGTAGATGTTGAAGCCCAGCTCGCGCATGTTGCGGCGCTTGTACTTGTAGGACAGCGCGTAGACGATCGGGTTGTCGGTGGCGGCCAGGCTGTTGGTCGACACCACGATGCGCGGCGGGCGCTCGCGCTTGCGCAGGTCGCGGAAGATCTGCTGCGCCGGCTTGGACAGCACCAGGTACGGCGTCTGCAGCATCACCTCCTCCTGCGCGCCGGCGATCAGCCCGTCCAGCTCGGGCGCGGTCGCTACCGCCTTGGCCGCGTGTTCCTTGCGGTGCTTCTGCGGCAGGTCGGCGTAATAGCGCACGCGCCGCACCGGCAGCGCGGTGTCGACGAAGCGTTCGCGGACGAACGCCGGGTCGGCGGCCTCCGCCTGCACCCGCGCGACCCGGTCGGGCCGCTGGAACGCCGCCGGGGGCATCGCCGGCGCGCCCTGCCGCAGCAGCAGGCGCCCGACGTCGTTGAGCCGCTCGGCCGGCACGCTGCGCTGGGCCCGCCAGAACGCGTCGAAGTTGGCCGCCATCGCGCGCGCCTCCGGCCCGGCGATCATCACGTCGCGGTCGCGGAAGTTGTACTCGCTGTCCCAGTCGTAATAGTCGTCCTGGTAGTTGCGCCCGCCGACCACGCCGATCACGTCGTCGATGACCAGCAGCTTGTTGTGCATGCGCTGGTTGAAGCGGCGGAAGCAGCACAGCACGCTGCCGGCGTAGTCGAAGTAGTTGAGCTTGGCCTTGCCGAAGGTCGGGTTGTAGATGCGCAGCTGGAAGTTCTGGTGCGCGCTGGCCAGCGCGCCGAGGATCTGCAGGTCCGAGATCGCCGAGAGCTGGTCGATCAGCACCCGTACCTTGACCCCACGCCGGGCCGCGTCGAGCAGCGCGTCCATCACCAACCGCGCGCTGTCGTCCTTGTCGAAGATGTAGGTCTGCAGGTCGATGCTGCGGGTGGCGGCATGGATCAGGTTCAGGCGCGCCACCAGCGCCTCTTCGCCATGGTCGAGGATGGTCGCGTAGTGGCGCGGCGCCTTCGGGGTGGACTGGCTGATCGCCGTCCCGCCCAGCGCGCGCAGCGGCGAAGGCCGGGCGCAGCGGTCGGGCCGGTCGCAGTCGAGCGTGGTCTGGCGCGCCGCCGCGGCGATGGCGGCGGCCTGCCCGCGCTGGGCGTTGGACAGGCTGGCGCAACCGCTGGCGAACAGCACGGTTGCCAGCATCAGGTACCGCAGCAGGCGATTCACGGTTGCGGCGTCTCCTGCAGGCGCGCGCGCAATACGAAGGTCACCCTGTCGCCCAGGGCCACCTGCCAACTGTCCATCCCATAGCGTCCACGCAGGACCGTACCGCGGCTGATCACGTCGCAATCATAGCCCGGACGGTGGCATTCCGGCGGCATCACCGTCAGCGTCTCCAGGTGGCTGACCCCGCGCAGGGTGAGCGTGCCGACGATGTCGCCGCCGTGTTCGGCCACCGCCGGCGAGTACGGCAGCGAGTCGAACTGCACCACCGGGTAGCGCGCCACGTCGAAGAAGTCCTCGCCGCGCATCCAGGCCGTGTAGCGCGGCTTGCCGGGGATCTCGACCTGGCCGGTGTACATCCGCAGCCGGACCTGGTGGCGGCCGTCCGGCAGCACCTGGATCTCGCCGTCGAACTGGCGGAACACGCCGGTGATCTTCTGCCCGAAGCGGGTGCGGATCTCGAAGCCGAACTGCGAGCGGGCCGGGTCCAGCGCCAGTTTCTGCTGCGCCAGCGCCGACGGCGCCCAGTACAGCGCCAGCAACGCGGCCGCGATCCAGCGCCCGGCCACGGCCCACCACGCCGCCGCGCCGCGCCGGCGTCCACGCGCTCCCCCTGTCTTGCCCCTTGCTGTCCTTCCTGTACGTCGCCCGATCCGGCCTTCCGCGACAGGCATCATGGGCAAGCTCTCAGGGCCACCAGAATGCGGTCAGGCGGGCGATGCCGGGCTCGATCGTGGCCTCCGCCGGCAGCGCCAGCAGCGCGATCGAGGCGGTCGGCATGCCCCGGTAGTCGCCCGACTGGCCGCTGTGCATCAGCGCCACCAGCCGCTCCAGGCCGGGGTTGTGCCCGACCAGCAGCAGCCGTTCGGCCTCGCGGTGCTCGTCGACGATCCCGGCCAGCGTGCCCGGGGTGGCCTCGTAGATGCGCTCATCCAGCCGTTGCTCGATGTAGCCGGTCAGCCCGAGCACGGCCTCCAGCGTCTCGCGGGCGCGCCGCGCCGGCGAGCACAGCACCCGGTCCGGGACCAGCCGCTGCTCGCGCAGCCAGCGCCCGGCCGCCTCGGCCTCGGCGATGCCGTGCGGGGACAGCGGGCGATCGAAATCGGCCTGGCCGGTGTCGGCCGGCTCGGCGTGGGCGTGTCGCAGCAGGATCAGTTCGCGCATGTCTGTTTCCCGGGCTCAGGCCTTGTCCAGCCACGCCAGCAGCGGTTCCCAGTCCTGCTGGTGCTCGCGGACCTGGGCGGAACGGTAGTCGAACAGGCTGCGTCCCAGCCCGGCCAGCACCACGTAGGCCTGGGTGTCGCGCAGCTGGGCGACCAGCGGGTACGGCCAGGTGCCGATCATCTCCACGGCCTGCTGGGTGGTCTGGGTCCAGGGCTTGCTGCGGTTGAGCACCAGCCCGACCGGCAGCTTGCGCTGGTGCACCCGCGGCACCTTGGCGAGCGTGTTGAGGAAGCCGACCACCGCCTCGATGTCCAGCGCCGAGGCCAGCACCGGCACCACCACCGCGTCGGCGCGTTCCAGGAAGGGTTCCAGGTCGTCGGCCATCGCCCCGGCGGGGACGTCGATGACGACCCGCTGGGTGTCCTCGGGGACCGCGGCGATCCACTTGCGCTTGCGGGTGGCGTCGACCGGCAGCACCGCCGACTCCAGCGCGGCGCGGCGCTCGGCCCAGCGGGTGGACGATCCCTGCGGATCGGCGTCCGCCAGCACGGTCCGCTTGCCCTGCAATGCCGAATGCGCGGCCAGGTTGGTGGCGATCGTGGTCTTGCCCACGCCACCCTTGGAGCCCGCCACCAGGAACGTCTTCATGCACGCCTCGCTTCCGGGAACAGGCGGGCAGCGTACACCGCGTGATGGTGAGGAGGTAGTCGAACGATGTGACAGCCGCGCCCGGCGCGGGGCAGTCCGCCCCCCCGCCGGCGCTGTCAACCGGCCAGCCGCGGCAACAGCCAGGCCCAGGCCGGCAGCGTCAACAGCGACAGCAGGATGCTGTAGCCGACCATCGCCGCGGCCAGACGCGGGGCGAGCCGGTGCGAGATCGCCAGCGCGGCGGCGGTGATCATCGTCGGCATCGCCGTCTCCAGCACGTTGGCCTGGAGCATCAGGCCATGCAGGCCGAGCGCCCACGACAGCGGCACCGACAGCACCGGCACCAGCACCAGCTTGAGCAGCAGGCCGATGCCGAGCGGCTTGAGCTCGTCGGCCGGCAGGCGCAGCTGCAGCGAGAACCCCACCGCCAGCATCACCAGCGGCAGCATCGCGTCGGCCAGGCTCTTCAGCGCCGCGCCGATCCATGCCGGCGGCTGTTCCGGCATCAGCGTGGCGGCGAACACCAGCGCCCACAGCGGCGGGAACCGCGCCACCCGCCACACGATCGCGCGCGCGCTCGGCGGCGTGTCGCCGCTGTAGCGCGCCAGCACGTACAGCCCGTAGGTGGACAGCAGCACGAACGTGCCGAACTGGTCGTACACGACCGCGTAGGGCAGCGCGGCGTCGCCGAGCAGCGCGCGCACCATCGGGAAGCCGATGAAGCTGGAATTGGTGAACACCACGCACATCAGCAACGCCGCGTGCTCCTCGCGGCGGAAGCCGAACAGTCGCGTGCACAGCGCCACCAGCCCGGTCGCGGCGGCGGCCAGCAGCCACGGCGTGGCCACGACGCCGGCCAGGGCGCCGTCCAGGTGCAGGCGCGGCACGTAGGTCAGCACAGAAGCGGGCAGGCACACGTACAGCACGACGCGGTTGAGCACGTCGGCGGTGTTCTCCGGCAAGGCGCGCAGGCGAGCGAACAGCAGGCCAAGCGCCAGCATCGCCAGGATCAGCGCGAATGCATCGAAAGCCATGTCAGCGGTACGACGGGAGCGTGGGGGAACTCAGGATCGCATACGCGTCCGCCCGGCCGGTGCCGGCCGGGCACGCCTCACGGCCAGGCCGGCGGATTGGCTTGCCAGGCCGCCAGCACGTCGGCCAGCGTGGCGCGATCGGCCTCGCTCCAGTCCGGCAGCTGCGTGGCGAGATTGGCGCCGTTGCCCCACTTGTCCGGCCAGGTACGCATCGCCGCGCCGTACCACTGCAGGGCCTCGTCCTTGCGGCCGGCGCGCCACAGCCCGAGCGCGAGCGTCGGCGGCAGCCACTCCGGCGTGGCCGGGCGGCCGTTGGCCAGCAAGGCCCATTGCTCGACGGCCCTGGCGGCGTCGCCGACGCGCAGCAGGTCCCAACCGTAGTTCCAGATCACCGTCCGGTATTGCTGGCTGTTGCTGGACATGCTCTCGATCGCCGCGCGGTAGAGCTGCTCGCCGAGCTCGCGGCGGCCGCTGCGGAACGCGATGCCGGCCAGTTGCACGCGCGCCTCCACCGCGCGCGGGTCGCGCTGCACGATCGAGGCGAGCCGGTCGACCACGGCGTCGCCCTGGCCCGGCACGGCCACGATCGCGCGCGTCGTCGACCTGTCCTCGTCGAAGTAGAACTCCTTGGGCTTGGGCAAACCCTGCGCCTGCACCCCGAAGCAGGCGAGCCCCAGCAGGGCCCATGTCCAGGCCCATGCATTTGCAACTTTCACGATCTCTTCCCCCTAGCACCTGCGGCAAAGCTCCTCCCGGGCCCATCCTAACCCAGCAGAGTGAGCACACGGCCCCAGGACGAAAAATACGCGCTGTTACAATCCCGCGGTCACGGGGGATCTCCATCGAGTCGAGGTTCCCGCCCGCCACCCCACCGGGAACGCCATGACCAGCATCGCCGAATCCACGCCGCCTTCCCCTGCCGTCACCCCGGCGCCCGGCACTGTGGATGCGGACTACACGCTCGAGCACAAGTACACCCGCACCGACGGCCGCATCTACCTGAGCGGCGTGCAGGCGCTGGTGCGGCTGCCGTTGATGCAGCGCCTGCGCGACGACGCGGCCGGGCTCGATACCGCCGGCTTCATCAGCGGCTACCGCGGCAGCCCGCTGGGCGGGTTCGACCTGGAGCTGTGGCGCGCGCGCAAGCACCTGGAGGCGGCCAAGGTGAAGTTCACGCCGGGCCTCAACGAGGACCTGGCGGCGACGATGGTGTGGGGCACGCAGCAGGTGCCGCTGTTCCCCGGCGCCACCGTCGATGGCGTGTTCGGCATGTGGTACGGCAAGGGGCCGGGCGTGGACCGCAGCGGCGACGTGTTCAAGCACGGCAATGCCGCCGGGACCTCGCCGCATGGCGGCGTGCTGGCGCTGGCCGCCGACGACCACGCCTGCCGCAGCTCCTCGCTGCCGCACGGCAGCGAGGAGGAGTTCGTCAGCGCGATGATGCCGGTGCTCAATCCGGCCGGCGTGCAGGACATCCTCGACCTCGGCCTGGTCGGCTGGGCGATGAGCCGGTATACCGGGCGCTGGGTGGGCTTCAAGACCATCGCCGAGACCGTGGAGTCCTCGGCCTCGGTGGACGTGGACCCGTTCGCGCGCCGGATCGTGCTGCCGGAGGACTTCGAGCTGCCGCCGGGCGGGTTGAACATCCGCTGGCCCGACCCGCCGCTGGAGCAGGAGATGCGCCTGCACCGCTACGCGGTCAAGGCGGCGCAGGCGTTCGCGCGCGCCAACGGCATCGACCGGACGGTGATGGACTCGCCGCGGGCGCGGCTGGGCATCGTCACCACCGGCAAGAGCTACCTGGACGTGCTGCAGGCGCTGGAGTACCTGGGCCTGGACGAGCGCGCCTGCGCCGACATCGGCATCCGGCTCTACAAGGTCGGCATGACCTGGCCGCTGGAGCCGCAGGGCATCGCCGCGTTCGCGCGCGGGCTCGAGGACATCGTGGTGGTCGAGGAGAAGAAGGCCTTCATCGAGTCGCAGATGAAGGAGCTGTTCTACAACTGGCCGGCCGCCTGGGGCTCCCGCCCGAGCATCGTCGGCAAGTACGACGAACGGGGCGAGTGGATCCTGCCGTCGACCGGCGAGTTGACCCCGGCCACCATCGCCGCAGTGATCGGCAAGCGCGTCCAGCGCTTCTTCGACAGCGAATCGATCGAGCAGCGGCTGCGCTGGATGGAGCAGAAGGAAGCGGAGATGGCGCTGCCGCGCGCGCATTTCCCGCGCGTGCCGCACTACTGCTCCGGTTGCCCGCACAACACCTCGACCGTGGTGCCGGAAGGCTCGCGCGCGATGGGCGGCATCGGCTGCCACTACATGGTGACGTGGATGGACCGGCGCACCGACACCTTCACCCACATGGGCGGCGAAGGCGTGTCCTGGTCCGGGCAGGCGCCGTTCACGACCACGCCGCACGTATTCCAGAACCTCGGCGACGGCACCTATTTCCACAGCGGCACGCTGGCGATCCGCCAATCGGTGGCCACCGGCGTCAACATCACCTACAAGATCCTCTACAACGACGCGGTGGCGATGACCGGCGGCCAGCCGGTGGACGGCACGCTGACCGTGCCGGACATCGCCCACCAGATGCGCGCCGAGGGCATCCACGCCATCGTGCTGGTGTCCGACGACATCGGCAAGTGGACGCGCCGCCGCGAGCTGTTCCCGGCCGACGTGGAATTCCACGACCGCGCCGAGCTCGACGAGGTGCAAAAGCGCCTGCGCGAGGTCAAGGGCGTGTCGATCCTGATCTACGACCAGACCTGCGCCACCGAGAAGCGCCGCCGCCGCAAGCGCGGCAAGCTGCCCGATCCGGCCAAGCGCGCCCTGGTCAACTCGCTGGTCTGCGAAGGCTGCGGCGATTGCGGCGAGAAGAGCTTCTGCGTGTCGGTGCTGCCGAAGGAGACCGAGTTCGGGCGCAAGCGCGAGATCGACCAGTCCAATTGCAACAAGGATTTCTCCTGCGTGTCCGGCTTCTGCCCGAGTTTCGTCACCGTGCACGGCGGGCGGCTGCGCAAGGGCAGGAAGGACGATGCGAACGCGCTGCTGGAGCACCTGCCCGACCCGGCGTTCCGCAGCGACCTCGCGCGGCCCTGGAACATCCTGATCACCGGCGTGGGCGGCACCGGCGTGGTGACGATCGGCGCGCTGCTCGGCATGGCCGGGCACCTGGAAGGCAAGGGCGCGACCGTGCTCGACCAGACCGGGCTGGCGCAGAAGGGCGGCGCGGTGACCACCCACTTCCGGATCGCGCGAAGCCCGCAGGAGCTGCACGCGGTGCGCATCGCCGCCGGCGAGGCCGACCTGGTGCTGGGCTGCGACATGGTCGTGGTCAACGACTACTCGGCGCTGTCGAAGGTGCGCGCCGGCCGCTCGCAGGTCGTGCTCAACACCTACGAGGCGATGCCGGGCACCTTCACCACGCGTCCGGACATGCAGTTCCCGGCCGCGGAGATCGTCGCCGGCGTGCGCGTGGCGCTGGGCGGGCGCGATCCGCTGCTGCTCGACGCCACCCAGCTGGCCACCGCGCTGCTGGGCGACGCGATCGCCACCAACCTGTTCATGCTCGGCTACGCCTGGCAGCTCGGCCTGGTGCCGGTGTCGTTCGCCGCGCTGATGCGCGCGATCGAACTCAACGGCGCCGCGGTGGCGATGAACAAGCAGGCGTTCGCATGGGGCCGGCTGGCCGCGATCGACCTGCCGGCGGTGCAGCGCGCGGCCGGCCTGGCCGGCGCGCCTGGCGGAGGCGTGCAGGACGCGCACCGCCCGCCGGCCGC
Organism: Xanthomonas boreopolis; assembly: GCA_014654535.1. GTDB lineage: Bacteria > Pseudomonadota > Gammaproteobacteria > Xanthomonadales > Xanthomonadaceae > Pseudomonas_S > Pseudomonas_S boreopolis. The sequence goes on from BNBA01000035.1 coordinate 32,631, forward strand.
CAACGATGCCGAAGGGATGTACGCGCCGCTCGACGACCAGCGCCTGTCGCGCTCCCTGGACGAGGCGATCGAGCGGCGCGCGGCCTTCCTGGCCGACTACCAGGATGCGGCCTACGCGGCGCGCTACCGCGCGCTGGTCGAGCGCGTGCGCGACGCGGAAGCGCGGCGCGCCCCCGGCTCGACCGCCCTGACCGAGGCGGTGGCGCGCTACTACTTCAAGCTGATGGCCTACAAGGACGAGTACGAAGTGGCGCGGCTTTACACCAGCGGCGAGTTCCAGCGCCAGCTGGAGCAGCAGTTCGAAGGCGACTATCAGGTCCGCTTCAACCTGGCCCCGCCGCTGTTCGCCAAGCGCGATGCGGATGGCCGCCTGGTCAAGCGCGAGTACGGCCCCTGGATGTTCACCGCGTTCAAGTGGCTGGCCCGGCTCAGGAAGCTGCGCGGCACCCGGCTGGACGTGTTCGGCTACACCGCCGAGCGCCGCCTCGAACGCCAGCTGATCGCCGACTACGCGGCCACCGTGGCGTCGCTGCTGGAGAAGCTCGACGCCGACAACGTCGGCCTGGCCGCGCAGATCGCCGGCATCCCGGAACACATCCGCGGCTACGGCCACGTCAAGGAGGCGCACCTCAAGGAAGCCAAGGCGCGCGAGGCCGCCTTGCTGGCGCAGTGGCGCAACCCCAAGGCCTTGCACATCGTGCAGGCGGCCTGAGCCGCCGCGCCCGCGTTCGGTGGCATCCGCCCGATGCCATCGAACGAACGGGAGACGTCACCGGCCGCCGGTCACGACGGCCGCAGCAGCCGCAGCCCCATCCAGTCGCGCGGATCGTTCCAGCCATGGGTGACGCGCAGGCCGGCGATCGCGGCCAGTTCGGCGAAGTGGTCGTCGCTGTACTTCTGGCTGTACTCGACCAGCATCGCCTCGCCTTCCTCGAACCGGAAGCCGCGCCCGGCCAGGTGCACCGTCTGCGCGCGCCGGCTGACCAGGGCGGTCTCGATGCGCTCGCGTTCGCGCACGTACACCGCGCGGTGCGCGAACGCATCCACGTCGAAGTCGCTGCCCACCTCGCGGTTGAGGCGTTCCAGCAGGTTCAGGGTGAAGCGCTCGGTGACGCCGGCCGCGTCGTTGTAGGCCGCCTCGATCAGCGCCGGGTCCTTGACCAGGTCGATGCCGATCAGCGCCGCGCCGTCGCGCCCCATGCTCCTGCGCATCGCGTCGAGCAGGCGCACCGCCTCGGCGTCGGTGAAGTTGCCGATCGTGGAACCGGGAAAGAACATCAGCATGCGCCGCGCGTGCCGGCGCGCCTGCGGCAACTGCAGGGGCCGGGTGAAATCGCCGCAGACCGGCAGCATCTCCAGCTGCGGGAAGCGCCCGGCCAGCCGCTCGGTGGCTTCCAGCACCGCCGTGCGCGAGATCTCCACCGGCGTATAGGCCACCGGGTCGATCAATCCCTCCAGCAACCGCTCGGTCTTGCGGCCGCTGCCGCTGCCGTACTCGACCACGTGCGCGCCCGGCCCGATCGCCTGCGCGATCGCCGGCATGCGCGCGTCCAGCAGCGCCAGTTCCGTCCGGGTCGGGTAGTACTCCGGCTGGCGCGTGATCGCCTCGAACAGGCGCGACCCTTCCGCGTCGTAGAAATACTTGGACGGCAGGTGCTTGGGCGTGCGCGAAAGGCCGGCCACCGCATCGGCGGCGATGTCGTCCGGGCGCGGGTGGAGGTCGGTCAACGTCACCGGGGCGCGCCCGGCAAAGGCGGCTGCACTCATGCCAGGTCCCTGGCCAGGCGCACGCCGGCGAACTGCCAGCGCGCGGCAGGTTGGAAGAAGTTGCGATAGCTGGCGCGGACATGCTCGCGCGGCGTCGCGCAGCTGCCGCCGCGCAACACCCACTGGGCGTTCATGAACTTGCCGTTGTACTCGCCCAGCGCCCCCTGCCACGGCCGGAACCCGGGATAGGGAAGATAGGCGCTGCCGGTCCACTCCCAGACGTTGCCGTACAGCTGCTGCAGGCCGGCGTCGCTGGCCGGCACCGACACCGGGTGCAGCAGCTCGTCCTCGACGAAGTTGCCGTGCACCGCCACGCCGGTCGCGGCCTGCTCCCACTCGGCTTCGGTCGGCAGCCGCGCGCCGGCCCAGCGCGCGAACGCATCCGCCTCGAACAGGCTCAGGTGGCACACCGGGGCGTCCGGGTCGCGTTCGCGCCAGCCGCCCAGCGTGAACTCGCGCAGGCCGTCCTCATGCCAGTACAGCGGCCGCCGCCAACCCTGCGCCTGCACCGCGGCCCAGCCGTCGCTGAGCCACAGCGACGGCTGCGCGTAGCCGCCGTCGTCGACGAAGTCCTGGTACTCGCGGTTGTTGACCGGCCGGCTCGCCAGCGCGTGCGCCGGCACCAGCACCCGATGGCGCGGCGATTCGTTGTCGTAGGCGAACGAGGCCGCGGCCGGCCACGCGTCGGCGCCGATCTGCGCGATGCGTTCGCCGCGCGGCAGCCAGCGCAGCGTGGACGTCCCGGCGCGCGGCAGGCGCAGGTCGTCGCGGTAGGCCGGCTGCAGCGGGTTGCTCCACAGCGCATGCTTGATGTCGGTGAGCAGCAGCTCCTGGTGTTGTTGCTCGTGTTGGATGCCGAGCTGCACGATGTCGAGCGCATCCGCGTCGAGCGCGCCCCGCTGCAGGCGTTCGATCACCGCTTCTTCCACGGCGCTGCGATAGTCGCGCACCTGCTGCAGCGACGGCCGCGAGAGCAGGCCGCGGCGCGGCCGCGCATGCATCGGCCCGACGCTCTGGTAGTAGCTGTTGAACAGGTAGTCCCATGCCGGCTCGAACGGCCGGTAGCGCGGATCGGACCGCAGCACGAAGCGCTCGAAGAACCAGGTCGTATGCGCCAGGTGCCACTTGGCGGGACTGGCGTCCTCCATGCTCTGCACCATCGCGTCCTCGGCGCTGAGCGGCGCGGCGAGCCGCGCGGTCAAACCGCGCGCCTGCACGAATGCGGCGAGCAGGCCGTCTTCTCGTTGGCTGCCGCGCGGATCGGAGGAGGAAGACGCAGGATGCATGGCGTGCATCCTTGGGGAGTGAGCGTGAAAGTGCCGTCAGCGGATTGCGACGGCATCACGGCGCCTGGACCGTGGCCGCGCTCGGCGATGGCAGGCGGTCGCCCCGGAGCCCCTCAGCGCGGCGGCGCCAGCAACTCCCTCGCACTGAGATGGCCGTCGCCGTCGGCGTCCTGCTTGCGGAAGCGGTCGGCCAGCGCGGCGCGATGCTGTTCGCGCGTCACCGGCTTGCCGCGCCCGCCAGGCAGTTCGCTGGCGTCGAGCATGCCGTCGCGGTTGCGATCGCGCTGGTCGAAGGCATACGTCATCCAGTCCAGGTATTCCTCGAGGCTGACCCGGCCATCGCCGTCGCGGTCCATGCGCCGCAGGTAGTCGCCGGTGTCGGCGACCTGGCCGCAGGCGAGGCCCGCCACGCCCAGCAGCAGCCATGCCCCGAACGACGAACGCCGCCCGGGGCGGCGTTCGTAGGCGCTGCGGGCATCGGCGCGGACGCGCGTCACGCGGTGCGCAAGGCGTAGCCCTTCAGGCGCGCGGCATAGGCCTGCAGCGCGGCGATGCCGCTGGCCTCGGCCTCGTGGCACCACTGCTGCAGCTGGCGCAGGCGCTCGGCCGCGTCGTGGCTGCGCGCCTCCAGCAGTGCGGACAGGCGCGCGCGGTACTCGACCAGGGTGCGCATGCGCGGGCGCTGCTCGACCCAGGTACGCAGCTGCTCGCGCGCATCCGGCTGCAGCCAGCGGCCGTCGTCGACCAGGCCCTTGCGCAGGCGCCGCGGCAGCAGCTGGCGCAACTTGGCGCCGGCGGCGGCGGCTTCTTCCTTCAGCGCCGGGGCGATCACGTTGCGCTGGTAGTCGGTCATCGCCTGGAAGCGGTGCGAGAGCAGCGCGCGCAGCGTGTCGGCATCGGGCACGGCGATGTTGGGGCGGATGTCGAGCTTGGGCGCCACGCGCAACACCTTGGCCAGGCGCAGCGCCTCCAGCAGGCGGATCGCGGCCCAGCCGATGTCGAACTCCCAGCGCCGCATCGAGAAGCGCGCCGAGCTGGGGAAGGCGTGGTGGTTGTTGTGCAGTTCCTCGCCGCCGATCCACACGCCCCACGGGGTGAGGTTGGTGGAGGTATCGGCCGACTCGAAGTTGCGGTAGCCCCACCAGTGGCCGAGGCCGTTGACCACGCCGGCCGCCCAGAACGGGATCCAGGCCATCTGGATCGCCCACAGGGCCACGCCGGGCAGGCCGAACAGCAGCGCGTTGACCGCGAACAGCAGCACCGGGCCGAGGTTGGCGTGCGGCGTGTAGAGGCGGCGCTCGATCCAGTCGTCCGGCGCGCCCTTGCCGTACTGCTCGATGTCCCCGCGCATCCCGCGCGCCTCGCGGTACAGCTCCACGCCGCGCCAGAACACGCGGCCGATGCCCTTGGTCTGCGGGCTGTGCGGGTCTTCCTCGGTCTCGACCTTGGCGTGGTGCTTGCGGTGGATGGCCACCCATTCGCGAGTGATCATCGAGGTGGTCAGCCAGGTCCAGAAGCGGAAGAAGTGCGCCAGCGCCGGATGGAAGTCCACGCCGCGATGGGCCTGGCTGCGATGCAGGTACAGCGTCACCGAGAAGATCGTCAGCTGGGTGAACACCAGCAGCACCGCGAGCATGCCCCACCAACCCGGCGCCAGCAGTCCGCCGGTGAGGAAGTGGATGATCGGGTCGGGCAACATGCGGAAGACTCCTGGCCGGCGGGCGGCATTCGGTGGCGCGGGGGAGAAGACATCATGGGGCGAATGGCGGCAAACTTCACCCGTCGCCGGCGTATGTCGTTCAGGCGGCCCCTTCCCGATACCCCAGACCCCGCATTCATGTCCGTTGCCGCCAGTGCCGTCGCCATTCCGCCGCCCCTGATCGAGCTCGACCGCGCCAGCGTGATGCGCGGCCAGGTCAAGGTCCTGCACGAACTCAGCCTGCGCATCGACGCCGGCCAGCACACCGCGATCCTCGGCCCCAACGGGTGCGGGAAGTCGTCCTTCATCAAGCTGATCACCCGCGAGCTGTACCCGCTGGCGCGGGTCGGGAACGAGGCGTCGGCCAGGCCGCCGGTGAGCGTGATGGGCCAGACCCGCTGGCAGGTGGACCGGCTGCGCTCGCAGCTGGGCATCGTCACCGGCGACCTCAGCGTCAACCTGGCCGACATGCCGGGGCTGACGGTGGAGAACGCGGTGCTGTCCGGCTTCTTCGCCAGCTACGTGGTGCCGGCCCACCGCGAGGTCACCGAGGCCATGCGCGAACGCGCCGCCGAGGCCCTGGCCCTGGCCCGCGCGCTGCCGCTGCTGCACCGCCCGTACGCCGAACTGTCGGCCGGCGAGACCCGGCGCGTGCTGATCGCGCGCGCGCTGGTCAACCGTCCGCAGGCCTTGCTGCTGGACGAGCCGTCCACCGGGCTGGACCTGATCGCGCGCCAGCACTTGGTCGACACCATGCGCCACCTCGCCCAGCAGGGCATCACGCTGGTGCTGGTGACCCACCACATCGAGGAGATCGTGCCGGAGATCGAGCGGGTGATCCTGCTGCGCGCCGGGCGCATCTTCGCCGACGGCGAGCGCGATGCCCTGCTGACCGACGAGAAGCTCTCGGCGGTGTTCGACGGCCCGGTGCGGGTGCAGCAGGAGAACGGGCGTTACATGGCGGTGGTCGGGAGCTGACTCGCCCCGGCGGGCTTTAAGCACCGTGGAATCCGTGCAGAAGCGGCTTTTGTGGGAGCGGCTTCTGCGAGTGTCGCTCACCGCCGCCTTACCCATGACTTCGGGCAGATGGCGACGGTCACGTCGGCGTGCCTAGACTCGCGCCATCGCACACCAGGAGCTTCGCCATGGCCCAGTGGTACTTCCACGTCCCCGGACATTCCGAGCGCATCGGGCCGCTCGACGACGACGCCGCGCGCCAGCATGCCCGTCTCAACCCCGGCGCGATGGGCTGGCGCGAGGGCATGGGCGGCTGGAAGCCGGTTCGCGAGATCCCCGAACTCGGCGCCGCCGCCGGCCCGGGCGTGCCGCCGCCGCTGACCGGCAGCGGCCGGCGCGCCGACGAGATCGACTTCCGCATCATCGGCAACGACATGCAGTTCGTCGAAGTGGAACTCGACCCCGGCGAGAGCGCGATCGGCGAGGCCGGCGCGCTGATGTACAAGGATTCCGCGGTGCAGATGGACACGGTGTTCGGCGACGGTTCGCACAGCGGCCAGGGCGGCTCCGGCGGCCTCATGGACAAGCTGCTGTCGGCCGGCAAGCGCGTGGTCACCGGCGAGAGCCTGTTCACCACCGTCTACACCCATACCGGCAGCGGCAAGGCCAAGGTCGCCTTCGCCGCCCCGTATCCCGGCACGGTGCTGGCGATCAACCTGGCCGACCACGGCGGCCGGCTGATCTGCCAGAAGGACAGCTTCCTGGCCGGCGCGCGCGGCGTGCAGCTCGGCATCGCCTTCCAGCGCAAGATCCTCACCGGCCTGTTCGGCGGCGAGGGATTCATCATGCAGAAGCTCGAGGGCGACGGCTGGGTGTTCGTGCACGCCGGCGGCACCGTGGTCGAGCGCGAACTCGCCGCCGGCGAGCGCATCGACGTGGACACCGGCTGCGTGGTCGGCTACCACCCCACGGTCGACATGGACGTGCGCCGCGTCGCCGGGCTCAAGAGCATGTTCTTCGGCGGCGAGGGCGTGTTCCTGGCCACGCTCACCGGCCCGGGCAAGGTCTGGCTGCAATCGCTGCCGTTCTCGCGCATGGCCGGGCGCATGCTCGCCGCCGCGCCGCAGGGCGGCGGCCAGGACCGCGGCGAGGGCTCGATCCTGGGCGGGCTGGGCCGCATCCTCGACGGCGACAACCGTTTCTGAAGCCCCACCGGCGCGGGCGCCGTCTTCCCGCGCCCGCGCCGGTGAATCGCCGCCGCGCAGCCGGTATGCTGCCGCGCCTGTTCCGTCCATTTCCGCTGCCCACGATGCGCGCGCGCTCCCTGTTGCTTCCCTTGCTGGCCGCCTCCCTGACCTGCCTGCTTGCCGGCTGCGGCGGCAACGCGCGCCCGGAACCGCCGCCGTCCGCCCCGCCCGTCCCCGCGACGCAGGCCAAGCCGGTCAAGATCGGCATCGCGCTCGGCGGCGGCGCCGCCAAGGGCTTCGCCCACATCGGCGTGATCAAGATGCTGGAAGCCAATGGCTTCGCCCCGGTCGTGGTCTCGGGCACCAGCGCCGGCAGCGTGGTCGGCGCGCTCTATGCCAGCGGCATGGACGCCTTCCAGATGCAGGAGAAGGCGGTGGCGCTGGACCAGGCCAGCATCCGCGACGTGCGCCTGTTCTCCGGCGGCCTGGTGCAGGGCCAGAAGCTGCAGGACTACGTCAACCAGCAGGTCGGCGGCAAGCCGATCGACAAGCTCGCCAAGCCGTTCGCCGCGGTCGCCACCCGCCTGGAGGACGGCGAGCGCACCGTGTTCGTGCGCGGCAACACCGGCCAGGCGGTACGCGCCTCGAGCAGCATTCCCGGCGTGTTCGAGCCGGTGACGATCGGCCAGTACCACTACGTCGACGGCGGCGTGGTCAGCCCGGTGCCGGTGGACGCCGCGCGCCAGCTCGGCGCCGAGTTCGTCGTCGCCGTGGACATTTCCAGCAAGGCCAGCGGCAAGGCGCCGGGCGACCTGCTCGGCACCGTGAACCAGTCGATCGCGATCATGGGCCAGCGCCTGGGCGAAGCCGAGCTCAAGCGCGCCGACATCGTGATCCGGCCTAAGGTGCTGGACATCGGCGCGGCCGACTTCGCCCAGCGCAACGCCGCGATCCTGGAAGGCGAGCGCGCCGCGATGGCGGCGATGCCGCAGATCCGCGCCGCGGTCGCGCGCCTGCAGGACCAGCGCAGCAACGCCACCCGCGCCGCCGCCAGGCAAGCCGCCGAAGCCGCCCACCGCGAATGCCTGGAAAACCGTTCGCGCCTGAGCAAGCTGATGCGCCGCGAAGGCGACTGCCCGGCCCCGGCCGGGGACTGAGCGCCTCCCGAGTCGCCACGGCTGCCCATGACCGGCAAGCCGCCGGTCCGTGGCTTGCGCGTGCCGCGGGAAAACCTGCCGTCGCTTCCGCGAAGGTCGAGTCCCGCAACGCCCACTGCACGCTGTCCGGAAGGCGCTGGGTCTTCGCATCCCCGCCATCGGACATGACCCGATGGCGTTCAGTATCGCGCGGGCCAGTGGCTCGCAAGCAGCAGCCCTTCGTCCCCGCCTTCGCGGGGATGACGATGGAGAGATCGCGAGGCTTCGCCCGTACCCTCACCCGGCGCTTCGCGCCATCTCCTCCCAAGGGGGAGAAGGGAACAGCCACTGGGTTCCCCGCCTTCGCCGGGACGACCGCAGAGACAGCGTGAAGAAACAGATGGCGGAACCAACGACGAGCCGCTAGAGCGTGTTATGAACTTTGAAGTATCGAAGCGGCATTACTGAGCATGAGGATGGTGAAGACGACGAAGTGGAGTCCTGCGAGGGTTTCAGGCAGGCGTTCGTAGTCACGGGCCAAGCGGCGGA